>JAOUNS010000030.1 GCA_029880855.1 Gammaproteobacteria bacterium
CACATTCACCTCAACTAGGGGATGTGCAGAGCCCATGTTTTTTCCACAACACATCTTACCCTTGCTTCCGCTTTATAATGCACAATGGTGGGGGTATGAATCGCTTACAGCGATAGTTCTAGTTGAATTCAGGAAAATTTTTATGAACTTTTAATGTCTAAGTCATAAAACAGAAGTTCTACAAAGAAGAATCAAGCTCTGTCTAGAGATTGAACACATCACTGCCTGCATTTTGGGTAGACAACATTTTCCTATACATATCATGAGACCAAGTGAATTACATACGTAACTTCTACCACTGTGTATTTCAGGCGTCGTGAGGCGGTGATGGAGGTGGCGCAGTGTGAACGGTTGTCGGACACGGACTGTGACCAGCGTATCCGCGACCTCGAGGAGGAACAGGTCATCTCACCTCCCATCATTGCTGCACACCAGCTCTCACTTAGGAGAGATAATTCATCCTAATTGGATTTATTTCTTACTTCTGAGGCACAGAGAAGTTCAAACTGTTAAGAATTGTTAGAAAAACAGTTGTTTCAAATAATTATATGGGGTGTAGAAACTAGAAAGTAACAAACTTATGAACTTTTTTTGTTAACAACAAATAATGGTTATTTTCTTTTGTGGAGAATGTGAGGCCTTTATCTACGTGTGAAATGTAAAGATTTTGGTTTAATTTCAGGACAGACGCATGGCAGAAATCAATAACCTTTTTGCTCAAGTTGATGACAAGAGGAGGGTGAGTGACACAATTACCCTGCATGTGCTGGACTTTATCTTATCACCATTCTCACAAATGGTCATTCTTGACCATTGATCAACTTGTTGATCAAGATGAAGAGAACTATGCCTTAATTAAAAAGTTGTTTGTTTAATTTGTGGTTGGGTTAAGTGGGATTTTGGCACATCTTTCAGATGCGCTTGCAAATGCTTAGACAATTAGGTGATAACAATCATCATTTTGGCTTATATGCATGTATCTTGTTAGAGAAGCATGCTATATCAAATTCATCAATCCACTTGTTGCAGAAGCGTGATGTTCCTGACTGCCTGTGTGGGAAGATCAGTTTTGAGCTGATGAAAGACCCTGTGATAACACCTAGCGGGATAACGTATGACAAACGAGACATCCTAGAACACTTACAGGTACATCTGCCCAGCTTCATGAGATCTGCAGTCTTTCACTGTACACACAAACATAATTAACAACACAGTCTGCATGGTAAATAAGATTCCTTTTTTCAAGCATTTTTTATGGCATAAGAAAAGTAATATTATTTGTTATATATATAATTGTCTCATGCCAAGTGATGCTGGTTGTTCCAGAGGGTGGGTCACTTTGACCCGGTGACACGTACAGACCTGGACCAGAGCAAGCTGATCCCCAACTTGGCCATGAAGGAGGTAATAGAACACTACCTGGAGGAAAACCCCTGGGCCGAGGAGTTCTGACCCTCACACCCTGGGCCGAGGAGTTCTGACCCTCACACCCTGGGGTTGGGGAGACCCATGGTGGACTGGATACCCGGGACTGGGGTGGCTGGCTTCATACATGCTGCATTGATGAAGGAAGGGGTGACAGGAGGTACAGGAGGCACCTGGCTCCATGATCGCTGCCCGGCCCTCCCAGGGCAGTACAGGCAGGGACCGGCCTAAAGCCCTCCAGTCTGCAGAACATAACTACTACAGCAGTCTTAACCTTCTATGTATTCATTCTTACATGTGTCTATGGTGATAATTCATTTCGAGGGCTTGGTGCAAAACAATTGTTAATACTGTTGTATTTCGATTGACACTACTGTAACAGATAAAGACGTAAAAGTGAACATTTTTTAAGTATTTTATATAGTTTGATTCGTTACTATGCGGCGTAACTCCGCACTACACTTTTAGGACAGTAGCAGTTGTTTCCCTTGAGCTACATTCAATGTATACTTATTTAACTAAAATCTGTTTAAAGTAAACGTTTTTTAGACAAAGGTGCTTCAATTACTCTTCAAATTATTATATCATATTTTCATAAACAGTTGTTTTATATCTGTAACTTATTGAATTTCAATAATATTTAGTATAAGGATTTTAGCTGTGCATTTTGAATGACACCTTTCTATGTGTTGTACTTTATCAGTATTAGGGCTTAAACCTGTGACCCTTAGTTATTTTCATATAAAAATAGTTATTGGTAGGTTAACAGAACTTTAACTTTATTCTATAATGAAAGCTACATGTTTTAACGCAGATTTTTGAATTTCGCGCTCTCAGTTGATGACGTAATATTTTTATTAATTATTTTTCAATTAAAACCACGCTATTGCTGCATGCCCGATAGGGGTCGGGCTGAGTATATAAACCCTGCGCACTGCTAGTGCGAGACCCGCCAGTTTAGTTTTCGTTATTACCAAACAGTGGTTACTCGAGGATTTAATGTGAGTGATTTTGGAATTTCTCATGTGAATTTTTGAAGTGTTTCATAAATATTTTAAGATTAAAATATTAAGGGTCAAGCCACAATAGTTCTAATAGTGCACTTAGGAATTTACTCGTTAACAGAAAATAAAAGAAGCATCTTTATCGCGAATTTTTAAATCGTTATTTTTAGTTTGGGTCACTTCACCCTTCGGGGTTAAATTGTTTTTGTGCTCCATATGTGCTGGAATGAATCAGTTTCATATGTGTGGAATTGTTTTTAAAGTGTTCAATAAAGTGAAAAGTGTTCGTGATTTCTTTGTGGATTTAATAAAAAATTATTCACGCTACCAAGGAATAAAATCGTTCGGATCCACAACATAAATTTGGTGGCAGCGGTGGGATCGGTATTACATATACCGGTCCAGTGATCGAATCTGTGTCTTCTCGTCGACGGCTTCCATCGGTCATCGTCGAGTCCGAACCAGGGCACGTTAAGGGGCATCGCGTGGACGGCTTCTATCGTCGTTGTTGGGTCAACGTGTGGTCGGCACCCGCCGGTCATCGTCGTGTCTTAAACAAGACACGCCGCGGATCTTCGCCTAGCCGGTGACATCGGATTTTGTGTTACCTCCTCTCTGTGCTTTGAATGTCAAATTTTCATAAATGGAAAATCTCTAAAGTGGTGTTAAAATAATCTGGGGATAAAAAAAATCTTGAGTTGTGCAAAACGGAGACAAGTTAGTTAGCGTTTACGTGGAAATCCGTGCATTTAGCAAGAAGTGTGATAAATAGTGGTAAAATAATAATTTTAGAAAAACGAATTTATTCAATAAAATTAAAACGTGATTCCTATTCAAACCATACATGTGTTAACGAGTGTGTAGTCTTCAACTTGTGGGTAGTTCCAGGAATTCGATCAATACTAGTACAGCTGTGTGTACCCAGCGATTCCAAGGATTAAATCGTGATAAAGTGCATCAGTGTTATTAATCCAGATAAACCCGGAGGTTTAAGATTATCGATCGACGCTGCACAATAATCAGCGTCTCATTATTAGGCCAGCGGAATTTGTGCATTTGGTTTCGTTTATAATTCGCTGCAGGATAGTTAAACAAAATTAAATGTTTGATAAGTAAATTTAGAGCGAAATATTTTAAAGAAAAATACTCGTTTTATTTTTTCGAAAGTGCACTGTGTTAAAAGATAAAAGTTAAATCTACAGATTATAAAAATGAGTGAGCACGAGAGTGAGTCAGAAGTATTCTTTGTAAGCCGGAGTGCAAATAACGGATCAGGCGACGAAAGTGAAACGTCCGAGGCAGCGTCGCCCCAGGGCCACGTGTCTAATAGTCCAGCGGCGCACAACAATGAAATGGCCGACTTTATGAACGCCGTTTCTGATACGATGCGCGAAGTTGTGGTGGAGCTGCGGGAACTTCGCGCGTCCAGACGTCCACATCCCGACGGCGGCGCTAACGCTTGCCGCCCTATAGCGGAGGTGCATCGAGACAGGAACAACTCGCACGGCGCTGGAGACCTACACCGGGCTGGTGCGGCCAGCACCCGAGAGCGTCGTAGGCGGCCAGCAGATACGGCGCGCCTACCGTGTAAAATTCCTGCGTTCACCGGAAGTGAGGACTGGGAAGTATGGCTTTCAAGATTCGAAGCCATCGGAAAGCGCTACGAGTGGGACGAGGAGGACCTGCTCGACAACCTCCTTCCGCGGATCGAGGGTGAGGCCAGCTCGTTCGTGTTCTCCCAACTTCCGGCGGAGGCGCTCTCGGATTATGAGCTTCTAGTCCGAGAGATGACAAGGCGTTATCGCGTGATAGAGACGCCGCAGTCATATGCAGCACAGTTCAGCCGGCGTAACCAAAGGATAGGAGAGACGATTGAAGCGTACGCAGCCGAACTGAAACGCCTCTACGATAAAGCACACCGTCGTAGAGACCGAAAAACACGTGATGAAGATCTAGTGAGACGATTTTTAGATGGAGTTACTGACCAAGAAGCGCGACTTCAAGTAGAATTTCACAAGGAACCACGCGATGTTGAGGAAGCTGTTTACTTCATGGTCAATTGGCAGAATATGCGGATCGACATGCGCGCCGACCGCGCGCCACGTGGCCAGGCCAGACGGGCGACAGACGAGAACCACGCAACACCCCGTAACATGAAGACTTCCGGAAGACCGATGCTGAATGGTGGTGACGCGCCTCGTACCGGAAGTGACGCCACGCAGGCATCGCTGCTACAGCAGTTACTCGAGCGCATAGAGCGACTGGAGAAGGGTCCAGGAGCGTTCAAGAATGGGCGTCGGAGTGACCCGCGGTCTGTCGAGTGCTACCATTGCCATGAGTTGGGGCATTTTGCAAGAAGATGTCCCAAGAAGCAGGAGCCATGTGACGATAGCAACGGGCAGCAGGAGCCTTTAAACGGGAAGGGACCATCTCTCGGGGCCAGAGGGAGGTCCGCATAGAGCACGGCGGTGCTAGTTACGGCCCATCAGGGGAAGAGGCGGCAGACGAAGATATCACTACTAACCATGTCCCCGACCACCTTGGGGACGGTGTTTTCGTTCGTGGGCAAGTCAACGGATATCCGGTGGTTTTTACGGTCGATACTGGAGCAACGCGCACCATCCTGTCGAGAAAGATGTATGACCGGCTGTTAGAAGGTGCGAGGCCACAGCTGAGAGGGGCCGCGTTGTTGCGCGGTGCCGGGGGAGCGTACATCAAGGAGCACGGAAGGGCGGCGTTCAAGGTGAGGCTCGGACGTATGGAGCTCGAGCGTGAGATGACCGTAGCGGATATCGAAGACGAGGCGTTATTAGGTTGCGACGTCCTGTGTGGAAGTGACAATGTGCCCGCGGACATTATTCTTAGTAAGGGTGTTATAGTGATAAATGGACAGGAAGTGCCATGTATACAACGCAGTGCTGTGGACTATGCGCGCAAAGTTACGGTGGCTATTGACACAAGTGTTCCGGCGTTATCCGAAGCGCTAGTCGACGTGTTCGTTGACAGGCGCGAGACGGACGACAACGCGGGGTGCGCGGAGTACCTTATAGAAGCCGGACAACAGTTCGCCGACCGTTATCCCCTGGTGGTGGCCCCAACGCTCGTCGACATCAATCAAGGACCGACGTGCAAAATTCGCGTGC
>JAOUNS010000005.1 GCA_029880855.1 Gammaproteobacteria bacterium
AGCAATTCAACAGCTTGCCGTTTAAACTCTGCGCTGTATTGTTTTCGTTTTGTCATTGAACACCCCTCGAGACTATTGTCTCTTATTTGGAGTGTCCGTTAAACTGGGGGAAGTTCACTCTGACCCCAAATATTCATTATTTCCAAAACTCCCACCATTTTGATTTGTTGCTGGCTATTTTATATATGTATTTGTCCTGCATATATAAACTCTTATTAATAACAATTTCCTTCTCTATTTCGTTTAATGCATTACGTAGTCTCGATAATGGATGATCAGGAAATAGGACGTCATATTCTACAGCATCCGCCTTATTTGACATAAAATCGGCTTTGATATTCGGATCATAGGGATCAGTTTCCCAGTCTTTAATATTTCCAGCATCTTCATCGAAAGAATTATTAATAAGCATACTTGTGACTATTGCTTCTCGCACACCTGTCATACCAGTTTCTGAACACATAATTCTAATGACATAAGAGCATTCTGCAAAAGGAAGTGTAAAACTACCGACATAAATAAACCCGGCGGGTTGCATCCTTGATTTACTAATTATTTTAACTGTCAGAATGTCTTGAAGATATATAGTGTCAGCTTCAATGAGGGCTCCCCCACTATCAGTCACCAACTGTCGATATCTGTCTCGCAGTTTGCCCAGATCATGTAACGGTGCATCAATATCAGGGGGTATAGGAAAATATTTTACAATTAATTGGTCACCAAAATCGTTTAACCAGACAGTCAACCCCTCACTTTCGACTTCGTCGTGAAACAGCCAGTTCTCTGGTAATTTGAAAACTTCTTTTAGCATTACTTTCCCTCAATGGTGTTAAGATAACAATCTAAGCGAAAAATCGGGGTCAAAAATCGAGGTCAGAGAACAATAAAAGCTAATATTCGAGTCGGCTTATATTAGAAACAATTGTTCTGACCCCGTTTTTCCATCTTCATGTTTATTTTATCACTAACCTCGATTTCCCTTACCACGACATTGGTAAACCCTTCCTCCTGAAATTTCATATACAGATCTTCACTAATAACATATTCAGTAGGATTTTCCTTGATTCTGAAAAGCGCCGGTTCATCGACTAACTTTGTAGTTTCGATAACATACCGGTTTACCCCAATCACTTTGTCTTTATTTCCCTTGTAATAATCAATATCGCTTCTCTTGTAGTCCAGGCAATCGCGGGCGCCAAGCGGATTGATTATGCAATAATCCTTACTATATTCCAGACCATTGTGGTCGAGTATGGTAAATGGGAAATATTCTGCTTTTTCATTCAGTTCCGTCTCAATCACTTTTCTCATATCCTGGTGTACGATAAGAAAGCTGCTGGTGTTCCCGATGAGGTGAGAAAGTTTAGTACCCTCTCTATCACCTGACATAGGTATCACTGCATTTTCTGGAAAATCATTTCCTAATTCAGTGCCGTGCATTAAAAAGCAATATTTAACGCCAATACCTGCGGGATTTTCGTCCAGAATCAATAAAGCCCCATCATCAAGATCGCCCATTACTTCAAGAAAGTAGTACTTCATCATTTTTCCCAATATGCCTCTACAAGGAATAATTGAAGTCAGAGTAAAAACTCATCGGTTTATTCATGTTCAGGTTTTTATATATTTTCACTCTGACCCCGTTTTTACTTCGTTTTCTATCGCCCTGTTGACAGTGAACGACTTATGGGGTGACCCCAAATATTAGTTGACCGGGGACGACTTATGGGTGAACCCTTTTACTATATTGGCCAGGGAACCATGCAACCAGTAGGTCGATAATACCAAATGCGAATGAGACTCATTTGTCACCGACCCCATTTATTCCTTTTATCTATTTTTATTTCTTTGGTGGAACATCATTCTGCCCGTTATTTTAATACTAGATATAGATATAATATAGACTAACTCTAAAAACCATCATAATTAACAGGGAGAATTAAATTCTCGTTATTGATAGCATCATTTCAGATGGACAAGATGAGTTATTATTAAATTTGTGGGTTTAGCTGCTATTTAGTGAAATAAATATGTGACTTTCTATTTAGATATGGAACACATGGATATTATAGGAATAGGATATGGAATTTGAGTGGGATGAAAATAAACGCCTGAACAATATACAAAAACACGGAATTGACTTCGTCGCAGTACTACCTGTATTTGATGACCCTAATGCAATTGAAGCTTATGATGAGTCAAATTCAATTGACGAAGATCGCTATCAAATAATCGGTATGGCGAAACCAGGAATACTATTTGTTGCCTATACTGAAAGAGACGATGGTAATGTGATCCGTATTATATCCGCTCGTAGGGCAGAAAAGCATGAAATAGCGCGTTATCACTCTATGCAAAGAGGTTATTGATATGTCGATTAAACGATACACCAAAGAAGAGCTGGAAAAGATGGAAGATTTAACGGATTATGACCGAATCAATAACATGACCGATGATGAAATCAGGAAAAATGCTGAATCTGATCCGGATGTACCTCCACAGTCAGAAGAAGACCTTGCTCGATTTAAAAAAGTGAAAAAACCCAAAGGGGATAAGTCATGAAAAAGGTTGTAGTTAACAAAGGGAAAATTGTACAAGGGCAGTGCCAGGATAAAACTGACTGGAAGCGTGTGTATAATGAAACACAATCCAACGTTGATCGAAATGCGAAAGCTGACAACGAGAATCCTGTGTTAACAAAAGCCAGATTTCATCGGCTAAAAGATAATAAAGGAAAGTCGTAAAACAACTTATATTTGGGGTCATATATTATATATATTTTATATATATTTGGGGTCAGAGTAAAAACTCATTGAACCCACAAGCCATGCTGGTTATATTAGACATTCGACTCACATTATCAAGGAAGATATATGGCTCGAAGGAGGCGGTTGAGAGACTGGCAAGGAACTAGACCAATAACACTAATTGCGAATGAGACTCATTTGTCACCGACCCCATTTATTCCAAAAAGAGGTAGAGCGTCTGACAGGACGACGAGTTAGGCCATTAAAGCGAGGGCCGATGCCAAAGCAGGAGGATGAGGGGGAGTTTTTACTCTGACCCCAAATATTATTTACTCTGACCCCAAATATTTTGGCGACCCCTTTTATTTTGAGATGGGTTCTAGTACTTTTTATTGATTTGCCGAGCCCTTGAAATAGCTCTATCGACCATATCAAAACTTACTTTTCCAGCCGGTATAAGACTTGTCCAATCAAAATAGGCTGGAGCAAGGCCAGAATTATGCCAAACAGTACTTAAATAAGTCCTAAATTTAGTTGTCCTATTATATCGAGCATGTATTTCAAATGAACCTGGATTTTGGCTCAATTCATCAAGAATTCGTTCCTCAAAAATAGGGGTGTCAAATACCATTGCATCTAGATAGGAAAATGACGTCACCCATTTTAGCAGATGGTATGCTCCTACAGTTGTTATTCGAAATGCCGATGGCATTTCACCAATCAATCCTGTTATATCTTCATCAAACGTTACACGTTCTGTTGTCTCAATTAGACGTTTATTAGTCATTCGACGCAAAGCAGATTCTGTCTGCTGTTTAGTAAAACTCCAATTTTGCATCTCCATTATTAGATCATTAGAATTAACAAAACCTTCTCGGTTTCGATGTTCACCATCGTAATTCAAATATCCCGTTATCATCGGAACCAAAAAGTGCTCTCTCTCATCAGGAAATCTAACATCAAACATATTCATCGCAACTGACGAATCGGAATGATAGTGCGAGTATTCGCCAAGCAACGCCGATTTTGAGAACTCATGTACCGGTATGATATAATTATCAGTCTTTTCCATAATTGAAATAATTTTTTCAGCGTCAACATTAGGACTTCCAATAAATTTAATCACCAAATCAACCACAAGACGAATATTACCACCCGTAATGTTTGATAATATCTCAACCAATTCCGAATTATTTTTCAATGAATAAAGCAAGGCTTTCAAAAACAACGCCAAGCTCTTAAAATTAAGCTGAACTCCTTTTAATTGTTCTATTGGAAGCCTACCTTCTGCCATATCCAGAGCAAATCGCAATCGTTTTTCAATAACCATATCTGCCCGAGGGGGTGAAATTGAAAATGCTTTTTGTGGATATGCAGAAAAAGTCCCCGCACGTTTTGAATGGTGAAATGTTTGTGGTCTAACCGCAATAAATACAACAGCCTGCCAATGTTGCGATAAATTTTGTCCGATTAAAAACGCTTCCTGTTGCACTTCCATATTTCTTTGGTCCGCATTATCAATCATCAAAACAACTTGTTTTTGTCTTCCCTTCACAATGTGATTAACAGCTTTTTGTAAATGTTGTGGTTTATTCTCCAATTTGTGTACTATAAACTCCCGTAACTTTTCATCATATTGATTTCGGTCAGTTTCGTACAATCCACCATGAATACTATTTCGAAATCGACCAATTTCAACGTTATATATTCCATGTACAAGATTTTCTTGAAAAACATCAATTTTATATCTCTCCAGCAATTGTTTCTCGATTTCATCGATAACAAAATCTTTCAAATTTGATTCGAATGCTGCCTGTGAACCAAGATCAATATATACATACAATGCTTGCTGGAACTCTTCATAAGCACTTACATACATCAAATGTTTCATAAATGAGGATTTACCAACACCAACATCCCCAATTAAAACAATTGGTCTCCTTGCAATAGCCTCAGCCATAACTTCCGGTGTCAGTGCAACTTGATCTTTTTCCGGGATAACTGGTGATAACTTCGGCGATGGTTCAGCTTCCGAAAATAATGCAGCATATCGTGCTGCCAATATTTGTTTACTTATAAGCGCGTCTCTTGCAAGGGCTCCACTTTCACAATAACATTCTTTAAAGAACTTAGACTCAACTTCTTGCGTTCTCACAACGTCTTCAATAAGAAGCTCAGCAACTGTACGAAGGCTGGCTTGAATATCACTTTTATATCTAAACGAAGGATATTGTGTAAGAAATGTTGAAATCTTTTTTGGGATTCCTATTTCTTTTCCAGTTGTAAGCAGGCGAATTATTCGGCGTTCCTGCAAGCCAGAAGGTGACAGATTTTGCCAAATCAAAGGGAAGTGCTTAACAAAATTCTCTAAGCCATTAATAACCAAACATTTACCATCAAGAGGAGATTCACCATCTAAACGACTTGCTAAAAATGCTATTAACTGATGACCATTACATACTACAGCTACTGGTGTACCTCGCGAACTGCAATAACCCTGGACTTGCTTTATAGCAGACTCAACATTCCTATCAAGCATCATAACAGATCTGAGATTAGCAATTGGTTTCTGTTCTGGATTTGCTGGAAGTTCAAAATATATTCCTTCTTTTTTTGCTTCAACAATTAATGACCGCGGGCTTCCCAACTCATAGTCTGTGTATGTTCCGTGTTCGCTTTCCTCAACTCGAATATCGACTCTGTACCATCCTAAGCAATTTGTTATGAATGGATCAATAAAATGAAACCTTGTATTTGCCTCATTCCAGTTAGCACCATCATGTTTAATATCATCAATAAGTTTAATAAGTGCATCTGCACCCTCTTCAATGTTTGTTGTACCTATTGAATCTTTAATCATACTGATACTCCAAATTACACCATTACTACATAACGCGATATCATACTTCTGACATACGTGATTATATGACACTCTTTAAGCTAAATTATTATTAACCTTCCATTAAAAAACCCCGCATAGCGGGGTTTTTCATCATCTTCACACTTCCTTATATATCTCGCTACCGCCTTCAACAAACTTAACAGCTTGCTGTTTCATTCCCTCCTGTATCACCTCATCCTCCGTCAACCCGTGTTCTTCCGCATATTGGCGGACGGTCGCTCCCGGCATCCTGCCTCCCGCGACATTAGTCCATCCCTGGACGTCATCCTGCTTACTGTTTTTGATAGATTTCACTGCCTGTTTCCACGAATTCGACGGCTTTTGATTTCATGCCTTTTACCAGCGCCTCTTCTTCTGTGATCCCCTGCGCGGCAGCGAAATCACGTACATCTTGAGTGATCTTCATGGAGCAGAAGTTCGGTCCGCACATGGAGCAGAAGTGGGCGACTTTGTGGGCGGCTTTGGGCATGGTTTCGTCGTGCATGCTGCGGGCGCGTTCGGGGTCGAGGCTGAGGTTGAATTGATCTTCCCAGCGGAATTCGAATCTTGCCTTGCTGAGGGCGTTGTCTCTGACCTGCGCACCGGGGAAGCCTTTGGCCAGGTCCGAGCCGTGGGCGGCGATTTTGTAGGCGATGATGCCGTCGCGCACGTCCTGTTTGTTGGGCAGGCCGAGGTGTTCTTTCGGGGTGACGTAGCAGAGCATGGCGGTGCCGTACCAGCCGATGTTGGCGGCGCCGATGGCCGAGGTGATGTGGTCGTAGGCCGGGGCGATGTCGGTGATCAGCGGGCCGAGTGTATAGAAAGGTGCTTCAAAGCAGTCTTCCAGTTCTTTTTCCACGTTGACCTTGATCATTTGCAGGGGGACGTGGCCGGGGCCTTCGATCATGACCTGGACGTCGTGGTCCCAGGCCTTTTTGGTGAGTTCGCCTAATGTTTCCAGTTCACCGAACTGGGCGGCGTCGTTGGCGTCGGCCAGACAGCCGGGGCGCAGGCCGTCACCCAGGGAGAAGCTGACGTCGTAGGCCTGCATGATTTCGCAGATCTCATCGAAGTGGGTGTAGAGGAAGTTTTCCTCGTGGTGGGCCAGGCACCATTTGGCCATGATGGAGCCGCCGCGGCTGACGATGCCGGTGAGGCGGTTGGCGGTGAGGGGCACGTATTTGAGGCGCACCCCGGCGTGGATGGTGAAGTAGTCCACGCCCTGTTCGGCCTGTTCAATGAGGGTGTCGCGGAACATTTCCCAGGTGAGGTCTTCGGCCTTGCCGTTGACCTTTTCCAGTGCCTGATAGATGGGCACGGTGCCGATGGGCATGGGGGAGTTGCGCAGGATCCACTCGCGGGTTTCGTGGATGTTCTTGCCGGTGGAGAGATCCATCAGGGTGTCGCCACCCCAGCGGGCGGACCAGACCATTTTTTCCACTTCTTCCTCGATCGAGGACGTTACCGCCGAGTTACCGATATTTGTATTGATTTTCACGCGGAAGTTGCGCCCGATGATCATCGGTTCCAGCTCCGGGTGGTTGATGTTGGCCGGGATAATGGCCCGTCCGGCGGCCACTTCACTGCGCACAAACTCGGGGGTGATGAGGTCGGGGATGTTGGCGCCGAAGGTTTCCCCTTTGTGCTGGCGCAGCAGTTTGCTGTAGCGGGGGTCTTTGCGCATTTCCTGCAGTTTCAGGTTTTCGCGGATGGCGACGAATTCCATTTCCGGGGTGATGATCCCCTGGCGGGCGTAGTGCATCTGGCTGACGTTCTTGCCGGCGATGGCCTTGCGCGGGGCGTGGATGTGTTCGAAGCGCAGGTGGGCCAGTTCGGGATCGTTCTGGCGGGCGGCGCCGTATTCACTGCTGGGGCCGCTGAGTTGTTCGGTGTCGTTGCGCTCGGCGATCCAGTTTTCACGCAGGGCGGGCAGGCCCTTGAGCAGGTCGATGTTGACGGTCGGGTCGGTGTAGGGACCGGAGGTGTCATATATATAGATCGGCGGGTTCAGCTCTTCGCCTTGTTCGGTGTGGGTGACGTCCTGGCTGACTTCGCGCATGGGGACGCGGATGTCGGGGCGGCTGCCTGCGACGTAGATTTTTTTCGATGCGGTGAAGGGACGGGTGACTTCGTCAGAAAGTTGGGCCGTCTTGTTCAGAAATTCCTGCGGGATTGCGCTCATGGTCAGTTGCCTCACTGTTGATTCCGGCGACCGCGCTATTTGAATGGTGTGGTTTAGCGGTTACTCGCCTTGCCTACGCCGGCATTATCCGGATCAGGTCATCAAATTAGGGTCTGTCTCAGCCCCAACCGGCATCTCTTGCTGTCATGCAAGCTCTGCGCGGTTGTTTGCATCAGGTGGGCATTGCCCACCCTACTCGGGCACCCCCGGCGGTCGAACAGCCAAGTTATCGGATAGGGTTTGGAAAATCAAGCTGACAAATTATCAGTGATTCTCCGGATGAAATATCAGTCTTTGCTTAATGAACGGGATTTATCGGTGTATCAAGAACTTGTAAGGCCAAATCCGGCCCGGTTGCTTGCCTCATGGGGGTAAACGGCTTAATCTTTGGCCTCTTGCTGATTTGCGGCAGGGGGAGGAAAAATAACAATGACCGACATGAATTTTGAACAAGCCCGCTACAACATGATTGAACAGCAAATCCGGCCCTGGAATGTGCTGGACCAGCGTGTACTGGATCTGCTGTCAGAAGTACCCCGCGAAAATTTCGTTTTACCCCAATACCGCAATCTGGCCCTGACCGATATGGAACTGCCCATCGGCCATGAGCAACATATGATGGCCCCTCGGGTGGAAGCCCGCGTTTTGCAGGCCCTGAATGTACAGCCCCACGAGACCGTGCTGGAAGTGGGTACCGGCAGCGGTTATCTCACCGCCCTGCTCGCCAAACTGGCGAAGAAGGTCTATTCGGTGGAGATCATTCCCGAGCTGCTGCAATCTGCCAAGACCCGTCTGGCGGAACACAAGCTCGATAACGTATCGCTGGAAGCCGGTGATGCCGCACGCGGTTGGCCGCTGGATGCCCCCTATGATGTGATTGCCGTGACCGGCTCTCTGCCTGTCCTGCCGGACAGCTTCAAGGATTCCCTGACCATCGGCGGCCGGCTGTTTGCTATTGTCGGTGACAGCCCCTGTATGGAGGCCCTGTTGGTTACCCGCGTTGGCGAGCATGAGTGGATGACCGAATCCCTGTTTGAAATCGATCTGCCGCCGTTGAAGAATGCGGTAAAACCCAATCGCTTCACCCTTTAAATCATTCCGCCGCGTTCCCATATAGCGTGAATGCGTCATTTCTCAGCCCAGGAACTCAAGGATTATCTCGCTCAGGCGGATAATCCGCCTTTCCTGCTCGATGTGCGTGAAACCTGGGAGTTTGCCTACTGTCACATCGAGGGCTCAGAATTGATTCCCATGGGAGATATCCCCGAGACCCTGTCTGAACTGGACCCGAACCGGGAAACAGTAGTAATTTGTCACCACGGTATACGCAGTCGGCAAGTTGCCTGGTATCTGGAGCATAATGGGTTCACCAACTTAATCAACCTCGACGGCGGCGTAGAAAACTGGGCCAAAGTTGTCGATCCGAGCATGAAAAGGTATTAGAGGATGAAGACTCGTCATTTCCTGAACAGCGCGCTGGCCGCGTCACTGATCTTCGCTGCACCGCAGGCCGGCGCCGATGATCTGCAAACCATCTATCAACTTGCGCTCACCAATGACCCCCTGTTCCAGGCGGCCCGTTCCGATTTTCTGGCCAACAAGGAACTCAAAAGCCAGGCCTGGGCGGTGTTGTTGCCGCAAATATCCGGCAGCTATCTGAAATCCGAGACGGAAGTGAATACCTCCAACAACGTGATGAACCCCGTAGGGACTACCGAAGTTAGTGGTTATTCCCTCAGCCTGACCCAGACCATCTATAACCAGGCGCAGTTTTCCGGGCTGAGTCAGGCCAATGCCACCGTGGCCAGGGCCGTGGCCGATTTTCATTTTCAGGAACAGAACCTGATCCTGCGGGTGGCGAAAAACTATTTTGATGTATTGGGTGCCGAGGACAATCTGGCCTTTTCCCAAGCCGAGAAAAAATCCATTGCCCACCAGCTCGAGCAGACCACCCAGCGTTTCAACGTGGGGCTGACAGCCATCACCGATGTGCATGAGGCACAGGCCCGGTATGACCAATCCGTGGCGCGGGACATCGCCGCCGAGAATCAACTGGCCATCAGCCGGGAGATCCTGCGTGAAATGACCGGCAAGGAACACGGCAATCTGGCGGTGTTGCAGGAGAGCAGCCCATTGATCGCGCCACAACCGGCTGACATCACCCAGTGGGTCAACACCGGACTGGACAATAATTATCAATTGGCAGCAGCACGCAAGAATCTGGAAGCGAGTTCCGCCGGTGTCATGAAGGCCCGCGCCGGTCATCTGCCCAGCCTGAATCTGGTGGCCGGCATGAACAACACGACCCGTGAAGGCCCCATTGCCTATGAAACGGATGACACCCAAATTTCCCTGCAACTGTCCGTGCCGATCTTTAACGGTGGCCTGGTGAGTTCACGGAGTACCGAGGCGGCTCATCGCCACGATCAGGCCAAACAGTTGCTGGAACAGCAGCGTCGCGCCACTGAACGGCAGGTACGCAATGCCTATCTCAGTGTGCTGGCGAAGATCAGTCAGGTGAAGGCCCTCAAGCAGGCCCTGGCCTCCAGCCAGACCGCACTGAAGGCGACCCGCGCCGGTTTCAAGGTGGGCACCCGTACTACGGTGGATGTGCTGGACTCACAACGGGATCTGTACCGCGCCAAACGTGACTATGCCCTGGCCCGCTATGAATACATCATGGAGACCCTGCGTCTGAAACAGGCCGCCGGGACACTCACCCCGGAGGATCTGCAACACATCAATGCCTGGTTGAGCATGACCCGTCCTGCTGTGAGCGAGACCCCATGACCGCCGGTACGTCGCTGTTATGCGAGTCGATCCGCTCACAGTTGATTGTCATTGATATTCAGCAACGGCTGGCAACCGCCATGCCGGACAAGGCGTTACAGAATGTGACCCGTAATACCGGCCTGTTGTTACAGGCTGCGGGGTTGCTGGAGGTGCCGGTGATCCGCACCGAACAGTATCCCAAAGGGCTGGGTGACACCCTGCCCGAGGTGGCCGGGCATCTGCCCGCCGCCACTGTGACACTGGAAAAGACCTGTTTCTCCTGCATGGGGGCGACCGGTTTTAACAAGGCGGTGAATCCCGAAGGGCGCAATCAAATCATCCTGGCCGGGATGGAATCCCATGTTTGTGTACTGCAGACCGCCATGCAGTTACAGGCGCAGGGGAATCTGGTCTTTATCGCTGCGGATGCCGTCTGTTCCCGGCACAAGCAAAACCACAAGAATGCACTGAAGCGGATGGCCCAGGCCGGTATCGTGATCAGTAATACCGAATCGATCCTGTTTGAGTGGTTGCGTGATGCCAACCATGTTCACTTCAAGACCATCTCCGCCCTGCTGCGTTGAACGGTCTGTCTGTTGCAGATTTATACACACCCGTGTTTGTTTCTTCTATGATTAACCGATGACCGGCGCTGACCACCACTTTAAACCTCTCCAGTTTATTCACCCGAAGTATCTGCCCACCTGGGTCGGTCTGGGTTTGCTGTGGCTGATCAGTCGTTTGCCTTATGGCGTGATATTAGCCATCGGCAGACTGCTGGGGCGCATCTCCTTTTACTTGTTACCAGGTCGTCGCCGCATCGTGCGCACCAACATTCGTCTCTGTTTTCCTGAACTGGATGAACGGGCCATCCAACAACTGGCGCAACAGAACTTTATGGAAGGGGCTATCGCCCTGCTGGAATCACCACTGGCCTGGTGGGGCAGTGATCAGATGTTACAACCCTTGCACACAGTGGAAGGACTGGAATATCTGGAAGCGGCCAAGGCAAAGGGCAAGGGGGTGATCCTGCTTGGCGCCCACTACACCACACTGGAGATCGGCGGTCGTCTGTTGGCCTATCACATTGACTGGCGTCCCACCTTCAAGCGCGCCCACAACAAACTCTTTAATGCGGTCATGGCACGTTCCCGCAAGCGGGTCCACGGCGGCCTGCTGCACAGCTCCGATATGCGCGCCATCCTGCGCTATCTGGGTGAGAACGGCACCATCTGGTATGCCCCGGATCAGGACTTCGGTCGCAAGGGGGCGGTGTTTGCCCCCTTCATGGGCGTGGCTGCCTCCAGCCTGACCATGACCACCCGCCTGGCGAAAAAATCCGGTGCGGCGGTGTTGCCCATGTACTCGGAACGCCTGCCCGGTACACAGGGTTATATTGTTCGGATCGGCAAGCCATTAGCGCTGCCTTCCGGGGATGAGGTTGCCGATGCCGGCGAGATCAATCGTGCTATCGAAGAACAGGTGCGGCGCGCCCCGGCGCAATACCTGTGGGCGCATCGGCGTTTCAAGACGCGACCATATGGTGAACCCCTGCTCTATGCACCGAAAAAAGATCCGGCCCTGCGCCGTTACGGTATGGTCATGCCCCTGCTCGCGCCGCTGCTGCTGATTCATGCGTTCTGGATGGCCTTTAAACACCGTGATCTCACCTACCTGTTACAACGGCTGGGCCTGCAATTGCCAACCAACCGTCCTGATGGACTCTGGCTGCATGCCGCCTCGGTCGGTGAGGTGAACGCGGTGATGCCGCTGATCAAGGCCCTGCATACCGCCCATCCCGATCTGCCCATTACCCTGACCACGGCCACCCCGACCGGCGGGGCAAATGCCCGCGCAAAATTGCCGCCGGGGTGTGTGCAACATTTTCTGCCGCTGGACTGGCTCTGGTTGATGCGTCGCTTTAGTCACCGACTGGCGCCCCGTTGTCTGTTGGTGGTCGAAACCGAGATGTGGCCCAACCTGTTCTGGCAATGTTTCAAGACCAATATCCCGATCATCATGATCAATGGTCGTCTGTCGGAACGCACCCGCCCCAAAAATTACTGGTTGCGTCGTCTCTATTGCAGCATGTCCCAGCAACTGCGCTTTGTGTTTGCCCGCAATGAGGCGGATCGGGACCGCTTCCTCGATTTCGGCACCCCCGAGGAGTGCATCAAGGTGATGGGCAATATCAAGCTGGCGGCGCCGGCACCCACCGATGTCGCGCCGTATAACCCCGGTCGTCAATACATCCTGGCCGCCTCGACCCGTGATGATGAAGAGTGGCGCATCGTACAGGCCTGGCAAACTTCGGCGCAACGGGAGAGATTGCTGGTGATTGCCCCGCGTCACCCGCACCGACTGGAAACCATATTGAAGCAACTGGCGCCGCTCACCGATCAGATCGCGGTGCGCAGCAGACAGGAACCGGTGACCGCCGAAACCCGCATCTATCTCGCCGATACCCTGGGTGAGTTACCCGGTTTTATCGCAGGCAGTGAGTTTGTGATCATGGGCGGTTCTTTTGTGCCGCTGGGCGGGCAGAATATCCTTGAGGCCGGGATGCTGGGCAAGGCGGTGGTGTTCGGGCCGCACATGCACAATTTTAAGGACGAGGCGGCCCTGTTTGTTGAGCACCAGGCCGGTGTACAACTGACCGATATCGCTGAACTGCCGGCGCAGATCGATGCCTTGTCAGCGGATCAGGCGCATTGCACTGAGCTGGGCCGAAATGGACAGCTGTTGATGCAGGGCTACGCAGGGATGATTGACCGCTATGTGACAGATCTGGGTGACTTGTGCCCGACTCACGCCTCAAAGGCGGTCTCGTAACCGGTATTCAGGGCCAGCCAATCATTCTCCGTAAAGTGGAACTTGCCCCCCGCCTGCTCCTGCTGTTTGTGCAGTGAACGTAACAACCGCTCCAGATTCTTGAAACGCCAGGCACCGTGTTTGCGTTTCGAGCCCCGATCAAAGTCGATGAGGAAAATCTGCTGCTTGCTGTCGAGCAGGATATTGTTGGCATTCAGATCAGCATGGCAATAACCGGCCTGGTGAAAACGGGCGATGGTCGCGCCGATTTGACCCCAGAGGGCTTCCTGCAGCGGATGTTCCGCGAGAATGGCGGTGAGACTCTGTGTGTCGGGGATACGGGCGGTAATAAGATCGGCACTGTAGAGCAAACCGTGCCGACTGACTCGGGCGGCCAGCGGCTGGGGGACCGGTAATCCGGCTTCGAACATCTCCGCCAGCAGGTGCCATTCGCGCCAGGCGCGGGTCATTTTCAGTCCCAGCCACAGGTAGCGATCTTCCAGCAGGCGGGCAACCATGCCGCCGCGTTTGTAGTGGCGCAACGCCAGCTCTCGGTTATTGTGCCGAACAAACCAGGTGGAGCCGCGGCCCATGGCCCGGCCAAGCACGGCATTCTCTTTTTGCCAGTGTGAAATGTTAAACCACTTGTCCGGAACGGTGACCACCCATTTTGCATCATGCAAAAGGATGTAATTCTTGACCTTGATAACCTGTGAAGTTGCCACGCTGTGTGCTTGAATGATGTTAATTGAATTCTAAAATAAGATAGCATATCCAACGACTTTCGCTTTACTATTTGCAATAAATTTTTATTAATGACAATCCGCATATCCAGTTGCAATGGCCGATAAGAAAAAAACAGCCCAGACCGCCATACAAAATATTTGCCTGCTGCGTCTTTCGGCTGTTGGTGATATTTGCCATACCCTGCCGGTTGTGCGCACCCTGCAAGCCGCGCTGCCCAGGGCACGCATTACCTGGATCATCGGCAAAACAGAGTATTCACTGGTCAGTGATATGGCGAATATCGAATTTATTATTTTCGATAAAAGCAAAAAATGGCGCGCCTATCAGGCTGTCAGGCAACAGCTGGCAGGTCGCCGTTTCGATGTTCTGTTGCACATGCAAATGTCCCTGCGTGCCAGCATGATCAGCCTGCTGGTCAACAGCCCGCGCAAACTCGGCTTTGACAAACAGCGCGCCAAGGATCTGCAATGGTTGTTTACCAATGAGCGGATTGAATACAAGCCCAGACAACATGTGATCGACAGTTTCTTCGGTTTTACCGAAGCCCTGGGCATCAGCGAACATCTTTATCAATGGGACATTCCCATCCCTGAATCTGACAGGGCCTTTGCAGCGCAACACCTCAGCGCCAGTCAACCGGTGCTGGTGATCAGTCCCTGTTCCAGCATGGCCTATCGCAACTGGAATACAGCCGGTTATGTGGCGGTTGCGGAATATGCCGTTGCCAAACATGGTATGCAGGTGGTGTTGACCGGCGGTCCCAGCGCAATCGAAAAACAGTATGCCGAAGCCATTCGACAACAGGTGCAGGTCCCGGTCACAGATCTGATCGGACAAACCAGTCTGAAACAACTGCTGGCCGTACTCTCTGCCGCCACTGCGATTGTGGCCCCCGATGCCGGCCCGGCCCACATGGGTACGGCGGTCGGGACACCGGTGATCGGGCTCTATGCCACCACCAACCCCGATCGGGCTCGTCCCTATTTGAGTGCCGAGTTCACGGTGAACCGTTATGCCGAGGCGATCCGTGACAAATTCGGCAAGGCGGTGGATGAGGTCCCGTGGGGGACTCGGGTGCGTGAGGCAGGCACCATGGATCGGATCACTGTCGCGGATGTGACCGGCAAGCTGGATCAGATCATGGAGTGGGCCAATCTATAAGGTATCGTTGACCAGAATGAGATGGCACCCGCTGTCCGGCGCCTGATAGCGATCAAACCAGGCATCAATGTTGTGGATGTCCCGCGCCACCGGGGTTGATTCATCCAGGATATAAAACTTCTTGAACAACTCTTTCAGCACCCCACAAAATTCTTCCTTTGACATGCCGGAACGACGGATGCCATAGGGCCAGAACTCCATGGCCACCGGTGCGTGCCGATGGGATTTGAAAAAGGCTTTGGCGCCGCGCAGGAATTTACCTTCATGGCCCTGAATATCCATCCAGACCAGACGCACCCGGGGTGCGATGGATGACTCGCTGCCACTCATGATTTCGTCCAGCAACACCGAATCCACATTGATCAGTTTGCGATCCCCTTCACCGTAGTGATCACCGGTTTGCTCCTTGCTTTCTTCACGAATGCGATGATCGCCGTAATTCTTCACACTCAACTCCATGGTGAGTGTTTCCTTGCGATCAGAAAGAGCCACGTTATAGGCCATGATCCGGTCGGACAGATTATTTTGCGCAATGTTTTTTTGCAGCAATCGATAATTGTTCGGGTTGGGCTCAAACGCCACGGCATGACCAAACACCCTGTTACTGACAAAACCAATGGAGATCATGCCGATATATCCACCCACATCCAGCATGGCGGCATCGATCAAATCCGGCGGGATATATTTCTCCTGTTGCAATAACTCGACCGTCTTCAGCATGCCGTCAAATTCGAATTCCCGCTCCAGATGCAGGCTCCGGCCCAACGTACGATCACGACTGTCAAAACTGAGCAGGCCGTTTTTGGTCATGATCGTCGCATCGTGCCGCGGCAGGATGTAGACCAGGAAGAACCAGCGCAGTTTGCGTAAAAAGCGTGTCAGACTACCGGCACGTTTGGACATTGTACACCCACTTGTTAATGATTATGGTTCACAGATCAGGCCGTCTTGCGTGCCACAACCTCAATGGAAAATTCACCCTGACTGGGTAATTCATCACCCGGATTCACATATCCCTCATCGCACACTCTGGTGTAGATGACTTCCAGATTGGTTAAGGTCTTCTGCATCAGCGGCATGAGACCGATGGTGTCCGGGGCTTCATCCCGATCCGGCAAAAAGAAATGCACATGGTCCGGGTTAAAACGCGACGGCAGGCTGGTTTTCTTTTCGTAGAGATCACGATGCGGCAAATACAGCAGCAGATAGCCGCCCGGTTTCAGTACCCGCCACCAGTTACTCAGCGCCACATCCGCATCGGGCAAATGCTCCAGCAGATGACTGGAATAGACGAAATCAAATGATGCGTCGTCCAAACCGCGCAGGAGCTGGGCATCGCCGTGTTCAAAATCCCAGCCGCGAACATTTTCCACCACCGGGTCACCGCCGTATCCCACGTCCAGGCCGAAGCCCTGACAATAGTTCTTGAAAAAGCCTTCCCGTTCACGCCGGCCATGGGCCTTGGCGGTCTCACCAACGGACTTTTTGCGGCCGAGGAAAGGCAGATTGCCAAACAGGTTGTAGCGGATCTTCCTGATTCGATCCTTGATCGGCTTGTTCTCATACCGATAAGGCATGGGTGATAAAAGGTTATAACGAATGCGTTTCAGGATATCGCGTAGCATGAGGGCCTCAGTAATGATTTATTGAATCAGGTTTGCCTGTTGTACCAGCATAGCAAACTTTTCCAGCACCAAACCAACCGGTATCTCCTTGCTGCCCAGCGGATTTCCGCAGGGATCGGTCTGGGTCGGATCAGGGACAAAACAATCCTGGTGCAGACAATCCACCGGCTCAACCACTTCCGGCCGGGTGGAGGTGAACAAAACCAGGGTCGGACGTTTCAGGCCGAATGACATGTGCATCAACGAAGTATCACCGGTAATCATCGCCGCACATTCCTGCATCACCGCCCCCACTTCATCCAGCGATAACAGCGGCATGGTGCGCAAGCGTTCCGCCGGTACAAATTGCGCCGTAAACTCTGCCGCCAGGTGTTCCATCCCCGGATTGGTGAACAACACAAACTGCACCGGGTAGGTTTCACTAATTTGGCGGGTCAGCGCCAGAAAATCACTCAACGGCCAGCGTTTTATCGCCGGCCCGGCCCCCAGATTCAGTCCGATGATCGGTTGTTGCAGTCCGTGTAACAACTCCGCCGCGCGTTGTCCGGCGGCGTCAGTGACATAAAACGATGTACCGCGACGTACCTGCTCCGGCGGTATGCCCAATGGAGCGAGCATTTTTGCCAGTGCCTCGATCCAGTTGCCGCAAAACGACGGGGTGTCCGCTTGCAGATTGTTGGCCCAGCGCAGCGAAGGGGTATGGTTGTAGCTCAGTCGATAACGGGCCCCGGTCAAACGGCTGATCAGCGGACTGGAACCGCCACAATAGAGATTAATGCACAAGTCATACTGCGCCCGGCGTAACAGCAGAATGTTGCGCAGGGAATGGGCCAGATATCGCAGCGCCGGTTTCTTTTTCCGGCTGTAGGGTATGACCTTGTTTATATCAGGGTGATTAAGCAACACACCGACACTGGACGGATCGACCACCACATCAATGCTTGCGGCAGGAAAACGCTTTTTTACTGCTTCGATAACCGGTGTGCGGATAAATACATCACCGATCAGTCCCCAGGACAAAATGCAGATTTTATGGATCGAAGTGTCGTCGAAATACATGTATGATCTAAAATAATTGTCATACCATCATAGCATAACCAAAAAGAAAAACAGCCGTCAGCCATCCATGAAAATCTGGTCCTGGAAGCGTACCTGGGTCGCCCCCGGTGCAGAGCAAAAAGCCGCCCAACTTCATTTTGACGATGTTCGCCGTATTGCCGTGCTGAAGCATGCGGCCCTCGGCGATCTCATGCTGACCCGCCCCTTTTTGCTGACCCTGCGTAAATATTTCCCCAATGCGCAAATCACCCTGAGTGTGGTGGAAAACTATCAGGCCGGTATTCCACATGATCTGATCGATCGCTTGCATATCACCTACAGCAGCCGGCAAAAAATGGGCTTCTTCGCCCGACTGCGCAACTACCGGGAGCTGGGTGAGCATGATCTGCTGTTCGATATCTCGGCGGTGAGCCGGACTTTCTGGATTTCATACCTCAACAAGGCTGTTCTAAAGATTGGTTTCCAGCACCGGAATCTCCACAAGCATCTGTATGATATCGCCCTGAACCGCACCGGCTTCCGCTTCGAGGCCGAGACTTTTCTGGATCAGTTACAGGTGCTGGGAATGGATTACGAGTGGCCGCTGCGGTTTGATCTGAAGACCGGGCCGGCTCCGCTCCAACAACCCTATCTGGTCTACTTCCCCACCGCATCAGACAGTTACAAGGCCTGGCTGCCGGAACACTTCGCGACATTGATTAAACAAATGGTGCAGGAACAACCGTCCTTTCAACACATCCTGCTGGGTGGTGTGGCTGACTGGGAAGACGATGTTTGTCAGGGTATCCTGCAACTCACCGGTGAACATGCCAACCTGCAATATATCCGTGGCAGCGATGAAACACCGGCACTGATCAACGGCGCCGTCGCCATTGTGTCCAACGACACCGGCATCCGCAACATGGCCATCGCGGCGGAAACACCGACCGTCGGCCTGTTCATCTCCACCCTGCCCTTCAACTACCAACCACGCTTCGGACAACACAAGGTCATCTACGCCATCGAAGGCGGCCAACCGGAAGTCAGCGCAGTGAAAAATGCCCTGCTGGAAATATTAGCGGGTAAATAAGAATTACTGCCGGACAGTGACATTGCGCATTATTCAGAAGCCGGAATATATCGCAGAAGCGCAGAGAACGCTGCGTTATGTTTCAGACAATAAACAAAGCGTTTACTTTTTCAACACCGCCACAAAGTTGCCATCCGCTTCTTCAAACGGATCGGAGACGGTCACTTCTTTGAAACCGGCTTTTTTGCCAAACGCCACAAAGTTTTCCCGACCGAACAGGTGCAGGTGTTCCAGTGGTTTGAGTGCGCCCCAGTTGCAGCCGAGGGTTTTCGCTTTTTGACAGTCGATGTCCGGCGTCTGGATCACAAATACACCGTTATCTTTCAGGATGCGGTGCACTTCACGCATGTCCGACAACGGGTCTTCAAAGTGTTCCACCACATCGATCGCGGTGATGATGTCAAAGTATTTATCACTGAAGCGTTTCGCCACATCCTGAAACTTGTCGCTGTAGACCTGCTCCTTAAAGTCAGGATAGGTATTGCAGAACGGCGCGATCAGTTCTGTCACCAGTTCCACACCGTGGACATTGCAATCATCCTCAATCGCTGCGGCCAGCAGAAAACCCTTGTTACAACCGATGTCGAGGTAGGTGCGTTGACCGCCGGCGGGCGGGACCTTGCCTTTGGCGAAGGCGAATATGCCACGCGCCCGTTGCAGGAAATGGGTATAGCCCTTGATGCTGCGCATCTTGCGGATGGGCGCCAGCAACTTGCGTCGCAGTGATTTGAGCCCACCGCCGGTATAGGCCTTGTACATGGCATCGTTATCCGCAAAGTTATCCACGTAGATCAATTTGCAGCGGTTGCATTGCACGTATTCAAGGCTGTTGAAAGAACAGTAATGTTTGCTGTCTGTGGCATCACATAACACGCAGGGACGACTGGCTTGATAATTACTCATGGGGCTTGTCACTTTTTATTCTTTTACCAATTCTGAAAATATGTTCATCAGGCTCGTATAATGCGCCTGTTCGGAAAACATTCGATCTGCATACGCCTTGCCGGCTCGGGCCAGTTGCCGGCGCATGGCCGGATCTGCAATGAGCTGTTTCACACACTGGGCCAGATCATCCGCATTGCCCGGTTCATACAGCAGGCCGGTCTTGCCGTGTTCAATGATCTCCGGCACGCCGCCCGCGTTGGTGCCGATGACCGCCACCTCGCTTTTCATGGCCTCGACCAGCACCAATCCGAAGGTTTCAGCATAGGTGGTTAATACCACCACGTCAAAGCACCCATACACCAGGGTCGGTTGGTCCACAAACCCCAGGTAGTGGATTTTCTGCGCCAGACCGGCGGCCTGGATCTGCTGTTGCAACCCCTCAAAGTAGGCCTCATCCATAATATGCCCAAGGATAACAAGGTCAAGATCCAGTCCCTGTTGATGCAGTTTTATCACCGCCTCGACCAGTGTGTGTTGGCCCTTGTAGTGTTCGATACGACCGGGCAACAAGACGCGGAATTTGGCATCAGCCAGTTTGTGCGTGGCGAAAAACTGTTGGCAGTGTTGTACATTGACCGGCTCGAAGTCGGCCACGCCGTGATAGAGCAGTTGCAGGCGTTGTTCCGGCATGGGCAGAAATTGCCGTGCTTCTTCATACAGTTTTTTGGTGATCACCAGAAAACGATCGATACTCTGATAGATAAAGCGATGATAGAAATCCCGCTTGTGCCGGGTCAGGGCCATGTGGCGAATAAACACCAGCTTCACCGGCCGGCGCGCAAAGCGCTTGGCCAGTGCGGCGAGGATCAGATCGCGGGTCCAGTGGACATGCAGGATATCGGCTTCAAGTTGATCGATCAGTTTTGCCAAACGACGCGCCGCGAGCAGGGGCAAAGGCCGGAATTTGGGCTTGATAATGGTTGTGTCGACACCTGACTCCGCCAGTCGCCGTGCGATTAATGATCCAGGCACGATCACAGCGTGACAGGCATGACCATTCGCCTTTAACCATTTGCTCACTTGCCAGGCATAGAGTTCCAGCCCGCCCCAGCCTTTTGAGGTACATAATTCAATAATATTCATGATTTCAGCGGACAGTTCCGGCTCGGCATGGAAAAGAGTTTAGTAGATCGAAAATTATCATTTATACTGAATAACAAAATTATATCCTGTTGCTGGTTTGATGACTGCCGCCTATCCCAAAAAAATCCTGCTCGTGCGTAATGATAAACTCGGCGATTTTATTTTATCGTTTCCCGCCTTCGCCCTGCTGAAAAAAACATTACCGGAGGCCCGTGTTTATGCGCTGGTGCCATCCTACACACGCGCCATGGCGGAGGCCTGTCCCTGGATCGATGAGGTCATCATCGACAACTGGCAAAATCAGGGTATGCCGGCTCAGCGCCATCTGTTGAGTCTTTTCAAACAACACCGGTTTGATGCCGTGATCACGCTCTATTCCACCACCCGGGTGGGTTTGTGTGCATGGCTGGCGCGTATCCCCTATCGACTGGCGCCGGCCACCAAACTGGCCCAGTTTTTTTATAACCATCGTCTGGTGCAGCGCCGCTCCCGTTCCGAACAACCGGAGCACGCCTATAACAGCGATCTGGTTCGACAGTTTTGCCGCGACCTGCACATCGAACCACAACCCATGCCTGCACCACCCTATCTGCAGTTTGATGCGACAGTTGTGGCGAGCCTGCGTGACGCCTTTGTGCAACAACACGGTATCAAGCCGACCGATAAATTGGTCTTTGTCCATTCCGGCAGCGGTGGTTCGGCACGGAATCTGTCCACCGAACAATATGCCCGTCTGTCTGCCAATCTCACTTCTGCGCAAGGTCACACGATTGTACTCAGTGCCGGTCCCGGTGAGTATGAACATGCGCATAAACTGGCAAGCCTGTTACCAAACACCCCCCATGTGATCTATGAGTCCCGTGAGGGTCTGGAAACCTTTGCCCGGCACATCGCCTTTGCAGATCTGTTTATTGCCGGTTCCACCGGTCCCATCCATGTGGCCGGGTCACTGGATGTACCGACTGCTGCCTTTTATCCGCGTCGTCGATCCGCCACCGCCCTGCGTTGGCAAACCCTCAACAGTGCCCCACGCCGGCTGGCCTTTTCACCGCCGGAGACCGCCGCAGAGGAAGACATGAGCGCCATTCAAATCGAACAGACAGCCGATACCATCAGCCGGCAGTTTCTACTCTGAGGGTTGCTCCTGTCGTCTTATCCAGAGATCGGCATATTTAACAAAAGTGGAATGAGCCGAAAGCATGGCCAGTAATAATCCCTGTCGCCCGTCAAGAAAACCGAGACGGAATATATACATCTTTAAAAAACAGGCGACGCCGTGCACAAAGCCCTGTAACAAGGAACTCCGCTTGCCTTTGGCCTGACGTTGTTGCGCCCAGGCCGCGGCATAACCGGCGGATTTCACCAGATAGTGTTCCAGATCACGATAGGTGTAATGCAACAAGTCACCCTTGAGGTTGACCAGTCGCATACTGTCCGGATAGTGCACCTTTTCATGCACCATCTCATCGCCGTAACCGGCTTTGCTGCGGGGATAGAGTCGAATCACATAATCAGGATACCAGCCGCTGTGACGGATAAAGCGCCCGAATACCCAGGAGAGACGCGGCACGGCATAAACACAGTTTTGATCATCGGCCTGCACAGCCGATTCAACCGTCTTGCGCAATTCCGGTGTGACCCGTTCATCCGCATCGACCATGAGGATCCAGTCACCGCCGGCATAGGACTGGGCACGCTGCCGTTGAGGTCCAAATCCCGGCCACTCGGCATTGACATAGACCTTGTCGGTAAAACGCCGGGCGATTTCCACTGTATTGTCAGTACTGCCGGCATCAAGCACAACCAGCTCATCGGCCCAGGTCAGGGTTTGCAGACAGTCTGCAAGTGCAGCGCCTTCGTTTTTAACTATGAGGACAGCGGAGAGCGTGGGCACAGTTCATTCCGTTGTTGGTTGTTGCTGCTGCTGTCTGGTACGGATATGGTGACTGAAAAAGACGGACAGTAAAATGATATACAGGGCGACAAAATTACCCTTGATAAATGTTGAGGCATCAAAAAACGAAAACAACAAATACCCGATAATCAGGTATATCGCATATAATGCTGATGCATGTCCTCTGAAATAGTCCCTTAACATCATCAGCAATGGCAGTAAAGTTATACCCAAAAACACTATCAGACCCAGCAGCCCCTTGGATACCAGAGCTTCACTGTAGGCATTATGCGGATGACTATGCATGGCAATATCCTTGTGAAAACCATCTGACTCAACATAACGTTGTGCATGTTTTTGATAATTTCCCCGGCCAACACCAAATACAGTATGATCTTTTACAAAGCGTGGCGTGATGCGCCACATCTCCAGACGGACACCAACTCCCGAAAGCTTATTTTGCGTTTTCGGGGAAGAAAGATAGGCAAAGTAGACGCGATACTGTTTTAGTGTTTTCTTTGCCCTGTTGTGTATATTATCTGCACCATAATACACCCCGATTATACCTAGCAATACCACTGCCAAGGTAAGCATCTTAATGAGACCTTTCGATATTGATAAAGCAACACCAAGCAAGAGCAGAGGTATTACAAAATAGGCACTGCGCGCATCACTAAGCACAATGGGGGTGACAGCCAACACCACTGCGATGACGAACAGCCCTTTAACCCACAGTCTTTGCTCAAACCTTACATTAATCAGTACAAGAACCGCCATCAGGCCGGTAACCGGCCCAGTGAATAAAGGCCCATAAATTGACATGTAACGACCGTCGATATGGGCATCAGAATCCAAAATACTGTTAAAAAATATCGCCACAATCCCCAAAACCATACCGGCAGTCAACCACTTGATTGCTCCATCAACTTTTCGAATGGCCAGGTAGACCGGTATAAAAAACACAAACCGAACCTCGCTGCCAAGATAACGTGTTTGTTCTTTCCCCCAGCCATTGACTAATGAAGTGAGTAAAAATACAACAAAAAACAGTAAAAACGCCCATAACAATATCTTTTCATCTCTATCAAGATTTACTTTCTGCTGTCTGTTTCGAAACCAGGAGGTCAAAGAAACAAGGACGATCATACTGAAGAAAGTACTTATCCAGTGTCTGACCGTTACCAGAAAGATCGGAAACAGCAGCAGTAACAACAAGAACAGTTTCTGTTCGTTGAAATTTTTAAAGTGGTTTTTTACTATTTGCAACACGGAATTCTCTACAGATGGGTAATACATCCCGCCACCTCTTCCATTTTAATGTCTGTCAAACAGGCGGTGTGCCCAAGTGGGCATACGCGCTTAAAGCAGGGACTGCACTCAAGGGAGTGATAGATTATTTTCGCCTTGTTCGATAGCGGCGGCGTGTAAGCAGGATCAGATGAACCATATATTGCAATCACCGGTCGATCAGTCGCACAGGCTACATGCATCAAACCGGAATCATTGGTGATCGCTACCGTAGACAGTCCCAGCAAATCAATAGCGTCAGTCAAACTTGTTTGACCACACAGGTTTTTTATTTTTTCGGGTTGCGCCACGGCGATAGTTTCTCCCAGGCCGGTTTCTTTTTGTGAACCCAATACCAGCACCTGGTATTCCTGTTCTACAAATATAGCAGCCAGTTCTGCGTATTTTTCGATGGGCCATTGTTTGGCCGGGCCATATTCCGCTCCCGGCATCATACAGATCAGCGGTTGATCTTCTGATAGCTTGAACTTGTCGCGCAGTTTCGCCTGATTGGCGGTATCCACGGTGAGTTTGGGAAACGGGATTTGTGGCGCCTCGACAACATTGTGACTTTTTCCCAACGCTACATAGCGTTGTACTGTTTGCCGAAGTATGGATTTATCCAGTGTACGGATATCATTGATCACCCCATAGCGCATCTCACCGCGATAACCGGTGCGACGTGATATACCGGCAAAAAACGGGATCAGGGCCGATTTGTAGGAACGGGGAGTGATGATGGCCTGATCATATTGCCGGGCACGCAAGGATCGACCGATTTTGTAGCGGGTCAGGAGTTGCAGTTCGCCGTGCCCCACCGGCAGCGGGATGGCTGCATGGACTTCCGGCATGCGGGCCAGTAATGGCAATGACCAGGCCGGGGCAAGGACATCAATCAGGGCATCGGGACGTTCCTGTTTCAGTGTAATGAACAGGCTTTGTGCCATCACCATATCCCCCACCCAGGCGGGACCGGCGATGAGGATTCTCTCCTGATAGGAAATAACCGCCCCCTATGCCTTGTTCAACCAGCCCATATACTCGGTCACACCTTCCTCAACCGTTTTAAAGGGTGCGTCATAGCCGACCGCACGCAGATTGCCGATATCCGCTTCGGTAAAACTCTGGTAACGCCCCTTGAGGTGATCCGGAAAAGGGATGTATTCAATTTCACCCTTCTTGTGGTACGCGATCACCGCATCCGCCACCTCTTTAAAAGTCTGGCTGCGACCGGTCCCCAGATTGAAGATACCGGACTTGTCGGGGTGATCCAGGAACCACAGATTCACGGCCACCGCGTCACCCACATAGATAAAGTCACGACGCTGTTCTCCGTTGCCATAGCCGTCGCAACCGGCAAACAGTTTGGCCTTGCCCACTTCCTTGATTTGGGTGTTCACATGGAAAGCGACACTGGACATGGTGCCCTTGTGCTGTTCACGGGGCCCATACACATTGAAATAACGAAAACCGGCCACCTGGGTCTGCTTTTCCGGTTTGATACGACGCACGTACTGGTCAAACAGGAATTTGGAATAGGCGTACATATTGAGCGGTTCTTCGTATTCCCGGCTCTCCTTGAAGACGCTGCCGCCGCCATAGACCGAGGCCGAGGAGGCATACATATAGGATATCTTGCGGTCCATGCAGTAGTGCAACAGGGACTTGGTGTATTCGTAGTTGTTCTTCATGATGAACTTGCCATCCCACTCGGTGGTGGAGGAACAGGCACCTTCATGGAAAATAGCGTCGACTTTTTTGGCGAAGGTCTCGCCTTTATTCACGCGCTCGATGAATTCTTCCTTATCCATATAATCGGCGATCTCGCAATCGGCGATATTTTTGAATTTGGTACCGTTGGTCAGGTTGTCCACCACCAGGATATCGGTTTCGCCACGCTCATTGAGGGCCTTGACGATATTGCTGCCGATAAATCCGGCGCCGCCTGTCACTATAATCATTGCTGATTCCTTCGTTGTTTGTTGCTATGTTGCCAGGATATTGCGAATGATATCCGTGGTGGAGTGGCCGTCAACATAATCGAGCACTTTCACTTCACCGCCATGCTCCAGCACACACTTACCGCCGGCAATATCTTCCGGTTTATAGTCGCCGCCCTTCACCAGAATATCGGGGAGCACCGCACAGATCAGCCGCTCCGGTGTATCCTCGCCGAAGGGCACCACCCAGTCCACACACTCCAGTGCCGCCAGCACCATCATGCGACGCTCACAGGTATTGATGGGACGGGTCGGTCCTTTCAAACGCTTCACAGAGGGATCGTCATTCACCGCAATGATCAGACGATCACCCAGCTTTTTGGCCTGTTGCAGGTAGGTAACATGCCCGGGATGCAGGATATCGAAACAGCCGTTGGTCATGACCACCCGTTCCCCGTGGGCCCTGGCCTCTTTCACAATCTGCACCAGTTGCTCTTCGGCCATGATACCGCGTTCCACATATTGCTCGGCGCGGATCGCCGCCTGTAATTCACTGACCGAGGCGGTGGCCGTCCCCAGTTTGCTGACCACCACACCGGCGGCCAGATTGGAGATCACGGTGGCCTCGGGCAGGGATTTACCGGCTGCAAGGGCCGCGGCCAGGGTGGAGATCACGGTATCCCCGGCACCGGTCACATCAAAAACTTCGCGGGCGCGGGTCGGTTGGTGGAAAGGCGGCTTGCCACGCTGCAATAATGTCATGCCCCGCTCACTGCGAGTGACCAGCAAGGCGGTGAGATCGTATTTCTCAATCAACTCCATGCCTTTGCGCACCAGTTCTTCGTCGCTGCGGGCCGGTCCGACCACGGCTTCAAACTCCGCCAGATTGGGCGTGATCAGGGTGACGCCGCGGTATTTTTCGAAATCATTTCCCTTGGGATCGACCAGGATGGGGATACCTGCCGCCCGTGCCGGTTTGATGAATTGCTGGATATCGGTCAGCGTGCCCTTGCCATAGTCGGACAGGATCACCGCCCCCATACCCGGCAGCTGTTGTTCAAACTTTTCCCGCAGACCGGCCTGGTCTTCGGCACTGAAGCCATCTTCAAAGTCGAGGCGGATCAATTGCTGGTGGCGACTCAGGACACGCAGTTTGGTGACTGTCGGCTTGTTGTCCAGTTGCTGAAAGTGACAGCCGATCCCGGCGGTCTGCATGAGTTTTTCCAACGCGCTACAGGCCTCATCCTTGCCGGTCAGTCCCAGCAGAGTGGCCTTGCCACCCAGTGAGGAAACGTTCAGCGCCACGTTACCGGCGCCGCCGGCACGCTCTTCTGCAACCCCCACCAGCACAACAGGGACCGGGGCCTCAGGTGAAATTCGGGAAGTATCGCCGTGCCAATAACGATCCAGCATCAAATCGCCAAGGACCAGGACCCTGGCGTCTTCAAAACGGGGTAATTCGATTTTCATGAACTGTTTTATTTGTAATCATCCAGGCGCGTCGTATCGACACATTCATTTGCCTGCCTCTTATCGGCAGGCAGGAAAATTTCTTGCACGATACGAAGTCTAGACGCTAGTCGTCTTTAAGTAAAAAATGTGCCCCACAATACGGACAAGTCGCTTCACCTTTATCCTCAATTGGCAAATAGACCCGCGGGTGTGAATTCCACAAGCTCATGTCATCCATGGGACAATGCAGGGGCAACTCCTTGCTGCTTACCACATAACGCTTGGCTGCATTGGGTTCTCTCAGTTTTTTAACCTTAAAATCGCCGCTTTTCACGATCTTCCCCTTGTTTTTCTAATTGGATGAATAGTTCAGTTTACCAAACTCAGCCAGTGATCATAGCCGGGCAAACGACCATGCACGAGGTCGAAGTAGGCTGTTTGTAATTTTTCCGTGACCGGGCCGCGTTTGCCCGCCCCGATAGTGCGACCGTCCAGTTCCCGGATCGGTGTGACTTCCGCCGCCGTGCCGGTAAAGAAGGCCTCATCGGCCACGTAGACCTCATCACGGGTGATGCGTTTTTCACGCACTTCTATGCCCAGGCTGTCGGCCAGGGTCAATACGGTACCACGGGTGATCCCGTCCAGGGCCGAGGTCAGTTCCGGGGTATAGATCACGCCGTCACGCACCAGGAAGAAGTTTTCGCCGCTGCCTTCCGCCACAAAGCCATCCACATCCAGCAACAGGGCCTCGTCATAACCATCGCGCATGGCCTCCTGCAGGGCCAGCATGGAGTTGATGTAGTGGCCGTTGGCCTTGGCCTTGCACATGGTGATGTTGACATGATGGCGGGTGAAGGAAGAGGTTCTGATCCGAATCCCTTTCTCCAGACCATCCTTGCCGAGATAGGCGCCCCAACTCCAGGCTGCCACGATCACATGCACCTTCAGGTTGTCGGCGCGCAGCCCCATACCTTCGGAACCATAGAAACACATGGGTCGGATATAGGCCGATTCGAGGTTGTTCTCCCGCACCGCCAGCCGATGGGCCTCGTTGATGGTCTGTTTATCATAGGGCATCTTCATGCCCATAATGTGCGCGGAACGAAACAGTCGATCCGTGTGGGAATCAAGCCGGAAGATCGCCGTGCCCTTTTCAGCCTTGTAGGCGCGCACGCCCTCAAATACGCCCATGCCGTAATGCAGGGTATGAGTTAAGACATGCACCTGGGCTTCACGCCAGGGTACCAGTTGGCCATCAAACCAGATCACACCATCCCGATCCGACATCGACATCTTGCTATTTCCTCTTTCCAAAATTGATCAATTAATAAAATCCGTCAGCCTGTCAGTCGCCTGCAGGCCCTGCTGCCAGCCATGTTTGCCAGATTGTCTGTACCGCAGTTCGCTGCTCGGCAAATGTCCCGGCGGCAACCAGGCCGGGTCTTTCATCCAGCGTCAGGCGATGCAGTTGGCCGCGATAGGCCCGATAGGCCTGGGTCAGACTGTCGGCCTGTTCATTGCTCATCAGTCCTTCCGCCGCCAGCACCATCAAGATCCGAATGTTGTCGGTATAGGTCAGCAGCGTTTGAAATTCGTGTGCCCGGGCCAGAACCCCGTATTGCACCATAAATTCAATATCAACGATACCTCCCGGCCCCTGTTTGAGATCGAAATTGTCCGCTTTCCCCTTATCCAGTTCCTTGCGCATGCGTTCGCGCATCTCCAGCACCTCTTTGCGCAGGGCCTCGCTGTCGCGAGGCCTGCCCAGAACCTCGTGGCGAATCTCTTCAAACCGGCGGGCGATCTCGCCGTCACCGGCAATAAACCGCGCCCTGACCAGCGCCTGATGTTCCCAGGTCCAGGCCTTGTCTGTCTGATAGCGGGCAAAGGCCGCCAGGCCGGTGACCAGCATGCCTGATGCGCCATCAGGCCGTAACCGCATGTCCACATCGTAGAGCGTCCCGGCCGGGGTCAGCACGGTCAACAGGTGGATCAGGCGCTGACCCAGCCGGGCAAAAAAGAGTGAGGCGGCGATGGGGTGCTCGCCGGTAGTCATTTGATCGGGGTCGTCGGCGCCATGGATAAACACCATGTCCAGATCCGAACCATAGCCCAGTTCCAGCCCGCCCAGCTTGCCATAACCAATGATGGCAAACCCCTTGTCACACACCTTGCCGTCTGACCGGCAGACCGGCATGCCATGACGTGTTGTCATGTGGCGCCACGCCAGTTCCAGGGTTTCGTCCAGCACCACCTCGGCGATCCAGGTTAGGTGATCACTCACTTTCATCAACGGCAAGGCCCCGCCGATATCCGCGGCGGCCACGCGCAAGACATTGAGGTGCTTAAAGTGTCGCAAGGCGTGCAGGAGGGATTCCTCATCCCGGGGGTCGATGGCGGCGATACGCCGGCGTAACTCATCAGCCAGTTGGTTTTTTTCCGGCGGCGCGTAGAGACTGCGCGGGTCCATCAACTCATCCAGCAACATGGGATTTTGTGTCAGGTAGCGGGCCAGCCAGGGACTGGCGGCACACAGGCGCACCAGTTGGGACAAGGCGATGGGGTTTTCCGCCAACAAAGAGAGATACACCGTGCGACGGGTGACGGCTTCAATCAGGGCGATAATTCTGCTGAAGGTCGTGTCAGGGTCGGCGGCATGGGTAATGGCACCCAATAACAGGGGGATCAGGCGATCCATCCGTTCCTGCCCCTGGCTGCTGAGGGAGCGGTAGCTGCGTCCGGTACGCAAAACCTGTAACCGCTGCACCACCTCAGCCGGTTCCCGAAAGCCCTGCGTTGCCAGCATGTCAGCGGCTTCCTGTTCATCCAGCCGCCCGAACCAAAGCCGCGTCAGGCCCAGTTCCGCCTGATTGGCCTCTTCCGACTGGGGCGCCTGGAAGACCTGCTCGAAGTGGTTCTGCACCTTATTGCGGTGAGTCTGTAACACCTTGCTGAAGGACGCCCAATCCGCAAACCCCATGCTGAAGGCCAGACGGGTCTGACCGGTCGCATCCTCCGGCAGGTTGTGGGTCTGTTGATCGGCCCAACCCTGCAGACGGTGTTCCACCCGGCGCAGGAAGTCATAGGCGGCAAGCAGCTCCTTCACCACATAGGCAGGCAACACATCATTCTGTTGCAGGATTTCCAGCACCCGCAAGATGCGCCGTTCGCGCAAGGCCGGTTCCTGCCCGCCACGAATGAGCTGAAAGACCTGGCCGATAAACTCGATTTCCCGGATACCACCCAGACCCAGTTTGACATTATTGGCGATCCCCTTGCGGCGAACCTCCTGATCCACCATGGCCTTCATCTCGCGCAAGGAGGCATAGGCGCCGTAGTCCAGATAACGTCGATAGATAAAAGGTCGCAACATCTCCATCAATTGTTGCCCGGCCAAACGGTCCCCCGCCACGACCCGCGCCTTGATCATGGCGTAACGCTCCCACTCCCGGCCATGGACCAGATAATAATTCTCCAGCGCGTCGAAGCTCACCACCAGCGGCCCGCCTTCACCAAACGGGCGCAGACGCATGTCGACCCGAAACACAAAACCGTCGGCGGTGGCATTGCTCAAACTCTGGATCAGGGCCTTGCCCAGTCGCGAGAAATACTCACTGTTCGCCATAGCCTTGCCACCCTGCACTTCACCCTCGGCAGGATAGGCAAAGATCAAATCAATATCGGAGGAGACGTTTAACTCCCAGGCCCCCAGCTTGCCCATCCCCAGCACCACCAGTTGCAACACCTCGCCCCCGGCATCCACAGGCGTACCCAATTCCGCACTCATCCAGGCGTGCAAACGACTCAGCGCCCCATCAATACAGGCCTCTGCCAGATGACTCATATCGCGGGTCACTTCGGGCAAATCGGCCCAGCCCGCCAGATCGCGCCAGATAATGCGGACCATCTCGCGGTTACGAAATTTCCGCAACCGTGCGGCCAGTTCATCTTTACCCTGCACACCGTCAAGCATGACATTGAGCCGGGTGATATAACCATCATCCGCATACACTTGCGTCAGATCGCCGCTGTCCTGCAAATCCGGCAGCATGGCCGGTGCACGCTGACACTGCCTGACAATGAAATCGCTCCCGGCCCAGACCCCGGCCAGCGAGTTGCCTACATCGTCAGTAAAAACAGGTGATTGATCTGCACAGGCGGCGATATACGTCTGCCAGCCATTTTCAACGGAGGACTGCAAACTTGACGGCAGGGCGGAAATGGTCTGTGCTATGTCTGGTTGTCTCATGGGTAATATTTGGAGCAGATCTACAGGTCTTTTCTCCACCTCAGTGACAAGATACACTGACTCACTCTTCAAGAAAACAGGTATTCAGGCAAGTGATAAATTCCATCTCTTCCAAAGGCGTCAATGAAATCGTCCTGCAATCCGTCATCGAGCATGCGAAAAAGCTCGACAAGGACAAGATCAGCATCCTCGAAATCGGCCCCGGCAAGGGCGCCCTCTCCAAAGCGATTCGCGATGCGCTGGAAGCGGCCGGGATCAAATACGAAATCGAGTGCGGTGATATCGAGCCACACCAGATCAATGATCAACAACTGGGCTTTCAATGCCGCTACGTGGATGCCCAGGACAACTTCAACCTCAACCGCAGCTATGACATCGGCATCATCGTCGAACTGATCGAACACATCGAAAACCCGTTCCACCTGATCCGCCAATTCGGCACCGTGCTGAAACCGGGCGCCATGCTGATCGTCACCTCACCGAACATCCTGAGTCTGGGATCACGCCTGCGCTTCTTCCTCACCGGTTGCTACGACTACTTCCGGCGTCCCTACAACGAATACTGGCTCAACATGGGACACGTCAACCCCATCAACCCATTGCAACTCATGTACATCATGCGCAAAAACGGCTTTGAAAACATCGAAGTCACCACCAACCGCGCCACCGCCAACTCGATCCTGATGCTGCCCTTCGCACCATTCATCTGGCTGTTCTCCTTCCTGCACTACATCCTGCGCGAAAACCGTGAAGGCGGCCAACAACAAAAACAACGCAACCGCAACACACTGAAAAAACTCATGTCACCGGGCATGTTACTGGGCAAGATTGCGATCTACAAAGCGATCAGAACCAGAGACCTGAAAACCACCACCACCACGTGGTTCCAGAGCGATCCGTTTTTCAAACCGTAGGTTGACTTGTTCCGCCCTTCGGCTGAGTTTGTATCAATCAATCCAACCTGCATCGAGTTCATGATTTAATCACGATCATCTGGTGAAGGATCATTCCCTTTTCCGACATATTGGTGTGTCTGGTTTTATGTATTAATAACAGGGCATCATGGATGATGCCGGTTCACAACGGGACAGGGAGGTCCCGTTTGTGAACCTCATGCAGAAAACCAGATAAGCCAATGTGTATGGCGGAGGGGAGCGCTTTTTGGTGACTTTTTGTCGCGACAAAAAGTCACTCGCCCCCTTTAGGGGGTGAAACAAAAAAAATCCAAACGATGTGACAGAACCAAAACCCCCACATGGAAAATGATGCGCAGGCATCCTGATCACAACACCGCCTCCTTCTCCAACAACGCATTCCTGATAAACAACAACACATCCTCTGACTGCACCGGCTTGTGCAACAAGGTATGACCGGAGGCCTTTGCCGCACGCAAGATTTCCGGTGCTGTATCACCGGTGATAATCAGTGCAGGAATGTCAAACCCAAAATATTCAGTGATGGCTTTGATACCTCCTATACCGGTTTTGCCACCCTGCAAGCGGTAGTCCACGATCAGCACATCCGGCACAAAGTTTTTCTGTCGAAGCTTGTCCAGCACTTCATCACATGATGTGGCAGCCAGTACATGGCAACCTTTCTCTTCCAGTAACAGACTCATACTGTCGCGGATCGCCATTTCATCGTCCAGCAACAGCACATTGGTATCCTGTAGTGTTTCCAGCGGCGATGGACCTCGCGGGGTCAAGATTTGCTGTTGTGGAATTTTTTCCAAATCACCGGCTTCGAGTGCAATTGTAAAAACCGATCCATCGCCCGGTTTCGATTCTACAGTGATCTTGTGCTGCAACAAATCGGCCAGTCTTTTTACTATGGCAAGCCCCAGCCCGATGCCCTTGGTGCGATCCCGTTCCGGATTATCGACCTGATAAAACTCCTGAAAGATCTCAGTTTGGCAGTTTTGCGGTATCCCGATACCGGTATCAGCAACCTGTAATTTCACCTTGCCGGTATCCGTCATGGCAGTGGTAACGGTAATTGAACCGTGACTGGTATAGCGAATCGCATTACTGACGAGGTTTCGCAGTATCAGCTCCAGCAAGGCCGGGTCACTATAGACTGCGATATCCTTGTCCGGGAACCGGAGCACAAGCCCCTTGGCCTCCGCTTCGGAATGATATTCGGACGCCAGCCTCGCAAAGATTTCCCACAGAGAAAAATTTTGTATATGTGGCTCGATAACATTCGCATCAAGTCTGGAGATATCCAGCAGGGCATCAAACAAATCATTCAGCGCACCCAATGAACGATTGACATCAGCAATAATCTTTCTGTTTTCTTCATCCTTAATCCTGCCATCCAGCACGGCGATAAACAGTGACAAGGCATGCAGGGGCTGGCGCAGATCATGACTTGCCGCGGCAAGAAATCTTGACTTGGCCATATTGGCCCGTTCTGCCGTTTGCTTTTGTGCAGAAAGCTGATAACGCAAGGTAATCAGTTCAATAAAGTTATTTGCAAAGTTTTTTACAAACAGGAAATAAATCACCGTGGCGATCAACAGGATTACAGCAAAAGCATAATAAAAAATCGTTGCCTGATAAACAGACGCCATTACCCCGGGCAGCAAAGCGGGGATCATGAAAAAATAGGAGGACTTCAGGTATGATACATTTGTTGTCATCATGGCCAGCGCATAGGCATAGATGATGGCATGGATAGCAATTGCATGGAGATAAGTCCCCGAAATGATGGACAAGCCTCCGGCTATGCCAAACATAATCCCGAGCAACACCATAAACACATTGAAAATAACAAACCAGGGCTCAACATTGCCCAGAGTGGATTTTTTTCTGTTGAAGTAAATATTCAAGCCGGTCCGCACCAGGGAGATCACCAGCCCAAACACCACCCATTGCGCCAATACCTTGCCACTGACAGTTTCCCACAAAACCATGGGGATCAGCCCCAGGGCAACAAAGATACTCAGCAGATTTAAATACGTGTACTCAAAGAGATAATGAACTCTTTGATGGTTTATAGCGGATTCTATCTCACCGGTGTCTGCCTGTTCTTCTACAACTGAACCATTCACCAACGCTCTCCCTATTCAGGTTATGCTCAGGATTTTTTTTTGTCATGTCGATGGTAAGTACCATACCGGTATGCTGCACACTAAAGAAGTTGTGTGCTTGCAGATCGCTGGATCAATTGTGTTTATATCCAATAGATTACACTGATGCAAGATCGCCGCAATATAATTCACTACTTTCGTACAGGTATTTATACCCACCAGATGAAACTGCGGCCCTTGCGGAGCAAAAAGATCAGGGCAGAATAAAAAACCCCGCTTATTCGGCGGGGTTATGGCAGACATCGCAATAATTTACATGTCGTTCAACATGTACTTCAAAACCACTCATCCAAAAAACTGTACCAATAGTTTCGGCTGGGTTTTTGGCCGGGCTTGAGGGTCGCTTTTGGCGCTGCCGGTGGTTTCTGGTTTGGCAGCTCCTTGTTAAGCTGGGCAATCTCGATATGCCAGCATTTGTCCTCAACAATCAGTCTGGTGATATATATTTCACCCTTGGTTGGTTGCGGGTGGCGGGCATTTTTAATGGTTTGGGACATCCCCATCAAGGCAATTTCAAAATCTTTTTGTTTGCTCTTTATAACACTGCCATAGGGAATATCCAGTACATTTTTCTTTTTGTAGTCTGCCTCCGGCACACAATGCAATGAGACTGTTTGTCCCTCTTTATATAATGAAGCAATTTTCTCCTTCATCGCCGCCTTGATCTCAGCCTCGCTTTTGGATTTATTGTCAAAATACACCTTTTCAACGCTCCTGCCGGCAGCAGCGTAACCCCACCCTCTGGCGGCGCGAAGGGTCTCTACCGAGCTCGCATTTGGATACGCCTTGCAGTTGCTATACATGATACGAGTCTGATCATCGAATGTCCTGATGGTACTGGAAAAACTGCAATTGTTGATCCCGGCAAAGGCCATGGCCAGTTTGATAATATTTTCTGAATAAGTGGAGACGACTTTTTTGGCATTTGTCAGGTACTGGATCTGTCGGGGACCACTGCCGACAGCGACCTGTTTGGCCCTGGTGATTTTATATTTTTTTAGTAGTTGGGGAATTGCCTCAGGGTCATTTTCGACAACTTTCGAGACCAGTATTTTTTCGGAACGGCCATCCGGGTCGATGCGGGAATCCGGGGATTTTAATTTAACAATATGCTGTTGAAATTTATATATAGCCGTATTGGTTTTGGTACCTGCTTTCCCATCCACTACAACAGCGGGAATTCTATCATCATCATATGACAATAGGTTGATAAGTTCCTGGATGAAATACACATCGTTTTTCGCGTTTTTTCCGCCCTGCCCCACAGATTGTTTAATATACATAAAATATCCCTATTTATATTTTAGTTAATAACGATCCAGAACGCCCTGTTCAACTTCACCAGAGTTGAATATGACTATCTTCAGGATCTTCCTTTGAATTTATAATTTAGAATGAATAGCTTATTTTCAAAATCACTGCTATGCATGAACTCATAGACCATGCCATCCTTCGATGTCAGCGGTACGGTAAAATTTTCCTTTTTCAATCGCGGGTGAGAAGGTAAACGCGATTCCGCGAATTGCAGAATAGAGGCCCCGGAATTGGTTAATTTGAGAATTCGGATCATTCGTTGCGCCAGTTGGTTGCTATCAACCATTTGTGTTGAAATATAACTGGCAACAGGCTGCCCCTTGTTGTTTTTGGATATAACCAAAATATCACCGGAATCAAGCAAGGTGGTTTCCCTGTCTGACGCAGCATTGGCACAACCTGCCGCCGTGAGACACAGCATATACCCCAGGAAGATAATTTTTGCTTTGCTCATACCTGCTCCTAATGCTCTGGCGGAATCCAGCTGTACTGAATCACTGTGGCGAAAACCGGTGAAGTCGACGGCATGACCTTGATCTGGTGTTGATCATTCATCCCTTCCAGAACAACCCCCTGACTGAACTCCGCCGCTTTCTTGCCCTTGAGCTGTGGCAATACCTTTTGCACCACAGCCTCCGAGGGAAGTATCCTGGACAACAGGTTTGATACCAAATCATTCAGCTGTTTGTCATCCGGCTGTTTCACCACAAAATAATGCACCGATGTACCCAGACTGCAAGTCGCAAACTGCGCCACCAGCGTATCACCATTATTTAGTACCGCACTGTAGCGCCCCTCATCCGCGAGGAGTTTCTCGGCCTTTACGCCGGGAGCGCCTTTCAACAACGCGCGTGCATCCGTTGATACCATGCACTCTTCGGCATGTGCGGATAGAGAGAAAATCGTCAGGAAAAGAAATTGAAGGATTGTTGACTTCATCATCTGTCAGGTGTCTCCATAGTCCATTATGGTTATTTGGACCGGCCTCATTTAAGAGTGGCCGTCAATAAGTTCACCAAGTCTAAACGTGACGCTTAAATGGATCAAGGTTTCATGTTCATTCAATTCACAGTTCAAATGGATATGGACTCACACAAACAAGAAATTCCAGCACACCGTTATTAACACTTAATTATATACAGGATATAAAAAACCCCCGCCGTAATGGCGGTGTTCTTGTTACCCGGTTCAGGGTTGGACTTGGAAAGGTGCGCTGAGAACGAACCGACAGGTGATGGTTACAAGGCAGACATAAAAAAACCCCGCCGAGTTGGCGAGGTTTTTATTACCCGGTTCAGGGTTGGACTCTAGTGGCAGGGCAAGGCGTGTTCAAGCGAGCAGCGCAGTGTATATGAAATACATGAGCAGCGGAGCGAAGGACACAACGCAGCCATGCCGCAAGAGGGCAGTCCTGATTACATCATGCCGCCCATACCACCCATACCACCCATACCACCCATATCAGGCGCACCCTTTTCATCAGGGATGTCGGCGACCATGGCTTCTGTGGTGATCATCAAACCGGCAACAGAGGCAGCGTTCTGCAGTGCAGTGCGGGTTACCTTGGTCGGGTCGAGGATACCGAACTTGATCATGTCACCATATTCACCGGTGGCAGCGTTATAACCAAAGTTGTCCTTGCCTTCGCGTACCTTGTTTACAACAACAGAGGGTTCATCACCGGCATTGGCAACGATCTGACGCAGCGGTTCTTCCATGGCGCGACGGGCGATGTTGATGCCGACGTCCTGATCATGGTTGTCGCCTTGCAGGTCCTTGATGGCATCCAGGGCGCGCACCAGGGCAACACCACCACCAGGTACCACACCTTCTTCAACGGCAGCGCGGGTGGCGTGCAACGCGTCTTCAACACGGGCTTTCTTTTCTTTCATTTCAACTTCAGTGGCGGCGCCAACTTTAATGACGGCAACACCGCCGGCCAGTTTGGCTACACGTTCCTGGAGTTTTTCCTTGTCATAGTCAGAAGAGGCTTCTTCGATCTGTGCACGGATCTGGTTAACACGATCTTCGATGTCTTTGGCCTGACCGGCGCCATCAATGATGGTGGTCTCTTCTTTGGTGATCTGGATCTTCTTGGCGTTGCCCAGATCATCCAGACCGGCCTTTTCAAGGGACAGGCCGACTTCTTCAGAGATCACGGTGCCACCGGTGAGGATAGCGATATCCTGCAGCATGGCTTTGCGACGGTCACCGAAACCGGGGGCCTTCACAGCGGCAACTTTGACGATACCGCGAATGTTGTTCACTACCAGTGTGGCCAGGGCTTCACCTTCCACGTCTTCGGCGACAATCAACAGCGGCTTGCCGGATTTGGCAACGCCTTCCAGAACCGGCAATAATTCACGGATGTTGCTGATCTTCTTGTCGTACAGCAGGACAAACGGCTCTTCCAGTTCGGCGCTCATGTTGGCCTGGTTGTTGACGAAATAGGGAGACAGGTAACCGCGGTCAAACTGCATACCTTCAACCACGTCCAGTTCATTTTCCAGACCGCTGCCTTCTTCGACAGTGATAACGCCTTCTTTACCGACCTTGCTCATGGCTTCGGCGATAATGTTACCGATTGAATCATCGGAGTTGGCGGAGATGGTGCCAACCTGGGCAATCGCCTTGTCGTCGGTACAGGGCTTGGACATACCTTTCAGGGTTTCAACAGTGGCGATAACCGCCTTGTCGATACCGCGTTTCAGGTCCATCGGGTTCATGCCGGCGGCAACAGCCTTCATACCTTCAACAACGATAGACTGGGCCAGTACGGTCGCTGTGGTGGTACCGTCACCGGCAACATCAGAAGTCTGGCTGGAGACTTCCTTCACCATCTGCGCGCCCATGTTTTCAAATTTGTCTTTCAGTTCGATTTCTTTTGCAACGGACACACCGTCTTTGGTGATGGTGGGGGCACCGAAGCTCTTGTCCAGTACCACGTTGCGGCCTTTCGGGCCCAGCGTGACTTTTACAGCGTTGGCCAGGATGTTGACACCGGCCAGCATGCGGTGGCGGGCTTCGCTACCAAAATTGACTTCTTTTGCGCTCATGAATGAATTCCTCTTTAGATGAATCTTGTTGCTTGGCTTTGTTTGATGCGACGGCGGTTTATTCAACCACGCCCATGATGTCTTCTTCGCGCATCACGAGCAGTTCTTCGCCGTCAACCTTAACCTCGGTACCGGCATATTTGCCGAACAGGACTTTGTCGCCTGCCTTGACTTCGAGGGGGCGAATATCGCCTGAATCTGTAATTTTGCCGTTACCCACGGCGACAACTTCACCTTGCATGGGTTTTTCGGTTGCTGTGTCCGGAATCACGATACCACCTGCTGTAGTGCGTTCTTCCTCCATGCGGCGAACAATCACGCGATCATGCAATGGACGGATTTTCATATTTTCCTCTCCTAAAAAGTCAATAAAATCAATGATTAGACTAAAGATTGTGGCCGGCCCGTGCGTGCAATGCGTATGGCTTTTTAGCACTCACCACCAATGAGTGCTAATAATAACGGGCATTATCGGCCTGTCAAGGTAATAGGGTCGTGAAGAATAGATTCAAGGCCGTACAGAAAATCTGTCTGCGCTGGATTCGCTATCATTAAATAGATGGTTATTAACAGCACCCACCTCGTTTTTGATCTCCTGGCCTGGCTGGGCGGTATGGTATCCGGTGTACTGGTTTATCGTCTGCGTCTCAGGCAGCCGGTCACCACGCTGGCCTCAACCACCGGCCTGCCCTATTTTCTCAGCCTGCTGGCCGGCGGCATTCTTGGCGCCTGGTTGCTGGGCTCATTGAATCTTTACCTGTCTGATATACCCAAAGCCGGTCGCAGTATCCTCGGCGCGGTGGCCGGTGCCGTCTTTACGGTCGAGTTGTACAAATGGCGGCATGGTATCCGGCAATCCACCGGCTGGCTGTTTGTGATTCCCCTCTGTGTCACGATGGCTGTCGGCCGGATCGGTTGTTATCTGGCGGGGCTGGATGATTTTACCTACGGCACCCCGTCGGCTCTGCCCTGGGCGGTGGATTTTGGTGATGGTGTGTTGCGCCATCCGGTACAGCTTTATGAGTCGCTCAGTTTGCTCGTTATGCTGGCCGGGATGATTTGGCTGCTGCGTTATCGACCTGCACAGTTTGTCACCCGCGGTTTTTATTTGTGGATACTGCTGTACGCCGGGCAACGGTTTGTTTGGGAGTTTTTCAAGCCATACAGTACTGTCATCGTGTACCTGAATCTCTTTCACCTCATCTGTCTCGGTTTAATCCTATACTCGATACTGATGTTAAAAAGGAAGGATGGATGAGCGAACGTTACGCAGCGCCCTATGTATTTTATGGTGAGACTGTCTCTTTGTGTGAGACCTGTCTGGAACGGGTCCCGGCCAAAATCCTGATCCAGGATCAGGCGGTCTGGCTGCAAAAACGCTGCCGGACTCACGGTACACAAAAAACCCTGATCTCAACGGACGTGGAATATTACAAAAGCTGCAAAGAGTATCTGAAGCCGGGTGATCGTCCGCGGCAGATCTTTTCCCGTACCGAATACGGTTGTCCTTATGATTGCGGCCTGTGCCCTGACCATGAACAACATACCTGTCTCGCACTGATCGAAATCACCAATAACTGCAACCTGCGTTGTCCGGTCTGTTTTGCCGATTCATCACCGGAGCAGGATATGTTCCGCCCCTTGTCAGAAATTGAGGCCATGCTGGATACCCTGGTGGCGGCCGAAGGAGAACCTGATCTGTTGCAGATCAGCGGCGGTGAACCGACTCTGCACCCGGATATCATGCCGATCCTGCAACTGGCCAAACAGCGTCCCATCCGGCACCTGATGCTCAATACCAATGGGATCCGTATCGCCAATGACCCCGACTTTGTTGCCGAACTGGCTGCGCTGAAGCCGGGGTTTGAGGTGTACCTGCAATTCGATTCGCTGCAAAAACAAACTCTGGAAGGGTTGCGCGGGGTCGACCTGCGCAGTGTCCGACAACGCGCACTGGAAAATCTCGAACAGCATAACATCTCCACTTCACTGGTGGCGGTCGTACAGAAGGGAGTAAATGACGAAGAGATCGGCGCGATTATTGAACACGCCTTGCAATTCCGCTGTGTACGCGGCGTGACCTTTCAACCGGTGCAGGATACCGGCCGAAATGATACCCCTTCCATCAAGAACAAGCGGATGCTGTTGAGCGATATTCGCCGCGCCATTGCTGAACAAAGCGGGATTTTTACGGCGGAAGATATCCTGCCTCTGCCCTGCAACCCGGAATCCATCGCTATCGGTTATGGTCTGCGCAAGAATAACAGTGTATTGCCGATCACTTCGTTGATCCCCAAACAGGAGTGGATCGGTGAAGTCCCCAACACCGTTTCTTTTGAACGCTACCCGGAGTTAAAGCAGAAACTGCTGGAGTTATTAGCGGTGCATAACCTGCCGGACAAGAGTGAGGAAAAACTCCGCCATTTGCTCTGTTGTCTGCCCGAATTCGATCTACCGCAAGAGATCACCTATGAGCATGTGTTTCGTGTGACCATTGTTGAATTTATGGACCGGTATAATTTCACACTGGGCGGGGTGAAGCGTTCCTGCATCCATTTTGTCACGCCGGAGCAAAAAATTATTCCCTTTGACACCTATAATCTGTTTTACCGCGACGGTTCGATAGAGCGCTTCCGTCGACAACTGTCACACATTAAAACAACAGGTGATATATATGAACCATGAACCTGACCTTGCACCCCAGACAGACAACAACCAATCTGTAAGACGATTTTTTGCATTGCTGCTCATGATCAGCGGCGTTTTCATCGTTGCAGCGGCAGGGCTGTGCAGTCTGGTCTTCGTCGCCGGCAGTGCAATACCTGTTGATGGGTTGTGGCTGGTGCTGATTGTTGGAGGTATTCCGGCAGTTATCGGACTGTTGCTCTACAAAGGCGGTAAGATACTGAAGGAAAAAAATAATACCCGGCAACCCCCAACGACCTGAAACATCGTTTACCCACTTTCTGCTGCACAGCCGAAAGATGCGGCAACGTTCCGTGGCCGGTGAGTCATTTCACAACGCTCAGGCCCCTGCCGCCAAATGAGGATTCGCTTTGGACAGCCGCTCTTTCAGCCGTTGTTTCGCTTCCTGCAACTTGTGCAACATGGCACGATTCTCAGGCAAGGCCAGTTCATTCACCAATATGGCGCGTTCTTTTTTGAAACTGTCGTACTGTTTTTGTTCCGCCATGATGCGTGTTGATTCCTGATAGGCTTGATCAAACTCATCATGCAGGGTTATCACCACTTCGATTAATTCCCGGTTTGACAGCAGCTGTTGATAGATTTTTGGATAATACTGTTCTGCGGTACGAAAATAACTCAGGATAAAGAGTTTGAACTCCAGATAGGAAAGATCGATGTCATTGTTACCCAATTCGGTGAAGGTGTTATCACCCTGACTGACCCGGCGTTGCTTCGCATTCAGCTGTTTAAGAATGTTGTTTTTGGTGATAATGCTGTAGTAATAGGCATGAAACTCGTCCAGCAGGCCATAGATGCCGAATTGTTGAGTGACGTGATATGGGGAGGCTTCACCAATATACGTCGTGTAACGACTGCCCTTCAGCACCTGCTTGTCCTTGATGACACGATGGATCTCTTTCGCCGGGAAGGTCTGTGTATGAAACAGGTGGCGCAGCCCCAACGATTTCGTATAAACAGAAGTATGGCCAAACGTGTGATACCCCATTCTCCGGCTGCGGGGTTGTGGATCAAACTGCAATGCCATGGATGAGTAATGGTGAGCCGTTTCGTGTATGGCCGTCCCGACCGAACTCACCATGGATTGAAAATCAGTCTTCGGTTTACCATGCAAATAGCCCTTTAGATACAACATGTAGTCCAGTGCCGGTCGCCCACAGTGTTGCCGGCCGACCCTTTTAAAGTAATCCACAAAGTGGATGCCCTCGCCACTATACTGTTTGGCCGCTTTATAAAATTCCTGTTCGATAGCCGGATCGAGTTTGACCTGTCGCTCGTAGGAAAACAGGCCGTTACAACGTTGCGCCCTGGCATATTTTGCATAATCTATCGTGCAAGCTGTCGTCATGAGCAGGACGATCAAGCCGGACAATCCGGTTGGAAGTAATCTCGTTCTGTTCATCATATGCCTTACCTCTCAATGACTAATGCTCTGTCCCGGTTGTTACTTGCCGTAGCGGTTTCTTGCCGTAGCGGTTTCTTGCCTCGCGCAGTTCACGCAACATCTGCCGGTTGGCCGGTACTGCCAGTTCCCGGTGCATAACCTCACGGTGTTCCGCAAAAATCGCGCTGAGTTTCAAACGCCGGTTGAGCTTTTCCCCTCGTTGATAAACCTTTTCATAGTCATCATGCAGGGAAACAATGACATTCAACAATTCACCGTGTTGCATCAGTTGTCGGTATGTTTCCGGGTGGTATTGTTTTGCTGTACGGAAATAGCTGAGGATGAATAGCTTGAATTCCAGGAATGCACCGGCTGAATCAACGTAGATCGAATTATAGGTATTATTGGATGTTCTGATCCTGTTGAGCTTTTTGCCCATTTTGTGCAGCACATTGTTCGATGCAATTGAATCGTGATAATAGGCATGAAATTCATCCAGCAGACCATAGATACCGAATGCCTGGGTTGCCAGACTGGTTTTGGAAGGTGCAATATAGACTGCATAACGGTGATTGCTTTTTACTTCGGGGTAGGTAATCACCTTGTCGATTTCCTCGGCCGGGAATACAGGTGTATGGGCCACATGCACCAGCCCCAGTGATTCAGTCCGAAACGAGGTATGGCTGTACTGTCGCTTTAACAGGTTTTTCTTGTCTTTTACCGCATTGCGATCATGGGCCAATGCCATCGCGGAATAGAGGTGGGCGGTTTCATGGATAGCGGTACTGACAGAATGCACCATGGACTGATAATCTGTCTGTGGTTGGCCGTGTAAATAACCGCGCAGGAATGTGACATACTGGATCATCGGCCGACCACATTGTTTACGACCGACATCCCGGAAAAAGTCGACAAAATAAACACCCATATCCCCACCAAACCGTTTCACCACCCGATAAAACTTCTGCTCGATCTTTGGATCGGGTTTGAGTGTTTGTTCGTATTTAAACAGGTTGTCACAACTCTTTGCAGTTCCGGGCGAAACCGATTGGCTTTCAAACATTGGGCCTTGATATGGTTGTCGTTGTTTATGTTTGAATCGCCCGCCGCTCAGACCGCACGCGGAAGTAAACAGCAAACTGCAGATCACGGCCGATATCGAAGCTTTGAATAAGAATCGCCTCATTGGCGAACATCTCCTTTGGCGGCTGCAAAACCATAAAAAATTTCTTGAATAAAACCGGACCTGCTGTCAGGTCTATCGGCCAATACTCATGCTTTTTATAGTATCAGGAGATAATTTCCGGAAAATTCAGTCGTCCTTGCGCTCATATTCGCCTTCAATCGTGTGAGTTGTCCCGGATGACGGTGAACTTTGCCCTCCGTGGTGAGTGCGCACGGCCCAGACACCCCGGTTGATGAGATTAACAGCCAATTGTTGGCGAATCGGCGGGATAAGCAGCAGAAAACCGACCGTATCGGTGAAAAAACCAGGTGTCATCAGCAAGGCCCCGGCGATAATTAAAAACGCGCCTTCCACCAGCGGGATGGCCGGCAGTTCACCTCGGGCGCTGCATTCCTGCAGGCGACGGAGGGTGGAGATCCCCTGCATACGCAGCAGAAAAGCCCCCAATACAGCAGTAAAGACGACCAAAAAGACGGTCCAGCCGGCGCCGATCTGACCACCGATTTTAATGAGCAGGAATATTTCCAGCAACGGCACGGTTAAAAACAGGATGAAAAAAATCTTGAACATGATGCAGGCCTTAATATTTGTCTTGTATGCTGATGAGTGTTGATTATACCTTTTGCCCTGAACCGCAGTATGCATTATCTTTGTCCACCATGCCGCACCATGACACACATCAATATCTGATTGCACTTTGCACCTGTCCGGATCAGGATACTGCCGCTCAGTTGGCCGACAGGCTGGTCGGTGACCGCCTTGCGGCCTGTGTCAACATCGTACCGGGAATCACCTCAGTGTACCATTGGCGGGACGGCATCGAACATGACAACGAATTGTTGCTCCTCATCAAAACCCGCCGGGAGCTGTTTCCAGCGCTTGAGGCGACAATTCGGCAGCATCACCCTTACGAACTTCCCGAGGTGATCGCTGTCTCTATCGAGGAAGCGTCACAGGCCTACCTGGACTGGATCGATCAATCATTGGGTAAAAAAAATGTTACATAACACTGTCATTCCAAAACTGTTGTCCCTGTTTGTTCTCTTCTTTATCGCCGGCGCACTACAGGCCGAGGACGAACCCTTAATGCCCAATGAGGCATTTAAATTTTCCGCCAAAATGATCGATGCCAATACGGCTCGTGTCGAATGGAATGTCGTTAAAAAATATTATCTGTATCGTGACAAGATCAGTTTCTCTTCCGGCACCCCCGGCATTGATATCGGTACAGTTTCCCTGCCTAAAGGCAAACTGAAGCATGGTATCCGTCCCGACGGTTCAGAAGGTGAAGTAGAAACCTTTATCGGCAAACTCACCATTAATGTGCCGCTGCGCCGAACCAATCCCAATCTGAAAGAGTTCACACTCATTGCCAAGTCCCAGGGTTGTGCCGAAATCGGCATCTGTTACCCACCGCATAAACAGCAAGCCACACTCAAACTGCCTGCCGCCGGCAACAATAAAACCAGTGCCGTCAAACAAATCAATACCCTGAGCAACCTGCTGGGTGTGAGTAACAACCAGGACATACTGACTGCCGACGAGGCCTTTCAGGTAAATGTGACAGCTGAAGATGGCAATACTATTGTTGCCCGTTGGGTTATCGCACCCAAGCACTATATGTATCGCGACAAGATCAATGTGAAGCTGAAAGACGTGAGCGGCGTCCGTCTGGCAGATGTGGTGATTCCTGCCGGTGAAGAAAAACATGATGAAGTCTTCAAGAAGACCATGCAGGTGTTTCATGACCATGCCGAGGCCCGAATCAAACTGGCGCGCAGCAAGACCGAGCCCATGGATATCGCCCTCGAACTGACCTGGCAGGGTTGTGCCGAAGAGGTGGGGATCTGTTATCCGCCGGTGAAGAAACAACTGACCGTCAGTCTGCCGGCCGGCGGTTCCGCCGCCCCTGCCGCTGCATCAGGTGAATCAACATTCAGCATGGAAAGATTCAATCGTATCCTCGATCAGGGAAACCTGCTGCTGGTGATGCTGGCGACAATGGCTGCCGGTATCATTCTTGCGTTTACCGCCTGTATGTATCCCATGATCCCCATCCTCTCCAGCATCATTGTCGGTCAGGGTGAAAAGGCCACCGCTGCCAAAGGACTGGGGTTGTCTCTGATCTATGTGGGTTCCATGGCCGTCACCTTCGGCGTCATTGGCGCCATTATGGCGGGGGTGAGTGGCGGTGTCGGCTTGCAGGCCTATTTCCAGAGTCCCTGGATGTTGATTCCCTTCGCCGTCCTGTTTATTGCACTATCCATGGCGATGTTTGGTTTTTATAACATCCAGATACCGGCCTTTATTCAGAGCCGCCTAACCACCATCAGCAACCAGCAACAGGGTGGTAATCTGGCCGGTGTGGCCATCATGGGCATCCTGTCCGCCCTGATCATCGGTCCCTGTGGTGGTCCGATTCTGATCGCCGCCCTGAGTTATGCCGCCTCTTCCGGTAATGTCTTCAATGGCTTTGTCGCCCTGTTCAGTCTGGGTATGGGCATGGGTCTGCCCTTGCTGGTGGTGGGTGCCGGCGGCAGCAAGTTGTTGCCCAGAGCCGGTGACTGGATGAATATTGTAAAAGCCACGGCCGGTGTCATCCTGCTGGCTGTTGCTATCGTCATCCTGGAGCGGATGCCCAACATCTTCCCGCCTGCCTTGACCATGTTGTTGTGGGCGGCATTGATTATTGTCTCGGGTATCACCATGGGTGCGCTGGAACCTCTCACCATCGAAAGCACCGGCATGAAGAAATTCTGGAAAGGTATCGGCTTTACCCTGCTGATCTACGGCACCATCGTCATGCTGGGTGGTTTGACCGGCGGTAAATATGTCACTGATCCCTTGCATGGCTCCAGTCTGACCAGTGGCAAGATCAGTACAGCGGTTGCCTCCACAGCAGGTGGCGGCAATCACACCGCGGACCTTGGATTCAAACGGATCAAATCCGTTGCGGATCTGGACCGTGAACTCAAGGCCGCCAAACAACAGGGCAAGCTGGTGATGCTCGATTTCTATGCCGACTGGTGTCTGTATTGTAAAGAGTATGAATCCTATGTCTTCCCCAAGGCTGACGTACAACAGCGTCTGAAAAAGATGGTCCTGTTACAGGCCGACGTCACGGCACAGGATGCGGATGACAAGGCCTTGATGCAACGCACCAGTGTAATTCTGCCGCCGGCCATACTATTCATTGACACCAATGGTGCCGAGCAAAAACAATTTCGCATCGTCGGCAGTATGAAGGCGGAACAGTTCGTGCGCCATGTTGATAAAGTCCTGGCCAAATAAGTCACCCGATTAAAGTTGAAACGCACATGAAAAAAACACTCCTTGTCATCATCGTCGCCGCACTGGGTCTGGCTGCCGGATTTATGGTCAATCGCGGCATCATTTCCAATACACCGCAAACACAGGTGGAGACCAGTGCACCGGAGTTTGCCCCGGCTTTCAAGTTAAAAGATCTGGAAGACAAGCTGCGCAGCAGTGAAGAGTGGAAAGGCAAGGTGGTAATGGTCAACTTCTGGGCCAGCTGGTGTCCGCCCTGTGTGCGTGAAATCCCCGCCTTTATCAAGTTACAGAAGGATTATGCCGACAAGGGTCTGGTGATCATCGGCATTGCAATCGACACCAAACAGAATACCGCAGACTTTACTGATCCGATGGATATCAATTATCCCATCCTGATTGGCGAACAGGAGGGTATTCCACTCAGTCAGGCCTACGGCAACCGGCTCGGTGTATTACCCTTTACCGTGATCGTCGATCGGCAGGGCAAGATCGTCTATACCCACCGCAGCGAACTGACCTATACCCTGGCAGAAAAGGTCATAAAACCCTTGTTGTGATCATCGTCCGCTTGCAAAATAGTTTTTTGCGCTATAATTGCGCTGATTTTCGTTAAATTGTCGAGGATTTGACCCCAACCTCGCTAAACTGGACAAATCGCCCCGCTTGGTGCACAATTTCCATTAGAAAACACTTATTCTGACAGGATCGCAACTGTTCGCGACAAGTTGCTGCATATTCTGGCTGGAATACAGATATAATTACTTACGACGCAGTATTACAAGTTGGTCAAAATGGCGAACATTCTGGTTTTACACGGCCCGAACCTCAATTTGTTGGGCACCCGCGAGCCACAGCACTATGGCGCTGATCGGCTCGATGATATCAACCAGCGCCTGATCCGGCTGGGCCAGGATGCCGGTCACCAGGTCGAATGTTTCCAAAGCAATGCCGAACACGAACTGGTCAACAAGGTCCAGGCCGCTCCGGCAGCGGGTGTCGGTTTTATCGTCATTAACCCGGCCGCCTTTACCCATACCAGCGTCGCTTTGCGGGATGCCCTGTCTGCCGTGAGCATACCGTTTATTGAAATCCATTTATCAAATATCCATGCCAGGGAGGCATTTCGCCGTCACTCCTATTTTTCAGATGTGGCGGTCGGCGTGATTTGCGGCCTCGGTGCGCAGGGCTATGCACTGGCTCTCCAGGCGGCAATGACAAAACTGGACTCCAATTAATCGTAATAACAACTATTAAACCAGAAGGTAAATTAGCAACATGGATATCCGAAAAGTAAAAAAACTCATTGAGTTACTCGAAGAATCAGGAATTGCCGAGATTGAAATCCATGAAGGAGAAGAATCAGTCCGTATCAGCCGCCAGAGCAATGTCCCTGCGCCGATAGCCTATGCCGCCGCGCCGCCCATGGCTGCCCCCGCCGCACCGGCCGCCGCCGCCCCCGCCGCCGCGGAAAGCAAAAGTGCCGCCGAAGAAATCAGCGGCCATGTGGTGAAATCGCCCATGGTCGGCGCCTTCTATCGCGCCTCGTCACCCGGCTCCAAACCCTTCGTCGAAGTTGGCGACAAGGTCAAGGTGGGCGATACCCTGTGCATCATTGAAGCCATGAAACTGCTCAATCAGATCGAAGCCGACAAGGCCGGCACCATTAAGGCTGTGCTGGTGGAAAACGGCCAACCGGTGGAATACAACGAACCCCTGTTTGTTATCGAGTAAGCCGCCGGTCACCATACCGATGGCAAGCCCTGCCTGCCAGTGGTCAATGTATGACGATTTGAGTGAGTAAGAGAAAACAATGATAGATAAAATTCTAATAGCCAATCGCGGTGAAATCGCTCTGCGAATCCTGCGTGCCTGCCGCGAACTGGGCATCAAGACGGTTGCCGTCCATTCCGAGGCCGACCGTGATTTAAAACATGTCCGACTGGCCGATGAATCGGTCTGTATCGGCCCCCACCCGTCGATCGAAAGTTATCTGAATGTCCCGGCCCTGATCAGCGCCGCTGAAATTACCGATACGGTCGGCATCCATCCCGGTTACGGCTTCCTGTCGGAAAATGCCGATTTTGCCGAGCGCGTCGAAGAGTGCGGCTTTATCTTCATCGGCCCAAAGCCGGATACCATCCGCATGATGGGTGACAAGGTGGCCGCCATCCGGGCCATGAAACAGGCCGGCGTACCCTGTGTACCGGGTTCAGACGGCCCGCTGGGGAATGATGACGAAACCAATTTGCGCATTGCCCGTGAAATCGGTTATCCGATCATCATCAAGGCAGCCGGCGGTGGTGGCGGACGCGGCATGCGCGTCGTTCACTCCGATGCATCCTTGCTGAACTCCATCTCCATGACCCGCGCCGAGGCGGCCGCCGCCTTCAACAATGACGTGGTCTACATGGAAAAATTCCTGGGCAATCCACGCCACGTGGAGATCCAGGTCTTGTCTGACACCCACGGCAACGCCATCCATTTGGCCGAGCGTGACTGCTCCATGCAGCGCCGCCATCAGAAGGTGATTGAAGAGGCCCCGGCCCCCGGCATCAGCGACGAGATGCGCAAAAAGATCGGTGAACGCTGCGCCCAGGCCTGTGTGGATATCGGTTATCGCGGCGCCGGCACCTTTGAGTTTCTCTATCAGGACGGTGAGTTCTACTTCATCGAAATGAACACCCGCGTCCAGGTGGAACACCCGGTCACCGAAATGATCACCGGTGTGGATATCGTACGTGAGCAGATCCTCATTGCCTCCGGCGAACCCCTCTCCTACAAGCAGTCCGATATCAAGATCAACGGTCATGCCATGGAGTGCCGCCTGAATGCGGAAGATCCCAACAACTTCATGCCTTCCCCCGGCACCATTACCACCTATCACGCCCCCGGTGGTCCCGGCATCCGGGTCGATACCCATATCTATAACGGCTATCGTGTCCCCCCTTACTATGACTCGATGATTGGCAAACTCATTGCCCATGGGCCAACCCGTGAGATCGCCATGGCGCGCATGCGGAACGCCCTGGGTGAAGTGGTGATTGAAGGCATCAAGACCAACGTTCCGCTGCATCAGGAATTGTTCCGTGATGCGGCCTTCCAGGCCGGTGGCACCAATATCCACTATCTGGAGAAAAAGCTCGACGAAAAGAAACAGGACAAGTAGTCATCCATGCCCTGGGTGCAGTTAAAACTCTATGTTGCCCCGCAACAGGCCGAGGTCATCGAAACTGCACTAACCCGGCTGGGCGCCGCCGCCGTCACCATGCAGGACGCGGCGGACCAGCCGCTTTTCGAACCACCATTGGGCACCACCCCGCTGTGGGAACACACCGAAATCACCGGCCTGTTTCCCGCCGAGACCGACAGTGATGCCCTCATTGCCCAGTTAATTCAGCAACCCGGTATTGATACCCTGCCCCACTGGAAGGCGGAGATCCTGGAAGATCAGGACTGGACCAGCGCCTGGCTGGATCGCTTCAAGCCCATGCGTTTCGGCAACCGATTGTGGATCTGCCCCAGCGCCTATAGCCCACCCGAGCCTGACGCAGTCAACATATTCCTCGATCCCGGGCTGGCCTTCGGCACCGGCACTCACCCCACCACCGCCATGTGTCTGGAGTGGCTGGACGGCCATCCTCCACAGGATCTGGATGTTATCGACTACGGCTGTGGTTCCGGCATTCTCGCGCTGGCGGCAGGCAAGCTGGGCGCAGCAAACATCCGGGCAGTGGACAATGATCCGCAAGCCCTGCTCGCCACCCGCGACAACAGTGCCAACAACGCACTCACGGATCGCATCCAGGCCTTTTTGCCGGAACAGGTACCGACCGCCCCCTGTGATCTGCTGTTGGCCAATATTCTGGCCGGTCCCCTGGCGCAGCTTGCCCCCACCCTGACGGCGTTACTCAAACCGGGCGGACATCTGGTACTATCGGGATTACTCGCCGGCCAGGCGGAGGAAACCATCCGGGCCTATCGGCCCGGGATCGAATTAACCATCCATGCCCAAAAGGAAGAATGGATTTGCCTGCACGGACAGCGACAAGCGTGAATGTGAATTCTCACACCGGCTACCTATACTCCCTGATAGCCGGCCCGGAAACAGACGCATAACCACAACCGATGTATACCCAGTGTCCCAAATGTCAGACCGTTTTTGGTATCAGTGAGCAGCACCTTGCCGCTGCCCGCGGGCGGGTGCGTTGTGGACAGTGTCAGCACGTCTTCAATGCCCGGCTGAACATCATCAAGGACCTGTCCACCCTGCAGCCGCCGACATCGGCCCAGCCGCAAGCCGAAACAAGTGAGACAGAGGACTCGCAATACATCGAGCTGAGTGATGCCCCCGAACCAAAACCCGAGCCAAAACCCGAGCCAAAACCCGAGCCAAAACCCGAGCCAAAACCCGAGCCAAAACCCGAGCCAAAACCCGAGCCAAAACCCGAGCCAAAGCCTGAGCCGAAGCCCGAGCCGGCGCCACACAAAGCGAAAAATGCCGAGCTGGACGCCATTTTTGCCGCTCTGGATAACCGGCTGGAGCAACTCTCCGCCAAAGCAGATGGTTATGTCACCCCGCTCACCAGCGACATCTCGCTGGAGACACCGGTTGATAACCACTACCGGGACACCTTCGATCAACCGGATGATGTCGACCCTGCAGACCATGAAACACTGGATGAGATCCTGCACGAAGCGGAGGAAAAGCTTGCCGACCCCGTGGCGGAGGCAGACGACGAATCATTGCTGAGTGCTGAGGAGATCGAAATCCTTTCCCCGGAATCCGAACCGGAATGGGAACAGGAGCCGGAACAAAAGACAGAACCCGAGCTCGAACCACCGCCGGAAGAGATGTTCCGCAGCAGTCCGCCTCACGCCGAGCCGGAGCAGACTGAAGAAATACCCGATGAGTTTGTCGTTGTCACTGAACCCGACACCACACTTGAACTCACGCCGGCAGAAACCGGGCAGGATACTCCCCCGGACGAATCCGACACGGCGCCGGCCACCGCTCAACCGGTCGATCCGCTGGATGAAATTCTGGTGCTTGAACCATCTGCACCCAAACCGGAACCACAACAGAAGCTGCGCAAGAAAAAAGTCACCATCAAAAAACCGGATGAACTCTATTCCGAGCTTTCCATCCCCGGCGATATCCCGACCCTGATGGACCAGGAGGAACTGCCCTTCGTACTGCACAGCGAAATGGAAGAACTGCAAAAATTCAAACCGCGCAGCATCTGGATGAGCCTGCTGCTCACCCTGATCTTTTTCCTGCTGCTCGCCCTGCTGGCCGCACAGCTTGCCCTGTTCCGCAACGTGGAACTGGCCAACAAGGTCCCGGAACTGAAACCCTGGATCATCCAATTCTGTCAGCATATGCCCTGTCAATTCAGCGGCCGACGGGATGTGGCCGGTATCAAGCTCATCAATCGGGATGTTCGCGTCCATCCCAAGGACAAAAATGCCCTGCTGATCAGCGCGGTATTCGTCAACAACGCCGGTTTCAGCCAACCCTTCCCCGATATCCTGGTCGAACTCTCCGACCTGACTTCAACCGTCGTGGCAAAACGGCGCTTCAAACCCGCTGACTATTTGTCAAAAGAAAACCAGTATTTCCAGTTAATGAAACCGGGTGTCCCCATGCAAATATCCATCGAAGTGCTTGATCCCGGTAACGATGCGGTAAACTTCGAGTTCTCATTTTTGTAATTATCAGAAGCTCAATTTAGACACGATCTTGCCTTGAATCACCCTGTTTATGAGGGGAAAAAGGTCAATTTCCCTCTTTATCCCTGTCCATTAAGCGGTTATGATCCAACCCCCTTTTTCGTTACAAAGACGTAACAAAAATATGCAAATCGGCCCCTACAAGCTGCAAAACCGTCTCATTCTGGCCCCCATGGCCGGTGTGACTGACCGCCCGTTCCGGCAGCTGTGTCGTGAACTGGGAGCCGGTATGGCGGTTTCCGAAATGGTCTCATCCAACTCCCTGCTCTGGGGCAGCGAAAAAACCAAACGCCGCGCCAATCATGACGGCGAAGCCGATCCGAAGTCAGTCCAGATCATGGGCACCGACCCCGCCATGATGGCCGAAGCCGCCCGCTACAATGCGGACAACGGCGCCCAGATCATCGACATCAACATGGGTTGCCCGGCGAAAAAGGTCTGTAACGTCGCCGCCGGCTCTGCACTGATGCGGGATGAAAAGCTGGTGGGCGAAATCCTGCAAGCTGTGGTTGAGGCTGTTGATATACCGGTCACCCTGAAAATGCGTACCGGCTGGGACAGTCAGCACAAAAATGCACCCGTCATCGCCCGTATCGCGGAAGATTCCGGTATCCAGGCCCTGGCGGTACACGGCCGCACCCGCGCCGATCAATACCACGGCGACGCCGAATACGACACCATCGCGGAGGTAAAAAGCCGCGTCAGCATCCCGGTCACCGCCAATGGCGATATCGATTCACCGGAAAAAGCCCGCCATGTGCTTGATTATACGGGGGTGGATGCCCTGATGATCGGTCGCGCCGCCCAGGGACGCCCCTGGATATTCCGTGAGATCGATCACTATTTGATTACTGGTCAAAAAATGGCCGAACCCGGCCTTCAAGAAGTGCGTGACATTTTGCTCCGACACTTGCAAAATCTGTATAGTTTCTATGGCGAATACACGGGGGTGCGCGTCGCCCGCAAGCACATCAGCTGGTACAGCAAGGGACAGGCCCACGGTGCCGCATTCCGCCAGGCAGTCAACCGTGTAGATGATGTAGAACAACAACTAACCATGGTTCACCAATTTTTTAATCGCTTGTTGGTCAAGGAGGAAATGGCAGCATGACAGAAGCAGCCTCAATCGTAGATAACATAACCCCGCTAAAGGTTGACAATACCATAGAAGACAAGACCACCTTGCGTGATTGCGTCGCCAATGCGGTTGCCGATTATTTCGATAATCTTGATGGACATCCGGGGGGCAACCTCTATCAGATGGTGTTACAGGAAATCGAGCATCCCTTGCTGGAGCAGGTAATGCGTCATGTGAGTGGCAACCAAAGCAAGGCCGCTGTGCTTCTGGGCCTGAATCGGGGAACCCTGCGTAAAAAGTTGAAACAGTACGACCTGCACGACTAGTGTCATACCAGCCATCCACGGATGGTATCTTCAACGCGCAATAAATTACTCTGACTACACAGTCCGCCCTGTGCGACTGTGGGTGGCTTCATGAATCCAAAGACCGTGTTCTGCACGGTCTGTTTTTTTGTGTAAAGGTAAAAATTCAATGTCGAAAATCTCCCGCGCCCTGATCAGTGTCTCCGACAAAACCGGCATCGTCGACTTTGCCAGGACCCTGCAAACCGATTTCAATGTGGAAATTCTTTCCACCGGTGGTACGGCCAAACTGCTGGCCGAACAGGGAGTTAAGGTCATCGAAGTTTCCGACTACACCGGTTTCCCCGAAATGATGGACGGCCGGGTCAAGACCCTGCACCCGAAGATCCACGGCGGTCTGCTGGGACGGCGCGGCACAGATGACGGCGTGATGCAGGAACACGGTATCCCCCCCATCGATCTGGTGGTGGTCAACCTCTATCCCTTTGAAGCGACCATCGCCCGCGCCGACTGCACCCTGCCCATGGCCATCGAAAACATCGACATCGGCGGCCCCACCATGTTGCGTTCCGCCGCCAAAAACCATGCGGATGTGACCGTTGTTGTTGACGCCGTCGACTATGGGCGTGTTCTCAATGAGATGAAAGACAATAACGGCGCCGTCACCCCGGCCACCCGCTTTGACCTGGCGGTCAAAACCTTTGAACACACCGCCAACTATGACGGCAACATCGCCAACTATCTGGGCAAGATCACCCCGTGCGGCGAAAACACCGCCTTCCCGCGCACCTTTAACAGCCAATATATAAAAGTGCAGGAAATGCGCTATGGTGAAAACCCGCATCAGGAAGCGGCATTCTACGTGGAAGCCGGCGCCAAAGAGGCCGGCGTCGCCACCGCCAAACAGTTACAGGGCAAGGAACTCTCCTATAACAACATCGGTGATACCGATGCGGCGCTGGAATGCGTCAAGCAATTCAACGAAGGCCCCGCCTGCGTCATCGTCAAACACGCCAACCCCTGCGGCGTCGCCACCGGCAAGAACCTGCTCGAATCCTATGACCGCGCCTACGCCACCGATCCGGAATCGGCCTTCGGCGGCATCATCGCCTTTAACCGGGAACTGGACGCCGAAACCGCACAGGCCATCGTTGACCGTCAATTCGTTGAAGTGATCATTGCGCCGAGTGTCAGCAAAGAAGCCATCGACATCGTCGCCGCGAAAAAGAATGTACGCCTGCTGGAGTGTGGTCAGTGGTCAAACGAACAAGCCGACCGCCTCGACTTCAAACGGGTCAACGGCGGCTTGCTGGTACAAAGCAGCGACCTGTTGCTCTATAACGAACTGAAAGTCGTCACCAAACGTCAACCCACCGAACAGGAAATGAGCGATCTGCTGTTTAGCTGGAAAGTGGCCAAGTTCGTTAAATCCAACGCCATCGTCTACGGCAAACACAACATGACCATCGGCGTCGGCGCCGGACAAATGAGCCGCGTCAACTCAGCACGCATCGCCGCCATCAAGGCCGAACATGCCGGGCTGGAAGTGAAAGGCTCCGTCATGGCCTCCGATGCCTTCTTCCCCTTCCGTGACGGCATCGACCAGGCCGCCGGTGCAGGCATCGCAGCAGTCATTCAACCGGGCGGTTCCATGCGCGATGAAGAAGTCATCGCCGCCGCGGATGAACATGGCATGGCCATGGTGTTTACGGGCATGCGGCATTTCCGGCATTAAGAACACACACCCTCTCCCTCCGGGAGAGGGCAGGGGCAGGGGTGAGGGAGTTAAAAATCAAGCCCTTTCCTTCCACTTCCCACCACGCAAAACACAACGCAAAGGCCGCTCCTGGTCGCACTGTAGAACCCCTTCGGGTTTCATTCAGCACTACTTCGCTTCGCTCAGGTCGTCCATGACCTCGCGGTATAAGTATATCCATATACAAACCGCGAAGACGCGAAGAACAGCAGCATTACCACCTATATTAGCGATCGCTTGTTGACACCACACCATACTGAAATATGATCAAAACAGGTCAGGCCAAAACATAGATGGCCAGAGTCCCCATAGATTGGACGAACATACTGATTTAGTTAACAACGCGTGTTTTATACGCACTTTATGTCCGATATAAGGCTGGCATTTGGGTCCAATTAATATAGTTAGGCCAATTTATAAGGAAGAGAGGAATAGGTGAAAAATATTCTTATATCAAGTTTAGCAATAACGTGCTTTGTAATTGTCGGATGTACCGATTCATCAAATAACGGCCATCCTGACTCATCAGTATATTATGAAGTTGAAACTTTTCCCAAAAAGACATCAAACGATTGCCGCAAAGGAATGGCAAGGATTTATGACGAATGTTCAAACCAAGAAAAAATACTTGAAGCGGCCCTTAAAAAAGGAAATGAGACTGGAAAGACCGTTTTGTTGGTAATTGGTGCAGAATGGTGTATATGGTGTCACGTATTTGACAAGTATATAAAGGGACACAGCAGAAATTTTAATTACAAGTGGGTATACGAGGGAGATGACCAACAGTGGGAAATGAAGGAAACCGAGAATCTTAATGCCATGAATGAGTCTAAAGCACTAAACAAATATGTATCGGAAAATTTTGTCATCGCGCATATTGAAAACTATTATGCTCCAGGCGGAGACGCAGTTATTCGAAAGACAGGGTATGATCCAAAAAATATTAAATTCATACCTTATTTAATTTCTCTACACAAAAACGGTAAATATGCAGCACATATGCTAGCGTACAATGCCATACCTGGTTTAGAGATTCGACACGATGGTGGTGAAGAATTTCGAGGATTTGATCGTAACATCCTGTTAGCAGAACTAAAAAAATTACGGAAAAACTCAAAATAATTATATGGCAATCACGCTAACAAGTTGTTCGTGTACGGACAACTAACCTGCCGCTCCTCGTCTGATTTGGCGGCCATACAACTTAAACGTTATAAGAAAGGAAAAGGGACGGAGTGATCCCGATTTTCGTAAAAAAACATCAGCATGCAAGAATGAAAAGAAAATATTCCGCAGCTGTTATTGCCGTCATTGTGACTATAAAGTGTGGTCTGCTGATATTCTACTCGCCTTCATCATATTCCGGTTGGCAAAATTATGAGCATGAGGGTAAGCCAATAACACTCAAAAATTGGCAAACAAATCCAGAGATAGTGAAAATTCGCAAGATATATACTGAGACGATGCAACTCCTTGACACTGGAAAACTCAAGATAAATAAAGTAGAGATCAATACCACCCAAAGCGATGAATGCCGGAGACCGGGTGCATCTTTGTCACAAGAAATTGCCCTGAATGATACCGGCAAGGTGCGTATTTACCGACATTCAAGTTTTGTCTCTCACGGAGGAGTCATCCGTTTAAGCTATTTTTATGATCGAGAAGGTCGTATTCGCTTTGGGGTAGTACAGCATGCAAACGTGCAAGGTAGTGAGTATGATGCAGCAGTAGACAGAATTTATTATACGACAAATGGGGAGATATTTTTCTATATCGAACAACATAGCCAAAATGAATTCTCTATTCAGGAAATGAAAAATGATTGGTTTGCTGCTGCCGGACCGCAAAATGCAAAAAAAGCGCAGGAAGAATTTGACATTAATATTGGAAGTGCAGAGTGCCCAATAAAGGACAAAAATAACCCGAAAATCAGGGAGCTGTATGAAAATTATATGCGACAGAGGGATTAAATCTTGTACAATTTGGCAAAGTGGTTAACAAAGAATCCCTCCGTCTACTTTATTTAAACCGGACAATTAGGTCCAACAAATATAGTTGGCTGGGGAAAAATCAAAATGGATACATATATAATAAAGCTGAATTTTAGATCAGTATGTAAATTAGGATTTGTATTAGGATTCTGCACGGGTATTGTGTGGGCATTTGTTTTCGGAATTGGAATTATTCTTGGAGCATTCCCAGGTGATCCGCCACCATTAGCTATAGTCGTGTTTATACCCTTTGCAGTTTCAGCCTTATTTGGTTTGCATATCCCTATAGGTTATCCAGCTTATAAACTACTAAATAAATATACGAAGGGTATTCGTATTCAGTCATTTAAAAGCAACAACTAACAGTCTGTTCATAGTGGGCAGGTGCAGGCAACACGCCTGCCACACAACAGAAAGTTATAAGGAAAAGGACCGAGGGATTAAATGTTGTGCAATATGGCAAGGTGGTTAAGAAATAATCCCTCAGTCCTCTTTATTTTTATGAAAGAAGAAAAAGGTAAATGGCGCTATGAGGGTATCGGCCGGTGATATTAGCTGTCGATGTTCAATACCATAAAAATGTTGCTTTTTCAGCCGGTGTATTATTTTCTGATTGGCACTCAGCAACACCATCTGGTGAATATGTATCAATTGTAAAAGACATCAAAGATTATGAACCAGGTAATTTTTATAAACGGGAGTTGCCTTGTATTATGCAATTATTGGATGAGCACCAACTAACCCCGTCCACTATCATCGTTGATGGATATGTATTTCTTGATGGAAAAGAAAAACCTGGTTTAGGAAAAAAACTCTACGATTCATTATCAGGCAACGTAGAAGTGATTGGCGTAGCAAAAAACATGTTTTCCGGCATCCCGAAAGAGTGCGAATTATACAGAGGCAAGAGCAAAAATCCGCTCTATATTACGGCCATCGGTAATTTAGAAAAAGCAAAAGAAAATATTGCTAAAATGCATGGTATATATCGCGTACCGGATTTGCTAAAGAAAACAGATCGCCTGTGCAGAGAAACAGCGAACAAAAGCATCCGTCCGTCGTCCAAAAGCGGCGCAGCTGATGCATAACGTTTAGAATACTGTTTTGATAAAATACAGCTAAACCAATCCCTAATGGCGGGGTTCAAGAAAAAAGTTGATCTGGCGGAAAATGGCCTAACACAAGACGGATTTAGGTGGACACCGTTTTAGTTAGCGTAAATTTAATAATGAGTAATAATTAATGAATATACTTAAAGAAGTGAAAGATTCATGGGGCTGGGTGGGTATTGATCCGGTTGAGGTGGTTGCAGAGAATGATTTCGGGAATCTGATCCTGAAAGATGCGGATGACCGGTTTTGGCGTTTGTGCCCGGAGGAGGTTTATTGCAAGATAATAGCCAACAGTATTGAGGAGTATAACGAACTCATCAAAGATGAAGAATTTAACATCGACTGGTTCATGGACACGATTATCAATGAAGCAAAAGAACTGCTGGGGCCGTTAAAGGATGGGCATAAATATTATTTGGTTGTTCCCGGTATTCTCGATGGTGATTATACCGGCACAAATATACAGAGCGCCCCCTTTTATAAGATTATCCAGTACTCTGGTGATATAGGGCTGCAGGTGAAGGATCTGCCTGATGGTGCTGAAGTAATATTAAAACCAATAAAATAGCAACAAAGCAAAAGGACGTTTAAGGAACCCCTTTTATCATTTGGAACCCAGGAAATAACTGATATGAATTTTTGTCCGGAATGTGGCAGCAAGGTTGAAGCAAAACAAATCGATCACGCATTACGATTTGTTTGCATTAATAATGAATGCGCCGGCATCTATTGGAATAATCCAACCCCGGTTGTGGCGGCCCTGGTCAAATCAGGCGGTGATTATATCCTGGCCAGAAATAAAAGCTGGCCGAAAGGGATTTTTTCACTTATTACCGGCTATCTGGAAGCAGGTGAAGAGGCGGAAGCTGCGGTCTTGCGGGAAGTATCTGAAGAATTGGGTTTAACCGGAGAAGTCGTCCATTATCTGGGCCATCATATGTTCAAGGAAAAGAATCAGCTTATTTTGGCGTTTGAGGTGCATGCAACGGGGACTATTGTACCGGGAGAAGAGCTGGCCGAGATCAAGCAGGTATCAGTTGGCGAGCTCGCTGCTTACAATTTTAAACCCCTCTATATTACCGAGGCGGTCATAGCGCAGTGGCGTCGTGTTTCGCACCAGTGTTAAAAGACGGTATTATGGGTACATACGTCGTTTTATTCAGGGGGGTAAATGTTGGAGGAAAAAATCCACTTCCCATGAAAAGCTTGACTACTGCGCTTGAGAAAAATGGATACCTGAATGTCAAAACATACATTCAAAGCGGCAATGTTGTTCTGGATGGAAAACAGCTCTCGCCTGACAACATTTCAGAAATAGTATCCGATAACTTTGGATTCAGACCGGAAGTGATTTTACTCGATAAATCAAATTTTCTTTTATCCGTCAAACACAATCCTTTTCACCCGGAGGAAGGAAAAACCGCACACTTTTATTTCTGTAGTTCAAAACCAAAGGTGAGTATGGACAAAATTGACAAGCTGCTTGATGATACTGAGGAATATAAACTGGTTAATAACGTGTTTTACTTGTATGCGCCCAATGGCATTGGACGGTCAAAACTGGTTGCCAATCTTGAGTCCTGTTTAGGAGTTGCGGTAACCGGCAGAAACCTCAATACAGTAAAGAAACTGGAAGAGATGGTGAATCGTGTATAGCAGAAGATTTCATCGGATTCGTTATTCGAACCAGCCGAATACTCATCAGAGGACATCCTCCCCGCTTGTTCGTGCTCGTCAGTTTATCCACTAGGCGACGAAAATGAGTTGCATTCACCTGAGTCCGGTCGAAGAAAAAGTAAAATCACTGGGTGTGGCCGAGACATTCAGAGGCAAACCATGGGGTAATGTACAGGGTGAGTGGGTATATTTTGACTGTTACCTGTTGCCTGCCAACTTGATTGAGTCATTTTCCCTGCCTGATTTTGTTAAAACACATGAACACAGAGGCACACATGATGGCTCAGAACTCGGCCTGGTATGCGAGAAGTGTGATTGCGGCATTATGGGTTTACATCCTTCATCAAAAAAAGATGGGGCGATAAGTGTTGGATAAGCCGTCAAATGCGGCCGGGTTACCGGAGTCCTGATTTTTTTATTGACCGGGACAGCAATATCGTTATATTAACGGTATACACACAAAACGATTTGTATACCAGGATAAAAAGTGCAAGCAGGAACCCTGATTTTTTTCTCCGGCAAGATGGGGGCGGGAAAGTCCACTAAAGCGAAACATATTTCGAAACAGCGTAATGCCGTATTGATCCAGGAAGATGAGTGGCTGTCCATGCTTTATCCAAACCAAATCACAACCTTTGCTGACTATTTGCATTATTCTTCAATACTGAAACCGGTGGTCAAATTACTGGTACTGGAAATATTGAAAACCGGTACCAGTGTGGTAATGGATTTTCCTGCCAATACTGCCAGACATCGAAAATGGTTTGCAGAACTGATTTCTGAAACAAATGCCCAACATGAACTCATCTATTTGAAAACAGGCGATGACATTTGTTTAGAACAAATCGCGAAACGTCGTACCGAGCAACCTGAAAGGGCCGGCTTTGATACAGAATCAATGTTCATGGAAGTGAGTCGGTATTTTGAAGAACCGACTCATATTGAAGGATTTAACCTGTATATTGAAGAACGAAATGAGTAGTGCTTTATTCGCCTGATACTTAATAAACTGCGAGGTGTATCAACCAACACCGTCGCGATTTATCACAAGGAAGACCTTATAATAATTTATACTTTGTTGATATTATTTCTTGCCTCCATGCCTGTATCTACGACGGCATTTTCAGCAGAAACCCGTGTAAACATCCTGATAGATACACTAAAAACCGGACACACCAGAACAACGATTGAAAACATCACATTTTATCCGAAATTCTATCTACAGGAAATGATTCAGAAAACCAAAAATATGGGATGGGGATATCACAAACAGGGCAATCAACTTGAAATTGAATTTCAAATCGCACAGCCATATCACAACCAGTTGTTGTTCGGGTACTGGAAGTGATAACGCCTTAATGGGCTTTGGGTGTTTTGCAGGCTTATCCTGACCCCGCAATACCTGAATTTTCCCTCTTGCGGATGCGAACAAACGAACTATACTGATCCAAATCCGTCCCAGCCGGGACATACGTTTCGAAGGAACACATATGAAATTAATCATTCATACTTTTATCCTGACAATCCTTATAACAACTTCAGCCTGCTCTGACAAAGACTCACAACAGGGCAAGACTACCGCTCAAAATGCCTCAGCGCAGAATAGTAATGCTGTTACTGAATGCGCCAAAATCGCAGGCCGCGATCTGAATCAGGATCGCCGGGAAATACAGACTATCTACAAGAATTGGGTTAATACTGCACTTTCTACAGTTGACGGCAGTTCCACTATATTCATGGAAAAATTTATCCGCAGCAACCTTGAAGCTTGCCTGCCGGATAAAATGCTGCTAAAGGCATTTATCAACACCTACGCGACCACAGGGGGATTGAAAAAGAAAGATGGATATATTTTTTCAACCGGTTGCTGTTCGTATGAGGATCCCCATTTTATTTCCGCAGGATTTGCCATCCATGAGGAGACCGCCACCTTCTTTGCTAGTTATCGCAGCGAAGATCCAAAAACTCATAAACAGGTTACACGCATATATAGCACTAACAAGGAAATAACGCTTCCGGAGAGTATCAAACAAGAGATGTAAACATCAGAAAAACGGGACAGAAACTGAGCAATCCCCACAAAATGACGGCGTGCCGGGTAGTCATCGGTGAAAAACCATCAACTACAGGAGGCAAAATGAAAACCATGACATGTAATCAGCTTGGCGGTGCCTGTGACAAGGTATTTCGGGCCGACACCTTTGAAGAAATCGCCGAAATGAGCAAGCAGCACGGCATGGAAATGTTTCAAAAGCAGGATGCCGCGCATCTCAAGGCCATGCAGGATATGCAGTCACTCATGCAGAACCCGTCCGGGATGCAAGCATGGTTCGAGAACAAACGTAAAGAATTTGAAGCGTTGCCTGAAGAATAAATCAGGCATATACGGTTATCTGCAGATATTTAATTTGGATTGTCCACGGTGCACTGCCCTTATGAGTTGGGATACAGTTAAACACCACTTTGCAGGCAACACCATGGACCTGATCGAGGTCTGGTATCATGGTTTGGACAATGAATCCTGGACCAGACTGTTTGACTGGCTGACCGGCAGAGTCGTCTGGCTCATGTCGCAATATGGCAAGGAACCGCCCGCCGAACTCGATTTGCAGAAATTTCTCAACGGAGAATATTCGTACGTCGCAGATGCCCGTTGTGATACCGGTATGGTGCTCTCTCTCACCATCATTGAAGAAGACATGCTGGAGATCAATGTCGAAAAAGAGGAGGTCCAGACGGCGGAACAATATCAACAATTTATCGACTCGGTGTGCGAAATTGCCGAGGCAATCGGTTGCACTGACTATCTCATCTGCCCTGAGTTTAAGAAAGATGAGGCTTTTTTTGTCAATGGCAAGGAAATCTAAACCATTCATCACTCAGCATGAATGTTGTTCGCAAACGACGATATATTTACCTTCCAATCGGTAAAGCAACGTCGGGGCCATTTCCAATCCACATTACGTTGTCTCTTGGAATTCTATCAAATCCGGATATACTTTAAGCATTAAATCAATGGATCGTTGGATAATGATTAACCAATTCTTACGTTACGTGAAGCCTTTACTGCTTATCCTCACTCTGGTACTACTCGCAGGCTGTACACCCGGCGGCTCCGGATTTAACCGGGAGAATCTCGCCGGGGTCGGCTATGGTTTTTTACATGGGCTGATCAGTCCGTTCACACTGGTTGCCTCTTTTTTCACAAACTCCGTCCGATTCTACGAAATACATAACACCGGTCCCTGGTATGACGTCGGTTTCCTGTTTGGATTTTTGGTTTTGATAGCCGGCGGTTCTGAAACAAAACCCCGTAACGGCAAAAAGCAGTCTGACGACGATGAAGAAGAAAATGATGATGATAAAACAGAACATACAGTAAAGGTTGAGATATATACAAATGGCAAGGATGATCGGTACAGGGTGGAACGATACAGGGAAGAGAACGAAGAGCGGGATCGGAAAAATGATCGAGATCGTAACAGGGATGGCGATGACGAGGAACAGGAGCAACGCATCCGCAGCGCACCTCAACCCGAAGTGGATTGGGATGCCCTGAGCGAAGAGGTCCAGACCAATATTCTGGCCAGGATCAAGGAGTGGTCCGAATCCGATTCCGGGACAAGCGGGTCAAGCATGAATGCCTGGGAGATGGTTGATGCGCGAATGGAGGAGCGACTTAAAAAGAATCTGGGTGACTGGCTGAAGGATGAAATCAAACGCCGAAATGATAATTAACTGCATCGCCGGCGGGAGTGCCATTGGCACAATGGAAACATCGCATCATGCAAGCAATACGGGATAAAGTGCTTGAGTTGTTCGAACAGCATCGGGAAACTCCCGGTGCGCCATATGATGAAAGTCATTTTCTCGATTTTTTATTGGTAAACCCCCGGCAAAAAAACGCGATGACTCACAGCTTCAGGGGCTTGCGCAGACTGAATGCATTTCGTGATCAGATCCAGAATGAATTTATGATCTTTTTTTCCAGCAAGGATCGCGATACCAACTATTCGCTGGAGCGGTTTGTCGCCAGGATTGCCGAGTTGCAGAACAATCCCGCCGCCTCACTGGCTTCCATGCGCAGGCCCATGCAGGGTAGAGTTGAGGGTATAGTGGTATTCGGACCCCTGGCCTTTTTCCTGCCGGCCTTTATATTGCGTGACTATATTGTCTTGGCGATTTTACTGTTTACCTGTGGCATCGGTTTGCTTGGCTTCTTTCTTCGCTTCTACCGACGGGAACGGCTGAACTTGCAACAACTCCATCACCGGATCAAACAAGGCTCACTTCCCGCCAAGCGGTAACCGGGCAAAAAACCTACCATTGCAAACCTTGCGTTCCCCTTGAACTGAACAGGCCGATGGCGGTACGCTATACTTAAAGGGTAACAACCACAGGATCAATGGATAATGACCGGCCACTCAATTTTATTTAAATCCCTCATATTGGCAGCAACCCTGCTGCTGCTGGCTGCCTGCACCGCCGGGAATGAACAATTTACTCCGGATAAACCTGCCGGTTTTTTCTATGGTTTGTGGCATGGTGTCATTTCAATCATCACCCTGCTGATCCAGATATTCAGCGATACGGTCAAGGTCTATGAGCCGCACAATACCGGTGGCTGGTATGATTTCGGTTTTCTCAGCGGTGTACTCATGGTCTGGGGCAGTGGTTCCCACTACAAGACCAAATCTGCCGCAGAGAAAAAGCGCGAGCAGGAGTGGGAGGAGATCAGTGACAAGGTGGAAGCCAGGATTATGCGCAAAATGAAGGACTGGGCCGAGACAGAAGAGAGCCAAAACCACGCAGACCGGGATGAGTGGAATGAAATCGGTGATAAAGTGGAGAAAAAACTCAAGCGCAAGTTGCGGGAGTGGGCGGAAAAAGAGGATTAACCGCCTGCCACCACAATTTGCACCGGAATAAACAACATCAACCATATCCAGCCAAACATATGCATAAACACATCTGCTTCATGATCACCCTGTTTCTGCTCAGCGCATGCAGCAACGCACCGCTGTTTCACTCGACAGCAGGCGACAATACCGCACGAGTCTCGTTCTCTTCCACCATGCCCGGCGAGCCGGAATTAACCATACTTATTGACTGCAAGGAATACCGAATCGCAAACGGCTTGATCGATAAACGCAGGCCCACTGCTCCGGCAAATAAAATTCACCACCTCCCTGCAGGCAAGACCATTACCCTGATATACCAGAAAATTGCCCAGGGCGATCCGGTCGATGTACCGGTTAACCGGGGAACACAGGAACAGGGTTATCGCATTGATATGGACAAGATGATGAATCCACAGCTATGTGCCAAACAGATCAGCTTTGTGCCGGAGAAGAATCAGCAATATGAGATTTCATTTGGCGCCTCCACCAATAACGAATGCCTGATCTTTGTCAAACAACTCGTCGATGCATCGACAGCGGACAACAAACGCTATAAAAACGTCACCGCGGCAGCGCAGCCTGACTGCCCCTGATCTTTGCACTCTGCCGGTGCAGGGAAATCCTGCTGGACCCTCATCCCCGCTTCAATTAACCTAACGGTTTCATTCATTGTCACGCAAGGATTGTTAACATGAAGGTCTACCCCGGAATTCCCCCCGAAATCGCCGCCTGGATCGCCGACCAAAAAATCTTCTTTCTTGCCTCCGCACCGCTCAGTCCGCAAGGACATGTCAATCTGTCACCCCGCGGACTGGATTCCATTCGGGTTGTCGATCCGAATCAGGTGGTGATCCTGGACCTGACCGGCAGTGGTAACGAAACCGCCGCACATCTGTTGGAGAATGGCCGCATAACGGTGATGATGTGCGCTTTTGAAGGCAAGCCGATGATCCTGCGACTGTTCGGTGAGGGCGAGGTGATCCTGCCGGGGGATGATGAGTGGGCCGATTTTCGTCCCCTGTTCGACGCCGACATCCCCGGCGTACGACAAATCTTCCGTATTTTGGTGACTCGTGTGCAAACATCTTGCGGGGAAGCTGTGCCGTTGATGGATTTTGTCGCGCATCGTGATGAATTAACCAACTGGGCACACGAAAAAGGCGCTGCCGGCATCGCGCAATATCAAAAAGAAAAAAATGCCGTGAGTATTGACGGCCTGCCTGGACCCGAGTATGACCGGGAACCTGCATAAAAAAGGGATAACACCGGCAAATTTATGGCTTTTTTGATTACCAAAACCAAATGGGAAAAACAAGCCTGATCCGGTGATATTTTTTGTTTTTATACACAGCACGAACAAGATCAATAACTTCCGTGTCAAAAAAATGTAAAAAATGCAGTCCGCACTACAAAAACAATATAACTTATTGATTATTATACTTTTATCCTTACGTTCAATTTCTCGCCAGTTTAACAAAAGAGTAACATTTTCGCGGCCTGGCGAGGGTTTCCACCAATTCATCCACAAAGTTATCCACAGATTCTGTGGATAACAATCATTCGCATTTTCACTCAAGCACTTAGCGATTTGAGTGGATAAATGTGCGGGAATTGATAGAGTTGCAGCATGTCAGACAACAGCCCGCTTTTACGCATCGCCGTCCCGGTTCCGCTGCGCCGCAGCTTCGATTATCTCCCCCCTGACAAGGTTGATCCGACGGTTTTGCAGCCCGGTATCCGGGTACTGGTCCCGTTCGGATCACAAAAACTGGTGGGTATACTGCTGGAAACCACCACTGAAACCGGGGTGGAACGCAACCGGTTAAAAAAAGCGGCGGCCATCCTCGATACCCAACCCATCCTGCCGGCCGATCTGCTGCAACATCTCGGCTGGGCATCCCGTTATTACCACGCCCCCATCGGTGAAGTGATCCAAACCGCCTTGCCGGTCCTGTTACGCCAGACACGAGCAGCCCACCTGAAACTGGAAACCGTCTGGACCATCACCCCAACCGGTCAACAGACCGATCCGACAACACTGAAACGTGCACCAAAACAGGCCGTGTTGCTGACACGGTTGCAACAGGACCACACGGTCAGCAGTGCCGCCCTGAATCAGCAATACAGCAACTGGCGTCAGGCCATGCAAAAAATGGTGGAAGCGGGTTGGGTGGAAAAGCACAGTGTCGCTGCTTCGCCCGTGTCGCGCCCTGTCGGAGAACCTCGCCCGCTGAAAACATTGAACCCGGACCAACATCAGGCCGTCGAGCAAATGCGTGCCACGCTGGGAGGTTTTGCCTGCCACCTGCTGGACGGTGTCACCGGCAGTGGCAAGACCGAGGTTTATCTCAATCTGATCCGTGAGGTGATTGCCGGCGACGAGCAGGTATTGGTTCTGGTGCCGGAGATCGGTCTTACCCCGCAACTGGAAAGCCGTTTTCGTGCCGCCCTGCCCTGTACCGTGGCGGTGTTGCACTCCGGTCTGAATGATACCGAACGACTGGCGGCCTGGCTGGCGGCGGCGAGCGGTGAGGCACAGGTGATCATTGGTACCCGCTCCGCCGTCTTCATCCCGCTGTGCAAACCCGGCCTGTTTATTATCGATGAAGAACACGATCTCTCTTATAAACAACAGGATGGCTTTCGCTATTCGGCCCGTGATCTGGCGATAGTCCGCGCCCGGGATGCGGGCGTCACGATTGTCCTGGGCAGTGCCACTCCCTCGCTGGAGAGTCTGGCCAACTGCCGACAGGGCCGTTATCAACATCTGATCCTGCCGGCCCGGGCCGGTGACAGCATACCGCCACGGTTGCAGATCCTTGATGTACGCAAACAGCCCATGGATCATCTGGTCTCGGTGAACCTGCGTCAGGCCATGCAACGCCATCTGGCGGCCGGCGGTCAGGTCCTGCTGTTTTTGAACCGCCGCGGCTTTGCCCCCCTGTTGACCTGCCACGATTGCGGCTGGATCAGTCAGTGTCCCCGCTGTGACAGTCGCCTGACCCTCTACAGGCAAATCAATAAACAGCGCTGCCACCACTGCGGGACAGAACGACCGGTGCCGCTCACCTGTCCGGACTGTGGCAGTGAAGAACTGCGCACCCTTGGCTATGGTACGGAACGCATCGAGTCCGCCTTGCAGACACAGTTTCCGGATTACGGTGTACTGCGCATCGATCGGGATGCGACCCGGCGCAAAGGCGCCATGCATGAACTGTTGGCGAAGATCCATGAAGGCGAAGGCCGCATCCTGATCGGCACCCAAATGCTGGCCAAGGGGCATCACTTTCCCGATGTCAGTCTGGTCGGCATCCTCGATGCCGACTATGGCCTCTACAGCACTGACTTTCGCGCCTCGGAGCGCATGGCCCAACTCATCACCCAGGTGGCGGGTCGGGCGGGTCGGGCCGAACGACCCGGTGAAGTCTTGATCCAGACCCGCCACCCGGAACATCCCCTGCTGCAAACCCTGGTGAGCGCAGGCTATGCCGCCTGTGCGGACAACATTCTGGCCGAACGGCAGGCGGCCGCCTTTCCACCCTATGGGCATCTGGCCCTGTTGCGCGCCGAATCACTGGACCCCGGCGCACCAATGGAATTCCTGGAAGAACTGGCCGCTACCGCCCGGACCATCCTCACACCGGACGTGATTCTGCTCGGACCGATCCCCTCCCCCATGGAACGACGCGCCGGACGTTACCGGGCACAACTGTTGTTACAGGCACAGCAACGTCGCCCCTTGCAGACATTTCTGAATCACTGGTTGCCACAACTGGAGCAGACCAAACTGAATCGCAAGGTCCGGTGGTCGCTGGATGTGGATCCGCTGGAGATGTTTTGATCCCGCCGTTTCCGGCCCGATCAATTTTGGTTGTGGTTCTATTGCAACTTGGACAGGACAGGGGATAATACACGGCCCTGTGTTCACCAAGACAGAAACGGAAGTATGAAAGCGGAACTCCAGAACCTGATCGGACAAGCCATCGAGAGCCTGCAAAATGACGGCACCTTGCCCACTGATATCGAGCTGAAGATCCAGATCGATCGCACCCGCGACAAAAGCCACGGTGACTTCGCCTGCAATATCGCCATGCTGCTGGCCAAACCGGCCAAAGCCAAACCCCGTGATCTGGCCGCGCAAATCGTCGCTGCCCTGCCCGCTTCCGATATCGTCACCAATGTGGAAATCGCCGGTCCCGGCTTTATCAACTTTTTCCTGGTCAGTGATGCCCAGCTGGCTGTGGTTGGCAAGATCCTCGCCGCCGGCGAGCAATTCGGTCGCTCCAGCAAGGGCGCCGGTAAGCGTGTGCAGGTGGAATTTGTTTCCGCCAACCCCACCGGTCCCCTGCATGTGGGCCATGGTCGCGGTGCCGCCTATGGCGCAACCGTTGCCGATCTGCTGGAGGCAGTCGGTTTTGACGTACACCGCGAATACTATGTGAATGACGCCGGTCGCCAGATGGACATCCTCGCCACCTCGGTCTGGTTGCGTTATCTGGGTCTGTGTGGCGTGGAACTGGAATACCCCGGCGAACAGGATTTCCCCAGCAACGGTTACAAGGGTGACTATGTGTGGGATATCGCCGCCACCCTGCATCGGGAAAACGGCGACGCCATGCAAAAAAGCTGGACGGAGATAAGTGAGGACTTACCCGCCGATGAACCATCCGGCGGTGATAAGGAAGAACACATTGACGGCCTGATCAACAAGGCCAAGACCCTGTTGCGTGATGACCAGTATCGTCTGGTGTTTGATCTGGGTCTGAACTACATCCTGGATGATATCCGGGATGATCTCGAACACTTCGGCGTCACCTATGACGAGTGGTATTCGGAACGCTCCCTGACGGACAGCGGCGCCGTCATGAAAGCACTGGAACGCCTGCAGGCCTCCGGTCATGCCTATGAAAAAGAGGGTGCCATCTGGTTCAAATCCTCCGACTTTGGCGATGAAAAGGATCGCGTACTGGTGCGTGACAACGGCCAGACCACCTACTTTGCCTCGGATATCGCCTATCACATGGACAAGATGGAACGCGGCTTTGAACGCGTGATCGATATCTGGGGTGCAGACCATCACGGCTATGTTCCCCGCGTAAAGGCGGCGCTGGAAGCCCTCGGCGATGATCCGAAAAAGCTGGATGTGTTGCTGGTCCAGTTTGCGATCCTCTATCGTGGCGGTGAAAAGGCCCAGATGTCGACCCGTTCCGGTGAATTTGTCACCCTGCGTCAGTTGCGCAAGGAAGTCGGCAACGATGCGGCCCGTTTCTTCTACGTCATGCGTAAATCAGAACAGCATCTGGATTTCGACCTGGATCTGGCCATGTCCCAGTCCAGTGACAACCCCATGTACTACATCCAGTACGCCCATGCGCGGGTCTGCAGCATGCTGCGCAAGCTCGAAGAGAAAGGGCTCAGTTATGATCAGAGCAACGGCCTGAACAATCTGGCCATGCTGGATACCGATCATGAACAGGCGGTCATGAGCAAGCTGGATCAGTATGCAGAAGTGGTGGAAAACGCCGCCCTCAATCACGAGCCACACCAGCTGGTCCATTACCTGCGCGAATTGGCCAATGATTTTCACTCCTGGTACAACGCCCACAAGGTGATCATTGACGAGTCCGATCTGCGTGATGCGCGGCTGGCCCTGAGTCAGGCGGTACGTCAGGTCACCGCCAACGGTCTGAAACTGCTGGGCGTTTCCGCCCCGGAAAGCATGTAAATCACCTCTTTCCCCCCTCCCAACAGGGGGCGGGGGAAAATTATCCACAAAACAATGTCGAATCAGCTTTAACATCCCGGCATAACCGGCTGAATCTGATATAATTCTTCTATTCCAAAAATGATACAGACCCATGCCACGCGATTACGCCAAAAATAAAAGTGACAACAACGGAAAAAAGACCGGGATCCCCGGCTGGATCTGGATGCTGGGCGGCCTGACCGTCGGCCTGTTCGTCGCCTTCCTGGTCTATCTGAACGAGAACACCCCCAAACACAAACAGCGCCTGCTCACCGATGCCATGAAACGTACCGTGGAAGATGCGCGCAAGGTACAGGAACAAAAACAAAATCTAAAAGAGGGCGACAAACGTCCCCGCTTTGATTTCTACACCATCCTGCCGGAACTGGAAGTGGCCATCCCGGAACAGGAACTGGTCAAACCCAAACACACGACCCCCAAGCCCGGACCGAACAACAAACCGGGCAAACCGGAAGAGTTCAGCCTGCAAACCGGTTCATTTCGACATAAAGCCGAGGCGGACAAACTCAAGGCCAAACTGGCCCTGCAAGGGATCGTCACCAACATCCAGACCGTCACCATTAATGACGGTGATACCTGGCACCGGGTCAGAGTCGGCCCAATGACCAATGCGAAGGAACTCGACGCTATTCGTATCCGGTTGCAGAAGCTGGGGATATCGACGATGGTGGTGAAGAGCAAGAATTAATTACCGGCCTGTTCGCAACAAGGCTGACAAAAACACAACGCAGAAACCACAGAGTATTTATTTAGATCAAAAACATAACGCAAAGACGCGAAGAACACAAAAATTATATTTGTTCAGTTTATAACGCAGAGGTCACAGAGAACACAGAGCATTTATATTTTCAGGAACATAACGCAAAGGTGCAAAGGCTGCTCCTGATCATCCCTGACCTCGCAGCATAAGTATATCCATACACAAAACGCAAAGTCGCGAAGAACGCAAAGATTTTTTCTTTCATCCATGGCAATTCCTGTTTTCAACAAGAACCGTGCCGCGTGGATCATCCCCTTTTGCTGCCATGTGATTGGATTTGATTTTTGAATCGATAGAGATGCGACAGGATGTCGCAGTTTGACAAAGGGCCAGGGAAGGCCCTTTTGTCAAACACAAACAAAAATCATAACCAATCACAGCATCAAGGCAGCAAGGGTGTCCTTTGCTTTGGTGACTTTCATTTGGACAAAGCAAATGAAAGTTACCCGCCTCAGCTGCGCAGCAGCGGGCGGAATAATTCATATATTTGGTTGTACTGTGCACTGGATTCCAGCACCCGCCGGAATGACGAAAAAGTCACTCGCCTCAACCACGAAGTGGGGGGGAGAAATAGAAACTTCGAAATCTCACATTCACACAGACATAAAAAAACCCCCAACCTTGCGGTCGGGGGTTTTTCATTTCAGGTTTTTACTTACCTGTTAGGGCATGTACACCACGAAGCGTTGTGAACGACCCCAGATGGTGTTGGCGGTATCGGAGGCGATGACTTCGATATCCGCATAGGTCCCGGCGGGGATAGCGAAGATGCCGGTGCTGTCCCAGGTCCAGGTGGTGGTGTCTGCACTCAGGGACAGGCCGCCACTGCCGTTTGTCAGTCGCACCGTACGGAACTGATCATGGGGCAGGACATTGTTTGCTGCATCACGGAACCTGATCCGGATCTGGTGCAGGGTATTCGCAGCATCCGCCAGGTTGTTCGGCCAACTGAAGGTCAGGACACCACTACTGCCGGACACGTTAACAGCATTCGTGTTGTTGCCCGCATTGCCTGGTACCGGATTGCCGTTGAGGCTAAAGGCGCTGCGTAACGGCGGCAGTTCCGCAGGAGCATACAGCGCTGTCGCATCCGGTGAGCCGTAGTTCACCTGATAGGTCAGCGAGGTGGGATCACCGGCATAGTTCTGCATGGTCAGTGTCAGGGTATCCGCCGCCAGTGGGGTGGCGGTTGTTGAACTGATAAAGATCATGTTGTTTTGCGGTACTTGATCATCCATGGGCATACCATAGAACGAACGCAGCCGTGTGTCATAATCACCGGTCAGCCACATATTCAGCGGCGCGCCTGGACCGCCACCGAAGCCGAAGTCCTGTCCGGACGCACTGGTCAGGATACCTTCCGGCCGATTGGCCATGATCATGGAGACAACCGTGCTCTGGAAACCGCCAGAATCAACACTGGTGCGAACACGCAGTTCTTTGTCTGACAATTTTGCATGCCCGGTCCAGGTGTCAGCCCCGTTGGTCATACTTGCGGTGGCGTTCACCGCGTCGGAGAAGACCAGGGTTAGTGTGATCGGTGTTGCACCGAAAGTCAGGTTTGCAGTAACCGTATCCGTTGCATAGTCAATTGAACCACCGGTACAGTCCATCACCGCCGGATCAACCGGTTTGCGAATACTGCAGACAAAGCCGGTCGGGTTGCTGCTCAGATTGATCTGGAAGATGCCGCGCCGGAAGTTGGGATGATTCACCTCAACATTATAAGAGCCGGTAATACCCGAGTGCAGTTTGATGCGACGACTTTGCGCTCTGGACACTGCACCGTTGCTGGTCGCGTTGTTAATCGCCAACAACTGCAGGGTCACGTCATCCTCGCCGATGGTACCGGCCGGCAGGATGTAGCCGGCAGTCGTTGTATTAAAGCGACGCTTCACGTAGCCGTCCGGATCCTGGGCACGCAACTGATAGCTGGTGGTGGTTTCCGGATGGCCCGGCCAGCTGACATTGATCGGCTTGGTGCCGTTGAAGAAACCACGCAGACGGAAATCGTTTCCGCTTTGCGTCACCGACGCGCGCGCACCATTCACGTCGATATCCGACATAGCCGTGTTTTGCGTATAACGCTCGGCAACCGGGGCGACACTGGTGGTGACCGTGTAAACGGTTTCAATATCATCGCCGGCAAGGGTAACACCGGTCGTATCCATGACACCGTTCGGGCCGGTATCCAGAATACGCACCGCCAGCGGGGTGGCGTGTGGAATGCTGATACTGCCGCCCTGAGAAGCATCACAGTTAACGGTGCTGACCGTATTGTTTGTTCTGAACTGCAGGGTATCAAAATCAGGATCCGGCATATTCAGGTGGCCGAAGAAACGTCCGCCGGTGCCGCCGAAGTCATTGAAATAGTCACCTGAACACAAGACAGAGGTACTGCCTGCCACGTCAGGACCATCCAGTACCTGCAACCGCAAACGTCCGGTTGTACTGACCGCTGTCTTTAATGGCGGATTGTTTAGACCAACCATGACACGCGATACAGCCGTAAGGTTATTGCTTTCGGTCAGAATGGTTCTGGTCAATCCGGAGGTATTCACCCGTTTCGCATAGGCGGGACCTGAATCAAAACTGGCGCCAAACGGCAAACCACCGGCATCCTTGTCACCGGAGTAGTTACGTTCGTAACTGTCCAGATTAGCCATGATCATTGGCGCACCGTTTGTGCCACCAGTTACCGCCGGATCAGCCATGAAAATACCGGTGTACTTGTTGTGGTAGACATTGGTGGCATCAATGAAGGTGTCAGCATTGAAGTCATATTTCACCACTTCCTCGGTCTCCAGTTCAAAATAGCCGGTAGACGGATTAAAGGTATTGGTGACGACAGCCAGACTCCGTGAAACCTCGTTCACGCGGGGACCGGTCGGCAACCAGGCATTAATCAGGGTGCCGAAGGTTTCCAGCTGGAACGGGAAGCCGCGTTGTTCTTTGGCAGTTCTGAAACCAACAAAGGAATCGACGGATGCTGATTCAGCCATCATTTCCGCCGCATAGTTACCGGCATAGTTTTCCGTGCCGGTATGCTGGTAAACGAGGTTACTGTTGGTAAAGGTCTGTGTGTAGCTGCAATCCGGCAGACCGCTGACATGCAAAGTCACATCAATGGTACCGGACATCTGACCTGCAGCCGTTGCGGTACCGGCCACGTTCAGATCCACACTCCAGTTGATTATGGCAGTATCGTTCAAAGGTTGTGTCAGGTCAGGGCGAACGCCGCTTAGCACACCGGTATTACTGACCAGCGGGAAGCTGAAGTCACCGGTTGAGGTGTTAATTGTCCCGGTCAGGCTCGCACCGTTACTCACTTTAGCCGTCAGGGTTGAGCCTGTTTGCGTAATGGTAATGGCGTTATTATCAATGGAACCAAGTCCCGCACTACAGGCCCCCGGATCACTGGTCACAACAGCCGGTCCCATCCAGACACCACTCATGGAGATCGAAGCGGCATCAGTATTACCGTTAATCGTGATCTCCAGATTAGCTGACTGGCCGTTGGCATTATAGGCAAAGGTATCCGTCAGGGTATCACCACTGTTCAATGCATTAACCGCAGCGTTGCCGTTATCCAGCGTATAGGTATAGGAACCATCGGCATTCAGCAGCAGACTGCCGTAGGTACCGGACAGGGTACCGGCATTGGTGACGGTCAACGCGGTGTCCGGATCAACGTCATTACTCAACACATTACCGCTGACGGTATTGGGCACCGCATCCTCAGTGATGCTGTTGCCGTCGCCATTCAATACCGTGGCATCATCCGCACCGTTGATGGTAATCGTCAGGCCGGCACTCTGGCCGTTGGCGTTGTAGACAAAGGTGTCACTCAGTGTCCCACCACTGTTCAGTGCATTGACCGCAGCGTTGCCGTTATCCAGCGTATAGGTATAGGAACCATCGGCGTTCAGCAGCAGACTGCCGTAGGTACCGGACAGGGTACCCGCATTGGTGACGGTCAACGCAGTGTCCGGATCAACGTCATTGCTCAGCACATTACCGCTGACGGTATTGGGCACCGCATCCTCAGTGATGCTGTTGCCGTCGCCATTCAATACTGTGGCATCATCCGCACCGTTGATGGTGATCACCAGATTGGCGGACTGACCGTTGGCATTGTAGACAAAGGTGTCACTCAGTGTCCCACCACTGTTCAGTGCATTGACCGCAGTATTGCCGTTATCCAGCGTATAGGTATAGGAACCATCGGCATTCAGCAGCAGACTGCCGTAGGTACCGGACAGTGTGCCGGCATTGGTCACCACCAGCGGAGAATCCACATCGGTGTCATTACTCAGTACATTGCCACCGACCGTATTGGGTACCGCATCTTCCGTGATACTGTTGCCGTCATCAGAAAGTGCAGCAGGATCATCCACCGGTGTCACTGTAATGCTGACGGTGACAATATTGGAATCCAATACCGCATCGGTGAGCTGGTAGGTAAAACTGTCAGTGGTGGTTTCACCACCGTTGTGAGTATAACTGAAGGTACCATTTGCATTCAGGGTTAATGCGCCGTTGGATGTGCCACTAATCAGCGTCACTTCCATGGCATCGCCTTCAGCATCGGAATCATTATTCAGTACAGTACTGCTGCCATTATCCAGTGTGGTGGCGGTACCACCTTCGGCAACGATAATGGAATCGGCAGCTGCGATGGGGGCATCGTTTATCGGGTTGACGGTGATAGAAACCGTCACCGTGTTGGAGTTATCGATCCCGTCGTTGGCGCGATAGGTGAAACTGTCAGCGGTGGTTTCACTGCCGTTATGTGTATAACTGAAGCTGCCGTTGCTGTTGAGGGTCAAACTGCCATTGGCAGGATTGCTGACCAACACCGCCGTTAAGGTGTTACCGTCGGCATCAGTATCATTTGCCAGTACTGATGTAACACCACCGGTAAGTGCAGCGACTGTGCCGCCTTCATCAACAATGATCGCATCGGCTGCCGCAACCGGTGCGGTATTACCGCCACCATCGCCACCGCCGCAGCCCTGTAAAACCAGGACCATGCTCATCAGTAAAAAAACAGGTAATTTTGTGATCTTAACGACAAACGTCGTTGTGCCCACCGACAGGTTCATGGTATTCCTCCCCGGAACTTATCATTATTTAACCATTGCATTTAATAACAGCTATCCTGTTAACGATAACTGAATACAATTGGGTTTAATTTTTTTGCATTTATGTTGCGTTTTCTAATCAAACGTCCGCATGATTGCTTTGCACTACGCTTGAGTAATTGCGGATTTATACCTACTGTCATTAAAAATGGCAACAACCTGATTAAATATATGGCCACATCTTGACCAATTTTTGTTAAACTGATTATTCATTAACCAGATCACGGCCTATGCATTACCTGTTTGTTATTACTCTCATTCTGCTTGTTGTGTTTGGTCCACATTGGTGGGCGCAATATACGTTTCGTCGTTACAGCAAACCCATGCCGCATATTCCGGGTACCGGTGGTGAACTGGCCCGGCATTTACTGGATCGTTTCGATATGCAGGATGTCAAGGTGGAAATCGCCGGGCGAGAGGGTGACCACTATGACCCCATGGATCGGGTCGTACGGTTGAGTAATGCCAACCACAACGATAACTCATTGACGGCGGTTGCCGTGGCCGCCCATGAAGTCGGTCATGCCATTCAACATCATCGCGGTGAAGCCTTGCTGAAATGGCGCAGCCGTCTGGCCGTACTCGCCATGGTGGTGGAAAAGATCGGTGCAGCGGCGCTGTTGGCCATGCCGTTCATGACGCTGCTCAGCCGGGCCCCATCACTTGGTATTGCCATGGTTGCCATCGGACTGGGTTCCATGTTGGTTGCCACCCTGGTGCATCTGGTGACTTTGCCGGTGGAGCTGGATGCCAGTTTCGGCAAGGCCTTGCCCGTACTCACTGAAGGCAACTATATCCAGCCGGACGATGAGGCGGCCGTCCGCACTATTCTCCGTGCTGCCGCGCTCACCTATCTTGCCGCCTCCCTGGCCAGTCTGCTCAACTTGTGGCGCTGGATCAGAGTGCTGCGTCCCTGAAAAGATTGATACGGTTCACGTTTACCCCGTGTTTATCCGGTCGGCAGTGTGTTTTCTCCTGACGGCGGTGTAGAATACGCCATCCCAAAAATTCCACTCAGAATCCTTTTAATTTAAATGCAGGGGTGCAGGAAAATGAAAATTAAATCAGTCGTCAATGCTCTGGTCGCCGGTGCATTGCTGTTTGGCACAGCATCTGTCCAGGCCGAAACCTTTAATACTTACATCACCACTTCCGCCGCCATGTCAGACGTAGACAATATGGATAACGGTATCTCCGCGCAAATCACCTACGGTTCACGTGTTCCGGAAATCGGCAAACGCTTCTTTTACGAAGCGGAATTCACCACCTCCATCGTGGACCCGGAAGCACCCGGTGTCGATCTCTCATATTACACACTGGGTGCATATGCCATGTTTGCACCGAACATCACTGACACCATGGTACTGCGTCTGCGCGCCGGTCTGCTTTATCAGAACGTTGAAGTGAACGGTAAAACCGATGATGATGTGGAAGCCAGTTTTGGTTTTGGTGTCGGCTTTGATCTGGGCAAGACCACCAACATGGTAGTCGAGTATACCCGCCATGATGATGATATCTCACACATCTCAGTGGGTATCCAGTTCAAGATTTAATCGTCCGAAATGTTGCAACAAAAAGCCGGTCTCGCACCGGCTTTTTTTATGCAAAGGAATAGTGTTTGCGCACTGCCTGACGAATCTCCCAGGTGCAGGACATTCCGGCCGGAAAGGTCACCAGATCGCCCTTGCCCATGCTGACAGGCACACCGCCGGCCGGTGTAACAATGACATCACCCGTTAGAAAATAGCAGGTCTCTGTCGCATCATAGGTCCAGGGAAAGACGGACGCTTCTTTTTCCCAGATACCCCAGTCAGCAACACCCAGTTCATCCAGGCGTTGTTGATCGGGATTATGTTCCACTTTTATGCTTGTCATGCTTTTTCCCGTCGAGTCTTAATCTTCCAGATAGGTATACCCATGCAGACCGGCTTCCAGTTCCTGCTGGAAAAGTTCCTTTTCACCCTGAGTCAGATCCGCCTTGCCGATCTTGACGTGATAACTTTGCAGCAGTTCTTCCGGCCGGAAATTGACATAGCGCAGCACATCATCCACGGTATTCCCCTGGGTGGGTTCGATCAACTGATAACCGCCGGCGTCATTCAGGAGAACATTCACGGAATCGGTATCACCAAACAGGTTATGCATATCACCCAGTATTTCCTGATAGGCGCCGACCAGAAAAATACCCAGCAGATAGGTTTCACCGTCTTTCACCTCATGCAGGGGTAAACTGCTTTCCAGCCCTTCACCATCCACATAGTGATCAATACGACCGTCGGAGTCGCAGGTGATATCTTCCAGGATGCCGCGCCGGGTCGGTTCCTCGGTATGGCGATGCAGCGGGACAATGGGAAAGATCTGATCAATGGCCCAGACGTCCGGTATGGACTGGAAGATCGACAGGTTACAAAAATATTTATCCGCCAGTCGTTCGTTCAGTTCGTCCAGGATCTCGCGGTGCACTCGCTTGCCCGGCTGCAACAGGGTCAGCATCTTGCGATTAATGGCATAATAGAGTTCTTCCGCCGCCGCCCGCTGACTCAGGTTCATCACACCATGGGTATACATGCTGTGCATTTCGGTGAGGGCCAAATGGGCATCGTGGTAGATTTCCACAATGGCGCGATCTGCATTGTCCTGCGACAGACTTTGATAACTCAACCACAGGTCATGCAGGATCATCGGTGCATCGGCATCGGGTTCCGCCAGTGACTGTGGATCGGGTAACTGACCGGTTTCGATCACATTGGTGATCAACATGGCATGGTGGGCCGTCATGGCCCGGCCGGATTCGGTAAAGATATCCGGATGCGGCAAATCATTTTCTTCACAGGCTTCCCAGATCACATGCACCACATTGTTGGCATATTCCTGCAGTGAGTAGTTGGTGGAACAGAAACTGCGTGAACGCGTTCCCTCATAATCCACCCCCAGACCACCGCCCACGTCCATGACATTGATCTTCACTCCCATGGTATGCAGCTCAGTGTAATAACGGGCATATTCACGAAAACCACGCTGGATATCACGAATATTCGCCACCTGGGAACCCAGATGACAATGCAGCATTTGCAGAGAGTCCAGCATATTGACGGCACGCAGGCGTTCCACTGCGGCCAGTAACTGCGCCGCCGAAAGGCCAAACTTGGATTTATCGCCGCCGGAGTTTTGCCACTTACCGGCACCGATGGAGGCCAGACGCATGCGCGCCCCCAGCAGGGGCTGCACGTTGAGGTTTTTCGCCTCGTCGATCACCAGTTCCAGTTCGGAGGGTTTTTCCAGCACAATATAAATACGGTGGCCGAGTTTGCGGCCAATCAGCGCCAGACGAATATATTCCCGATCCTTGTAGCCATTACAAACAATCACACCGCTGTTCTGATCGGCCAGCGCCAGCACCGCCATCAACTCCGGCTTGCTGCCCGCCTCCAGACCGACACAACCGCCGCCGTACTCGATGATCTCCTGTACCACCGTATGCTGCTGATTGACCTTGATGGGATAAACCGCCGTATATCGACCCTGATAGTCCTCGACCTGCATGGCCCGGCGAAAGGCGTTGCACAGGCTGTCGATCCGGTCGTGGAGAATATTGGGAAACCGCACCAGCACCGGCAAAGTCAGATTTCTTTCCGGAAATTGCCGCACCAGTTCCTGCAGATCGATGCCGGTCACAGACCGATCACGCCCGGGATAGGCGGCCAGATGCCCCTGTTCATTGATATCGAAATACCCCCCGCTCCAATGGGCCAGATTGTAGGCGGCACGCGCCCTGTCGAGATTCCAGTCGGTCATTCTGATAAATACTCTTGCATGGGTTGGGTGGAAATGGCGACAATATATAAGAATATACCAAATTGGTATACATCCTCCCGGCACGGGACCCGTTAATTATCAAGATTGGAGAAATATCATGGCATTGGGCGAAGAGTGGTTTACCGAGCCTTGCGAACAACACGGTTCAGCTTTTTCCCTGAAGGCGAAGAAAAAGCTGCATGAGGAACAGACCGCATATCAGAAAATCGAGATTTTCGAGACCACCCAATACGGCAACCTGATGACCATCGACGGTTTCGTCATGCTCACTGACCGTGACAATTTCCTCTATCACGAAATGATGAGCCATCCGGCTCTCTACACCCACCCCGCACCGAATAACGTGCTGGTGATCGGCGGTGGCGACTGCGGCACCCTGAAAGAAGTCCTCAAACATCCGGAAGTAAAACTGGCCCAACAGGTGGAGATCGATGAACGCGTCACCCGCCTGTCAGAGATCTACTTCCCCTCACTCTGTGAATCCAACAACGATCCGCGCGCCGAATTACACTTCGTGGACGGCATCAAATGGGTCAAGGATGCGGCCGCCGGCCATTATGATGTGATTATTGTCGACAGCACCGACCCCATCGGCCCGGCGGAAGGACTGTTTAATGAAGCCTTCTACCGCGAATGCCATCGCGCACTGGGTGAACAGGGTATTCTTGTCCAGCAAAGTGAATCGCCCCTGTACCACATCAAACTCATCCATGCCATGCGCGAAGCCATGCAACGGGCCGGGTTTGCACAGACACTCACCCTCGACTTCCCGCAGCCGGTCTACCCCTCCGGCTGGTGGTCTGCCACCATGGCCGGCAAAAGCGGCACACTGACCGGCTTCCGCGAAAACGATGCAGCACAAAAACCGTTTGCCACCCGCTACTACAGCAGCGCAAGACACAAGGCATCGACGGTGGAAATACCGTTGTTGGCGGAAGAGCAGGATTAATTAACTAAAGCGTCTTTATTGCCCGGGGCCTATTCATGTCCCCGGGATTGATATTGACGTGCTGCGTCGAAGTGACAAACACCTCAATCACGCCGCCCGGCAGGTTCTCGCTATATATACCGGCCATAACTGCAAGACTTCACATTCTCACCCAAACTCAACGTGAATGGTGAAAGAGCACATGTATTACACAGGCAGCAAAAATCATTCGCCATGCAAATAAAGCGCACTTACAAGACCGTCATTTTTTATATCGCGAGTGCATTTTTCGTATTCGGTTTATTTTATTATGCCAAATGGCAACATGAGCACAATTACTTCCCTTACCACAATCGCGACATGCTAGTGCTGTATATGTACGTATTGGGCGTGATATTTCTATTAATTGTATTAAGAGCCATTATTCTTGTATTGCAGATTGTCGGCAATAAAACAATCGTCACACTGGATGATGACGGTCTCGCGCATAAAAACAAACCACAGATTCCATGGCAAAACATCAAGACAATAAAAATCACAAAAACAATTGCCGGTGACAGTTTAGGGATTAAATACAGAATCAAAGGAATCAATCGGGATACAGTCAGAAATATCTACGAGATTGAGGTCAATCAGAAAATAATCAATTTTCTAAAAGAGAAAAACATTCCAGTTTCATTATCCAAAGAACACGTTATAAAACTGGAATAGCTCTGGAATATTATATTTAATATCTTGTCAGAATCTTTATCCCGTAACCGGACGGGTGCGTTTTACCTTGTTCCCATGCCATGGTTCGCTTCACCACTGTAGATTGCTGATTGATACGCCCGCAACAAGTGTTTTTCTAAAACAACTCCACATCCATGGTGTATTTGTTTTCATCATTGTCATCGTTTTTCTTTGCACTGTATTGTTTGCGCATCATTTCGTCGATGAAGGCGTTCTGCTGTTCCAGCAGTTGTTGCAGTTGGGCGACAACGATGCGGAAGGTTTCCGCCATTTTTTGGCCGGTGTCGTTGACTTCAGTGGATTTGACAATAGCCTGTTCAACATGATCCAGGATGCGGCTTTCCTGATCGTCTTCCAGACCCAGTTGGGGCAGGAACATGTCCAGTTCCTGCATCATTGTGCGCATGATCTGTGTGCTGTTTTTCTGGTTTTCATTCAGGGAGTTGCCCAGGGCAAGCAGTAATGTCTTGATCTTGTCAAAGGAGACAGCCAGATCAGCGGCCTGTTTTTGCATGATCTTTTCCGTGCCCAAAGTAAACACCTTGCCGTTGAGCGCACCAAGTATGGCCGGCAGCAGGTCCTTGACCCGTCCGTAGCGTTCCATGTCCGCAATGGGCATGTTTTTCACCAGCAGGGATACGCTGGGATAGTTGATGATGGTGCGACAACCGAAATCATAAAAACGTTTGTCTTCACGCATCATTACCAGCAGGTCTTTTTCCAGTGGTGATACAGCGCCGTTGGAGGAGAACCAGAGCGGTTCTTTTTCCACCAGATACATGAGAGAACAATTCAAGCCAAGACGATTGGTGAGAGAGAAAAAGGCGAAGGCCAATTCGGTATAGTCGGTGAGCAGGTAACTGTGCTCCACAAATTGCATGGCCATGCCCAGTTCACTGCTGCCGGTCATGGCGATGTGGGCGGTCTTTTGCGCCTCTTCAAATTGCTGGTGAAGTGCCAGTCCCTGATCCCGGAAACGTAACATCACCCTGACCTTGGCCAGCAGTGTCTCCGGTTCACAGGGTTTTAATAGATAGTCATCCCCGCCGGCTTCATAGCCCTGCATGCGTTCACGCAGATCCGATTTGGATGAGAGGAAGATAACCGGAATATCCGCCGTTTCCCGGTTGTGTTTCAGATGATCACAGACTTCATAACCGTTCATCCCCGGCATTTCCACATCCAGGATGATGATGTCCGGTTTTTGTATCACGGCAAGGGCGATGCCTTCTTCCCCATTCCCGGCAAAGTACAAAGTGTATTCCTTGCCCAGTACACTCTTGATAAAACTTTGAACAAAGCGATCGTCGTCGATAGATAATATTTTCACGCAAGTACCCCACACCATATGCGCATTTCTGATATTAACGTCACTATGGGGAAAACGTTTAGTGAGCAGGTGAAAATTAACGGAAATCGACAGTTAGATCCAAAATTTGTGCGGTTTAAATGCGGTCGCATATAACCCCGGCTGTTGTGTATGTTCAGGAATTTTCGCTATCGGAATCATCCAGGGCATATTCTCCCGCTTCCCAGCCGCGGATCACTGCTTCAGCGCGCGGCAGATCCGCTTCGTCGACAGTGAGGCGAACGATACCGATCGGCGGCAACTCTCCCACCCCGCCTTGCAGGTATTCGCCACTGATCTGACAGGGAATACCTTCCTGTTGCAGGATGCCCTGTAACAGATGTGCGCTGAGGGCGTTATTGGGGACATACAGCAGTTTTTGCATTTTATACTCGTTGCGTTTGAAAGGTAATGTTAGTGTGGCAACCCCGTTACCGGCATTCGACATTGCCTGCCGGTGCGGTCGTCACGCCCTTTTCGATACTGAACTCGTCCACCACTTGTCCCTTGTTATCTATAAATCGGGTGATCAGTTTATTACCGTTGATATCCACCAGCACCGAACCGGCGATGCGTTTGGCGACGGCCATCACCGGATGATCCAGCGGCCCCTGGTCAATGCGTGCCGAGGAACCAACCACCAGATAGACCGTGCCTTCGTTTGCACCGGCTTTCTCTTTCTGTTTCAGGTAAGGCCCGTTGAGTGTTTTGTTTCGAAAATGTCCGGCCTGCAATTCCGTCGACCGACCGTAATGGCAAGTAATAAAGTAGGAACGTTCATACATGTGACTGTGGCCGGAGAAGACCAGATCCACTCCCGCCTGCTCCAATACAGGTAAAAAAGTCTCGCGCATATCCTGCATCCGACCGCGACTGTCACCGGCATCATCTGAGTTATGGGTACCCCGGGTATAGGGCGGGTGATGGAAGACCGCGATCAACCACTTTTTCCTGTTTGCCGCCAGATCACGGCGCAACCACTCATGCATGGCCCCGTCAGCACGGCGACTGGTGGATTCGGAATCGAGCATCACAAAGTGGACATCACCATAGTCAAAAGAAAAATAATTTTCCGTACCGGATTCCAGCCCGCCTGACTCTCCCCTGGTGGGAAACATAAACAGATCAAAATAGGCCCAACGACGGGCATCATGGTTGCCGTAGGCAGGCCAGACCGGGATATTGCGCAGCACAGACTCGAAGGGTTCAAAGAATGCTGTTTGATATTGCTTGTTTTCACCGGAGGTGTAGGCGTTATCCCCAGTGGTCAATATCAGATCCAGCCAGGGTCGGCCTGATCGCGGGTGTTGTTTGATCCAGTGCAACATGGCATCACGGACTTCCAGTTGCAGGGGCCCCGGCAGTCCGGGATCGCCCAGCACCCAGAACCGGATTGGTGCGGTTTCCTGCGGCGGGGTGACAAACCAAAAGTCCTTGCCGCCGATTTCTTTCTGGCCTTTGGCGCCCAGGGCATAATAATAGCGGGTGTCGGGTTCAAGCCCGTGCAGGCGGATGGCGTGAATATCGGTTAAGCGTCCTGTATCTGCGAACTGATCCAGTTCATCCGGCGCTTTGCCGTATCGAAGCGTACCGATAATATCGGCTTCAGTCTGCCAGACGATGGTCATGGCGTCCGGCGCAGGCATCTGCAAATAGGGGCCGCGCTCGCCCTGATACTGACTGCTGACAGCGATCTGGATGAAACGCAATATTGCGTAGACCACAATCAGCGCGACCAATGCCGCCAAAAAATAATACGCCAGGCGCAGTAACTTGTTCATCTATCCCCGAATCGTCTGTCGCACAACATTGAAAAACCAAAGCATGACTCATATTAAAGACAAAGCGCAAAGGAAAATCATGGCCGTGCTGTATTTTTTTGGGATTTTCTCTCTATAATCTGCACGATATTGCATTATCTGAAAACGCTGCATCATACAACCGGACACACTCGCTCTATGACCACAGTCGCAACACTGGCAAACCGCTGCTATCTCCATTTCCCGCGAATACTCAGACTATTATTGCTGGTTACTGCCGTTAATGTGTTGTTCTTTTTCAGCCTGCGACTGATCTTCTGGTTCTTGTTTAATAATCCTGACGAGACCATTCCTGCAGCGACTTTATTGAAGTCATTTTATATCGGTCTCAAGTTTGATACGCGATTGGCCCTGATGCTGGTCCTGCCGCTGTTTTTGCTGGGCTGGAACAAATGGTTCAGTCCCTTCAGCTCCGCCAGACACCGGTTGGCCTGGTTGATCTATTTCGGCCTGGCGCAATTTTTTGTGGTCATCGCCTACACCTCGGATTTCGGCTATTACGCCTATATGACCAGTCGTCTGGATGCGACTTCATTGCGCCTGCTGCAGAACCCGTTGATCTCGGCGCAAATGGTCTGGCAGACCTACCCGGTGATCTGGGGGGCCCTGATCCTGGCGCTGGTCATGATCGGCTATCAGGTGGTCACCCGTCGTATCCTGGATCGGGTCTCCGGGCATGAAGTGCACCCCATCCGCAAGCGCCATAAATTATGGGTTGTGCCTGTCAGTCTGTTTTTCTTCCTGTTTGGGATCTACGGCAAATTTTCATTTTACCCGCTGCGCTGGAGTGATGCCTTTTTCAGCACCTATGAATTCGCCTCCGCTGTGGCCCTGAACCCGGTCCTGTACTTTATGGATACCCTGAAGAACAGGGACAGCGGATATAACATCGAGACCACCAAACAACACTATCCACGCATTGCAGACTACCTGGGTCTGGAAAAGCCGGCTGACGGCAGTGTGCAGTTCAGACGGCATGTCAAAAGCCATGCACCGGTGGGCGGCAAACCGAATGTCGTGATGGTCTTTCTCGAATCCTTTGCGGCATTCAAGGTCGGGGCCTTCGGTAATCCTCTTAACCCCACCCCCAACTTTGACAAACTGGCAAGCGAAGGGATCTTTTATACCCATTTCTACACCCCGCATACCGGCACCGCACGCTCGGTCTTCACCGCGCTGACCGGTATCCCCGATATCGAGCAACAAAAAACCTCCTCGCGTAACCCATTGATCGTTAAACAAAAGATGATCGTGAATGAATTCCGGGGTTATGAAAAACTCTATTTCCTCGGTGGCAGCACCAGTTGGGGCAACATCCGCGGCATCCTGTCCGGCAATATTCCCGGCCTGCAGATGTATGAGGAAGGCAGCTATAGTGACGAATCACAACGGGTGGATGTGTGGGGTATTCCCGACCTGCAGCTGTTCAGGGAGGCCAACAAGGTCCTGCGTGAAAAACGCGACAAACCCTTTTTCGCCATTATCCAGACGGCGGGCAATCATCGCCCCTACACCATCCCCACTGAGAACGAAGGTTTCCGTTATGAAAAACGCGGCAAGGCCGAGTTGCTGAAATTCGGTTTTCATTCTGAAGAGGAATACAACTCGTTCCGGTTTATGGACCACAGCGTGGGTAAATTCATGGAAATGGCCCGCAAGGAAGGGTACTACAACAACACGATTTTCGCCTTTTTCGGCGATCACGGTCTGGGCGGGCGCGGCGATCATATCCCCAACTACATCAAACAGTTAAACCTGCACCATGTGCATGTGCCCTTTGTCATCTATGCGCCGGGCTTGCTCAAAAAAGCGGAGCGCCATGACGCCGTTGCCGGCGAGGTGGATGTCCTGCCCACCCTGGCCGGTCTGGCCCTGCCTGAGTACACCAACACCACCTTCGGCCGCGATTTGCGTGATCCCCGCTTTGACGGGCAACGCTATGCCTTCACCATCAAGCATACCCAGATCCCCGAGATCGGCGTGGTGGGGGACAAATACTATTTCCAGATGTATGCCGACGGCTCCAATCAGCGCCTGTTCCGGCTGGATGCCCCGGAACCCCGCATCAACGTCATCAAATCCCACCCGGATGCAGCCAATCAGCTGCATCAGCTTTGCATTGGACTCTACGAAACTGCAAAATACGTGCGTTTTAATAATGCCCCCTCAGCGGGACAGACCAATCACATCGTAAAACAGTAAGGAATCAGTCCAATGGGTAGCAAGGTCCTGGTCATCGGCGGCGGTGGCCGCGAACACGCACTGGCGTGGAAAGTCGCACAATCTCCACAAGTTGATAAAGTCTACGTGGCCCCCGGCAATGCCGGTACCGCCCGGGAACCTGGCATGGAGAATGTCGCCGTTAATGCTGATGATGTGGCCGGACTGCTGGCCTTTGCCCGAGACAATGCCGTTGACCTGACCATTGTCGGGCCGGAGGCTCCCCTGGTGCTGGGTGTGGTGGATGAGTTTCAAAAGGCCGGCTTACCCTGCTTCGGCCCCGTCAAGGGTGCGGCACAACTGGAAGGCTCCAAGTCCTTTACCAAGGACTTCCTGGCTCGCCACCGGATCCCCACGGCCGCCTATGGCGTTTTCACCGAGATCGATCCCGCCATCGACTATGTCAGACAACAGGGCGCACCCATTGTGGTCAAGGCCGATGGTCTGGCGGCCGGTAAAGGTGTGATCCTGGCCCAGTCGGTCGAAGAGGCCGAGGCCGCTATCCGGGATATGCTGGCCGGTAATGCCTTCGGTGAAGCCGGCCACCGGGTGGTGGTGGAAGAATTCCTGTATGGCGAAGAGGCCAGCTTTATCGTCATGGTGGATGGTGAACATATCCTGCCCATGGCCTCATCCCAGGATCACAAGGCCGCCTGCGATGGTGACACCGGCCCCAACACCGGCGGCATGGGCGCCTATTCTCCGGCACCGGTCGTCACACAGGCGATCCATGATCGAATCATGCGTGATGTCATCGAACCCACCGTGCGCGGCATGGCGGCGGAAGGCCTGCCCTACACCGGCTTCCTCTATGCCGGTCTGATGGTTGCGCCGGACGGCGCCTGCAAGGTGCTGGAATATAACTGCCGGTTTGGTGATCCGGAGACCCAGCCCATCATGTTGCGCCTGAAATCCGATCTGGTCAGCCTCTGCCGCGCCGCGCTGGACAAGACCCTGGACAAGATCGAGGCGGAATGGGACCCCCGCTGCTCGCTCGGTGTGGTGTTGGCCGCCAAGGGTTATCCCGGTGATTATCCCAAGGGTGATGTGATCAACGGACTGGACGCCGCCGCTGAATTAACGAACGGCAAAGTCTTCCACGCCGGAACCGCCGACCGAAATGGTCAAGTTGTAACCAGTGGTGGTCGTGTGCTGTGTGCCACCGCCCTGGGCAAGACCGTGAGTGAGGCACAACAAAACGCCTATGCGCTGGTGGATCGCATCAGTTGGCCGGGCATGTATTTCCGCCGAGATATCGGCCATCGGGCTATCGCCAGGGAACAGCCATAGTCCGAAAATCGGGCTCGTCTGTGCAAAACATGCTCAAACTTCGGCTAACTGACGCAATCCCGGGGCTAAATTAGCGAGACTTTCGCCGCAGATTTCCATTAGAATAGTCGCCCGTTCCGCGAGGCCGAATTAACCAGTAGAACAATCTCTGGCCCGGACCCAGTTTCCATAATTTTTTATTTTTTGAATTGAAGTATTGTTAAGGAGTTATCATGTCAGCCAAGCACCCGGTTATCGCGGTCACCGGTTCTTCCGGTGCAGGTACCACCACTGTTAAACGCGCCTTCGAGCACATCTTCTTCCGTGAACGTATCAATCCGCTGATCGTGGAAGGTGACAGCTACCACAAGTTCGACCGCGCCGAGATGAAAGTCCAGGTCGAAGAGTTCAAGAAAAAAGGCAAAAACCTCAGCCACTTCGGTCCGGAATCCAACCACTTTGATCTGCTGGCGGAAACCTTTGAAACCTATGGCAAGACCGGTGGTTGCAAACGTCGTTATTACCTGCACTCCGAAGAAGAAGCGGATGAACATAACGCCCGCCTGAGCACTTCACTGAACCCGGGCCAGTTCACCCCCTGGGAAGATATCAATGAAGACACCGATCTGCTGTTCTATGAAGGTCTGCATGGCGGTGTGAAAACCAATAATATCGATGTCGCCAAACACGTTGACCTGCTGGTCGGTGTGGTGCCCATCGTCAATCTCGAATGGATTCAGAAGATCCACCGTGACAACGCCGAACGCGGTTACTCAGCGGAAGCCATTGTCGATACTATCCTGCGTCGCATGGAAGACTATGTCACCTGTATCACCCCGCAGTTCTCACGCACTGATATCAACTTCCAGCGTGTACCGACGGTAGACACCTCAAATCCGTTTATCGCCCGTGATATTCCGACCCCGGATGAAAGCTTTATCGTTATCCGTTTCCGCAATCCCAAAGGCGTGGATTTCCCTTATCTGCAGAGCATGATCAAGGATTCCTTTATGTCCCGCCCCAACACACTGGTCGTACCCGGTGGCAAAATGGGTTTTGCAATGGAACTGGTCCTCAATCCGGTCATTCGTGAGTTGATTGAGAAAAAGAAAAAGGCCTGATAAGACGACTGGTACCTTGAAGACAAAAGCCGGGTTTTTCCCGGCTTTTTTATTTTCGCCGGCGCGTGATAGCATCACCTGAACAATTCGGACAAAAACACCCGTATGACACCTTTCAAACTTGCACACGCAGGGACCGACGACTGGCAAGCCGCCGCCGATGATTGCCTGCAACAGTTGGGAGAAATCCCGCCTGACACCAATCTGGCGTTTTTGTATATCACCGATCACTTTGCAGACAGCTATACCCGCTTGCAACAGTACCTGCAAAAAGCCACCGGTGTCCCGCACTGGGTCGGCACCATCGGTCAGGGGATTTGCTGCACCGCCACCGAATATTATGACCAGCCGGCCATGGCCGTCATGCTGTGCGACTTTCCGCCGCACAGTTTTTATTTATTTTCTGATCCCGATGCGATCAAAACAACAAACGACAGCACACTGCAGTTTGCTGTGGTGCATGGCGATCCCCGCAATGGTCAAATCACCCATCAGTTGGTGCAACTGACCGAACAACTGGGTAACGGATATCTGACCGGTGGTCTCACCTCATCCGGCGGTTACTATTACCAGTTGGCCGACGGTATGCACGAAGGCCGGATCTCCGGCGTGGTGTTTAATGAGCAGGTCAGGGTAACGACCGGTCTGACCCAGGGTTGTACACCCACCGGACCGATCCATACGCTGACTGAGGCCGAGGGGCGTTATGCGATCCGCATTGATCAGCGACCGGCGCTGGATGTCTTGAAAGAAGACATCGGCGAAATACTGGCCCATGACCTGCAACGGATCGGCGGCTATATCTTTGCCGGTTTCCCTGTTACCGGCAGTGATACCGGCGATTATCTGGTGCGCAATCTAATGGGCGTCGATCCGGATCATGGTGTCGTGGCAATCGGCGAATATTTACAGGCCAACCAGCCCATCATGTTCTGTCGACGGGATCGAAAAACGGCGGTGGATGATCTGCAACGCATGCTACGCAGTGTACAAAAACGCCTGCCCGGCCCGGCACGCGGCGGATTGTATTTCAGTTGTTTGGGCCGGGGTCAACACATGTTCGGCGATGTATCCCGGGAAATGCGGTTGATTGCCGAACAACTGGGCGATATCCCGCTCATCGGCTTTTACGCCAATGGTGAAATCGCCGGACAAAGACTCTATGGTTACACAGGTGTACTGACCCTCTTTTCCTGAACAGCAAGGAGAACCGATGCTATACCGCAAACTGGGCAATACCGATATAGATGTCAGCGTGATCTGCCTCGGCACCATGACCTGGGGCGAACAAAACACCGAGGCGGACGCCTTCGCGCAAATGGATTATGCCGTGGCGCAAGGCGTGAATTTTTTTGATACCGCCGAGCTCTATCCCATCCCGCCCAACGGCAATACCTGCAACGCTACGGAAACCATCATCGGTCACTGGCTGCAACAACGCGGCAACCGGGATAAACTCATTATCGCGAGCAAAGTTGCCGGTCCGGCTGACGGCTGGTTGCCGCATATTCGGGATGAGAAAACCCGCCGCCATGATCGCCAAAACATTATGGCCGCTGTTAACGGCAGCCTGCAACGACTGCACACCGATTACCTGGATCTCTATCAATTACACTGGCCGGATCGCAACACCAACTTCTTCGGCAAACTGGGCTACAAGCACGCCCCGGATGATACACCGGTGCCCATCGAAGAGACGCTGCAGGTGCTGGCCGATCTGGTACAAAGCGGCAAGGTTCGCTATATCGGACTGTCCAATGAAACCCCCTGGGGTGTGATGCAATTTATAAAAGCGGCCGATGCACTCAACCTGCCACGCATCGTCAGTGTGCAAAACCCCTACAGCCTGCTGAATCGCAGTTATGAGATCGGTCTGGCGGAGATATCTATTCGCGAAAAATGCGGTTTGCTGGCTTATTCACCACTCGGCTTTGGTGTCCTGTCCGGCAAGTATGTCGGTGGTGAACATCCCGCCGGTGCGCGCATCACCCGCTGGCCCAATTACAACCGTTATATGAACCCACAGGCCATTGCGGCCACCACGGCCTACACGGCCCTGGCGGAAACACATGAACTCGATCCCGCACAAATGGCCCTGGCCTTCGTTAACAGTCGGGAATTTCTTACCAGCACCATTATCGGCGCCACGGATATGGAACAATTAAAGCGCAATATTGACAGCATAAACCTGCAACTCAGTGACGAGGTCTTGCAGGCCATCGAAGCTGTCCATGTCACCCACCCCAATCCGAGTCCATAACACCAGAGGAGAAAAGCGCATGAGTTGCCTGTTTTGCAAAATTGCCAATGGTGAAATCGAGAGCAAGCTGGTCTATGCGGATGACGATGTGGTGGCCTTTCATGATATCGCCCCACAGGCCCCAACCCATATTCTGTGCATTCCCCGGCGTCACATCAGTACATTGAACGATCTGGATGAAGCGGATGCACAACTCAGCGGCAAACTGTTACTGACCGCCCGCAGGCTGGCCAAAGAATTGGGTTTTGCCGAAGACGGCTACCGGGTCGTGATGAACTGCAACGGTCACGGTGGGCAAACCGTGTTCCACATCCATTTGCATTTACTGGGTGGTCGCGCCCTGCACTGGCCGCCGGGCTGATCCGGTGTGATCCATGGCCCGCTCCAGCTGTTGCGGGATCACCCGCGTTCCGCCGCTTAACACACAGGCGCGAAAGCCTTTTTGCGCCAGCAAAAAAGCCGCCGCAGAACTGCGTCGACCGGTACCGCAATAACAGATGTATTGGCATTTCGGATCCAGTTCATCCAGCCGCCCGCGCAACTCATGCAGCGGGATATTCACTGAACCGGGAATACGTCCGTGGGTGTGTTCCCTGGCATAACGGACATCCAGCCAGCGCGCACCGCTTTTGGTCAAGCGCAAGGCCTCTTCCACCGAGACCCGGTGCAGCATGGGCTCCTTCAACAACTCATCGAAGTCCTGCTTGGCAAGGCGCATCAAGGACCCGTCCGATAACATGGTCACAGACGCATTACGCGTACCACCGCACAGCAAGGCCTCTTCGCCGAAGCTTGCCCCTCCTTCCAGAGTGGCCAGTTCAACAATACGGGTCACGCTGGCCTTGCCGTCAGTCAGGACATAATAGTAATCACCGGTATCGCCCTGTTTGATGATCGACTCGCCGGCCTTGACCTGTATCGTCTCCATCCGCTCCAGCAAGCTTTTGATATTGGCGGGCGGCAGGTTTTTAAACGCCATCACCTGACGGATTTTGCGGATCCAGCTGCGATCTTCACCGCTCTCTTTCGTCTCGGGGTTGTGACGCACGGGAAAGGGTTTGATGGTTTCGTCTTCTTGCAGCGGCACCGTCAGTTCCATGGTGGTGGTATGTGCAGGTTCAGGTTTCTGTCCGGCGACGGCGGGTGCGGCATGAGCCTGTTCGGAAACCGCCATCTGATCCCACATCATCATATATTCCAGCACACTGTTGTCGATGCGGGCCAGTTTGACCTTGGTGAGCGCCGTGCAGGTCACCTGCCGCGGCTGACTGTCATCCAACGGGAAACGGGCCTCCTCCATCTGATGACGGAAGACAAAATCCAGCTTGCCGTCAGATGACTGCATCTGCACATCGCCGTCGAGTAAATAGATGGTCTGATTATCCACATCGCCCTCACGGAACAGACATTGTCCGATGGAGAGCTTTTCAATATCAGTCAGGGGCACCAGTTCTTCCAGGCGCGCCCCGGACAGTGCAGAGAGCGGCTCCAGTTTCCTTAATTGTTCAATGGTGATACGGTCGCGCCGCGCCATGATTGTGCTCCTTGCCGCGTGGATTTTAGATCGTGGATAGTCAATATAAACAACATTTCCCCCTGCTGCAGCCGGTAAACCGGGGCCTCGTGACCCGCTTCACACTATTTTTTTGCTGACAAGTCGCTTTAACAGTCACCGCTATCTGTGCAACCTGAAAGATAAATCCTGCCGGTGATCCCAACTTGCGGCCTCACAAAGACACCACTGAGCATGCATAGCCACCTAAAGGATTAAGGCTGAATTGACGATACAAATCGAGTCTGATGGGTTCAAGGATAAATAGAAGGGTTATAAGCGAGTTATGTTGATCAATCAGGTTATTCTGACGCTGCTGCAACAACATATCCCCCATCAAATATTGCGGAAACCGGATCATGCCAGTCTGGATGACGGCTGGTTGAGCAAGGCCGTACCGCCACGCTCTTTAACCACCTGCTCCATCCTGCAAGATAATGCAGGGCTGATTTTGGCCATCTATCCGGCCAATCACCAGATCGCACTGGAACAGCTGAATACCAGTTTGCGACGCAAGCTGGGATTTATCGACAGCACACGACTCACTCAGTTATTGCAACTTATCAAACCGACGGCGGCCGACAACGACCCGGCTGTCCCCTCTCTGCAGATCATTATCGACGAGGTCGCCAGTAACCAGGATCAGCTCAACTTCGAACTGCCGCACCACCGAATCCTGCGCATCAGCAGTGAACACCTGGCCCAAATACCCTATCCCATGTTACTGGGCAGTACATTTTCCAGTCCGAAAAAGCACCAAACGGTACAGACACAGGCCGCACTTGCCGCACTGAATATCCGCGATCAGGTGCAACAGATCGACAGTCTGCCCCCCATGCCGGAGACGGCACGACAATTACTGGCGATCAGTAACAGTCCCAACTCCACCCTGCAGCAGATCAACAAGGCGATCTCAACGGACCCTGCCCTGGCGGCCTTGATCATCCGTTATGCCAATTCAGCAATGTTCGGTATGAAAGGCGAGATCAAGGATTTGAATGATGCCATTTTTCGGGTGCTGGGCTTTGACGGCACGCTTTACCTGGCGATGGGGATTGTGTTGGGCCGGCGTTTCAAGCTTGCGGAAAAAGGCGTGTTAAGCCGCATCAATTTCTGGCAGCGATCCATGTACAGTGCCACACTGGCGCAGAAGCTGGCCATGCAGATCCCCAAAAACCATCGACCCAACCCCGGTCTGGCCTATCTGGCAGGGTTATTACACGATATCGGTTATCTGATCCTGGCGGAAAAATTCGAGACGTCGTATCAGTGGCTGAATACTTATGCCACCGCCAATGACATGGTCCCGGTCAGCACCCTGGAACAACTGTTTCTCGGTATTCATCACAGTGAACTGGGCGGGATACTCATGCAAGCCTGGGAGCTGCCGCGTGAAGTCGTCCTGGCCATTCGTTATCACCACGACAGCAGTTATAACGGACTGTACAGTGAATATGCCAACCTGATCCTGTTGTGTGATCGCCTGTTGAAGCCCCACGATCTTTCCTATGCAGACAGCGAAGAGATCCCCCAGGACCTCTGCGCCGGACTCCGACTTGATGAAGAACAGATCTACACGGTAATGGATGAGGTGATTCAGGGCGATGAGACCCTGCGCGGTATGGCAACCAACCTGTCGGCCTGAACTAGATGCGCAAGCCCCCCAGGCGCTTCATGACCTGCTGTTGATGCCACTGCTTCCCCCCCCAAAAACCCAGTCCGGCTGTTATCAATAAACCAAGTATCCAGAAAACAGTATAATTTGTTGCCGGCGCAGTACTGCCGATACGGGTTTTGTCCAGCTCCACCTGCAGACGCTTGTTATCCTCTTGCGCAACTGTCAACTGACTGTTCAGCTCAGCGTTGGACTTCTCCAGACCGGCAAATTGTTTCTGCAAGGTATCCAGCTTTTGGCTGTCGCCACTGGAGTTTTTCGTCAGCTCCTGCAATTTGATAACCGCCGGGATCTCGGCGGTGGTGTAAATTTCCTTCACCCAACCCTCTTCACCCTTGGCAGTGCGAATCTTCAGGAAACCGTCGGCACTGTCCAGCACCTCCAGTTTGTCTCCGGTCACCACCACCGTCGTCGGCGCCTCACTATTACTGGGTTCCGGCCGCACCCCTACCCGCAACTGATCATTCACATACACGTCTCTTGCGGTAACGCTGAATGCAAGGAGACTGCAAAATATAAACAGGACTATTCTCATCATGGTTTTTAAGTATTTTAATAGTTAGAGAAACAAGCTTAGTAAAATCTTCTGCAAAGCTGAAGCTGACAGCATATATCGACCCCACCGGCTGAAGGCTTAAGCACAACAATCTTCTGTCTGTGCCTTGCAAATAATGCGAAGTGGATCACGTCTTGCCTGTGCTGACAAAAATCTGACGGGGTCAGGACGCATCAGACAAAATGATTTTGTCACCTGTCAAACGAATTGCCAACGGGGTCAGGCTCTGTCCATGACAGGGTCCGTAGACACAGAGGCCGTCCAGCGGCTGGAATAACGCACCATGTAAAGAACACTGCACATAGGCCTTATCCAGATCAAAAAACTGATCATCCGCCCAATTTAGGGTTACCCCGGTATGTGGACACGCGTTGTGATAGGCACGCCATTCACCGCGCCAATGCAGAATAAAACCGGATATTTCCTGCTCACCGCACTGCAGGTTGAAACTGCGGCACCCCGGATCGCTCACATCGGCCTGACGACATATCACCTGTGGCATAAAATAAGGCCTATTCACCGATATGCACAGCGATCTCCCGGGTCCCGGAAAAATAGCGATGTTCCCACAGATAGATACCCTGCCAGGTACCAAGCAACAGTTCGTTGTGCATAACAGGTATTGATAATGAGCTTGCAGTTAAGGCGGATTTGATGTGTGCGGGCATATCATCCGCCCCCTCCAGTGTATGGGTATAGAGCGGATCATTCTCCGGCACCAATCTGTTCAACCAGTTTTCCAGATCCCGTCGTGCAGAGGGGTCAGCATTTTCCTGGATCAGCAGACTTGCTGACGTATGACGAATAAATATTGTACACAGTCCATTAGTGATTGCTGATTTAGCGACAATTTCAGCTATTTTTCCGGTGATCATGTGTAATCCCTGTCCGGAAATTTTGATCTTCAGTAGCTCAACCATCATTTGCTCTGCCGATTTCTGTGTAAATTTTGTATGATAAGACTGTTTGATCCAGACACGAAAAAAAATGCTTGCAGACTATACCGTTTTGCCAAAAACCCTTGTATAGTAGCACCAATTTGACCTGACTCAGTTCCAACGGTCAACATTTTTTTACTCATAAATTTTTTCGGGAGACACTATGGCCGCTAAAAAGAAATCTAAAAAGAAGGTTGCGAAGAAAACCGCAAACGTATCCACCATCAAGGAGCCCATGACCAAGTCCCAGCTTTACACCCAGATCGCTGATGCCACCGAACTGAAGAAAAAAGATGTGGTTGCCGTTTTTGACGAACTGGCGAATCTGATCAATGGTCACGTAAAGCGTAACGGTGCAGGGATTTTCACTCTGCCCGGTCTGCTCAAGATCAAGGTAGTACGCAAGCCGGCCACCAAGGCCCGCAAGGGTATCAATCCATTCACCGGCGAACCGACTGTCTTCAAGGCAAAACCGGCCCGCAACGTTGTGAAGGCCCAGCCGCTGAAAGCACTCAAGGACATGGCCAGCTGATATTGGCAAAAAGGCCGGGGAAACCCGGCCTTTTTTTATTACAAACAAGCGTAGTCATTTCACTCCGCCACAGTACTACACCACTTCTCATCTATCTCATCGATATCCACCGCCACACCGACCAGTACATCCCGATATTTCTGCTGCTTTTCCCGGCATTCCTGCTCATCCATATAATGTGTGATCAAAACCGGTTGCATACCGGCGGCATGCGCACCGAAATGTTCATCACTGCCGCCATCACCGACAAACAGACAACGACTGCTGTCCACACCAAGACGCTGCGCTGCCATGGCATAAATCTGTTGATCCGGTTTTTTCAGACCGGCTGACCAACTGAAGATCACTTCATCAAATAAACCGGCCAACGGTGATTCAGGCCAGGCCTCGACCTCACTGCTGGATGCGTTTGAGATCAGTGCCAACTTGAAACCTTTGCCCCTGATTTGCGCCAGGCCATTCAACACCACGGACGGGACCTTGCGCAGCGCATAATCAAAACGTTGTTGTCGTGCTTGTGCGGCCTTCCGAATACACTGGAACGGTATCGCCGGATCAATACTGTGTGCGAGACATTGCAGTGTCTCCAGATGATCAGCAGGCCGGCAGATTTCATGCAGTGGTCCAAAACATGCCTCATTCCATTGTTGACGGGTAACGCCGAGAATATCCGCAGTAAAACAGCCGACAGTCTCAGGCACCCGTCCAACACTGATCAGCGTGTTGAACAGATCAAAGCAAACGGCCTGTAGAGAGTGCGGCTGATGAAACATGGCGGGAAGCCACTGCACACCGTGCCGGTATGCAGTGCACATGGGTTAAAAGCGGATGCTGAGTCCCAAATGGAAACCACTTTCCACCGTGACGCTGAAATCCACATCTTTCAAACTTGCGACAATTTTTTCATAGCCCAGATAGATACTGGCCTGCGGAGTCACCTGGAAATCCAGCTTGACGCTGTACTCATATAAACCATCGGCATCCAGACCGGTCACGACATTGGGTGCGATAAACAAACCAAAGCCCAGTCCCAGTCCGCCCAGATTATCCGGGACAATCAATACTTCGCCCCCCAAAGCAAGGCCGGTGACCTGAATGTTGGCATAACGATTATTGACGTCAGCATAATAGCCGCGACCACCGATAGAGATAATCACCGGACTGTCCATCGTGTCATTTCTGATCAGGACACCCAGATTCCCCATGATCGTATCATCCTGGGTCAACTTGTCCTCGGTAAACATGACCCCCAGTTCTATTTCGATCGGCCCGGCCTGTTGTCCCCAAACCTGTGATGAATAAAAAAAACGTGCTGTATAATCGCTGAGTTGCGCAACGATACTTTCCGCCCGGACAGTGCCTGTAAACAAGGACAGTGCAATGAACGGCAGAATACGTAGTGTGAGTTTCCGCATACCTTTTCCTATAACTGAATTTTTACTGCATTAAACCTATACCGAGGATAGCCGGATTACAACTATTTTGCAGGAAAAAACCCGTTTCCTGCCCTGCTCTATGTGAGCAACATCTTCACCAGTGTCTGGATCTCGCCCTGGGCTTCATGTAACAGCTCGATACTGGCCCCCGGTCCAAGCGTCGCTATACTCATTTTGCGAAAGGCCGGTATCTCGGTCAGGACCGGCACCCCGGCCTTGTTTTCCGTGCCCAACTGACTGTGAATTCTGGCGATGATGACAATATCCACATAATCTATATTTTCGCCCTGAGAATACAACCAGTCTTCCGCCCGTTCCGGCACAGAGAGTAAATCCGCACCGAAGTCCCATTTTTCCAGTATATAGCGCCCCAGCTTGCCCTTGAGATCATAGATAAGTGTATTTAGTCTGGCCTCGTCTGCAAGTATCTCCGGATAACCCGCCGCATAATGCAGAATAGGCAAAACCCCGATGTCGTGGACCAGCCCCGCCAACAATGCCTTGTCCGGATCAAGACCGTTTTTGTTAACCCGCGCCAGCACAAAAGCAATCGCGGCAACCCGACAGCTGTGTTTCCACAACTCTCTGATCCGCTTGTGTAATTTTGGCGAATCCGATTTAAAGACATTATGCATCACCAAAGCGGTCACCAGATTGCGCGTGGTACGCAGACCAAGTCGGGTAATGGCCATTTGGCAGGTATCAATCGGGAAATTGCCGCGATGTCCGGCGGAATTGGCGATCTGGATTAATCTTGCAGTCAGCCCCGGATCGAGCTGGATCAATCTGGCGATTTGTTGCGTGCCCCGTTTTTGATCATTGATTGCCGCTTTTATGCGGGTAATCACTTCCGGGAGTGAAGGCACAATCAGCTTGTTTGTCTCCACATCCTTAATGAGTTGTTTGGCAATCTGTGCTGTTTCTATGGTCAATCTTGCTCTCTTGCCCGGCACGTTGGTGACTTTAACTATGATCCATAAACCGGCCCCATGCAATTATTTTTCAAAGTGAGAAGCTGAGGTGCAGACAATTAAATTAAACCAATAATTCGTTCACGGATGTTGTTGCCTGAGCCTGACGGCCTAATTGGGCGGTCTGGTCAAAACGATTATGAGCGATCTGGTCGATCCGATCCCTGACATCCGGATAGCGCTGAATAAAATAGAGCAACGCTTCACGATCAATACGGATGGCCTGTACATGAGAGAGGGCCTGCACACTGGCAGTCCGTGGCGCGCCGGTCAGTACCGACCATTCACCAAAATAATCACCGGCTCCCAGCAGGGCAATATTGTATTGTTGGCCGTCACGTTCCTGAATAACCCTGGCTGCGCCATGTATCAGGATATAGATCGCATCGCCGGGTTCGCCTTCCTGCAGAATCATCCCGCCCGGTAACAGGCTGACCAAAGCAGCCTCTGCCTGTAACTCAGCCAGACTGGATGCCGGCAAGTAACGTAAAAACGAGACACCACGCAGGGTGGTTTCAGTGATCCGTTTCGCCATGCGCTCAATGATGGCCTTGCCAAGCCGGGTATTCGCGGTGGTCAGTTCCTCAAATGTACTCCCGTCAATCTCCAGCAACACAGATGGCTTGCGAGCCATCACGCTGGAAACACGCGGCATTCTGAACAGGGCTGAGACTTCACCAAAGACCTCCCCTTTTTGTAATCTGGCCAGACTGATCCGCTGTTGTTTGTTGCCCTCAAATACCTCGACCTCACCCAACAGAATAATAAACAGGCTGCCGGCACGGTCATGTTGACGGCAAATCAGTTGCCCGGCGGCGACCCGACGCAGTAAGCCCTGTTCCATGAGGAACTGCTTCTCAGCCGAGTTCAACAGGCCGGTAAACACGGCATGTTCGGCCAGCACATGTTCGGCTGTCTGCATTAAATCATTTGGTTCCATGACCGCTCCGGAAAACCACCCTTAACAGGTTATCCGTGGTATCGTGCAACGGCTTGACTTGCTATAGGAATTTATTCACAGTTTGGCGAATTGATAACAACATAACACCAAAGATGATGACCCGACCCATGTACCGATTCCTGTCACTCTTCGTCCTCCTTGCCCTGCCCTGTGGGACCCAGGCCGCTCCCTTCCTGATCACCACCGACTGGCTGGCCGGCAAATTGCAAAATCCCGGTATCGTGATTATCGATATGTCTGATGAGACCCAGCATAGTCGTTTCCACCTGCCTGGGGCGCGTCACTTGCCATACGATGCCATCAACCAGCGGACCAAAACGGGTGTCAGTTTGTCCGCCGGCAGTCAGCACATCAGCCGAATTCTGGGCCTGCTGGGCATCGATAACAGCAAACACATTATTATTTATGACGACATGGCCGGTTTACATGCATCCCGCCTGTTCTGGGAACTGGAGCGACTGGGACATAAAGAGATATCTATTCTGGACGGCGGCCTGGTGAAGTGGATACTGGAAGGACGCAAAATCACCAACCAGCCGAGCCAGTTTGCCCGCGCAAACTATCAACCAAACGGAACCGGGCGGGATAACCTGGCCTCCCTGGTCGATATTCGCGCTGTGGCTGAACAAAAGTCGACGGTTTTACTGGATGTCCGCAGCCAGGAAGAATATACCGGCCATCCTGCCTATCAACGTACCGGGCACATCCCGGGGGCACGCTGGTGGGAGTGGGAACAAGCGGCAAACTTCGCACAAGGCTTTACCATGCAGCCTGACAAACAGGTCATAACCTCCCTGACCCAGGCCGGTATGGGTAAGAAAGAGACCCCGGCAATTCTGTATTGCCAATCCGGCCATCGTGCGGCACACACCTATTTCACCCTGCGGCGACTGGGTTACACCAAAGTACGAGTATTTGATGGCTCTATGGCGGAATATGGTCAACACAAGAGTCTGCCCCTGAATCGGGGTCAAACACCCTGAGCCGAACGGATTTTCTTCCGGGCAAAAAAAAACCTTCCCAAGAAAACTCAGTGTCCAACGGGAAGGTAAAAAAAAGAGTCCCCGCCACTCGATTTGGCGAGAGGGAATGCTATATCTTCAGGATGGTCATAAAGTTAGCCCTTTACCGCCCAACCTGCAAGTTTTTAAATTGCATATATATCAATAGGATACAAATCCTCTTGTCATTATTTGTCGGACGGGCTGTGCTCGGGAAATAAGCATGCCTGCTCTGTGTCGCGCCAGTATTTGGCCGGATGAAACCGGTTTGAGACGTTAGTGCGGGAAAAACAGCCCGGACTCTCGAGTATCATCCTCATTGGACGCTACTCCTAATACCAATTCAATCAATGCGATAACCATGGCCGGACGACACATGACATGCCGATTCATTATTTTAAGCGCGGTTATGCTGCTGATTTCTGCCTGTGCCGTGGAGAGCACCCACCAGCAATCCATTGAAGAAGTCAACATGGTCCAGCTCATGTGTCAGGAAGGGTTGGCGGCCGGCGGGGTTTATATTGATTCTATAGAGAAAAATATCCCGGCCCGAAACAGAAAAAAAATCACGTCTTTGCTGATTGGCGCCGAGATTGACCGTCAATTTGGCAACTATCCCGGCTGTCTGAACCGGCTTGAGCGCGCCTACTATTTTTTAAGTCAAATCACACCTGATAATTAACTTACTGTTTTTCAAACAATTCTCCCGATAAACCCGCTATTCAAGTCATTCCTTAAATAAAAATCATTCGCATATTGGTGGCACTTGGGGAATCAGCGACTAAACTCTTTAATTAAATGTTGATATTAAAACGGGACTTTAAGGATTTGTCGTACTTATGTTAAGCTTATTAAGTCGGCAAACGGGTATTTCGGCTCATTTGAGACGCCGTACACAAAACGAAACCCTAAATCAATTAAGTTTTACATTTTTTAACAAATCCTTATTGTTTTTGTTAGGTATAACATCTAATTTTATTGTCAGTATAGGTTGAATATCCACACCAACGACGTTATTGAAATTAGAAATTAAAGGGAACTGAACTATGAAACTATCTTCACGCACACAATACGCAATCAAGGCAATGCTGGAACTGGCAAACAGCCCGAAAAATTCCATTTCTCTTAACTCACTTTCCACTACACAGAATATCTCGCTGTCTTATCTTGAGCAGATCTTTGCGGCCCTGCGCAAGAACCAGCTGGTGAAAAGTGTCCGTGGCCCAGGTGGTGGTTATTTAATCGCCAAACCACTCGAAACCATCACGGTTTCCGATATCGTGGTTGCGATCGACCCGCAACTGTCCCGTTGCGCCGAATTCCAGGCTGACAGCAACATGAGCAAATCCATGTGGAATTCACTGAGCCACAAGATCTATGGCTTTCTGGACAGCATCACCCTGGCACAACTGATGGAAGAACAAGATCTCCTCCAGCAAGAAGCAAGCGAAACACAAAGCAGTGCGCACGTTGCGGCATAAGAACACTGTATAAATACGATTGCGACATGCAGAATAATTAGGGGCTGACAGCCGGGCTGTCAGCCCTTTTGTTTTGGCAATTTCAAATCTTGCTTACTGGTCCAAAACCCAGCGTTGAAAGGCCTTGCGCTCTTCCTTGTCCGCCAGCTTCCACCAGAACTGGAGCTTTTCCAGCGGTTTCTGCTTCGCCACAATATCCGCAGCATCCAATGAGGACTCTTCGTTCGGAGGTTGCGAAATTCTCTGCCCACGATTGTGCATCTTGCGGGCAGCCAAACGACCGCCCTGCTTATCTTCCAGTACCGGACTGAATTTTTTCACCATCAAACTGGCCGACAAATTATCCTTTACCTGGGGAAATTTCAGGACATACTCGCCACTGGCGGCCACGGTAAAACGCAGGGTTACATCATCGGATCGGACAAGACTGCCCGAAACGTCATCCCCCCAGTACTTCACGTATTTCACTGTCATTTCGTGTTCGCCGGGCAACAAGTGGACCTCGTTCATCCCCTCGGTGATATAAGGGGTGGACTTGACTTCGCCGTCCACATCCAGCACTTCGATCTCGGGAGGCAGATAAATCCGGGCCAGTTGCGCTGTATCAACAGATGTTGATGAGTCATAACCCTTAATCGGACCGGTTGCTGTTGCTCCACAGGCCACAAGCAGTGGCAACAACACCATACCCAACATATATTTATAAAACCGCATTTTCATCCCCTTATCTCAAGACTCATTTTCTTTAAACATCATACCAATCACAAACCCCTGATCATTCCCACGCACATGCTTTACTTCCCCGGTCAGGCCGAGTCTTTTTTTATCACCATCAAGCGTGGTCAGAGCTTCCAGTTGCAACAGCGCCCCTACCGGAAATTCCCGTTTGCTCAGTGCACTAATCCCACCCATGGAGTAGTCCAAAACGTCCAGAACCATTTCCTCGCCATTGGCGAGCAGCACTGTCAGCTTGCGTAACAGCTGGATGCGCTGATGAACACGTTTATCCTTCATAACCCCATTCGCCCTTTTGTCATGTCAACCTGTTATCGGTTGAAAATAAGACAAGGTCATCTTTACAGGCCACCCGGGGTTTTTTTCATTTCCGTCATCAGTTCCTCTATCCTGTGCCGTTGGCCCCTTAGTTCAAAATCAATAAACTGCATCCCCATGACACGCCCTTCCTGCCGGATCACTTTCATATTGAAATTGATATGTGGATTGGCAGAATCCAGCATTCTGATCTGTAAATGACTGCCGACGGGTATTTTTCGTTCGGTTTCCAGTAAAACCGAAATTCCGCCGTCCGAGATATCCAGCGTCACGGCATTCAGGGTCCCGAATGAACCATGACTGATATTGACACGCGCCCTGACTGCGTTGCGAGGATGTTTTCGTCGTTCTTTCATTCAGCTCGATTATTATTCTTTTCACACCTGCCGGTTACCAACTGGAAACTAACCGGCCCACATTAGACACATTTTATATAAGGATTACAATCACTTAGCACTTTATCACCGTTTGCCCGCACTAGTATAGACAATCTCCCCGGCTGACCCGGATTATCGGCTGCCTAGAACGCGTATTCAATTCCTGAGCGAACCCGATTGTCCGTCTCCTCCACCCCCGCCGGCGGCAGGTTGTCATGGGCGATTTCCAGACTGAGGCGCATGGAGAGGGAATCAGTCGCCTTCACCTTCAACATGGAAACAAACAGACCGCGCCAGTCAGCGGTCTCACCCATGGCAGGCTGCCAGTAAATCGTATTGGTAAAGCGGAGTCTGTCGGTCTTGACTCGGGACATCAAATAAATATTCCAGCGACCGGTTTTTTGCACCTCAACATCGGCATATCCGGTGCGTTGTTCAATGCGTTCAATCTCCCGAAACCCGCCCATTCCCAGGAAGGTGACATGCAGAGGTGTATCCCCCAGCGTCAAACGCACCCCGCCGCCATAGAGTCCCCGATAATTCAAACGGGTAAACTCGTTTTCCTCAGCTTGCATGTAAAACTCGCTGTCCAGAAAATCGGTATGGTGCCTGACGTGGCGCAAATGCATAAATGCATTATTGACATTTCGTTGCTGATTTATCTTGCCATAATCATAACCCAATACCAGCAGATTGATATGTTCCGGCTGATTCCACTGCACTTGCGCATCCAGCGAAACATTGCTCTGTTCGGTATTACCGGAAATTGATGCACCGGACAAACTCACTGAACCGGTAAGCGGTTCCTTGGCATCCTGAAAATGGAGATTATCCACATTCACAATCGCAGTTGCGACCAGTGAATATCCCAACATGCCAATCCCGAACCACAGTTGATATAATTTTGTTAAATCGCGCTTCACCATCTGTAAATCACCTTCTCTCGTCAGTTTTACCGGTATTATTGCAGCATAATATAACAAATCACCTTTTAATATACCTCGCTGTCCAGATTATTCCTGCACCACATTCAACGTGAAATACGTGCCTTGTTTTGCATAGCGTGAAATTAATACCGTACAAGGGAAAATATTTGCTCTAATATTAAAAACCACCCTTCGAAATGGCCCGGATTCTTTTTGTGAGATGTTAAATGAATATTTTCAGTTTTAATGCAGGGAAATCCCGTCAACTAGGAGAATTTGAATCCTTGATTGGTCCCCATTTATTGCATCTTTATCAACTGGCCTATCGCCTGACCGGCAGACAGACTGATGCCGAGGATCTGGTGCAGGACGTGGTTGTAAAATTATTACCTCGCGTAAAGGAAATGGTTGCGATTGAGCAACTGCGCCCCTGGCTGGCCAAAATTCTCTATCGGAAATTTGTCGACCATTATCGGCGCAATGAACGCTCACCGGTAACGCTTGTGCCGGAAATGGAAGAATTGCTGGAAAATCATATCGACGAAACGCAGTTCACTCCCGAAGCAGATACCGAGAACAGCCTGACCCAACAACATCTCAAACAGGCGCTGGAGACACTGAACCAGGACCAGCGCACAGTCGTTATGCTGCATGACGTGGAAGGCTACACCCTGGTGGAACTGGAGGTGATTTTGGATACCCCCATCGGGACCCTGAAATCCCGCCTGAACCGCGCCCGGGGCCAATTGCGGGAATATCTGGAAAAAAAATAGGCTGCCGAAGGAACCTTTCCGGTACCCAGGCCGTGTTGACATGTAAGCCAAGAGGTGAAAGATAGATGGACTGCAAACAGATACAGCTATGCACAGACGATTTCCTGGACGGCACCCTGCCGGTCGGCGAGCAACAATTGGTCAGAGAACATCTGGCAAATTGCGCGGCATGCCGCACCGAACTGGGCCGACTTCAGGAGCTAAGGCACGCGCTGCGCGCCTTGCCGGTCCCGCCTCCTTCGGCTGACTTTACCAGCAGGGTATTTGCCGATGTCCGCCGTCACCGCCAACTGCGTCAACGCACGATTGGCGGCCTCGGTGCCGCATTGGCCGCCTCGCTGGTTTTATGGTTCGGCGCCGCCCTTTTTCAACCCAATATGCCGTCATCCGGTCTTGACACTATCGTCATGGGAGTCAGTGATGTCCGTGAGGTCAAACTGGTTTTCACCGCACCGGAAAACTTTCAGGACGTCACACTCCAACTGGAGTTTTCCGGCAACATCGAGTTAACCGGCTACCGTGGTCGCCAGTCACTGGAGTGGCAAACCCGGCTGAAGAAGGGCAGTAACACATTGGTATTGCCTATCACAGCAACCGGACACGGGCAGGCGGAAGTGGTCGCCAAAATCAAGCACGCGGGCAAAATCCGCACCTTCCGGGTACCCGTCCAGGTACAGAACGCCGGAGGCCGGGCCAACTTTTCGACAATACCCATGTCGGTGTAGATATTATTTAATTTTTTAGCAAGAGGACTATCTCATGAATAACAAACTGAAAACCATAGCCATTGCGATTGCACTCGCCCTGCCATGCAGCGCCTTTGCCGCACCGGATATTGACGACGTCACCATGGAAGTCCGTGACGACAGCAACCATCGTTCGGATGACTCGCTGGATCGCATCGAATTACCACATCATGATGATGGCCCTGACCACGAAAAAAATGAGCACGGCCCGGATCATGACAAGGATGATGACAAAGGTGGTGACAAGGACGATGACAAGGACGATGACAAGAATGACGACAAGAGCGATGACAAGGATGATGATCGCAGCGACGACAAAGATGACAGCAAAGATGACAGCTCTGACGACAAAGACGACAACAGCGGCAGCGGTAACAGCGACGACCGTACAGACGACAACAGCGGCAGTGGTTCCGGTGGTGGCGTATAAATCACCGGTCTATCCAGCCCAATGATCACTTGCCGTTTCCCTGAATCGGCAGGTATTATCCAGACTCCCCCTTTTGGGGGAGTTTTTGGTTGAGCAAATCAATTTTCATTCTGATATGGAGCACCATATGCGGTTGACCGGCTATTTTCTTCTTGTACTGTCTCTCACATACCCTTTCAATACAGTATTTGCCTCCGCAGATGACGATTTCAAACAAGGTGTTGAGTACGTAAAAAAAGAACAGTATAAAAAAGCCATTCAGGCCTTTGGCAAAGCTCAACAGCAAGGCATGAAAACCGCCGCCCTGTACCACAATATGGGTGTCAGTTACTTTAAGTCCGGTGACTACACCAATGCCTATAAAACATTCCAGCTCTTGGCGCGTTTCCCCGGTGAAAAAATGCTGGCCGAGTACAATATGGGACTCACCGCCAGGCAACAGGACAATACCGCCCTTGCCACACGCCATTTCCAGCTGGTGAAGAGCCAATCAAAAAACAAAAAACTGGTCACGCTGGCCCGCATTCAATTGGGTGAGGTAAAGCTGACAGATCCCGCACCGGTCAACAAAGGAACGGCCTACGCGGAATTCTCTTATGGTCATGACAACAATATTGCCGCCGATCCGGATACCGGCGCAGCAACCAAGCTCTCCAGCACTTATAAGGACATCTATGTTGATGGCCAATATATTGTATACGGCACGGAAAACAACGGCCTCAACGTCAATGCAGCATATTCCAGCTTTGATTACTCTGATTACAATATTTATGATTTTGACAGTCTGGCCTTTGGCGTGACCGGCAACTTCGAGCTGGGCGGCTGGCAAAACGCCCTGAAAGTGAAATCTGAAAAAACCGGATTTGGACTTCTTGATTATCAGCGTGTCAACCAGTTTGAGCTTGACACAAAAAAACAGTTTGCCAATAACAGCCGCCTGCGTTTGCGTTTGCGGTTTTACGATATCACCGCACTGAATACGACATATTCTTACCTGGAAGGCAGCAAAACCCGCCTGCGTCTTGAATACAAACACCCGGCCGGCGGCGGTTATCTGAAATACTATGTCGAACACGAGGCCAATGATCGTACCGACACACTGACTACCAGTTATTCACCCACACGTAACATGTTCAAGGTTTATTACAAACATGACTTCAGCAAGCAACTGGATTTGCGGGTGGATGCATCGTACCGTGTCAGTGACTATCCCACCAAGGTGAATCCCGGCCGGGAAGACAAGCGTCAACGTTACGGCTTGACGCTCTCATACAATTTGAATGACACCTGGAAGCTTCGCGGTCGTCTGGAGCATACCGACAATGCCTCGACCGATGCCGCCCTTTACTCCTACCAGCGGGATCTGGTCGCTGTCTCGGTCAATGCCGGCTTTTAATTCCTGCCGAGCCTGACCGGCAGCGAGTCAATCCGGACTCGCTTCAGCGGCTCTCTCTCGTCTACAATAGAGCCTGTTTTGTCTTGAGGGTGTCACGTGAAACTGTCGGTGGAAGAATTCAGGAATTGGGAACACAAGTCGATTACCCTGCTCGGCATGTCCGGTGTAGGCAAGACCAGACTGGCCAACTTGCTGCGCAAGCGCAACTGGTTTCACTATTCCGGCGATTACCGCATAGGCACCCGGTATCTGGATGAGCCAATCCTGGACAATATCAAACAGCAGGCCATGCAGGTTCCCTTCCTGCGCGAGCTGTTACGCTCTGACTCTATCTACATCCACAACAATATCACTGTCGATAATCTGAAGCCGGTGGCCAGTTTTCTCGGTATGCTGGGGAATCCGGAACAGGGCGGACTGGAACTGGAAGAGTTTAAACGCCGTCAGGCCCTGCACCATCTGGCCGAGGTGGCAACCATGCGCGATGTGCCCGAGTTCATCAACAAGGCGCACCTGATCTACGGCTATAAACATTTCATCAATGATGCCGGCGGCAGTGTCTGTGAACTGGATGACCCGGACGTCATGAAGCTGCTCTTTCAGCATACCCTGATCCTTTATATCAAGGCTTCGGACAGTGATGAGCAGGCACTGATTCAGCGTGCCGAGCATGATCCCAAACCCCTTTATTATCGGGAAGAGTTCCTTACCGTGGAATTGGGTAATTATATGCAGGAGTTCAACCTGCCCTATGTGGCCATGATTGAACCCAGGGATTTTGTACGCTGGATTTTCCCGCGCTTGTTCCGGGCACGTATCCCGCGTTACGAAGCAATCGCGGAAAAATATGGCTACACTATCACCACTGCTGAATTGGCGGCGGTCAATTCCGAGCAGGACTTTGTCCGCTTGCTGGAAACCGCGATTCAGCGTCAAGCCTAATACCGGGAGAGTCTTGCAGAATTATGCCGCTGGTCGCCAATACACCCTTGCCTGCCTTTGCCCGCCTTCGTCAGGAAGGCGGTACGGTCATCTCATCGGATGTCGCCATCCATCAGGATATCCGTGAGCTGCATATCGGCCTGTTGAACATGATGCCGGATGCGGCCCTCTCGGCGACAGAACGGCAGTTTTTCCGCCTCATCGGTGAAAGCAATCAGATCGCCCAGTTTTATGTTCATCCCTTTACCATCCGGGAACTGGAGCGCGGCCCCCAGGGCATGGCGCATGTGGAGCAGTTCTACGAGAGCTTTGACGAAATCAAAAAGGCCGGCCTGGATGCCCTGATAATCACCGGCGCCAATGTCACCCAGCCGGACCTCGCGCTGGAGCCGTTTTGGCAACCGCTGAATGAGGTAATCGACTGGGCCTACGACAACGTCACTTCCACACTCTGCTCCTGTCTGGCCACTCACGCGGTCATGCAATTTCGGTATGGCCAAAAGCGGGCACGACTGCCGGGTAAACGCTGGGGGGTCTATTCTCACCGGGTGGTGGATCGCAAGCACCCCTTGATCAACGGTGTTAATACCCGTTTTGATGTACCCCATTCCCGGTTTAACGAAATCAGTCGTGAACAATTTGAGGCGGCAGGTTTGAAGGTGCTGGTGGAAAGCGAAGAGGCCAACGTCCATCTGGCGGTCAGTGAAGACGGCTTTCGGCTGGTCTTTTTTCAGGGCCACCCCGAATACGACACCATCAGTTTGCTGAAAGAGTACAAACGGGAAGTCATGCTGTTTGCCGGCGGTGCGCGGGATGATTATCCCCCGTTCCCGGAAAATTACTTCAGCCTGCTGACCAGGGCCGTTCTTGACGAACACAAGCTCAGGGTGATCGCGGCACGAGATGCCGGACAACCGGTGCCGGAGCTGCCGGAAGACTTGATCATTCCCCGTCTGGATAACACCTGGCACGATACCGCCGAGGCCGTGATCAATCACTGGGTGGGGCACGTCTACCAGATCACCGACATTGATCGAAAACGGCCGTTTAAACCGGAGATCGACCCGTCAAACCCGCTGGGTTTATAACGAGTACTCAGTTGAGCTGGGCCAGGTAGGCCGCCAGACGCTCGATATCCTGATCACTCAGGCCTTTTGCCACCGACTCCATCTCCGGGCTGTGCCGTTTTGCGGCATTGATCTTGCCACGCATTGCGTTTCCATCACGAAAACGCCTCAACGTCATAGAGAGGTAACCCTCCTTTTGCCCGGCCAGACGGGCGAAACCGGCCATCCCATGGGCATTTTCACCATGGCAGGTCTGGCAACGTTCCATATAGAGTGCTTGCCCCTTGCCGGCCAGACGCTGATCCACTTTGACCGGTTTGATTTGCTGAGTTGAATAAAAGATGGCCAGATTGATTTGTTCTTCCGCACTGAATTTGCCTGCCAAAGAGTTCATCACAAAGTCCTTGCGTTCACCGACAGCGAATTTATTGATCTGCTGTAACAGGTAAACAGGATTCTGGCCGGCCAGGTTAGGCACATCTGCCTTGACGCTGTTACCGTCTTCACCGTGGCAGTAGCCGCACAGCAAGGCCCGTTCCCGCCCGGCCTTGAGTGAGGCTTGCCGCTTTTCATCATCGGCAAGCCGCCCCTGCAAGTCACTCATCAATTGTGGCGAAAGCGCTTCCGCCCACACCGCTCCGGCCATCAGCAACCACAGCCCGGGCAAGCAGTAAACCAACAGATATTTGGGGATTGATCGGAACATGCCGCCATCATACCAAAGCGGGCCGGGTAAAACATGAGGAGGATCAGTTAATTGAGGCCGGCCGTCTGGCTGGTGCGGTAGGCCGGGTCATTCAATCTGAGCAAGTGTTCTTTGGCAGCGGGGTAATAACAGGCGTCCAGCACCCCTTCTTCGGTAAGGCGGCGAATCGTCCGCAACTCCCCGGCCAGCTGCTTTTCCAGCGACAGGGCGGCTTCCGCCTGTACGGCGCCTATCCGGGCCTCCAGCTCTCTGACAAATCGGCGACTTGTCGCCAGAGAGGGCCTGGTCACCATTAATGACACCAGGGGGACATCTGCATGCATGGAATAAAAGACATAATCGTAGGAAAACGACCGGACACACAACAACAGACAGACCAGCGCCAGCAGGCTGAACACCAAAACAACCGGCAGGGCATAATTCGCCAATCCGAGCAGCGGCAAGACCTGCTCGCGGGTCAACACCAGCATGGTCAACATGGCCGTCACGGCGATCAGTAACAATCGCCGGCTGAAGTTCAGTCTGCGCCGGGCGGAATCCGCCAGGGCCAACAGACTGATGCAGTACTCCTTTTCCTGGTGCGCGTCTTTGCAGGCCACCCGCAATTCACCATTTGGCTTGAGCAGGAAGTGGCGCTCCTCATGCAGGAGTCCATGCTGGGTCAGGCTTGTCAGTGCCTCACCCATGGTTACGGGTATTGAGTGCCGTTTATCATCCTGTCAGTATAAAAATTTTTCAGGGGCGTAACGGCGCGGGTTCTGTGATCCCAAGCACAGTTCAGGCTGAATATCACCCTGCCAGACGGGTTTCCAATTGCCGGACAAACGTTTCGATCTCATCACGCACCCGGCGATAGTGCGCCAATTTCCCTTCCTCCGTGGTCTCCTGTTGCGCCAGCTTCGGTGGATCATCAAAGCCGACATGCACCACCCGCGTCTTGCCGGGAAAAACCGGGCACGTCTCATTGGCATGACCGCACACGGTCACCACCACATCAAAGGTCTGATCCGCCAGCTCATCCAGCGTTTTGGAGTAGTGCCCGCTGATATCCACGCCGGCCTCCCGCATCACCCGGATGGCGTTTTCATTCATGCCATGCTTTTCAATCCCGGCGGAGTAATAGTCATGCTCCTTCGGCCCGACGGCCCTGGCCCAGCCCTCTGCCATCTGGCTGCGACATGAATTCCCTGTACACAGAAACAACACCTTCATTCTTTCTCTCCACGAGCAGTTGTACCGGGGCGGAACTATACCGTGAACAGCGGTCAGCTGTCAGTCAACGCCCGGTGCGGCTGATAACAATAATATAATTACGCGTTTCACTACCTGTTTCTCACAGGTTTCAAAGCGAGGAATTGCCACTAAACTGAAACTTTCGGCAAGGAGCGCAATGGTGGATTGCAAAATCTGCCGGTGGATTGAGCGCCATGGAGGGCTTTTTACCCCTTCATCACACCCTGAATGATGTCCCGACTTTTCGCTGTTTCCAGCAGTCTTACCAGAACTGAATAGAGAATACGTCGCCGGATTGGCTTGCCAACAAAATCATCAAAGCCCGCCTCTGCGTATAAGGCCCGGTCCTCCGGTTGTGTATTGGCAGTGAGGGCAATCACCGGTGTTCGAATCCCCTGCTTGCGTAATTGCTGCAAGGCGGTAATCCCGTCCATCACCGGCATTTGCATATCCATCAGGATCAGATCCCAGTGTTCTTCCCGGGCCGCTTCGACTGCCTGTCTGCCATCACCCACCACTCGCACCGACAAACCGGCCTTTTCCAATATGGCCTTGATCAGGATCTGATTGTCAGGGGCATCTTCAGCGACCAGTACCCGCCCCTGCAACATCACGACAGCATCCAGACTAAAGGGATCGGCGGCGATCTGTTCGGCATCAACAGCGGTCAGCATGCGCGCCGCCTTGATGCTGCCGGTCGGCAACTCAATCAAAAACCGGCTGCCTTGCCCCGGTTCACTGGTCAACGAGACACGGCCGCCCATCAATTCAACCAGACGTTTGCTCAATGACAGTCCCAGACCGGTCCCGCCATATTTGCGCGTAATGGAGATATCCGCCTGGATGAAGGGTGCAAAAATGGCCTCCTGTTGGCCGGCTGAGATACCGATACCGGTATCGTCCACCACGATACACCACTGTTCGGTTTCCGGTGTACAACTGACAGTGAGATGAATTTTACCGTGCTCGGTAAACTTGATGGCATTGGCCACCAGATTCAGGATCACCTGCTTGACCCGTAAAGGGTCGCCCCACAGCTTTTCCGGCAAGGGCCACAGCAGATCCATTCTAAACTCCAGCCCTTTGCTTTCAATCTGTTGGCGCACCAGGCTTTCAATATCTTTTAACAGCAACACCGGTGAGAACCGGATACTTTCGACCTGCAATTTGTCTTCATCAATCTTGGACTGATCCAGCAATTCATTAATGATGTGCAACAGATAATTACTGTTGCGAATAATGGTTTCCAGATGTACCCGGCGCTGGGCCTCACCAATCCCGTCTTCATACATGGTTTCACTGAAGCCGATGATGGCAGTCAGCGGCGTGCGGAGTTCGTGACTGATGTTGGCCAAAAAACGACTCTTGGCCCGATCAGCGGCAAAGGCGGCATCTCGCGCCTTGATGATCTCGCGGGTCTGTTCCTGTAACAGATTGGTCTTGTCATTCAGTTTGCCGAACAGATTACCCAGGATCAATGAGCCCCATACAGCAGACCAGATCAGAAACAGGCTGAAAACAAACAGTGAGGGACCAAATGATTTGATAAACAACAGTAACAGGTTTTCGCTTTCATGAATCAAAAACAACTGCTGACCGTTATTGCCAACCGGCAACTTAATCCAGTAATACAGACCGCCATTCAGTTTCTCACTGCCAAACTCCTCTGGTCGACCGGACAGCGGTTCAAAGGGAAACAGCTGTTCCAGCAGATTTCTGCGCTCGGATATACGGGAATAACTCAGCGGTCCGGCTTTTTTGCTGTAGAGAAATATCACGTATTCAACATGATGAATTTCCATCGCATCATGCTGTGATGAGTGGTTGCGCTCAGCCGTGATCATATCCTTGATATGATCAGCAAACTGTCGCAGATGGAAATAGTCCTGCTGTCGCGCCGACTCCACGTAGCTGTAATAACTGATGGAGGTAAACACCACCAGCGAGATCAGGACTGTCCCACCCAGGGCATAAAGTATGCGACCCCGATTCATTTGTGCATGCTTCAGGTCTTGCGCAGGGTGGTGAAATCGGCAAATGTATAAAATACGCAGTACCCTGTCACACCGGCAAAGAGATTAATCCCGCCGAACATCACCAGCATTGCCTTCAGCATAAAACTACTGAGCATGTCGGGGGTGAAAACGATCATATACACCGCCCCGGTTGCCAGTATCAGACGCACAATACGATCCAGTAAACACATGTTGTTTTTCATGCTCCCTCCAATAAAGAAGCGCTTGAGGTATGAAGCGTAATACCCGAACCTTCTATTTCGGCCTGAACAGGCGGAGTTTTAGCACTGAATAGTAGAAAGCGGGCAAGTCGTGGACCTGCCTTGCATCACAAAAATTCTATTTTTACTTTAATATCAATAAGATAAAAACGTCCTGCAAATAACTTCAGACACTCCGTCTCAATTGGCGCATGCTTTTTGCAGCATGCCTGACTGTTGTTCCCCTCATTAATCCCGGAATGTGGCAAAACCATCATCCGTGCCCTGTTTTGAGGCACGGTGTTTACGGTACAGGAAAGCGGGCCGATGCTGTGCCGGATTGCGCCACCACTGATAAATTCTGGTATACAGATCCTGATCCACTTCCGGGGTAATCGCCTGACGAAACCGAAACCAGCAGTCCTCCCGGATCAAGAAGTAATCGGCGTGGCCGGTGGTTTTGATCCGGTCGCTTTGCCAGCTGCACTCTTTCGGCAGGTAATAACCCAACTCATCCGCCGTGATACGATAGCTCAGCCGCCAGATACGGGTCTTGTCCCAGTGCTCTTCCGGCTCATAGTGAAAAGACTCTTTATGGGTTTTGAATTTGTAATAAAAATTCAGGCCGCGATGAGCAATCAGCATGGGGATATCATATGTGCCAATCTGTTTGGTCACTGTATCGTAGGCCCGGTTGTCCGGATCGAGATGGGCGGGGTGGCTGTAATCCGTGCGCAATGGCACAGCAACCATCAGCGCTGCAAACAGCAAGCCATAACCCTGCCATGGTTTGAGTTTGTTATCGAACTGCGGTGTCGGCAACACATAGACCATGGCCAGGATAAACAACAACGGCAATAGGATGGCATAACGCTCACCGACACCGAATACTTCCAGACTGGAAAAGGGCACAAAGCCGGGCAGGATCAGGGCAATCACCACCGCGATGCTCCAATCCAATCCATCTTGTCGGATACGCCAAACCATCACCCACACCAGCGCGAGCAACAACAGCACCAGTTCCAGCTTGATCACCAGGGGCAGGGCATCGCGTCCCAGCAGGGTCACGATCCCTGGTGACAGGTCAGCCAAGCCTCCAAGTCGATCCAGATCCAGCAGACCCAACCGATCTGACAAACGCGTATAGAGCAAACCGGCGGCAAGGAACGCGACCAGTAACAGTCCCAATCCTTGTTTGGAAAAGATGAGCCGGTGGTAATTTTGTAATAACAGGATGGCGACAAGCAAACCGGCAATGGGCAGTGCGGCCTTGTGCAGCACCACAGCAAGAAACAGGGGGATCACGGCGTACAGATTGCGCGGTGCCGGCAATTGCATGAGGAACAGGGCAGGCGGCAAACAGAGCAAAAAGAGAAACAGCTTGGGAAACTCAATCGCCACGAACAAAACAGACGGTGATAACAACAACCAGACAGTCACCACTGTCATGGGCAACACACCACGTTGTTTGGCAAACAGCAGGGTCAACAATGCCAACATAGCCTGCGCAAAGGTGATCCAGACATGCAGGGCCGTCCCTGTGCGCAGCCCTGTCTTTTGCAAGCTGCCGACCAGACGATGAATGATGGAACTGTCCGGTATCTTCACCTCACCGGTGGTGGCCCAGTAATCGGCCTGCAGAGCATAATAATAGGCGTCGGGGCCTTTGAGGAATTCCCCTTTATTGAGTTGCAGGAAGAGTGTGAGACTGAAAAGCAGGCTTGCGATCAGGCAAGCCTGCGTCATCTTTTGTATCATCGACGCGTTTAACAACCCAGCGCACACATCTCGACGTTGGCCACCGGCAGCACCACATCAGTCAGGACCGATGATTTGATATAATAAGGATTGGCTTTCTGCAGTAATTCAGCCAAGGCTGACAGCAGTTCCTGTCTGGATTCGCCCATTAATGGCATACTGTTGGTAATACCATACATCCAGTTGTTTTTGCCCTGTTTCCAGCCCCGGCTCTTGATGAGATATTCATGCAGGCTGTCTTTTTCCTTGTTTGATAATTCGTTATAACGCCGTATATCCAGATAACTTTGAAAGATGGATGGTCTGGTTACAGCCTTTTCCTCTTCGTCCCGCAAGTAATCCGAGTTCTTCAATTCCGAGGTATATCGCTTGCCGAAAATCCGAATACGTCCGCTCTCCAGCGCCCAGTTCCCTTCCAGAATATTGGCGGAAACACTGCCATCATTGCTTTGCCCATAGGCGAAATCCTGATAGATCACGAAGGAGCCGTTGCTGCGCAAACGTATCCGCCGGTTAAAACACTTGCTCGAACATTCATTTTTCTCAACATTAATCTCTTGTAAAAAACTGCTCCAGGCACGATCCGTAAAATCCTTGAGGCTGGAAGGTAACTCGACTGCAGTTCGTTGCATATCGGGTTGAATAATTCTGCGTCGATCATCCAACAGGCGCAATTCGGAGATCAGCACATCCTTGTATTTTGTACCGGAGTAAATACCCGTGATGGTAAATTTCAGTTTGTTAACATTCTTAAATTCCTTCAGCATGGGGAGATGCTGCATACCCTCCACATCCACCACACCGATTTTCTCCTTGTTCCCTTTATCATCCTCCATCATCATTACTTTTACCCGGCCATTTTTTTTGTAGTGTTCAACGGAACGCTGATAACCGTTCCACACCAATAGTCCGGAGATATTTGTCGGTTGATCAAAATTGATTTCAAACGATTCACCCACCCCGTCATTCTTCTTGCCGTTGGTGGACCAGGCAAAGTCATAGCGGGAATCAAACAGATTGGCCGGCTGATAGGCGGTGGTCGGTTCCAGGATAGAAGTCGCGGTTATCTTTGCCGTGGTAATAATTGGTAATACCGGCATTACCCTTACCGATGGTGTCTTGGGCGGATTCCTGCCGGGATTGGTATATAATTTTATGGCGGTAATAACGGGTTTTTCCCTGACGGTTTGATAACCCTTGTCTATTTTTATAAATATTGAGCGGGTAGCGGTGTTTAATGAAAACTGCGGGTCTTCTATTTGACCAGTCGTGATATAGGTTTCATATTTCTCATTAATATCTCGAGAGCTTCTTATGTGATATGTGCCTCCACCCGGCGGGGTGGTTTTTCCATTCAGATATAACTGAAAATAATAATCCTGCCTTCTACCGGATTTTTTTACGATAATTTCAATCATGTGCAAATCGATCGCTGTATCGAACTGGAAGTACAACCCCTCATCCACCCCCTCATCCTTTGAACCGGGACTCCACTCGCCCTTGCAGTTGTCATCCAGCAGGCAGGTGACATCGGCTGAACCGGGGGCGCTGCTGGTGGCGCTGGCAGCCAGCAGTTTGACTTCTTCGGCGGTGACTGTACCGGCCAGGACGAACAGGCTCAGTCCAAAGAGGCAATATTTCATATCTGCACCTCATCCAGACTGTATTGGCAACGACAATAATTATCAGAGATCAGTTTTTCCTCACGGGTCCCGCTTTGCCGGCTCTCCCGAAGCTGATAGATCCGGTTGCGTCGATAGAGTTGTCCATCCACAGTCTCAAAGCCATGGTCGCGTTCGATGACTGTATAGTGATGCTGCTGCGGTTCTGCCGCATACAGTCCTCCGCACAAGCGGTTTTCATCCAGGGTGAATAACAACTGGTAGGTATTATCTGTCGTGTTGTGCAGACGCAGGTCCTTGTAGTTGTAGACTATGGTCGCACCGCCGGCAAAGGGTACCGTGCGATTGTCATCTGGAAAGATATCAAAACTGTGGCGATGGCGCTCGGTGACAGTCAGATCGCTGTGCAGGGCCAGCCAGTGGATCATATTGGCCAATTGGCACAGGCCGCCGCCGATCCCCTCCGCCGGTCTGCCCCGTTCGATCACCAGTCCCGGCAGATAACCCTTTTGCGCGGTCGGTCTGCCGGTTAAATGCCAAAAGGAAAATACACTGTCCGGTTCGATCAGGATGCCATTGATCTTTTCCAGCGCCAGCCGCAGATTGGTGATCTTGTTGACGAATAATTCGCGCCGCACGCCGGCAAAGTTGCGAAAGATCGGTGAATCGGTCTGGTTGATGGTCTGTGCCAGCGGCGTCAGCTGAAGGACATGGGCAAACTCACCGGCATGTACCAGATCCTGCATGGCACGCAGTGCCTTGCGACCATTATAGGAAAGAAAATAACGCAGCGGATGTGTAGGCCCGAACATAGCCGACTCCCTTGTTTATAGTTACTCAATCACGAAGTTGTGAAATGACTTTTTGCCGGTCTTGCCCTTGTAGGTGAAATGCCACCACTCTTTCTTATAGTTTTTAAACCCGGCCTTTTCCAGCACTTCTCGTAATAAAAGCCGGTTTTTCATCTGCGCATCCCCGACGCGCGGGTCTTCGGTGTTGGATAAAGTGTCAAAACAGTCATAACCGCTGCCCATGTCCAGGCTGTTATCTCCATAGCGCAACGCATGGTCTGCCGTGCATGACTGTTGTGCCACAATATCCACCGCCGGTTGAGCCGCAACAGGCAGCGCTGTGATGGTGACATCGATGGAATCACCCCGGCTGTGACCGGAACGTTTGGCGATATAACCCAGTTTCACCAGATCGGCCTTGGCGATATGGGGATAAAAGCTCCGTTGCATGGACTGTTCGGACACATCATTCGCCCATCGCATAAAGGCATCCACCGCCATCTGTGGGCGGTAACAGTCATACAACTTCAGACTCAGGTTACGCTGCCGTAGTTGTAGTTGTACTCTGTGCAAGGCCTCAGCCGCTTCCCGCATCAGGTAACATTTATTAGCTGCATAACCCGGTACCGGCTTGCCGGTGAAGTTGAACGATCCGGCGTAGCGCATCTCGATAAATATAGTATTATCCAGCTCTGCCAATGAAACAAAACCGGCGGGGATATCAGCAGCAATCACCGGCTGTGATATTAATAAAAATAACAGCAAGGGCGGTATCTGCCGTGCAAAAGATAGTATCATGCTATGCGGTCTCATCCGGGTTCACGCGGCAAGGAACAAACCCTGACTATTGCATATGCAACAGCATTGTCAAGTATACCGGTCAGTGTTGAACAGATAACAACCAAACTACAGACTAAATAGCGTTCTTTCTACTACATCAAAAAAACAACATGGACAATTCATTACGTATCGCCGCCTGGAAGACCTTTGCCTACTGGTCCGTCTGGGTCGGGATAGCTTTTTTCGCTGTCTACCCCACCTGCAACTGGCTGGGCGCACAGCGCAGCGTCACCCATGCACTCTACTTTGAAGCAGAACTGGCCTTGCCCTTCGTGCCGGTTTTTTTCTGGGGCTATGTCTCCATGTATGTGTTGTTTTTCACACCGCCGTTTTTTCTGTCCAGCGCACAACTCACGCGACTGGGCAAGACAGTGATCAGCGCCACCCTGCTGTCGGGCTTGATCTATATCCTCATCCCGACCCAACTGGGCTATGCACGTATTGTCCCTGCCGATCCGTTTTATGCCGGGCTCTATGCAGGCATGTTTGATCTCGATCTGCCGCATAATATGGTGCCGTCACTGCATGTGGTGTACAGCACGATTATCATTCTCGCCATACTGGAAAACATGCACACATGGTATGGCAAAGCATTTTTTTGGGGCTGGTTAATCCTGCTCTGTCTATCTACACTATTAGTACACCAGCATCATTTGCTTGACGTCGCCAGTGGAATCCTTGTCGCGGTTCTCATACGAAAATACTATGGAATAGGGGAGAGTCATGTTTAAAAAAATAATATTAGTGATGTTTTTATGCACGGGTTTGGCAGGTTATGTCTCGGCAGAAGAGGATCATGCCATCCATGAAGAACTGCGAGCGCTGTTGCAGGGCATACAAAAGGCGGTGAACGAGGAACGCTATGGCGATCTGGCGCCCTATTTCCATGCCAACATGCGTGTCACCACCATCAATCAGGAGGTCATCGCCAAACCCGAAGAGATCAAGGATTACTTCAATCGCTGGTTCGGTCCGGGCGGTTTCCTGAAGAAAGTGGAGATGAAACTGACCGCCGACGCGGTCACTGAACTGTATGCCAACAAGACCATGGGCATCGTGCGCGGCAAGGGTGCCGAGGATTATATCCTGTCCGACAAACGCAAATACGCCATGCAAACCCGCTGGACCGCCACGGTGATCAAGGACAGCGATGGCAAGTGGCGCATTCTCTCCCTGCATATCGGCACCAACTTCCTGGATAATCCCATCCTGGCCGAGGCCGGTTCAGTGGCAAAATATTTCGGGCTTGGCGGCTTGCTGGTCGGACTGGTGTTGATGTTTATCATCGGCAAGGTACGCGGTAAAAAAGGCTGACTAGAAGCGGTCTCAAAATGTCGCGAGCGCAGGTGATGCAAGGTAAATTGAACGAAAAAGCGGAGTTTACACGGAGTAAATGAGCATTTTGAGTTCAATTTTAACGCCGCAGGACCAAGCGCAGTAATTTTGAGACCGCTTCTAATTACAGCGCCGCCTTGCTGCCCATGGGCGGTGCGGGTGTCACCCCTTTGCGCCAGAGTCGAAAATAGATCTGCCAGTAGCCGGGGCGTTGTTCATCCGCTTGCACCAGTTGCGGCAGATACAACCAGGGCACATCAGGCTGTTGGTGATGTGCCCGGTGTAAATGGTAATTCAGCGCCAGCAGTCGCGCCGGTGCAGAGACCCGCAGATTCCACGCCCCGTTCTTCACATCCCGTTCGCTCCAGGCGTGATCCACATACTGCAAAGCCGACCAGTGCAGGGCAAACAGGCCATGGCATAGCAACCAGCCTTGCCAGCTCAGGTCCAGCAGCAACCAGATCATGACCTGGTAAGTCAGTGCTGACACACACTCCAGCCAGATGCGCCATATACCCTGACTGCTGATCTCCCGCACATAGGGTTCAAAGCCGAGACGGCGAGCCGGTCCCTCGATAAATGTTCTTGAGGTATACAACCACGGCGTCAGTATGTAGATCAGATTACTCAACGGAATGCAAAACCAATAGAGACCCAACAGATTGCCTGCATAGAGCTGAAAATTGCGCAAGGCCTTCGACTGGTGCGGCAAATAATAATCATACAGGTCTTCATCGGTACGATTGCGTCGATGATGCCCCAGATGGGCGGCGCGTTGCATACGAAACGAGGTCGGGAATGCGGCCGCGCAGATCATACCGAACAGATCATTGCGCCCGGGGTTGGGAGAGAAAATCCCGTGTACCGCTTCATGTAACAAGGAAAAAATTGTGTTATGCACATGGGCGAAAAGCAGGCCGGCAAGCAGCCCCCAACCGACAGAAAAATGGGAAGCGGTCCAGAGCAATAACCACGACACAACCAGTGCGGCAAACAGGATCGCGATATTGAGCCGTTCCGGGATCGGCCGGGAGTTGGTTTGCATGTTCATTCCGCCTGCCTCGCAACAGGACGACAGCCGGAGTGACCGTGCACCCGAAAGGATCGCTGCCGATAACCCAATACCGGCACGGCCATGCAGACCAACAAGGCTGAAATAAAATAAACAACAAACCAGCCGGTGGTAAATTGATGCTGTTGTGTCAACCACTCGGCCAGCGCGATCGCAGCACCATAGGCTGCGCCGAAACCGGCAAAGAACCACGGCGCATAGTCCATGGTGATCGCTTCCGACCCCTGACCGTCTGCCCAGGGCTGGTTATAAACCTTCAGCATACCGCTGCGGATCGCCTTGATGTCATAGATCACATTCCAGAAGCCCAGCACGGCAGCAACGATAAAGGCGAAACGTAAAATATCTGCGATGGATTGTGCCGCAGTGGTATGACACAACCAAACCAGTGTGGCCGTGGCGCTGCCGAATACAAAACCATGTTGTGGACGAAAGCGGCCCAGCCGAAAACGGGTATCAAACTCCCAGACCTTCAGGACATTGGTGCCCACTGCCGGGACGATATAGGCATACAGGATGGGCAACAACCAGGCAAGCAGCACCAGTTGCAGATCACCTTGATAGGTGCGCCACCACAGCCAGAACGACAGGGGAGCAAGGATGAGTGGAGCAAGGTATTGATACCAGTTGAGGAAAACCCGGCTCATTTGAATCCAAACCTCATCTTGTGTTTCTTGTAGACCTCCTTGCGGAACAGTGTGGTGTAACGCCAGTAGGAAGCGGCCCGCCACAAGCTGCGCAGGTTGGTCTTCACATCAGAGAACCGATAGAGCAATGAGAAGATGCTGTTGAATTTCTGTCTCGCCTTGTGACAGGCCTCGGTCAATTCATCCGGTGTCATGTTGGCCGGGATAAATGCCGCATCATTAAACCGGTATTCGGGATGCAACCACCACTTGCCGTCATATAACAAACGGTTTTCCTTCTGCAGTTTGCTGTACAACGGTGTATTGGGATAGGGCATCAGGATATTGAAGGCGGCAAAGGTAAAGCGATTTTGCAGGGCAAACTCCATGGTCGCCAGGATGGAATCATAGGTATCATTGTCATAACCCAGCGTAAACGCCGCCCAGGTCTGCATGCCGTGATCACGCAACACCTTCACTTCATAATCATAATTGGTAAAGCCGGGGAGATTGGGCGCCTTGCGCGCATCACGCAGGCTGGCCCGGGTGATGGATTCAAATCCCATCACATGCCCGATGCAACCACTGTCGGCCATCAGCTTCATCAGTTCCAGATCTCTGGTCACATCCAGACTGGCCTGACTGATCCAGTTGATGCGCAAGGGGATCAGGGCGCTGCACAACTCTTTCAGCGCCTTGCGATCAGTGGCGATGTTGTCATCGATAAAAAAGACAAACTTGCGTTCCTGTTCGGCGATCTCGCGCACCACTTCATCCACCCGCCGAATGTAGTGGGTCTTGTTGAAGTACTTGCTCACCGCACAAAAACTGCACGCAAAACGGCAACCCCGGGTGAATTGCATCAGGGACATGGGCAGATAGCCCTTGCCCTGGTATATCTCACGCCGTGGCAGGGTGTTGTTCAGCTGGGCGATGCCGGGTGGGGCCTGATAGATCGTCTGCAATTTATGTCGGCGCGCATCCTCAACGACCTGTGCCCACAGGGTCTCGGCATCACCGATGAAGATACTGTCGGCATGTTGCGCCACTTCTTCCGGTAACAGGGTGGCATGCATGCCACCCATGATCACCGGCACGCCGCGTTGCCGGTACTCAGCGGCGATCTCATAGGCGCGACGGGCGGTATAGGTCTCTATGGTAATGGCAACGAGATCGGCAGCCTCATCAAACGGAATCGACTCCATGCGATCATCGTACATCACCACGTCCACATCCGGTGGTGTCAGACCGGCCAGCACACCCAGCATCAGGGGTTCCATGCGGCCTTCATCCACATACAGACTGTGTTCGCGCCGACCGATGTTGGGCTTGATAAAAGTAACCTTCATCTCAGGTCCCCAGAACCCGGTGTTGCTTACGCATCACTTCCCGCCGCGACACCAGATTGGCCAAACCAACGATACCGGTGCGAAACAGATCCAGCCCGGCATCAGAGCCAAGTACACGCAGGGTTATCGACTTCCAGGAATAAAATTGCCGCTTGGCTTCAAAACACTTTTCTGCAAACCGTTCCGGTGCGATGCCTTTGGGGATAAAGATGGGATCACCATAACGATAATTCGGGTCCAGCCACCATTTGGGTGAAAGCAGTCGCCCTTCCCGTTTCAAACGATCATATAACGGCGAATTGGGCGTGGGTGTCAACGGATTAAAGTTGGCGATCTCCAGTCTGGCCTGCATGGCAAACTCCAGACTGCGATCGATGATCTCTTCGGTGTCATGGTCATAACCAAAGACAAAGGTGCCGTACACCGCAATGCCACGTTGATGCAGCTTGCGTACCACACTCGCATAGTCGCCGGCCACATGGTTCCAGGGCTTGCCCATCTGTTTCAGGTTTTCCTTTGACAGGGATTCAAAACCGATCAACACGAATACACAACCGGCCTCGGCCAGACGATCCAGCAGCTCATCATCCCGCGCCACATCAATGCTGATCTGGCAGGACCAGCGCAACCCCAGTGGTTTCAGGGCGGTCAACAGGGCGTTGAGTTCATTGCGCCGGGAAAAGAGATTGTCATCCACAAAGAAGAGCAACTTGCGCCGATTCAGTGTTTGTAATTCCGCCAGTGTTTCCTGCACCGGCCGGATGCGCAGGCTGTCCTGATAAAAGGCGCGGATGGAACAGAAATCACAGGCAAAACGACAGCCGCGACTGAACTGGATCGGTTCCACCGGAATATATTTCTTGCCGATGAAAATGGTTTTATCCTGGCGAAAGTCGCGCAAGGGTTGATCGTTACCGCCACTGTAAACCTTTTGCAGTCGATCGCCGCGAAAATCATCCAGCAACTGTTCCCAGACACCTTCCGCATCACCGATCACCACCGCATCGGCATGTTGCAACACCTCTTCCGGCAAGAAGGTGGGATGATAACCGCCCATGATCACCGGCACCCCTTTGGCCCGATAACCTGCCGCCAGTTCATAGGCCCGTCGTGCAGTAAAGGTCTCAACCGTAATGGCAACCAAATCAGGTTGATCATCGGCCGGAATGACCTCCACCTTGTCATCATAAAAGGTTACTGCTACATCAGCCGGTGTACGTGCCGCCAGTATCGCCATGGACATGGGTTGCATGCCATCGGTGGAGCGATAGTCACCCATATTGGGTCGCAACAGGGTCAGCCGTTCCAGTCTCATAGCAGGGCGATCTCCGGTTGTGCCGGTCGGTTATCCAGCGCTGCGGCAGCTTCACCCGGCCAGTCCACACTGTCGATAGTGGTGACATACAACTCATGGGGCTGGCGTATTAATTTACCCAGCAAGGGGTTGTCTTTCGCAAGCCCGAGCATAGCCAGTGCGACGTTGCGTTGTTTTACCAAAGAGAGGGCCTCCTGAATCAAATTGGTTATAAGATGCTGTTCAGATTCATCAACCGCAAGGAATGCCAAAAAGAGATAGTCGATCTGTTTGCCCGCCACAGGCAGACTGACACGTCCGGCTGCACCTGCATACAGGTTATAGATCGGCCGCAACAGATTGAGCGGAAAACGATAACCGCGCACCACGGTCTGTTTAAAACGCCGTTGATCCCACAAGGCGACGCAGGCCGTGATACGGCCATCACGTTTCAGCAGATAAAAATCCTGCAATTGCAAGCCATTGCTGCCGTCGAGTTGTTGTAACCAGGCTGAAGTTAACTGCGGCGCAAACTGCCACTGTTGTTGTTGCGCGTTATAAAATTCCACCAGCGCCGGGATATCTGCGGTTGTTGCCGCTTGCCACAGGGATGATGACTTGCACTGATATGCGGGAAACGCCAGGGTATTCATCTCACCACGGGGCAAATAGACCGGCAGGCCGGGCAGTTGCGCCTCCAGCAGGCGTTTGGCGGCAAGATTTTCACCGGCAATACTGGTAAACCAGAATGGCGGGCTCTGTGCTGCACTGAATTGTTGTACGGCGCGAAAGCCGTTGCGGATCACACTGAGTCGATGGCGGAATGCAGGTTGCACCCGCAACTCACCCAAATAACCGGTGATTGTTGTCTTGCCATTCACGTGGCCCGGCAACAGGGTCCAGGCACACATGCCGACGATCTCGTTGGGCTGATTCTCCCGATGGGCAAGCAAGGTATGTGATTCACCAAACAATTGCCCGGCCGCAAAATAATCCGGCTCATGTTCCATGGTCAGTCTGACCCAGCTCTCCATGGCATTGTTGCGCAGGATATCCTGCAAGACGGTATTATCATCCACCGTTGCCATGCGATAGACAATGCCGGCGGCACGATACACGGTTATCGTTTCATCCGGCAGACCCTGTTGCGCCACCGCTGTCATCAACGACTCGCCTCCAGCAGTTTGCCCTGCCAGGTCTCGTCACCCAGCGGATAGCCGTTGCGTTTGTTGATCTCGTTGCTGTGCATGAAGTTGATGGGGAAGTAGTTGCGAAACATAAAACCGTCACTGCGATTCACGGCGGCAAAGCCGCGCCGGATGATACTGGCCAGTGAATAGAAGCGCTTGCGTGACTCCACACACAGGCGGGTGATCTCTTCCGGTTGCAACAACCGGGTATGGAACGGCACATCATTATAACGATAGGCCTCATCCAGCCACCAGGAGTCAAAGCGCAACTGTCCCTCTTCCTGTAACCGTTTGTAGAGTGGTGTACCGGGAAAAGGAGTCAAATGATTAAAGGCGGCGATATAAAATTGTTGTTCAATGGCAAATTCCACCGAGTCATGGAAGGATTGTTCGTTATCGTGTTCATAACCAAACACAAAGGTGGCATAGACGCGGATATTGTGCCGACGCAGATTGTTCATGGCTGTCTCATAACCGCCCTTCATCATGTTGAAATTTTTCTTCATGGACTTCAGGTTGGCCTCATTGAGACTTTCAAAACCGATCAATACACCCTTGCAACCACTGCGGTTGAGCAAGCTGAGAAACTCCTCATCATGAGCGGCATTGATACTCATCTGGGTGATCCAGCGCACCTTGAGTCGGGCCAGCTCACGCAACAGGGGTTTGGCCGCCTTGATATTGCCGGCAAAGTTGTCATCCACGAAAAAGAACAACCTGGTGCGATCCTTGAGTGATTCGATCTCGCGCACAATATCCTCCACCGGACGTTGCCGGTGGGTGCGTTCAAAGAATGTCTGGATGGCGCAAAAGTCACACGGAAAACGACAACCGCGACCGGTCTCCACCAGACCGATGGGCAGGTAACGCTTGCCTTGAAAGATGGTACGGTCCACACGTATCAAACCCAGGTCGGGTCGCAGCTCAGCCTGATATCTTTTCTTCAAGGTGCCGTGATGCAAGTCATCGATCACCTCGGCCCAGATCAATTCCGCTTCACCGATGACGACAGCTTCGGCATAGCGTTCCGCCTCTTCCGGCACCAGGGTGGCGTGAAAACCACCGAAGATCACCGGTACACCACGTTGCCGGTATTCACTGGCGATCTGATAGGCCCGCCGGGCGGTATAGGTCTCCAGTGACATCACCACTGCATCAGTGGCTTCATCGTACGGTATGGTCTCCAGCCGATCATCATAAAAACGGATCTCCACATCAGCCGGTGTCAGGCCGGCAACAGCCGCCGCAGGCAAGGGTTCCATTTGCCAGGAACGGATATAGGACTCACCGCGCCGGTGACCGATGGCCGGATGAATAATAGTTATCCGCATATGATTCGATTGTCACTACTGGTGCTTGCAGTCACCGGCTTGGCCGGGGCATCCATGAAGGCCAGCGGATTGGGTAACAATGGATTGATCTGCATATCGCAGTTGTAATAGTGATGCAGATGATGGGCATAGAATCGATAACCCATGTTGACACTCACGGCCAAAGGATTGAAATTGCGCGCCTTCCACAAACGTTTTGCAATAGAGGACCAGCGATAGACTTTCTTCCAGGCTGTTTCATGACCTTCCGCCAGTTGCTTCACACTCATGTTGCGCGGTTGAAACACCACATGCTGGCCGTCATACAGTTCCCAGTCCCGCGTCAGAATGCGACCCTGAGTCTCCATGTTGCGATACAACGGTGTGCCGGGGAACGGGGTCAACACGGCAAAGCGCGGCAGGTCCACCCCCGCATCAATGGCGAACTCCACCGTATTGTCGAACACATCGGGTGTGTCGTGATCCAGCCCGAACACAAAACAACCCTGAATCGAAATACCCAGGTGATGCAGATCGGAGATGATCTCCTTGTAGCCCACCGAGGCGTTAAACCGTTTTTTGGCATCCTTGAGACTTTGTTCTGTGACCGTCTCCAGTCCCAGCAACAGGCCTTTGCAGCCGCTGCGCGCCATCAACTCTTTCAGTTCTTCGTCATGGGCCAGTAATACGGTAGATAATCCGAACCATTGCAGATTCAACGGGATCAATGCCCTGAATAACTCCTTGGCGTATTTCTTGTCGGAGATCAGGTTGAGATCGATGAAGATGATCTTCTTTTGTCCCACCTGTTTGATATCCTCGATCACCCAGTCGATGGGACGCTGATATTGTTTACGGCCCCAGGCCGCCGGTGCGACACAAAACTCACAATCGTGTACACAGGATCGACTCGCTTCGAACACCGCCTGGGTGAGAAACAGTTTCTTGTCCATCAACTCCCGTTTCGGAAACGGCGTGCGACCCAATTGCAGATCGGCCCGTTGTTGATAGAACTTGCGTAGTTGGCCGTTATGAAAATCGCGCAACAGTTGCGGCCAACTCTCTTCCGCATAACCGACGCAGATCGCATCGGCATGATGTGCCGCCTCTTCCGGCATCAGGGTCACATGGGGACCACCCAAGACGACAGTGATATTACGCGCACGAAACTCCGCCGCCAGTTCATAGGCCCGGGTTGAGGTGCCGGTGATCACCGTCATGCCGATCAGATCGGCCTCGATATTCTCCGGGATCAATTCGATCCCCTCATCGATCAGTTGCAGTTCCACTTCCAGTTCCGGCGGGATTAACGCGGCCAGGGTGGTGAGAGTCAGGGGTTGATAGCGCAGTGACTTTTTAAACAGACCACCCTTGTGTCGATAAAGGGGTCCCTTGGGTGAGATTAAAACAATTTTCATGCGACGGACTCCAGTATGTCATCCAGCCAGGCGGTCTTGACACACAGGGCCGGGACCTTGATATCGCCCAGCCGTGTCTCCCTGTGTACCGGACTATTGATAAATGCAGACAGAGGTTCATCCAGCAACAGCGGTTGCAAGGCGGATAACTGTCCGAGTTTGCGTGCATAGGCATAGTGGGGATTGGCGGCCAGCGCCTGTTCCACCTTTTCCACCACTGCTGCGTTTGTATGATGTATTTTGCGATCCAGGATCAACAGGTAACCGGGCTTGCCTTGCAGACGCGGCATCACCATACGAAAACCGTTTATCCCTTCCAGACAACCTGCCACGAAGGCTTCATGCAGTTTTTCCCCCACCAGATCCGAGGTGAGGTTTCCCCGCCCCATGAAGTGCAGAATGGGTAATCCATTGGTATAACCGCCACATCTGACCAGATCACCGGTCCGATAACGGTACAGGCCGCCGGCGGTGGTCATCACCACCTCATACTCATCACCGGTTGTCAGTTCATGAGCAAACAGACTGCGACCATCCGCCGTCAGGAACTCATAAAAACCGCTGTTTACTGTCAACACTGGTTGGTTATCATCATTGGGAACGGTCACCACCCCTTCAGTGGATAGCAGACCCTTGGCCTGAAAGGCAACGTGCGGGAAACGTTGCTGCAAGGTGTGATAAAAGGGTTGCGAGGCGCCGGCGGCCCAACAACTGATCAGTTGCAGATTCGGCCAGAGTATGCGCGTATCACGATTCTCATGATAGTTGTGCAAGCATTCCACCGCAGCGGGATCCGCTGCCATCGTATGACCGGCAAGGGTTCCGCCTTCGTCTAACAGTGTCTGCAAGGGTTGATACAAATGATCCAGCGCTTCCAGCAACAACAGAAAAAAGGTCGGACTCCAGACAGATACCAGCACCAGATCCTGCCGTGTCACCAGATAATAGAGACTCAATAATTGCCAGTCACGGATATCGCTCACCTCACCCACTTGCGGCGGTACCGCCGAACAGTGCGCAAAGAACGGTAACAGGGCCTCACCCAGATAGGCCGCATCCGACATACCGATGGGGATACCGCCGCTGGTGGTTTCGGCCTGGCGGCCGGCCGGACTGACAGCCCAATAAGCAGTGCCGGTTGAAATTGCATACTGTTGCGGCAAATGACAAAGCCAGGGCAGGACAGCGCGTTGAAAATCACGCAAGCTGTGTTGTGAATAGGGGATCAGTTTTTCTCTGCCGCTGCTGCCGCTGGTTCTTTCGAAAGCAAGCGGCTTGCCGCTGAATAACACATCCGTTGCTCCGGCAGCGATACGTTCAATATATGGTCTGATATCCTCATAACTGACCAGTGGCACCGTATCACGAAAGGACTCCATTGAGGCGATGCGATCAAAGTTGTGCTGACGACCATAGTCGGTATTTTTGTTTTCTTGCAGACATTCAAGCAACCACGCCTGTTGTTGCCTACGGCAATCAACCGCAACCGGTTGCGGCGGGATTAAATCAGGCAGTTGTTGCCAGTCGCTGATCATGCCAGGCCCTGTCAAATATCCGTTTTGCCAACGGTTTCATGTTGCATGCTTCCAATTCACACAGACAAACCAGTTCATGGCCGCGCCGGTAACCGGGGTTTTTCTTCAAAAAAAACTGCACCGATTCTTTTTGCATCTCCTCTTTGGTGGGGAAGGCGACAGCCTCCTTTAAATGGCCGAGTGATTCGGGAAAAACAATCACTCCGCTGTCGCGATCATAATATTCACCGAATTTATCCAAGGCCAGTGAATCAGCCAGTGGTTTCAGATCGGATCGATCACTGGACCAGTGCGGGTAGAAAGATTTGCTGAATACCGGCAGATATTTGAAGGTGCGATGGCCCTTGACGATGACAAACCAGTACAGCGGAACCTCGGGATGTGCATTTTTTATCTCGCCCATGTGCGCCAGCCAGGCGAAGGCCAGAGCCTGTTGCCCCCAGTGTTCCCGTGCCACAATGGTATCACCGGAATAGACAATGCGAATCAATCGGTCCTGCCATGCATAGGGATAAATCTGCAAGGTGGTGAAACCGACCAGTTGATTGTGCCAGTAAAGCAATAATACTTCCGACTTGCTTGTCAGGTCTGACAACACCTGCTGCGCACTGCTGCCGTCATAATAAGCGAGATACAATGCAACGAGTTGCTGCCGGATTGTTTCATCCAGTTCAGCAATTTCCTGAAATGAGGTGCGGTACTCGTTCATGATTCTGTCGCGTCAGTGCGCATTCCCCCGTGAATACTCTTTCTCTAAATTTAGCACAGCACAGCGGTGAGATAAATTATGATTTTTTAACAGCATTTTTTTCATCGGCAAGGTATTGCACGATAAGACACGTATTACATTACACAACGTTGCCGTGGGTCAGCAGGACACAATTAAATACGTTTAAGCAACAAACGTGCTTTAACACACGGTAATACTCTATCTTTCATCCCTAAATAATCTGTGACAACACGCCAGACTGCCTGTATTGACCGTGTTATCAATTATTCTTCAATGCAATGTCCCTTGTAGGCCAGATAACGGGGCTTTTTGCTGATTTTATCCGGCAGTTTGACACAATGGACATATTGCGCGCCCGGAAAGGCTTGCTGCAATTTGGCCGGACAACGGCTCAGACGTGTCGATGTATCCGGCTGGGGTTCGGTGAGATTGAAATAACCATGAATATTGATCAACAGGGCGCCGGCGCTGTGAGTGATGATCAGATTTTCATCATCCACCGCCAGGGGTCGCGAATCGATGGGGGTGACCCAGCGATTGATGATCCGGTTCCCCCGATATTCCAGCATCAGTTCCAGCCCCATCTCGGCAGCCTGATCGGCGGCAGGCATCTTGTCCAGCTCAATGCGGTGGGTGGCGCCACAGGGGTGATCCAGCCCCTCTTCCAGCACCTTGTGTTGTTCCGCCATGGCGGTATCCCGCCAGGCCCAGATCCCGTTTGGTTTGTCCGCCTGTGCCGCCAGGGATATACCCAGCAGACAGAACAGTCCCAGATATTTTTTCATTTGGTTTCTCCGGTCGCAGGGCATGCTGCGACAGCATTCTCGCGTGTCAGTCCTTATATATATCAGCTCCGGCCCGGCCTGACAAAACTGCGGCATTTCGACCGCCCGGACTTGACAGGGAGATGATTTTTCACTAATTTCTGTAATTACTGAAATAACAGAATTTCGAGAGCGCCATGCAATTAAGTCCGGTCATGCAGAAGTACATCCTCCACTGGGGCGAAATGGGCAGCCGCTGGGGGGTCAATCGCACCATCGCCCAGATCCACGCCCTGCTCTATCTGGCGGAGGAACCCCTCACCGCCGAGACCATCGCTGAAACCCTCGGGGTGGCCCGTTCTAATGTCAGCACCAGTCTGAAGGAGTTACAAAGCTGGGGGCTGGTGAAAGTGACCCACCTGCTGGGAGATCGGCGTGATTACTTCGAGTCCCTGCACGAGGTGTGGGACATCTTCACCGTCATTATGGAAGAGCGCAAACGGCGGGAGATCGACCCCACCATCAGTTTGTTACGGGAATGTCTGATCGAAAGCGAAAACGACAGCACCACCCCGCCCGGCGTGAAAAAACGTATCGCTTCCACCCTGGATTTTATGGAATTGCTCACCGGCTGGTATGAGCAGATGAAAAAACTGCCCAGCAGCAGCCTGCTGAAACTGATGCGGCTGGGCGGCAAGGTACAGGCCTTCCTCAGCGGCAAGGCCTGAGTTTTTTTACCCCAATGTTTCTGTCAATACAGAAATTACTGAAACAAAAGGAGAGAACCATGAGCATGTATCTGACCTTCTTCACCGAGATCGCACTCTGCTTCACCATCAGCCTGATCACCATCCTGCTGTTGCAGAAGCCCTTGCGTGACGTTCTGATCGACTCCTGCGGCGCAGCTCAGCGGGCTGACTTCTGGCTCGTGTTTACGCGCCTGATGCTGGTGGTCACCCCGCTGATGCTGGTGATCTTCTTCACCAAAACCGGCACCGACATCGCTCCCAACAGTCTGCTGCTGCTCAAAGAGACCCTGTTCCGCAGCCTGTTGGGGATCTTCGGCGGCCTGCTCATTATGGGGCGCGTGATCTGGCGTTCTGTTGAACTGCCTGTGATCACCAACAACCATTTGCCGCACGTACAAAACGGGACAAAGGCATGAAAATCCTTATCACCGGCGCCGGCGGTTTTATCGGCAGTCACCTGTTACGCGCCCTGCAACGGGCCGGGCATGAGGTAATCGCGGCGGTACATCAGTCACGCCGTACAACCGATGCAGCGGTGATCCCGTGTAACTTCATGCAGGACACAACGGTGGAGCGTTGGCGGAATCGTCTGACGGGTGTGGATGTGGTGATCAATACCGTGGGGATCATCCACGCCCGTCAGAAACAAACGTTTCAGCGACTGCATGCAGACACGCCCATTGCCCTGTTTCAGGCCTGTACAGAATGCGGGGTGAAAAAAGTGATCCAGATATCGGCGCTGGGTGCAGATGAAACCGCCTTCAGTACCTATCATCTGACCAAAAGGCGTGCCGATGATGTTCTTCGTACTCTGGATATCGACTGGACCATCCTGCGACCGTCAGTGGTCTATGGTAACGGCGCAAAAAGTATGGCCCTGTTTCGCGCCATGGCTGCATTACCGTTGATCCCCTTGCCGGGTAAGGGTGAACAGACACTGCAACCGGTGTCAATTGATGACCTGATCCAGGTGGTGCTGAACGTGCTCAATGCGAAAATTCCGGCTCGACAGACCATCGACCTGATCGGTCCTGAATCGCTCACCTTGCAACAATTGTATCGTCAGTTGCGGCAATGGCTGGGATTGGGCAAAGCCCGATTTATCAACCTGCCCTGGCGAGTTACCCTCATCATGGCCTGGCTGACCGGTCTGTTCAGCCGTTCTGTATTTAACCTGCAGAGTATGCAGATGTTGCAACGTGGTTATACATTGCCACCAGCTTCAACAACACATCACATCATCCAGACACAGACACGCCTGACTGACGCATTGTCTGCGTCGGTATGCAACCCTGCCGAGTATCAAGTGGCCCGACTCCGCTTTGTCCTGCCCCTGTTACGCATCAGCATCGCCTTGTTGTGGATATGGACCGGCCTGGTCTCAATATTTTTTTTTCCAGTCAGTGAGAGTTATGCCTTGCTGGCACAATTCAATCTTCATGGCATGCAGGCCGACCTGGCACTCTATGGTGGTGCTCTACTGGATTTCATCTGTGGACTGGCCCTGTTGCTGAACTATCGAAGCAAACAGGTATATGCCTTAATGCTGTTGATCATGACGGCATACACTGTGTTGATCACACTGGCATTACCGGCGTTCTGGCTGCACCCGTTCGGACCGATCAGCAAAAACTTCCCCCTGTTTATCGCAACCTTGTTATTAATGGTCACAGAGGAACCACGTTATGGACTATCTCCTGCTTAAAACCCTGCACATCCTCAGCGCGACGATTTTATTCGGCACCGGACTGGGCAGCGCATTTTATAAATACATGGCCGATCGCAGTGGCGATATAGTCCATATCGCCCGAACCAATCGACTGGTGGTACTCGCAGACTGGCTGTTCACCACCCCGACCATCATCCTGCAAGCTGTCACCGGTATTCTGCTGGCGCAAGCGGCCGGCTATCCACTCACCTCACACTGGTTGATGATCGCCATCGCACTTTACCTGCTGGCCGGGGCCTGCTGGTTACCGGTGGTGGTGTTACAGATCAGGATGCGGGATATGGCCATGCATGCTGTAAATGACAATACGACCTTGCCATATGAGTATTATCGTTATGCACGGTTCTGGTTTTGGTTGGGTGTACCGGCGTTTTTGGGGTTGGTGGTGGTGTTTTATTTGATGGTGGCGAAGCCGGGGTGAATGGTTTTTTGGTTTTGAATCGCTGCGCGATGGCTGTATTTTTATGTCGGGGGTTGCCCGACGGCAAGTGACTTTCTCTTGAACCGGCCAAGAGAAAGTCACCAAAGAGAAGGCCGCCCTGGCTGCCTTGATACTGTGATTGGTTTTGATTTCTGCTTGTGTTTGACAAAAGGGCCTTCCATGGCCCTTTGTCAAACCGCGACATCCTGTCGCCTCTCTATTGATACAAAAATCAAAGCCAATCACATGGCAGCAGAGGGAATGATCCTCACCACGTGGATCATGTTGAAATAAACAGATGAGTTTACCGATGGGGAACATACGGCGGATTACGCTGCGCTAATCAGTCCTGTTGCTGAATTTGATTGGTGGTAGTTTTTAAAGTAATAGATAACAAACCTGTATGAGGACATGTATGCAAATATACGCAACTGAATCGGTCATAAAAACTGCGCTGGGTAAGGAGTGGGATAATTTGGCAGCGCCGATCCAACGACATTATGGTCTTTCCCCCGGTACACAACAACAGATCATACTAACCGGTACCATGACATCAATACGCTATTCCCTGATCGGAAAGCTCTTTGTCTTGCTGTCCAGACCTTTCGGTGCACTGGTGCATCTCAAGGGTAACAATATCCCGGTTACAGTTCGAAACTACACAACAGACGATCCAGACAATTTTTTCTGGCACAGAACCTTCTCACCACAACAGACACAACAAAAAATCTTCTGTTCCCGCATGGTACATGCCGGCGGCAATGAGATTATAGAGTTTGTGCGACTGGGTATGGGAATACGCATGCAGGTTACTGTGAATGATATGTGTTTACATTATCGCGGCATACGCTATGAATGGCACATCGGCAAATTCACTATCCCCATCCCCAACTGGCTTGCATTGGGCAAGGGTGAAATCATTGAAGAAGCAGTGGACGACAACACCGTCCGCGTGGATTTTCGAATTATCCATCCCATGTTTGGTGAAACCTTTTCCTACAGAGGTCAATTCAAATTACAGTGAGCGCAATACACAACCCCCACACCATTCTCATGGTCGATTTATAACGCAGAGTCAGCAGAGACGCAGAGTCCGCAGAGAACACAGAGCATTGATATAACTAAACAACATAACACCAAGACGCAAAAACGCGAAGGCCGCAAAGTAAAACAATGAAAACAGGCTCAACTAAATATTTAAACAAGAATCTGCAGGATGGGACCATTCCCCATTGGCTGGTGCGCGGTGAAGTTTGGCTTTTAGAATAAATAAGCAGGCAGTATGGATACTGCCTTGTGAGCAGCCGGGCCAGGGAGGGCCCGTCTGCGAACCGCACGATGAAAGCCAAACTTCACAGCAAGCTTGCGCCGGCCGGGGCGGCCTTCTTTTCGGTTCCTTTTCTTGGCCGCGCAAGAAAAGGAACCCGGCTGTTCGGCCGGGACCGAACATCAATTAAAGCATCGCGCAGCGATTCACACTAAATAGAAAACAAAACTGCCATTGTTATGGACGTCAGTGAATAACGCAGAGTCCGCAGAGAACACAGAGCATTGATATAACTAAACAACATAACACCAAGACGCAATGACGCGAAGGCCGCAAAGTAAAACAATGAAAACAGGCTCAACTGGATATTTAAACAAGAATCTGCAGGATGGGACCATTCCCCATTGGCTGGTGCGCGGTGAAGTTTGGCTTTTAGAATAAATAAGCAGGCAGTATGGATACTGCCCTGTGAGCAGCCGGGCCAGGGAGGGCCCGTCTGCGAGCCTCAAGATGAAAGCCAAACTTCACCGCAAGCCGGCACCAGCCGGGGCGGCCTTCTTTTCGGTTCCTTTTCCTGGCCGCGCAAGAAAAGGAACCCGGCTGTTCGGCCGGGACCGAACATCAATTAAAGCATCGCGCAGCGATTCAAAACAGGAAAAATCCCAACCTCGGGACTATCCCGAAAACCCTCAACCCCGATGATTACTCTCTTCTTCCGTCAACGTCTGATACGAATCAGGATGCTTCAAATTGAACTCCCTGACGTGTTGCAGATGGTCCTTTTCAAAGGCATCTTTGCGGATTGTCTCCAACAGCGCAAGAAACTCCGGTGTATGTTTGATTTCATTGGAGGCGACGGCACTGGGCAGTTTGTGATCCGACACAATCTTGGCGCCGCGTTTTTTATGATCATGTCCGCGGTCATCGGAATAGTATTGCGACAGAGCAAAGATGCGGGTGCCGAGGTAGAGTGCCTCTTCCAGATCATGGGTGACAAAGAAGATGGTCATTTTCTCTTGTTCCCACAGTTCCAGCAGGAAGATTTGCATGTCCTCGCGGGTTTGCGGGTCGAGTGCGCCGAAGGGTTCATCCATTAACAATATGCGCGGTTTCATGATCAGGGCCTGGGCGATGGCGACCCGTTGTTGCATACCACCGGAGAGTTCATGAGGATACTTGTTGCCATGCAGATGCAGGTTGACATGTTGCAGATAGTGCATGGCTTCATCACGCAGTTCAGTCTTGCGCCGGCGCCGCTCCATCAATCCCAGTTTCAGGCTTGGACCGAGCATGACATTTTCCAGCACCGTGAGGTGAGGGAACAGGGAGTAACGTTGATAGACGATACCGCGATCTGTATTGGGATAGCCGACCGGCTTGCCGTCGAGCAACAGCCGGCCCTCTGTCGGTGGTTCCTGTCCCAGGATCAAACGCAACAGTGTTGATTTACCGCAACCGCTGGGGCCGACGACGGTACAGAACTCACCTTCATTGACGATCAGGTCAATGTTATCCAGGATCATCTTCTCGCCGTATTGTTTGTAGACGTTTTCGATGTGCAGCAGTTTAGGTGCGTTATTCTTCTCGTTCATAAACCGTCTCAGCCTCTTGCCACATACCAGGCAAATTTTTTCTTCAGTAACAGACGCAACATGCTGTCAAACAAAAAGCCCAGGATGGTAATCCAGAAGACATAGGGGATAATGACATCCATGGCCAGATAACGCCGCACCAGGAAGATGCGATAGCCCAGTCCTTCATTGGCGGCAATGGCCTCAGCGGCGATCAGGAACAGCCAGGCCGCACCCAGCGCCAGTCTGACCGATTCCAGCAGACGCGGCAGTATCTGCGGCAAGACAATTTTATAGGCCACTTCCAGGTGAGTGGCCCCCAGCGTCAGGGCCTTGGTGATCTGTTCACGGGGGATCTTGTTGACCGCCATGAGAATGTCGCGAGCGATCACCGGGAAGATACCTATGAAGATCAATGTCACCTTGGCCAGTTCGTCCACCCCGACCATGATAAACAGGATAGGCAATATGGATAACGGCGGAATCATCGAGATAAAGGTTAGTCCTGATGCCAGCATGACATGCATACCGGGGAACAGGCCCATATTCAAACCCAGCAATAATCCCACCACAGCCGCAAGCGCCACACCCACAGCCAGACGTTTCAGGCTGGCGGCCGTATCGCTCCAAAGCAGAATCTTGCCGGAACGACGATCTTCATCCATGGCCATGCGCTTGGCGGCATCCGTCATCTGGCTGAGATTGGGGAGTAATTTATCCTGCGGGTTTTCCTTGTGCCGAATGTCGGCGGCGACCATATAGATCACGATGGCGAGGATAAAGGGGATTGCCGCCAATGCCCAGGTCAGGTATGGACCGGGTTGGGCATGCAGGCCAAAAAATTGTGGTTTGTCAGACATGCGGATTTATCATTGTTGTATGTTGCCGATACCGGCACGGTGCTTTACCGTGCCGGTGCAACGTTTATTATAGCTTACCGTCTGCGGCCAGACCGGTATATTTATTGGTAAAACGCAACTTTATGTTGTTCTTGTCGCCGATCACAGTTCCATCGGCAAACTCTATGCCGACCAAATCCTTGGACGATGCATTATTGCCATACAGACCCTTGTCAAAGGAAAAAGTACGCACCTGTTCCATGGTCTGTTTGGGTTTATCGCCGGCAATGAAGTCTTTGGCCTTCTTTGCCTGATAGAACATGGCGGTGGTACGCAGTTGTGCCTTGAATTCAGCGGTAGTGGCGCCGGCTTGCTTGGCCATGAACTCAATCGCTTCATTGGTTTTTTTACCCCGACCGGACATGATCTCCATGGTCTCATACCAGGCGCCGACCAGGGCCCGTTTCAGTTTGTCCGGTGCAGAGGTTTTGACCACCATCAGGTCGATGATCTCACCGGGTATTTTCGATGAATCGAAGATCTGTACGGCACCTTTGGCATTACGCACCTGTTGCAATGGCGGGTTCCAGGTCACCACGGCTCCGTTGGGATCAGTAATAAAGGCTGAGGCGATCTCTGCATCACTGGTATTGGTCAGCTTCACATCACGCTCGCTCATGCCGTTCTTGTCCAGAGCACGGGACAACAGGTAATGCGACACCGACAGCTCAACCAGTTTAATGTTACGACCTTTCAGGTCTTTGACGGATTTGCCTTTTTTCATGACAATACCGTCATTACCATTGGAGAAATCACCGACGATCACTGCAGTGGAATCAATCCCGCCCACCGCCGGAATGGTCAGTGCATCCATGTTGGTCATGGTGCAGGCATCAAACTGACCGGAGGTGTAGAGATTGATGGATTCAATATAATCGTTCACCAGTGTCAGTTCGATCTGAATGCCTTCCTTGTCGGCCCACTTTTTCAGAATCCCTTTTGCCTCCGCATAGCCCCAGGGTTCCCAGCCGGTGTAATGGCTCCAGGCAACCCGGTATTTTTCAGCAGCCGACAGATTGGCCATGCCCAGCATCAGTAAGGCCAATAGTGCTAACAATTTTTTCATGTTCTTCTCCTTGTCTAATTCTTTTATATAACATCAATCCGAAAACTGTTAGAGACCTTGTTGCCTTCTTCCAGTCGATGGATAACTTCTTCCTGCTGGTTCACCATATTATCCATTTGCAGGATGTTATTGGCCATTTCCGGCAGGGCGCGTTGTTTGAAGTTGGATATTTCATCCAGCGCAGAACGAATGTCGGCATAAGCGGTTTTCAGTGTATCCATACTGATAGCCGCTTCGGAAGCCAGTTTGCTGATCTCCGGCGTCTGTTCCTTCAACATGCGCGCCGTGCCTGCGATCATGTTATTGGTGGTTTCATTCAGCGCCTTAATCTTGGTCAGGGTGATCTTCTGGTGGTTCAGGGCCTCGGCCAGTACCACTGCGGTGGTCAGTGCATTCATGGTGACGCTCATTGCGCGGGTCACACCACGAATCAATTCCTTGTTGTTGCGGATGATCACTTCCATGGTAAGAATACCCTGTTGGTTAACGATCATCTGTTGTTGCAGATCCTGAATACGCACACGTAACGGATGCAACAGTTCTTCCATAATAAACTTGTAACGCGGGTCGTCCTGTTTGATTTCACGCTGACAACGTGTTTCCAGACGCTGATCAATCAGTTGCCCCAACTGGATCGCATTTTTCAGTTCCTTGGTCAGTTCACGCATATTGGCCTGATCCTGTTGCAAGGTGATGTTATCCCGCTCCAGTTGTTTCTGGCCTTTCTCCAGTGAGTTCTCAATCGCAGCCAACACAGTCTGCGCACTCTCATACTTGGTGAAGTAACGCTTGATCGGTGTGCCGATAAAAGGCAACATGCCAAACAGACGACTGAACCAACCGGGCGAAAAATCAAACCGGGTCGGGTCCAGTTCTTCCACCTGTATCTTGAGGTTAACCAGTGCATTGGAGACATCACTGCCTTCCTCGCTGCGCTTGGACATTTCCCCAACGGGTTGCTTGAGCATGGCGCTCTCTTCAGCCGCCCGTTTCTGAATACGCAAACCCATGGACTCCACCGCCTCTTTCACCGGTGTGGTCTCGGTATGTTCGTCAGGATTCACGCTGAGCAACTTGTCGACCACATCATTGGCCTGTTTGATCAGGGCATCATCTGCGTCACTTCCGGTTATTTTATCGGGTTCGAACAGCATCAATTCCTGTTTGATGGATTCGGCCTGTGCCACCACCAGCAAATCGGTACCCGGCGGGCTCATTGTTTTGGTCTTGACTTCCATAGTTACTCCCTCATCACGGTCTAATTTTGTGAATAATGTCTTGCCCGTTTGGCAAGATCTTGCAGTCGATTCATTGCTGTTTCGATATCCAGTTCGGCACGGTCATCCTCGGTACGCATGTCGGAAATCGCGGCGATGGTCATATCCAGTTGTGTCATGGCCTTTTCATTTTGTGCCAGATATTGTTGCACCTTGTTTTCCTGTGCCTGTTTGAGTGCCAGTCGCTGCAACAAGGCCTCCCGTTCACTGTCCAGCTCTTTGGTCAACTTGCCGGACTTTTCAATCTGTTTCAGGCGCTGATTGACATGATTCACCTCAATGGAGCCGACACTGCGCAAGGCATTGGTTAGATCATAGAGGTTATCCAGTACGCCCAAATAGACCTGCTCGGCGATGGCCAGATATCGGGTATGGGTCAACTCACCCTGATTGAGTTTTTCCGTCAACATACCGCGCAGGTTTTCAAACTTGTTATTTATCCGTTGATATTGGCTCAGGCCTTCTGCGGAACCGACTTTTTGCAGCGATTCTTTCAGCTTCGCTGTACGTTCCTTGCGTTGTGCCTCCATTTTTTCAAACAGTTTTTGCACATAACGATTCGCATAGGTCTCACGCCGCAGATTATAGTTGGCCGCAAAAAATCCCGAGCCCAACAGCAGACCGCCCAGGCCGATACCAAACATCCACCAGGTGGGTAACAACAATGCCCCGGCCAACAAACCCAGGGCACCACCGGCGGCCGGATAAAGCACACCCGGCGACTCCAGCATCTCGCGCTTTACGGCGCGACTGATCGCCTGTTGGGAAAAATCTGCGCTGTTGATTTCCGGTTTTTTTTTCATTAAATATTTTCCGCTACCAGCACCAGTTCCACACGCGGCAATCGATAATTGTAGGAACGACTGCTTTCACCTTTCTGACGAGCCGGCGGTTTGCTGCCGCCATACCCGACTGCACGTAGTCGATTGGTGCTGATGTTATAGGTCACCAGCAGATAACGGGACACCGCTTCTGCACGATCAAGTGACAAGGTATTATTCGCCCGCTTGTCGCCTTTTGTGCCGGTATGTCCCTTCACCACGACGCGGAAATTCGGGTAGTGTTTGAGATTCTCCACCGCACGATCAATCTGTTGTTTGCCTTCCTGGGTCAGGTCTGCCGTACCGCTCTGGAAAACAATCGGTCTGATCTTCAGGGTACCGATTTCACGCAATTTCGACCATTGGGCGGTGGTTAATTGGCGGAACTCCCGTTCCAGTGAATTTTCGGTAACGGTGACCTGATTTGAACCTGTGCCTGATTTGCCGAATTGTCCCTCGGTTGTGAAACTTTTTTCAAACAAATCGCCAATAAAACGACTGTTGGTCAAGCGATAGGGATCGTTATTGGGTATGGGTGAGGATGAGAAATCACCACTGTCGATCAGAATATTGGCGGTACTTTCGATGGTATCCACCAGGTCTTCACGGGATTTCCCCCCTGCACTGTTTACACCAAACCACGCCAGACTGTTGTCCGACAGGTTGATCCAGTTGACGCCGCCCAACAGGGTGCGCACGGTCTTTTCCGGCAAACCGGTTTCCCGTGCCGCATCACGCGCCAGGGCATCAGTGTCACTTTGGTAATGCTTCAGGGTGCGGAAGTAATTCTGTAACAGGATTTCCACCTCAGCAGGATGATCCTGTGCATAATCACGCTCCACAATCAGGATATCCACGATCAATTTGTTGGTCTGTTCCGTACCGAGTAATTTCTTGATGCCCTTCTTGCCCAGTGCACGGGATACATCCGGTTCCCACAACACAGCCACATCGACTTTTTTGTCGGTCAGTTTCTTCAGTGCATCTTCCGATCCGTTGGCGGGGACACGCCAGCTGCCTTGTTTGTTGCGCAGGAAAGGCACATCAAAGTGTACGGCAACACTCTTGAGCAAGTGATCACTGGGGGAATCCGGGGTCAGGGCGATTTTGATATCCTGTTTTGCCTTTAATGCATCCAGATTATCCGCCTTGTCACTCCAGGCCACGATGGCATCGCCGCCCTTTGATTCGTCGATGACAGCGATGATCGTACCGGGATATTTGACATCAGCGCCGTTCAATAAATAAGAGTCGACGGTGGCCACGGCAAACTGTAGTTTACCCTTTTTCAGTTTTTTCATGCGCTCGGCATAATCCGCCTTGTCATCCTCACATTGCAGGACATAGCCGGCACGTCGCATACGCTTGCGCATTTCGTCAGAACACAGCGGGTAATACCCGATCCAGTTATCTACGCCGATACGGATGGTCCCCTTGGTGGCGATTGCGTCCGAGGTGGAACGCTGGGCATCATCCTCCAGCAAGGGACTGACAAACTTATAGCCGATAATGAAGATCACCCCGACAACAAACAGTCCGAGCACAAACTTGGTATGACCTTTCATGGCTTGCCCTGTTTAAAATCAGTCAACACGAAATCTTCAGATTCAGCCAACACGCCTTTCAGGCCTTCCTGCAACTCCTTAACATTCATGGCTGATTTATAGATAATCTTGCCTGCCTGATTGAGTGAGTGATTATCCCGGATGCAGAAACCGATGGTGTGAAACACGATGGGCGAATCTTTCAGGATATCATTCACGACCTGTTTCGGACTCTCTCCACTGCTGGCTTCACCGTCAGTCACCACCACGAGGTGATAGTTGCCATAGCCAAGCTGGCGACGACCCTGTTCAGTCAGTTTTTTATAGGCAATCGAGATAGAGGATTTCAAAGGCGTGCCGCTGCCCGGCTTGGACTGATTCACCGCCTTGATAAACTCGTTGCGGTTGTTGAGTCCCAACGACAGACGTTCGGAGATGCCGTAGTTGTCAAACACCAGCAAACCCAGATTGGTTGCCGTCGGGATATCCCTGGCAAAGCGCTGCAGCGCGTTTTTCGCCGCGTCACTCTTCGTCTGGTTACCGGAACAACCCTGGTCGATCATGCTGCCGGAATTGTCAAATACAACATAGATATTGGATTGGTCGAGTTCCTTGCCCACCTCGCTGCCACCCGCTTCATTCAGAAACGGCCAGGGAGTGCGATTTTTCTGCGAGGCTTCAACCGAGCCTGAACCAGTAGGCTGGTCTGGTTCACTGAATATAACTATAAGTGCAACGATTCCGAAAAACAGCAGTGCATTTTTGACAAAAGACACAAATCCGCCCCCTGAGCGATTACTTTTACGACCCATCGACTTCTCCTCCCTTCCCTAGAGTGGTTTGAATACTTCGGATTCCGCCTCGATCTGAATCAAACGGAATTCCACTCGCATATTGGCACGCCACTCATTTTCATTTTTTGGCGCACACGGGTCAGAGCCGCACAGGCCGTTCTTTGGTGCACTGATACCGTGTCCAACCAGTGCAAATTGTGAGGTATCCAGTATCACCTGTTTGGATTTGGCATAATTGATAATACTGTCACGAACTTCCGCTGCACGGGTGTAGCTCAGATTCTTGGCCGATTGAGTGATCTGTCTTAACACAATGGAATTGGCGCCGGTCTTTTTCTTGCGCAAATACCCCAGGGGATCGCTGTGCCCTTCCACAGTAATCACCGCGCCGCCATATGTTGAAGCCAGTTCAATCACGCGATCAAACTCTTTGCTGTAGTGGTCCGGGGTAAATGATTTCTGGTTGGGCTTGAAGTACACCTCAAACGAGATCAACGCCCCTTCATCCAGCCGCCCCTGTTGCTGACGGGTTGTCACCACTTTGTTCACCTTGTCCTGATGGAAACGCGGTTGCTCCGGACCGGATGTAGCGGCCAGCCCGGCACGCAGTTTGGGGTAGTTCCAGCCGGCATGTTGCAGTGGTGTATTACGCGCAACCAGCCCGATCGACTTAAAGGCACGCTGAATGCTATTGTTACGGCGATCAAAATTACGCGGATAGTGCTTGTCGGTAAAGAACTTGATATTACCCTTGTAACCGACATGGTCCGCATCCGCATAGAGGGCCTCGGTATCACTGACAGCCTGTTTGGAATCCAGCAGCAGGCCGGCGCCGGCCTGCATCATATCTCTAAACTCGGCGGAGTTTTTATTTTTACTGACAGCATGCACTTTTTCCTGGGCCTTCATCAAACCATGCACAAACTTTTGTACCTCGTCACGGTGCTGATCGAAGTAATCGGCACGCACCGCATAGACATCAGCGATGACCTTGTTGGCGGTCTTGGTGGAGAGCAGGATACGCGCACCACGCACGGAATCTTCCGAGCCGGTGCCCACGTTGCCACCGGATGTCAGCGCCAGCGCATCGGGAATAATTACCATGGCCGCATCAATATCCTTTTCATAAAAGGCCGCCATGGGTGTATTATCGCTGCCGGTCAGATCAGGCAACCACTTGAGGTTAACGTCCGCCATGCCCAGTCCGGCATCGGCCAGAACCTGCGCCAGATAATCCACGTGCGGACCATAAGCCTGTAAGGCAATGGTCTTGCCCCGCAGGTCTTTCGTCCGCCGTATACCGGGTTTGACCACCAGCGCATCACCGCCGGCAGATTCACTTAATTGATAGATAATGATGGGTTTGGTGCGACCATCCCGGGAAGTGACTTCGGCGGCCATGTTGATCATGCCCAGCGTACCGCGCAGGTAGGGACTCTTGCCGCTTAGATAATCTTCAACCTGTTGCCTGAAGACATCAACCCGCTGCAGTTTCAGTTTCAGCCCCAGCTTGCCAAAAATACTGTTTGAGGTTGTGGAACTGCTGTTGCCATTGGCATAGATGGTCCGGATATCGGCACCCCAGGTAATGATGGGGACATTGACCTCCTGACCGGACTGGACCTTCCCCACCGGGGTGTTGATAACTTTGTCCAGCGAAGGCGATGAAATATATTTGGGTGCAGCCGCCACTGTCGTAGTTATGAGTACAGAGAAAACACACAGTACAAGCCGTCGTCCAAAATCCTTATTCATTTTGATAACCCCATTATCGTTTTTTTACAGGTTCTCGACCTGAAACCTATAGAAAGATATACCACCCATGTACGGAAATAAAGCCAATCCCCTTACAATGATGCGGCATATTGTCTCCCCTGTTAATCATCATCTGCAGCGTGCTTTGATAATAAACAGATCCGGCTGTAGATTCACCGCAGAACTATCACGCGATGATTTCCCGCCCGCTCCGCACAAACATACCATATCTATAAACCACTCGTCCCGAACCAGTCTGTTTGTTGTAAGTCGACAAACAGAGAAAAAATGCACTACCCCGCAGGGTAGTGCATGAGTGGGCCTAGTCCTCGATCAATGCCTGAAGTTTTTTCTCAGGTTTAACAGCCTCCGTGATGCCATGTAAATCACCTGACTTCATGCCGATCTCGGCCAGCAGTGAGTCAATCAGCGGGGCCTGACTGCGATAGCGCAAGGCGCTGTTCACAACCTGGTCCGCCAGACTGCCGTCCGTACCGTTTGCCCTGTCTGTTCCAGTGGCGGCAACGGTACCCCCGTTCAGGCCGTCAACCTGGATGATCTTGATCCCTTCGATCTGTTCCATGGGTTTGACGCTCTCACGGATGATATCCGGCAATACCTTCAGCAACTCAAGACGAATCTGCATGGCAATCTGTTCAGCAGACAGAATGTTGGCAGCTTCGTTGATCGAGCGCTTGCCCTCGGCTTCCACCGCATACCGTTTGGCATCGGCTTCCGCCCTGACTTTTATCGCCTCGGCCTGTGCAGAAGCCTCGATGTGATACTTCTCGGCATCGGCATTGGCCAGAATGCGAATCGACTCGGCCTTGTCATCAGCGGCCTGCTTGTCGGCATCGGCCGCCACCGTAATGGAGATCGCCTGTTTCTCCGCATCCTCGCGGGCCTTCACCAGTTCAATCGCCTTCTTACGTTCAGCCACTGCCGTTTCCTTCACCGTCAGCACCAGTTCGGCCTCCTTCACCGCTTTCTGCCGGGCAATATCCGCATCGGCCTGGGCCTGCGATTTTTCCTTGGACTTTTCCGCCACCGCAATGGCCTTGTCCTGATCGGCAATTTCAATCGCCTTGTTACGCTCGATATTGGCGGTCTCGATCACCTTCTCCCGTGCGATGTCCTTTTCACGCAACAGGCGTTCTTTCTCGATCCGCTCTTCCTCGATGGCACGATCAGCCTGGATACGCGCCAGCTCAACCTGCCGGCCGGCCAGGATATCCGCTTCCTGTGCATCACGGTTTTTATCGGCACGCTCGCGGGCAATCTCGGCGATCTGGGCGGCGCGACGAATTTCCACTTCACGTTCCTGGGCCAGTCTGGCGTACTCTTCCTCACGCTTGATTTCGAGTGTCTGCCGTTCTGTCTCCAGGTTCTTGCTCGCGATCTGGACATTCGTGTCCTGCTCAATATCATTGCGCAACTTGCGTCGAGCCTCGATCTCTTCAGTCAGGCGAGTCAAACCCTCAGCGTCAAACGCATTATTCGGGTTAAAGTACTCACGACTGGTTTGATCCAGTCCGGTCAATGATACCGATTCCAGTTCCAGACCATTCTTCAACAGGTCCTCCGATACCACCTGTTGTACCTTCTGCACAAAATCCACACGCTGTTCATGCAGTTCGGTCATGGCCATCTCCGCCGCCACTGCACGCAGGGCATCGACGAATTTACCTTCCACCAGTTCCTTGAGGGCTTCCGGGTTCATGGTTTTCATACCCAACGTTTGTGCGGCATTGGCGATGGAATCCGCCAGCGGCTTGACCCGCACATAAAACTCCGCTGTCACATCCACACGCATCCGGTCTCTGGTAATCAGTGCCTGTTCATTGGAACGACGCACTTCCAGACGCAGCGTGTTCATGTTCACCGGGATGATTTCATGCAAAACCGGAAACACCAGGGCGCCACCGTTCATGATCACCTTTTGTCCGCCAAAACCGGTGCGGACAAAGGAGACTTCCTTGGAGGCCCGTCGGTATAAACGGGCAAAGATCATCCCCATCACCAACAGTGCGACGAGGATTATGCCCGCCACCACCAACACCTCATACATACCGCTTAACATCAACATGGTCTTCTCCTTAACAAGCAACTTTCCGTTTAATTAATCTATTAATGACGGATTCGTATTCTCTATCACCCTGAACACCGAACCGGTCTTCTCCAGTAATAACACAGCCGTTCCTTTTACCAGTTTCACCTCCTCGCTCTCCGGCTCGACCATGACATAATGAGTCAAGCCGTTCTGATCCTTTACCTTGGCCTCGGCGGCACTGCCTTTTGCCGCCGTGCCAAGGGTGATGACTGCAACGCGTCCAAGCAGTGTCTTCTCTTCCACCGCCTCGGTCTCATCCTTCGGGATCACTTTCGCGATCCCGCCGGCCAGTACACGCACCACCGGCAAGGCAAGCAACAAGGCAATAAATACAGCCAAAATCCCTGGCAGTAATGCTCCTGTTAAATCCTGCATGACAGACTGGATACCCAGTCCAATCAGGCCAAAACCGGTCAGAAAGATCACCAGCACAATCAGCGCCGGAACCTGACCAAACCGCAACCAACCCAGAAACCTGCTGACAGGCGAAACCGTGGATACCGCAGTGCTGTGATCCACATCCATGTCCAGCTCGGGCAGCAGGGTATCAATAAAACTGGAGATACCCGCCCCCAACAGACTCGCCACGCCTTCGAGCACCGCAATACCCAGCATGACTGCCAGTGCCACAGTAAAGGGCATATTCTGAGCGGCGTTCAAAAACTCCAGCATATTCATCTTCATCCCATTTCAGTTTTGATTGCTGCCAAACGTTCCTGGATGCGATTTCTGTGTGCCAACGCTTCCAGTTCCGCCACCTTTGCCGATGTCTTGCCGGCAAAGCCGGGTCGGTTGCTGTTGAAACCAGTAGCTCTTTCCAGCACTCGTTCAAACGCCGACTCGGCCCGTGCCACTTTGGCATCGACACTTTCATTATTGCATCCGTGCATTACCGCTCCCTGTTCCCCCACAACACCAGCCATGGTTTCACGATATAACTTCAGCTCTTCCTGCATTTCGCGCTTCTTTGCCTGCAAGGCGCTGATAAATCCTTCCAGCTCCTTTTCCCTGCCATTGGCTTCAGCTATGGCTGCTTCCAGCACCGGTACTTGCGCCTCGATATCCAGCTGTTGCGCAATGGCGGCTTCTGCCAGGTCATCGCGGTTTTCCTTTACCGCCAGTTCGATATTCACTGCCAGCGATTCATGCCGACTGTTTTCTTCGGTCAGTCGTGTGTTTGCCAAATGCCGGCTTGCCACCACCCGTCCCAATTCCACACGGACATCGTCAATGGCACTGTCAATTTCGCGGATCGCCTGTTCCATGACAGCTTCCGGCACCGCGTTTTCGACCGCATCCACCAGCGCATGAAATCCACCACTAATCAAACGGCCGACCCTGCCGGTTAAACTCTCTTTCATCGTCCTTCTCCTTGTTGTTACTTCACAGTGTTACTATTTGCTTATCACCCGCGCCAGATCCAGCACCGGATCGAGTCGCTTGTAAACCACATCTGTTGCATAACAGGGACAGCGTTCACTGATCCCCAACTGCATGACTGAGCCCATTAATCTGAACAGGCGATCGGCAATGCCGTCTTCAATGTGTTCCATCTGCTCACGGTCGGACTCCTTGTGCAAATGGCTCTCGGATACAATGAGAAAGGCCATCATATCCGGCAACCATTCCAGTGCTCTGGACACCACCTCCGAGTGGACATTATGTTGCATCTCCAGCTCCCGCATCTTTGTGCCAAACGGGGACAGCATACCCTGCAACATATCAAAACTGCTGCGGTAGTCCTTGCGTCGCTGACGGCGCTCTCTGGCATCGGCAATAATGGCTCGCAACTTGTCACTGGGTGTTACCGCATCCGGCAGCTTCAATTGATTTAAAAATTGCGCATCCTCCTCGGATATCCGCGCACTGATGTTCACTGCCTTGCCTGTCTGTTTACCCTTGCTGCCACCTTTCGATGCTGATGCCATGTTTTCTCCACCTCTCCGGTTATTGGTTTACGAATGTATATAAATGTATACATTCGTATACGAATAGTCAATAGGGTGGGGGTCGAAAAGCGAGGCTTCAAGAGCGGTGGCGTGGATAAGGGCAACCAGCCGTCAGGTTGGCGGGATGGTGTCTTACGGCCGGGCAGGTTAAATACAAGGTTTGAGGGGAGCGTCCCGCTCAGGAATGGTGCAAAAAGTGACGTCAGGCCAGCCTGGAGGCTGTTTTGATTTTCAGCGTCGAATCCAGTGCTTTGATTAATACTTCAGTATCAACCGGTTTGGTCAGGTACCAGGCAAAGCCGGCCTCTTTGCCCCGCTCAATATCCGCCGGCATGGCATCGGCAGTGAGCGCCAGGACGGGGATGTGTTGCGTGGCGGGATTGCCCTTTAGTGCTTCGAGCACGGTATAGCCGTCAATTCCCGGCAACTCAATATCCAGCAGGATGACATCCGGTTGATACTGATTGGCCATTTGCAACCCCAGTTCACCGGTAGCGGCGGCCAGCAGATGCATGTGGGGATAGTGGCTGAAGAGTCCCTGAATCAAGCGAATATTGGCCGCATTGTCTTCTATATAGAGCACCTTATAGACGGTTTGCACTGACTTTCCGCCGGGCTGCCCGGTTTCACCCGGTTTGCGGCTCTGTACAGCCTCAGCCAGTGGCAGTTCAAACCAGAAGCTGGAACCTTCGCCGGTGGTCGATTCGACGCCTATCCGTCCCCCCATCAACTCCACTAATTGTTTGCACAGGGCGAGACCAATACCGGTACCGTCAATGCCAGACTTTTCCACTCCCAGCCGCTCAAACGGTTTAAAAAGCTTGCTCAGGTTGGTCTGCTCAATACCAAATCCCCGGTCAAGGATCGTCACACGGCACATGTTATTTTCAAGCATGGCGTATTCCAGCTGGATGGAACCACCATCGTGGTTGTACTTAATGGCGTTTGACAACAGATTCAGAATTATTTGTTTAAGGCGAACCGGATCAGCCAGAACAACACATGAGTGTTTTTCCTCGAAAGTTAACCGGATGTGCTTGGCATCAAGCTGTGGCTGCATGATGTTGACACCCAGTCGAAGCGATTCGGTTAAATCCACCGGTTCGATGTGCGTGGTCAGATTGCCGGTTTCGATACGGCTCAGATCCAGCAGTTCATTGATCAGGTTAAGCAGGTGGTTGCCGGCTTCCAGTACCTCATTCACAAACCCGTTTTGGGTTTTGCTCAGTTTTTCGATACTCAATAATTGCGCAAATCCCAAAATGGCATTCATCGGTGTACGCAATTCATGACTCATGCGTGACAGAAATTCACTTTTCGCCTGATTGGCCCGTTCCGCTTCGTCTCTTGATTGAATGATTGCCTGCTCGGCGTTCCTGCGCTCGGTGATATCCTCCATGGTGCCGATAAACCACTTCAGTTCATTTTGTTCAAAAATTGGTGTACCTGCCGTACGCACCCAACGTTCAGCGCCATCCTTGCGAATAATGCGGTGCTCGGTATTCACGGTTGTATGATTTTTTACCCCCGCCTCAATGGCGCCTCCAATTCTTTCGATATCATCCGGGTGATGAAATATCTGCAACCCCCATTCCCTGAGATCTTCATTCTGATACCCGACAATATCGAGAAAGGCCTGGTTGGCATACATTTGCCCGCTGTCCGGCCCGGACTGAAAGATTCCCATCGGACTGTTTTCCGCCAGCCTGCGGAAGCGATTTTCGCTTTCAATGATCCGGTTTTCCGCCTGTTTACGCTGACTGGTATCATTGGTGGTCACCATCAGGTGGGCTTCACCGTGACGATAAAAACGTGACATCGTGCTGTCAAACCAGACCTCCTTGCCAAAGCTGGTCACCGTGTGAATTTCACTCTCCCGGGTATTCCCGTCCTGCAAGGTCGCCAGCGCCAGATCCAGCAAACCGGTCTTGCGCCAGGATTCAATCTTGCGGAAGTTTTGTGCCAACATCTGTTCAACAGAGGCATTGATGAGTTTGCCCATGGCCTCATTGGCAAAAACACATTCGCCCGACTCTTTATAAGCACTGATGCCGGCCGGTGAGGTATTAATCATATTGGTATTGAGATATTCCGTTTCAGCCAGTTCCCGACTGCGTACCTCGACAAGATTCTCCAGTTCTTCCCGGTATTGTCCCAGTTCTTTTTCAATACGCACACGTTCTGTTATATCAATGCCTATACTGACCATGTATTCCATGTCGCCGTTGTTATCGCGCAACAGGGTATTGGACCATTCAATTAAAAACCGATCACCGGAGGTATTTACCCAGTAATTGGTATAGTGGCCTTCCATCGCCGCCGGGTTATTTGCCAATGCCTCAAAGGCCTGCTCACGAATTGTCGCTGCATCCTCAGCCGGCAGGAAGGTATCCCAGGGATATTTGCCGATCACTTCGTCATCCGTTAAACCACTGAGTTTTTCCGCCTCCTGGTTAAAACGACATACGCGACCTTCCTTGTCCAGCACCACAACCAGCGCACCGGCATGTTCCAGTACTGCATCCAGAAAAGCCTGTCCGGTATGGCTGGTTTGTTCATACATCTCTCGTTCGTGTAATAATTCGTTTAATCGATGAGTCAATACACCCAGTTCATCCAAAGATTGAGGTGTCGCTATTTCCCGCGCCGCTTGATTCGGCAGCGTCCTTTTACCCAGAAAATCTTGCAGCGGATCGAGTCCTTGATGATAACTCCTGATTGCCAGCCAGGTACCAACTGCGGCAACCACGACCAGCGCAAACCAGAGGGCAATGGTCTCCCAATAAAAAATGCCAAACCGATTTTTAAAATAGGTGATCAGGATAGTGTCGATCAGGATGGGGGTGAACAGTCCCAGCATACCAAGCCGGAATGACATGGGGTTACCCACAATTTTTATTCCACGCGGGGCCAGAAATCGCCCCATGAAATCGGTCAGATAGAAATAGATGGGAAATGCGACGATCAGTACAACCGGTATCAACCCGAAAATCGAATACAGGTGTCGCTGATAGGTATATTCAACGATACCGAGTTGTTCGAGAGAGAAGTCGGCTGACAATGCCCCACCGATACAATATACGGTAAGGAACCCAAGCAAATAATAGGGCATGGGTCGAAATACTTTTTCTGCTGATCTATTGGCGATAAGGGGGTCTATCTGTGTCAGTCGGATCACAAAATCACCGGCCATACGCGAAAAATATAACCCTGCCAGCAGACAAGATAAAACATATGGCGCTGAGTAACTGACAAAAATCAGATAAAACTCCGGCATTGGATAGAAACCGGTTATCCCCATAATGGTCCCACCCAGAAATGGCGGCAGCAACAACAGCATGGCGATGGAATACACAAACCCGCGCCGGAGTTGTTGTTCTGTCATCAATTGAGGTTGGGTTTTGCTCGACACGCTGTGTTTACTTATACGATTACTGTCAAACTTGCGTCAGTACCATACAGTATATAGATACAAACAAATCATGCATAAATGGCGCGGCAATACTTTGTAAAATAATGTTTCATGGGGATAGTACAACTATGGATATTAAGGCATTAATTACGGATAAGTACGTAAAATACCGATATGGTCATAACCAACACATAGCCGTGGCAAAGGACAAGCACAGGCGTGGATTTAATGTCGCGTCGAAACCCCAGGGAAAACATATAACGCAAAAATCGCCACTGTGCCGGAGACCAAAACAGGATGTGATCACCACACAGAGTTCGATAAATATCCGGCACAGCCCGTGCGAGTTGATTCGCGATCAGACCGTGCAGCAGTAATAATGAAACAATAATGAAAAATTCCATTCTTTATCACAGCCTGCAACATTCATACGGTTATGTCGGTTCCTGGTATTCTTATATATGATGTATATAGCTGATGCCGGTTCAGAAGATGACGAATACGGGAATCGAGTCAGGTCTGTTTTGGCTGTGACCCCATACTTCTCGACTGTCAACCGATGCGGGCGTATCCACAATACCGCCCATGCCGGGAAATGAAACCGCTTGCAGCACTTCGGCCAAATCAGCTTCCAGACCACGGATGACCGGTTTGACTTTTTCCTGGTCGTACTCCTGCGACAGATGGTTCATTGAATATGACAATACCAACAGGGCATTCACCACATCAGCGACCGCTTCCTGCGGAATATCAAATGCCGGGGCACAGGCCTGCAACATTTCCACCGCCTCGTCAGCAAACGGTAATGCCAGGCCAAAACAGGCAGTATCAGGTGCAATCTTTCCCACCGTTACACCAATCAGTTCCCGCCATCCACCCAGATCCTGAAATGGATGGTCAGTGATATCCAGGTATTTCAGTTGGCATCGTCTGCTCTCGGCGATAGCGATGCCCATGGCATTGCCAAAGGCTTCTTCTATCCCTTGTGATAACAACATCACAATTTGTTCGTCGTCCTTATCCCGGCTCGACCCGTACAACATCTCAAATGTGGCAACCGGTATGTTTACTGTCAGACTCATGAATAGACCTTTTCGTTTTATTTTATCTCGAGTTTACGCCAGGTCTGAATCGTACAACAGCCCCATTGTCCTGCACTGCTGTCAATGCTGTTCTCCATCATCCTGACATATCTGATCGCGACCGGATTCCTTGGCTGTATTGAGCAGTTTGCTCGCCCGCTGAATCATCGCATCGGGTCCGGTATCCGTTTCACTCAATGTCACCAGGCCAATGCTGGCGGTGATATGCAGCATCTCACCCTCGCTGTAGCCTATTTCCAGATTACGGATGATCTGGTGGATACGTTGTGTTACTTCAAACGCGTTGTGCCTGTCTGTGTCTGTCATAACCAGACAAAACTCCTCACCGCCATAACGGGCAAACCAGTCCACGGTCCTGATGTTTTTTTGCACGGCATCACAGAGTGTTTTCAGCACTTTATCACCGATCAGGACACCGTAGGCCTTGTTAAATCGGCCGAAGAAATCGATATCCAGCAAGGCAATGGAAAATGCGCGGTTGTTTTTTCGGGCAAGATCAAACTCTCGCTGGAAACGGTTATTAAAATATTTTCTGTTGTATACCCCGGTCAGGCCATCCCGTTCCGCCTCACTGCGCATGCTATCCAGGATCTTCCTGCCCCGACGGGCGATCAAATTGGATGCACGTTCGGACAAAACACGGGTCAGGTTTTCAAAATTTCTGGTTTCGACATCATCACCTTTTGCCGACGCCATGTCCTTCAGGGTGTCATAACACACAACGCTGTTCCGACCACCGGCCTTGGCGGCATACAAGGCTTCATTGGCATGTTGTACAAATTCAGCATAACCTGCCGCCGGATGGTAAGTGGAGACACCGATGCTGACTGTAATGTCAGTTTTGCAGGAAAACCCATGCCGGGCCACCTGCTGTCTGAATAACTCGGCGGCCTGCATCGCGCCTGCCGAATCCTGCTCCAGCAGGACGGTGAACTCATCACCGCTTAGACGGGAAATATTGCCGGCATTGATAAAATGTTGCCGGATTAATACCGCAACCTCACGTAATACAGTATCACCGGCAAGATGCCCGAAGCTGTCATTCAGGAATTTAAATTTATCCATATTGATAAACAACAGGGAGACTGAAACGGCGCCGGTATTCCCGTCCTCCAGCGACTCCATACTGCGTTGAAATTCTTTTCTGCCGGTCAGACCGGTCAATGCATCCACATTGGCCAAATGACAAATTCGATGCAGGCGCCGGTATAACTGCGCGTCTGAAAGCGGATATCTGCATACATCGCCGTGAATACCAAGCGCATCGAGAAATGCAACCTCCTCTTCTTCACCGGCGACCAGCACGAGGGCGGGCCGGTAAGTCAGACAGGCCTGTTGCAATGCATTGATATCGGTGAAGGCGCGCTGATCAAACACATATGCATCAACCTGCATTTCCGCCGTTTGTTCCTGTGCATTCACCGGCCGGGGGATGAAGTGTGCGAAATCGCAATCTTCCGGTAACGGCTCATTGCTGCACCAGCCGATGGTAAAACGATCACTGCTTTGCATGTCTGCTCCCGGTTAAATTGACTGGCCTTGTGTTCAGCACCACTTACTGCCCCACTTCCACCACCAGTTCCCGCAGGTCGGCCCGGCCGTGGTCATCGATGACTCTGACCTTAAAATTCCCCGGCGTGCTTTGCCAGTAATAAGGCGTGCGCGTATCCGTTTTGCCAAGAAAGCTTTCGTTGACAAACCAGTAGAGAGTTTTAACATCGGCATCGGTAATTGCACTCAGGGCAATGGTACGATCTTTCTTTTTGTTCGGTCGATAGATATAGGTGACGTTTTTCAGTGGCGAGGTGATTTTTGGTTTAAGGCCATCCACCGTGTAATTGTGTTGCCTGCATTCCGGCAGAAACGGCGGCGGCAGGCGCCGTGCAATACCCGCTTCCCGGAATACTGATAACAGATCGGATGACCAGAATTCGTAGAGGCTTTGCTTAACTTTCTTGCCTGGTTTGCAGGCGCGCAGACCGGTGCGCTGATCAATGTAGATCAATCGGTGCACATGACATTTGGTTATCGGTGAAACACCGGGGATAAAACCGGCATTCTCCTTGACGGGACAGAACTTGTGGGCGATTTCGCCGGAGAGCGCACAAACCTTGACCTGTTTGACGCTGTCAGGTTGATAAATACGGACACGGCTGATATCCGGGTAAACCGTACGCAGTGCATCGACAATGCGAAAGAACAACATACCGGCGGTCTTTCTGCCGATGAGGGCGGGGTTGCCGTCACCCTGAAAGTTACCCACCCAGACCGCCAGCACATATGGTCCGAATATCCCGATGCTCCAGGCGTCACGAAAACCATATGAGGTGCCTGTTTTCCAGTAGACCGGCATGGTCTGTTGCAAGGCGACATTTTCAAAACTGTGTCCGGGTCGCGGGTTTCCGCCCAGCATACTGAGCGTGATGTGCGCTGCCGCTTCACTCAATATCTGTTTCGGTTGACTGCGTGATTGGGGTTGGTTGTCCCATCGCAGCTCCTGCAGTTGTCCCTTGTTGGCCAGCATGGCGTAGAGTTTGACCAGCGTCAGCATGGACACTTCCGCCCCCCCCAGTACCAGTGACAGGCCGTAATGCTCTTTGGATTTGGGCAGGTCGACATCGGCCTGTTGCAAAAAATCGTACAGATCAGGATTGGCCAGTTGTGCTGCGATGGCGACGGCGGGGACGTTGCGGCTTTTGATCAATGCTTCTGTCACACTGATGGGACCGGCAAAATCACGGTCATAGTTTTCCGGGTTATAGGCGCCAAAGCTGCTGGGTGCATCCTTGAGCATAGTCCTGGCGTGCAGCAGTCCCTGTTGCAGACCGAGGCCGAAGATAAAGGGCTTCAGTGTAGAGCCGGGTGAACGACGCGCCAGTGTGCCGTTGACCTGTCCGTGGATGCGTTCATTGAAATAGTCGGCCGAACCGACCATGGCCTTGATGGTCATGTCCCGGTAGTCGAGCAATACTGCCGTGGCATTGTAGATCCCCTGCTTTCGGTTGCGTTCCACAAAGTTATTGATGTTGCGTTCCAGGAGTTGTTGCAAGCGCAAATCCAGCGAGGTGTGGTTATCCTGTTCGGTATGTGTACGCAACCAGGCCTCGACGAAGTGGGGGGCGTGAAACGGAATGGCCTTGCGATCATGGGCCTGTAACGGTAACCGCAACAACTCCGCTTTTGCGTTACTTTCCGGATAAGCCTCCAGCCAGCGTTCGATAAGTTCATCCCTGGCACGTATCAAACCGGGGTTGTTACTGCCCTTGTCCAGGCTGCGATAGGCGGGGCTTTGCGGGATCACCGCCAGAGTCAAGGCTTCATGCAGTGTGAGTCGATCTGCCGTCTTGTTGAAATAGATCAAACTGGCGGCGGCAATGCCTTCGATGTTGCCGCCATAAGGAGCCAGGTTGAGGTAGGCCTCCAGAATTTCATCCTTGCTGTAATGCAGTTCCAGCTGTATGGCGCGCAGGATCTGATAGAGCTTGCCGGGAATGTGTTGTGACTGGATATCAAAACGCAGTCGCGCCAATTGCATGGTAATGGTGGACGCACCGACTCGCGCTGAACCGGCAATGTAGGTGGTCCAGGCCGCCTTGATGATAGCCAACGGATTGATACCGGAGTGTTGATAAAAATACCGGTCTTCGTATAACAGGGTCGCCTTTTGAAAGACCGGCGCAATATCCCTGAGTTTGATCCGCAAACGATATTTTTCATCCGCAGAAATGGTCAGACGCAACAGGCTGCCGCGCTCATCATAGACCGCCTGCGAGACAGGTTTGGTCGCATAGAGATCCGGTGATGGCAGAAAAAAAATCAGCGCCGCCAACACAAGACCGGCGGCAATGAACCATCGCCGCCGGATATGTCGCCGATTGTCCAGCATTAATTACTCAACCGTAATTTTACCACCCAGACTGCGGTAACGAACGTTACGATCATACATCCCTTCCGCATAGGTGGGCGGCACAACGAATTGTCCCTTATTGGTCGCCTTGATCCGGTAGATAAACTCTTCAGCGGATTTTGTCATGGTGCCATAGAGGATCACCCGATCTTCACGCAGGTCCATATAGTCCGGTCGCCATTGACTGTTTTGCTGACGGGTGGCATCCAGCACCAGTTCAAACCCGCCGGGTAACAGATCCACCACGGCCACGTTGTAGTGTGAACCGCCGTCCAGCGTACGCATTTGCATGCGCACTTCCACCTCTTCGCCGATCTTGACCTTGTCGATCACATTGCCGTTGGTATCACGGTACTCACGATACACTTCCAGACCGCCTTCCAGTTTCTTGTCCGGCAGGTTGCGATCAAAGCCGGCCTCGGTCGCCTGATAGAAGACCGGTTGCGGGTTGGCGGCGGTATCCAGATTAAGCCGGTTAATGGCCGCGGCGATATCAATCTGCGGGAAGAGCTTGTCCGGCAGATTCAGTGCTTTCGCCTTGTTTTCCTTGTCATAACCGGTCACCTTCACCTGCATCTTGCCGGCCTTCTCCACCTGATCGGCATAGGCATCCAGTGCCAGTATGGCGTAGGAGGCGGACAGGGTATTGAAGTGCCCGCTGTTGATGCGTGAAGTGATGGATTCCAGATCACCGCCACTGATTTTCTTCAGGCGTTCCGGGAAATGACGCGCCAGGATATACAACAACTGCGCATCCCGAGACAGGTTGTCGTAGAAGGTGCTGTAATCCACTTCGATCTTCGCCCCCAGCTTCATATCATCCAGCAGGTTTTCCGCTTCCTTGTCCAGATGCAGGAGTTTATAGGCCGCCGCCATATAGGCACGACTGATTTCCTGATCCCATTTACCCTTGTAAAAGCGTTCCATCTGTTCCCGCATTTCGTTCAGATAACGGGTGGTGACCTTGCCGTTCACGGTCAACAGATAGATGGCATAGGCGCGCACCCGCGCATCAGCCAGATTATCGATGGATTTTTGCGCCATTTGATCCGCATAACGCAGGGCGTGTTCGAGCATACTGTCCGGGACAGCAAAACCGTGCTGTTTCGCTTCATGCAGGAAATGCAGTGCATAGATACTCTGCTTGGGTGAAACAAACGAGTTCGCGGCCCAGAAGCCGAAGGCCCCTTCATTGTTTTGCCGACTGCGCAGGATGTCCACCACCATGTCGATACTGGACTGCGCCTTGTCATGTTGATAGGCCAGCTCCTCGCGACCTTGCAGGGCCACAATGGGGAAAACCTTGCTCACCAACTGTTCGGTACACAGATGCGGATAGTCTTCCAGATAACGCAACATACCCCGCGACAAGCCCAGCGGGACAATTGAGGCGGTCAATTCACGCTGCCGGAACTCGGGATACATTTCCCGCGGCAGTTTAAGTTCCGCCTTGCCTTTCTGTACATAACCACCCTGCACATCCACCACACGGGTCACGGCCGGACGCACACTCAGATCCACTCCGGCTTTGGATTGTTTATCCTTGTGGGCGGCGACAAAGCTCAGATTGGCGGAACCCAGTTTGTCGGTCTTTGCCTTGAGGCGGAAGGTGATGCTCTTTTCGCGACCTTCATCAATCTGCAGTTCCTGTTTGGCCTCGCCGACCACTTCCAGATGTTCGGACTGTTGCAGGGCAACCGTCACCTTGGCCTGTTTGCCCGAACCCTCCACATTGTTGGCCACGTTCAGGCTGATGTTGAATTCGTCACCGGGTGCAACAAACAGGGGCACATTGGGACTCAGGACAAAGTGACCGCGGGCCAGCGCCTTCTTGTCCGCCACACCCATGCTGCCGGATGAAATCGCCACCGCCATAAAGCGCAGCGTACCGTTGAAATAATCGGGAACGGTATAGCTCACCTTGCCGCCGTTACCGGTGGCATCAATGATACCTGACCAGTAGGCAACCGGTTTCTCGGTACGACGTTTGAAGGGGTTCAGGTTCTTGCTCTCTTCTTCATACATACCGCCGCCCGCCGCAGAGACCTGCCGCACCACAGAGAATTCGGGCAGGATCAGATCGAGGATCTGCGCGGTCTCCACTTCCAGGGCCTTTTTGCGGAAGAAGTGTTTCAATGGATCGGGGGTGGTGTAATTCGCCACCTGCAGGATACCTTCATCCACGGCAAACACCACGATCTTGCCCGGCTGCTGCACCTGATAGTTGATATCCACTTTCTCACCCGGCCGCATCAAGTAAGGCACTTCCAGTTTCACCCGATTGCGACGGGCATCGCGATTGATGGTGAATGGCTGGATACCGTAGCTGAGCGGACTCATGAAGATCTCTTTCGAGGCCATGTCACGCACGAAACTGACATTGACATAGGCATTGCCTTCAATACCGTCCGGCAAGACGATATTCTGTACCGAACTGGTGGTGCCGGTCTTGAACCACTTATGGGCGTAGACCTTGTCACGTTCGATGGTAATCAAGCCGGCACCGGTATAGGGTGCGCGAATACTGACCTGAATGACATCCCCGGCCTTGTAATCGTTCTTGTCGAGTTTGATTTGCAGCTCGGCATTCTTTTCCAGGTTGCGTGCCAGATTGGCTTCACCCGCCACACTGAATTTAACCTTGTTCAGCTCTATGCCCTGTTTGTCCTTGACCAGCAGCACATAGTCACCGGGTGTCTCCGTCGGCAAGCTGTAGTTCACACCCTTGTTACTGATCACCAGTGGTTTTTCACCGAGCTTTTTCTCCTTTAATACCGACTGATACTTGTAGGTACCATTGTCCTGTTTGACCAGGGCGGAAACATATTTTTGTTCGATCAATTCAACGCTCAGGTCTTTGGCGGCAGTCAGTTCCAGCGCCGGATCAATGGCGATGAATTGCACCGTCCGTTCGCTCTTCTTGCCCACATAACCGAGCGGGCCATCTGACTTAAAGCCCACCAGATAGGTGCGGGGCGAGACCAGGGTGCTGCGCTCCGTGGAGACACTGCGCCCGCCTTCCGCTTCATACCCATTGGTGCGCAGCGTGACGTTATACGAGGTACTCGCAAAACGTTCCAGGTTGAGATTGATCTCGGCTTCACCTTCGTTGTCGGTCAAGGTTTCCGGCAGGCGTTCACTAAAGCCCTTGTCGGCCCGGGCCGGATCGTAGAAACGATAGGCGCTGTATTTACTGAACACCGGATGATAGGGCGACAGGGTCATGTTGGCGGTAATCCGGCGTTCCGTTGCCGGTGTGCCATAGAGATTTTTCAGGAAGACCCGGGCACTGAGTTCTTTGGGATGGACCCAGCCCATGATGCGTTCCTGTGAAAACCTCGACGAGATCTTCATCCGATCGGGCAGGAACTCTTCCAGCTTGATCGAGGTGGACCCCAGCAGGTTGCGCCCGTGTTCATCCTTGACCAGATAGAGTTTGATTTCATACTCACCGGTGGGTGAACTGTTGCGCGTGGTATAACTCAAGGATTCAAACCCGGCGCTGGAAAGCGGGAATTGTTTTTCCTTGATCACCAGACCACGCGGATCGGTGATCACCGCCTGTAACGGGATATTGGTCAGATCCTTTTTCCAGTCGGAGGATTTGACAATCATACCTATATTAAAGGTATCACCGGGCCGGTAGATGCCGCGATCCGAGAAGAGATAACCGGTCAGGACGTTCTTCTCACCGCCCTGTCGTACACCACCGATGTCAAACCGCGACAGATCAAGATTGCGGTCATGCCGGTTATAGGGAATAAAGGCAATATCATCGCCATGGCTGACATGGATGGCGGTCGGTTGTTGTCCCCGTTGCAGTTGTGACAGGTTGGGCACCGAAACCTTGCCATTGGCATCGGTCACGGCACGGTGTACCGAAACACCGTTAATCCCCAGCACATCCACCCGTGCCCCCATCACCGGGCGGCCGTTACTGATGGAGACCACAAACACGTCTCGGGTCTGATCGGCATTTTGTTTGACCAACATGCCCAGATCGGTAATCAGGATCAATCGCTTGGCATTGACACCGGTCTTTTGTTTGCGGTTGACATCCCAGCCGTGCATTTCAAACAGGAATACCCCGCTGCGTTTTTGCGCGTTCTCCTGCAAGTACTTGCCAAAATCAAATGACGTGTACTGGCTCTTGCCCGGTTTAACTCTGGGCATTCGCTGGGTCTGGTTAAACAGCACCGAGATATTGTCACCGGTAAACTGATAACTGTTGAAATAGGGATTCTGGAAATTACCCCCCGTCTGGCTCACCAGATGTTGTAACTGCGAAGGCAAGACATAACTCACTTCATAATAAATACCTTCATTGCCGCGTGAGACAATCGGCAGTTTCTTGTCGCCGCTCAGGGTCAATAGACCGCCTTCCCCCATGATCTCCAGTTCTCGGGGATAATCTCCCATGCGACGGGTTTGTTCATAGGTATTGGCAAGGATATAGCCACCCACTGACTTGACACCCTTGTTGAGGCGGATATACAGGGTACGACGCGGCGGGACATCGATTTTGAAACTGTGCAGGGTGGCAAATTCCCGATCCGCCGGCAGGTGTTGCAGTTGCACACGTTCTGAAAGGTTGAGTATTTCCGGTCCAATCTCTTCCGGACGAGACCATGAATAGTTTTTGGTCACCCGTTTATGCATTTTTGATACGGGACGATCCTGCGGTAACAAATAGACCTCAAGATTTTTTTCCAGCAGGTCTTCATGCACACCGTCGGTTGTTTCGATCAACAGCACCTGTTCCGGATCATTATGCGCATTGCGCACCAGTGTTGTCTGGGCCGAGGCGATGCGGAAGTAACTGTACATGCCGGGCACCTTGACCCAACCGCTTAACTCTGTCCCCATGGCCACACCATCCCGTTTGGAACGGACACCATCATCAATGGTCAGGGTCAGAATCTGTTCCTTGAGCGGAATATCAACCGGTGAGGAATGGATATAGGCCTCATTACCGACCTTGTTGAAGCTGATCTCATACGGATAGTCATTCCCCTTGTCTTTCAGACGCGGATCGGCCTCTTTCATATTCAGTTTTACCCGTCCCTTGAAATCTTCCTGATCCACCCGGTGGGAAAACCGCATGGTGGAAACCAGCTTTTTCAACTTGGGATTAACCGGGTCCTGATAAAACTCGGTACTGAGCATTTCACCGCTGAAGCCCGGAGTTTCAAATGACAGTGAATAACGCTCCAGGCGGATGTGTTTGGGAAACAGTTTGCTGTCCAGATCCACGCTGTATTTTTTGGCGATGGACCACTCTTCTTCCGGAACAAAGATCAGGCGACGATCCGATTGCCAGGTCCACTTGCCCGCAATCGCCGGGGAGAGTTTGACGCCTTCTGTAATCTGTTTGCCGATCTGTTGCAACTGGGCAACCGAATCGCCAAATTGCAGGATCAGGGGATGGGGTTTGGGGTTTTCCTGTGTCAGATCGGTCACGCCCGGCGTGGTCATGTAGACCTTGACCGTCGCGGGATTGGGAATGAGTGATATCCCAATCCAGATAATCAACAGCGCAGCCAGGCCACCGCGGAATTTCCATTTATTGTTCTTGCGCCACTGATTAAATGCAGCCGTAAAATTTTTCAGCGACTGCAGAATTTTTGATAAGGCCTGATTTGATTTAACGCTGTTTTGATTATTTTCTGATGTTGATTCCGTCACGGCTGTACCCCATTTTTCCCTGTCTCGTCTGATATACCGGCCCGCTTCAGGTCCGGCATCCTCTTGTTCTTGAGAGCATATACAAATTCAGCATTTTTCCCTACATGGATTTCCCCTGTTGTGAGTTGATTTTAGCCAATTTTGCCGATTTGGACAGATGAAACTACACTCTTTTTGCAGGCATACAGCCGGGTATCAGCGCAGTATCATTATCCGCTACAATGCCCATGGCAACCACATAGCGAACCGCCTGACACAGGATATAATTAACCACTGATACCGGTTATACCGGAGGACGCCATTGCAAACAATACTACTGGTCGAGGATGAATCCGCCATTGCCGATACCGTGATCTATGCCCTGGAAACCGAAGGCTTCCAGACTAAATGGCATACATTGGGACAGGCGGCGCTGGCCGATCTGCAACAGGGCGGCGAGTATGCACTGGTGATCCTTGACGTTGGTCTGCCGGATGCCAATGGTTTTGATATCTGTAAACAAATTCGCCGCTTTTCTGATGTCCCGGTTATCTTCCTCACCGCCCGCAACCAAGAGATCGATCGCATTGTCGGCCTGGAAATCGGCGCCGATGATTACATGAGCAAGCCCTTCAGCCCCCGCGAACTCTCCGCCCGGGTCAAGGCGATCCTGAAACGTGTCAAACCGGGCCTTACCGTCGAATCCGACTGTGAATTTATCATTGATCACCATCGGGCCTCGATCCGTTATCACGGTCAGCAACTGGAACTGACCCGCTACGAATATCTGATCCTGAAGATGTTGTTACAACAGCCGGAACGGGTCTACTCCCGGGTCCAGATAATGAATACCGTCTGGAATGAACCGGAGGCCAGCCTCGAACGTGCGGTGGATACCCACATCAAGACCTTGCGCACCAAACTGCGGAATATCAACGGCGACAGCGACCCCATCAAAACTCATCGGGGACTGGGCTACAGCGTCAGCGGCCGGGTACATGAGTCTTAGCCTGCGCATCCTGCTGGCCTATGTGGTCTTGACCGGGCTGTCCATTCTCTATCTGATGCAAAGTGTCACCACTGAACTGGTCCCAGGTATGCGTCAGTCACTGGAAGAGGTGCTGGTCGACACCGCCAACCTGCTGGCCGAATCCGTACAGGAGGAGATCCGTTCGGGACAAGTCGCACGGGGCCGGTTTGCCGGCAGCATGGATGCCTTTACGCAACGGAATATTGATGCCCTGATCTCATCCAAATTCAAACACGACACCAATTTGGTGGTGTATGTAACTGATGCGAAAGGCATCGTTTTATACGACTCACGCCGGCAGGATACCGGCAAGGATTATTCCCAATGGAATGATGTTTATCTCACACTGCGCGGGCGTTACGGCGCCCGTTCCACCCGCCTGAACCCCAATGATCCGAACAGCAGTGTGATGTATGTGGCGGCACCGGTTCGACACAAACAAAAAATCATCGGCGTTGTGACCGTCGGCAAACCCAGTGCCAGTGTCCAGCCCTACTTTGAATCCGCTGTCCGCAAGATTGAAAACAAGATCCTGATCCTGCTGCTCGCCTCCCTGGCGCTGGTCACCTTTGTCGTCTATTGGCTGACCCAGTCTATCCGTCGCCTTACCCAATACGCCCACGCCGTACAGGCCGGTGAACGTGTTAATGTTCCCGCGCTGCGTGAAAAAGAGCTGGCGCAACTTGCCGACGCCATGGAGCAAATGCGGATCTCGCTGGAAGGCAAGAATTATGTCGAAAACTACCTGCATAACCTGACCCATGAACTGAAAAGCCCGCTGGCCGCCATCCAGGGTGCAGCGGAATTGTTACAGGAAGAGATGCCGGTGGAGGCACAACAACGCTTTGTGCGTAACATCGCCAATGAAAGTCAGCGTCTGCGGCAAATCGTCGAGCAGTTGCTGCGTCTGGCCACACTGGAAAAACGCCGTCAACTGGAAGAGGTTGAAGCGGTCCAAACCGCCCAGTTGATCACACAGCTTTGTGACGACAAACTCCCCATACTGCAGGCCAAACATCTGACGCTGAATATCAATCCCCTCTGTACAGGCACGGTAGAGGCCGAACGTTTTCTCCTGCAACAGGCCATCAGCAACCTGCTGGATAATGCCATCGACTTCAGCCCGGCCGGAGCGAAAATAGAGCTCACTGACACACACAATGATCAGGACTGGACCTTTTGCGTCCGCGATTATGGACCCGGTATCCCGGAATATGCCCTGCCGCGCATTTTTGATCGTTTCTACTCCCTGCCCCGTCCGGACAGCGGCGCCAAAAGTACCGGTCTGGGGCTCAGCCTGGTCCAGGAAGTGATTAAGCTGCATGGCGGCAAAACCCATATCCGCAATGCCGGGGACGGTGGTGCGGAAATCTGTATCAGCCTGCCTTTGTACCGCTCCCCGCGCTAAAACCATACCACACACAAAACACACATTTCACACAGAACCCCCACACTATCCACAATCCCGCCTGTCATGCTGTGATCAGCAACCATGACAAGGGGAACAACCATGAACAGACGATTTATTTTCAAGGTAGGTATCATCGCTGCACTGATGCTGCTTCTGCTGATACCACTCGCCATGATCGAGGGTGTGGTCAGTGAACGCGTTTTCTTCCGTGAAGAGGCCCGCAACAGTATTTCGCAAAGCTGGACCGGCAATCAGAAACTGATTGGGCCGGTACTCATTGTGCCATATGTGGAGTACTACAAAAAGCGCGAATGGGACAGCAACCTGAAGACCTATCAGAATATCACCTATCACACCAACAGAAAGCTGTATATCCTGCCGGAAAACCTGCAAATTAACGGTGAGGTAAAAACTGAAAATCGCAAACGCGGCTTATATGACATTCCTGTTTACGCCACCGATCTGGATATAAAAGGAACATTCAGCAACCGTGAAGCGGTACATCAGGCACAGAACAAAGGCAGTAACATCAAATGGAAAAAACCGTATCTGACTATATTAATCAGTGATATCCGGGGTATCAGTGAACAACCACTGTTAAACTGGGCAGGTAAAGAGTATGAATTCGCATCAGGCTCTGCTGTCGAACAGATTGGTAACGGTATGCACGCCTCACTTGGTGAGCTGGAAACAGGTCGCATCACCGCCTATCCGTTTTCCTTCAAGGTTAACCTGAAAGGGATGGAGAAGATCCAGTTTGCTGCGGTGGGTAAAACCACGAAAGTGTCATTATCCGCCAACTGGCCGCATCCGAGCTTTATCGGACGTTATCTCCCGGCAACAAAAGTGATCGATCCCGATAAATTTTCCGCCACCTGGCAACTGTCATCCTTTTCCAGTGACATGCCTCGGCTGATCAACGCCTGCCAGAATAACCAATGCAGTGAGTTTACGAATAACACCTTCGGCGTGGCATTAATCAACACCGTTGATATTTACCATAAAACGGAACGTTCTGTAAAATACGCCATTCTGTTTATCAGTCTGACCTTTATTACTTTCTTCCTGTTTGAAATCATGAAGAATCTGCGTCTGCATCCCATGCAATATCTGCTGGTCGGTATGTCACTGACATTCTTCTATCTGCTGCTGGTCTCGCTGTCTGAGCATATCGCCTTCATCTACGCTTATATGATTGCAGCCGGCGCCAATATCATTACCATAGGCATCTATATCAGCGCCATATTGTCCAGTCGCAAGATGGCTACCGGTTTTTCCGGTATGCTGACCCTGCTGTACATGATGCTTTACGCAATCCTGGTTTCGGAAGACAACTCACTGCTCATGGGTAGTCTGTTGTTCTTCTCGATCCTGTCGCTGGTGATGCTCATCACCCGCAAAGTGGATTGGTATGAAGTAACCGAGAAGCTGGCCAACCAGACAGCCCACAAATCTCCGATTGAACAAACAAACGGGTAACAAAAAGCCCCGCCGGTTGATAACCGGCGGGGCTGATTCCTGTAACTTGTTTATCTCAGCCTAAAACACCACAGCAGCCATGACCAACGGTCCATGTCTTAACAGGACGGCATCTTCGAGGAAAAAGCCACGCTCCCCATTCGGCCGATTTTCATCTTCGCCAGGTTCACCACCCGGGAAGTAATCAAAGTTAACCCGATAGCCCACTTTCACATAACCGCCAAGGTTCCAGAGCGACTTCCAGCGTTTAAACCAGACCCAGCCGGCCTCCATCTGCGTACCGAACATGATATCGTTGTTAATATCCGGTCTTTCGCTCCAGGGCCCGGTGCCAATTCCCTTGTATGTATATGAAACCATGCCAAGTCTGCCTTCTATATCAAAATAGGAACGGCTCTCACTGACACCATATTTTTCCAGATAATTAATCGTTGTGTAGCCGTAATGTGCGGCTAAAATATCCACATCCACTTCAGCTATACCGGTAGCCAGCGTCTGCCAACCGAAAACACTCGACCATTCTTTTTCAGCAATTTTCCTGAACTGATTATAACTTTGGTAAACAATACCAAACTGGGTCCGTGCATGAGACAGCAGACTCAATTTAACGCTGACATAATCCATATCATATTTGAAATTTGTACTATTGGTGCTGTCTTTTAGTGTTACCGTAGTGGAGCTCTGCTCAAACCCCAGTTTGAAATCATAGTTGTACAGCAATTTTTCCCAGCCAACGTAGGCGCCAAAGTATTTAATTGCATCCTTGCTCGCATCCGACGAGACAACCTGGGATTCGACCACTTCCTGGGCATATTCAACCCCATAATCCACATTGAACAGTTTGCCCTGAAACTCCACCATATTGACCAGCGCATTCTCAATGTCATAGCTCAGATCACTGTCAGCGGAAAAATGCCAGAATGCATACTGACCACCAACCCCGACTGACAATGCATAGGACTTAAAGCTTTCTCGATAGCTGTTGGACAACTCCTGTCCCAGGCTCAAGCGTTCGCCGGGACTCATATCTCCGGCAAACAGGTTGCCGCGCACATGGCCGTACGTTGCCAAATTTTCGGCCATTTTTCGCAGATCTGCCGTTCCGTCCAACTTCAAATAGACCCGTTCTCCGGTATCCTTGTCGACGATATAGGTTAACAGGATGCTCCCATCGCTGCCACGGGCGCCGGCCAGTTCCCAGCCGACATTTTTCTGTTGCGAGGCGTCCAGCACAAACTGCTCGATAATCCGGCCCTGATTATCCAGTTTACTGGCCAACAGGCCTTTACTGAAAGGCGTGCGGTAGAAATAATGGATAGTCCATATATCCCCGCCTTCGACAAAGGCGATATTCTCAAAGCCGCTTTCCCGGTCATCAACCAGGGCTGTATAAACACTCTTGTCACCGCGTTTGTAAAAATGGTGCCGCAGTACACGCTCTTCAGGGTCATGGAAAAAAGCATGCGGATGCCCTTCACTGTCCCAAACAATGGAATGACTGCCTCGTATACGTTTGCTGTCAGTCACTTTTTGTCCTGCAACGTCAAAATCAAACACGATAGAATCGTCAAGAAAACCACCATTACTATTCGTGTAAACCCGTGCAGGCATAGAGCTTGACTGTTCAGATTCATACTCCGGCTGACTGACATGAGTGCCGTTTATGTAGTGATCAAATGAATCATTACCTGCCTTTGTGCGGAAGAATATTCTGCCCTTGGCATCGGTCACAAATTTCTCATCAGCCAATGCACCACTGACCCGGGTCGTGTGACAGCGTGGTGTACAAATCTCTACAAAAGAACCGGAGGCAACCACAATCGTGGTTGTTATTACCTTGCCGTTTACAACTGTGGTTTGCGTAATTGTATGCACAGCATTGACATGAGTAATGAGTTTTCCATCACTGGAAACACCGGTTGCACGGGCAGTGACTCGCATCTGGCCAAATTGATTTTTGAATTGAACCCGCTGAAAATTACCATTGGTATATATATAGGCATAAGTACCATAATCCGCATAAAAACGCCCGCTGTTATCACTGAAAATCCTGTTCGGTTTGACGTTGGGAAAGCCTTCCAGATATTCAATTGCATATGCACTGTATTGGCAGCCAAAAGACAAAAAAACCAGTGTAAAAATGAACTTGATGTATCCGCGCATAATATTTGCTCAAAATTAGAATATTAATGTTTTCTGCGAAACAGACGCAGAAGATGTAACTCAATAAGAGAATAGTAGCACGGATATACAGAGGGTAAAATAAACCATATGATGAAGACAGCCCTGAAGGACACCTCCAACTGACTGATACTTGATGAAAATATCCGCCCCCGGGCGGTATACCCGGAGGCAGATTCGGCTGGTCAGCCTTTTACACAAACAACCTGACGCAGGGTATGCACAACTTCAACCAGATCACTCTGATTTGCCATCACCACGTCAATGTCCTTGTAGGCACCGGGGATCTCATCGATAACACCGGCATCCTTGCGACATTCGATACCGGCGGTCTGTTGCTCCAGATCGGCGGTGCTGTAGTGACGCTTGGCCTTGCCACGACTCATACGACGACCTGCACCATGCGAGCATGAGCAGAATGAATCCGGGTTGCCTTTACCACGGACAATGTAGGATTTGGCCCCCATGCTGCCCGGGATAATACCCAGTTCATCCACACCGGCACGAATCGCACCCTTGCGCGTGATGTAGACGTTTTCACCGAAATGATTTTCGATGGCCACGTAGTTGTGGTGACAGTTGATCGCTTCTTTGGTCACGCCAAACTTTGGCAGTTCCTTTTTCAGCGCATCAACAATCAGACGCATCATTTCACGACGGTTATCCATCGCATAATCCTGCGCCCAGTGCACCGCAGTCACATAGTCATCAAAATGTTCCGCACCTTCAGTAAAGTAGGCCAGATCTTTATCAGGCAGGTTGTGGATATGACGTTCCATATCCTTCTGCGCCTGACGAATAAAGTACTGACCAATCACATTACCGATACCACGGCTGCCTGAATGCAACATGATCCAGACATCATCATTTTCATCCAGACAGATTTCGATGAAGTGGTTACCACCACCCAGCGTACCCAGCTGGCGTATCCAGGTCTGGTAGGGCTTCTTCTGCATCTTCAGAATCTTCGGATGCTTCTGCAAGACCTCATCCAGCCCCACACCCAGTGCGCGAATGGTTGAATCACGCGCCTTGTCGGTCTTGTGCATATCAAAGCCCACCGGAATGGCGGCTTCGATGGCTGAACGCACACGCTTCAGGTTATCAGGCAAATCTTTCGCCTTGATAGACAGACGCATGGCATTCATACCACAACCGATATCCACACCAACCGCAGCCGGAATGATCGCACCTTTGCAGGGAATCACTGAACCCACCGTCGCACCCTTGCCATAGTGCACATCGGGCATGGCCGCGATATGGCTATGCACAAAGGGCAGTTGTGCAATGTTGTACAACTGCTGGTAGGCCTCATGCTCAATGTCATCGGTGTAGATCTTGACCGGCACCTTGCCTTTGGTAATTAACTTTTTAACAGGCATAACTGCTTTCCTTTATCTGTGATAATCATGGCGCTGCGAGCCATCATAATGACCGCTGCGCAGACAGCACTTTTTAAAAGCTGCGACCCGATCCACATATACATGGATCGTTGCGGCCCAGCTTTTCGTGCAGCTCTTTCTCACCATGAACGACCCTAGTTCCTCGTTTCACGTTTGTCTCAGAGGGATAACCCCTGCAACGTTTGCTGGTCTTCTCAAAAGGGGAAAACCTGTTCGTCTTGTTTATCATATCGCATGACACACCTCCATTTTCTTACTTTTCAAGAACAAACCATTCAGGATTTTTTACTTTCCTGTACCGACGGTTAAATTTTTTGTCTTTCAGCAAAAATCCAGGCGCAGTATCAGTTTGTTTGAAACAGAAACGCTTCGGTAAATGACTATACAAGGAACGAGGAGGTTTTGCATAACGAATATGTTTTACCTGACTTCCTGTATCGGCACTGTGAAAATATATTGCACCAACACCGAGTTCGTTCCTTATAAAGTCAATAGCAGCGGATAACACAGCCTCATCCCAGATTTTCTGATATGGTTGAATAACATGGCGACAATAATGCATTATATTGTCTATACTTCCGTTAGCCCCATACCACTCCGGCATCTTTCCGGTTGCTGCTTTGTACCGAATCACATCCTGCTCCAGCTCTTTTGCCTGTCTTACCCAATCACTTTGTACCTCTTCAATTAAGGCCTCATTCATAGAAAAATCAAGATCTATACGCGCCCAGGCCAGGGTCTCACGTTTAAATGGGCGCACACTCCAATCAAGTATCGGATGTGAATAACTGTTCAACAGTTGCTCATACTCTGGCTTTACCAGTTTTTTATAAACGCCATCGTGTTCATTGGAAAAGTTCAACTGCAAAACAAGGTTATACCCATCACGGGAAGTTTGATCATAATCATGACGCGAACAACCCCACCGATCTACTGTCAGGACAAAATGATGCATTTCTTCCTTCCAATAGTCGGCAATCAGATTATGGGTCAAACACCCGTTACCCGCCCATGCCAGGACTGATTTCACCACGGGTTTATCCAATAAAACCGAGAAACCTGACTTGCGAATATCAGCAATTGTCTTACCATCACCAACAAAATGATCCAGTAACATCAATGCATATCTGTCCTTAAAGTAGCGAAACAGTGTCCGTTCATCAGGCAGACAGGCAATAATTTCATCCAATTCATGTTTATTCATTGTCCATGTCCTGTAATAAATCAAATTTCAATTCCTGTTATAAATGTCGCGACAACATCAAATTCCGTTCAGCTATCCAGCGACGTATAACAGCCATTTCACGTTCAGTTGCCAGGCGGTTACGCAAACCACGGATTTGATAAACCGTCCTGTTTGTATTACGCACCTCAATGGTCAACAACTTCATCTTTGTCGTCCTATCCTGCATTTCCAGGCTCCAGATCGACGTATTGCCTGAATAACAGTTACTCGCATAGGTTGCGACACAGTGGCCCAGTTTGCGTCCTTCGTCGATCAACTCATCACTGCTGAGTAACTCACGGAACAACCAGGTTTTCAGGTTCTTTCCCTTTTCAGTTCCTTCCACAAACTGATAGTCATGAACCCTTGACTTAACCCACTGCAACTTACCATGACGTGTCGCCTTGCCAAGACGGGTATGCCAGTTATCCACCTGACGTAACAGCGACTCGGGAGTACGTCCACGCATGGTAAAGTTTGGTTGCTCAGGCCCTTCTTCCTGTGCCACACCGCGCGCAATAAAAACGGTGCGTGTTTCATACTTCTGATTCCAGATGTAATCAATAATCGGATGATAATGACTGGTATCCAGCATGGGATTCTCAATAAAGAATCGCAAGACACTCAACCAAAACTCATCATCCCGAAAATCACGCACCAATCTGGTTTCCACCACTGCATCGGCTATCCGTTTGTTTCCACCCAGTGCACATATCTGTGCCCAGCGAAACGCACTCTTCACATCATACCTATCCGGCGCCAGGGTAAAATAATGCGCCATCTTTTTCGTCATCCTGACAGGCAGATCATTTGCAGCACGGATGTTCTTCCCTTCCCCCAGATGGATATACCAGCGAGCCTCGGTCAACTTTACATCCTGCCAGGCACTGTCCATAAAAGCCGGTACCGGATATTTGGCAAACAAATGTCTGGCCAGCGAGGCAAACTGACGACCGGCATTGTGTGTATTGGGAGTCCATTCCGAAATCGGCCGTACCCACTTGCCATACATCTGCACCATGCCGGCAACGCCCTTGATATAGTCAACATGGTTCATCAATTTGGTCTTCTCATCCAGCATGATCAACACATCGCGCAAGAGCTTTTTGTTCCCGACACGATTAAACCCGTTGCGTATCGCGCCTATGGTTTCACCCGCTGATTCATAGCCCGATAACTTACCTGAAAAAAGGTCGATAATCAGGTTACTCATTCTTCCCTTTTGCTTGCGATACTTCATCTTTCTCTTCGCATACTGCATTCTAAAATGGGAATATTCCAGGTGCAGTTCCGCCTCACTCTTGTTAAGCGTGGCGCTAAAGCCTTGATCCATGCACCAGTCCAGGTATTCATCCATAGACTTAAATCCCATGGCACGCGCATACATCATGGCTGTCGCCTGACGCTCATCCCTGCTTCCCTTGTTTTTACGTTTATGCGCCATGGTTAAATTCCTCATTCATTAAATTGATCTGCCCGGCTTGTTGCCTGCCGGGCAGACCTCCTTTTACATCCCTGTTAACCTGACTGCAGGTTGATACGAACGGTATCTTTCATGATCCCGTCCAGACCACCGAATACAGTCAGCCTGTCCACTTTCTCGGTTACCTTTTCCAGAACTTCCAGTTCCTTCAAACGCATTAGAGTCGGGTTGTCTTCCATCAGTCGTGCAGTGTTCAGCAGTGAACGAGTCGCTGCTGTTTCTTCACGACGCTTGATGACATTGGCCTGCGCCACTTTTTCAGCCTCAACCACCTGGTTAAGGATCTCCTTCATGTCACCCGGCAGAATGACATCCTTGACACCGACGCTGCGCACTTCAATACCGAACTCGCTGATCTTTTCCTTCACTGAGTCAAAGATCACACGATCCAGTGCATCCTTTTCACCCAACAGGGTATCCAGAGTGCGGGTACCTACTGCCTGACGCAGGGCAAACTGCATTTCACGATAGACATAGTCATTCATGTTTGACAGCTTGCTACGCGCAGCCACCGGATCAGCGATCTGGTACTGTGCGGTCAGGTTAACGCGCAGGCTAACCTTGTCCTTGCTCAGGATCTCCTGTCCCTGAACTTCCATGGCCTGCAAACGCAGTTCAATCTGTTCAACCTTGATGTTACGGTTGAACTTCCAGAAGGCGTACAGCCCCGGCTTCAGTACATCAAGCAACTTGCCGTCAACAATCAGCAGACCGGCATGATTGTCAGCCACTTCACCGGCAGTGACATAGTTAATCACTTCACGCGGCATGCTGTTCATACGCGCATGAGCGATCAAACGTGCCTTGTCCTTTGCCAGTGCGAAGTCATGTTCAATGTTCACGACTTCAACTTTTACATCCACCAGTCCCTTCCAGTACAACTGGCGAGTTCCCGGCGCCAGAATATCGGCCAGCTTGCCATTCTTGTAGACCAGACCGACTTCATATTCACCCAGCTCAACGAACTGGAAATACTGATCGACCAGATCTCGGTGCTCTTTCACCAATACATCAAGGTATGGATGATTGAACTCTGCAACAGTCAGGTTATGAACCTCAACCGCAATACGACCGGTCAGATCAAATATACGGTAGATGCCCGGTTCAAGAACCTTGACCACATTACGATCTTGCATATACACACCACGTTCATGTTGTGCGATAACGATACGCTTTAGTCCGAACATCAAATTACTCCTTCTTAAGTTAAAGTTTGGGAAACGCCCCACACATCCGTGACGGAACACAAACCTGTTCACCTGCGGGTCGCTTTTATTCCCCGGTTTGGTACCCACAAGTCGTGTCACATCAAACCCCACACGGTATTTGCAGGTACCTGGCCGCTCGTTAAACGAGACTGGCAGGCTTACATCGTTATGTTCAGGTCACAGTCATGCTGTGATTCAATAGCGCATCATTCACCGAAGTGAAAGACTTGCTCTTAAACCACGGGAGCGTTTCCCTGTGGTGGTGCTCACCGGCACCAACGGGCGGAGTCGAACCGCAAGCCTTTCGGCCTTTGCCATAGACAGCGTGATAGGCTGGTCTGAAGAACGGGGATTGAACCCGTAACCCACTGATTATGAGTCAGTTGCTCTCCCAATTGAGCTATCTTCACTGGTGCAATTGATCACTCATCGCTTTGTATACACATTGCTATCCCGTCAGGTGAGCGTCTGTGCACAGGTCAGGCATACAGAACCTGAACCGCTAAGCTAAATCAATGTATCAAGAGCTTCTGAACGATGTGTTAATTCAACACAAAGTTACAATTCTTTATGTTTAACGTGTGGCCAGCTTAAGCTGGCCACACGAGATACAAAGGATCACCTCCTGTTACTGTAGGGTGGGCATCGCCCACCAATCCAACCTCAACCAAGTTTTTTTTTCGGTGGGCAATGCCCACCCTACATTCATGTTGTTAAAACATATCACGACGTTCTTTAGTGCACTGCGCCTTCAGAAACTCCATCTGGTCTGCCTGGATATGGCGATTTCGTAAAATCAGCCATTCCGCATGGTTCGGTGTATAGGGAACCGCATGCAAACGCATATTGATTTCCTTTAACAACCGATCTGCCTTGCGTTGATTACATGCCTTACAGGCCGTAATTACATTGGTCCAGACATCCTTGCCACCGCGTGACATGGGAACAATATGATCCCGAGTCAGGTGTTGGTTTCCCAGTGTGGTCAAGCAATACATACAGGTATGACCATCACGACGAAACAACTCACGATTTGTCAGTGGTGGTGTCACCGCATACTTTGAGTAACCTTGTATCCCCTTGGCGGCAATAATTGGATGCACATCCATATAGGAACGGGTATTACTCAGACGGTTCGTCCCACCATAAAATCGCATGGTCTGTTCACCAAGTGTCCATGCCACCTGATCACGGGCATACAGCAATACGGCTTCCTGCCAGTCGATCCAGCCTGTGGCCTGTCCACTTTGACTCAAACGCAAAATCATGTGAGTCATTTCGTCTACTCCTTTGTTGTATCGTTAATAGTTAGCCCATTAACAATTGGGAAGTGTTTAAAAATGGCGGAGAGAGTGAGATTCGAACTCACGGCAGGTTTTAACCTACTCCTCGTTAGCAATGAGGTGCCTTAAGCCACTCGGCCATCTCTCCATAAAAGGTGCGTTCGGTCAGGGTATTACGCACATCCATGTGCTCCACCCTTCGGGCCAGCCTCCGGCTGTTCAAAATTGCTCCCGGCAATTTTGTCGAACTGACACTCCATAAAGGACCCAAATTTTAAGTTTGGTGCGTTTGCCAATTACGCCACGAACGCATGAATTTGGCAGGGGATCCTGGATTTGAACCAGAAATGCAAGTGTCAAAGACTTGTGTGTTACCGTTACACTAATCCCCTTTTATAAATTGGTGCGCTCCCGGGGAGTCGAACCCCGAAAAACCTGGGTCTAAGCCAGGTACGTATGCCAGTTCCGTCAGAAGCGCATTAAATTGGTCGTGCCCCCTGGACTTGCACCAGGCACTCCGAGCTTATGAGGCTCGTGCTTTTCTTGCTAAGCTAGAGCACGTTGGGTCGCTACGCACAACTCTGTGTTCTCGCGACATAAGTACATCCATAAAAATGGACACGCGGGTCAGTGTTGCACCGACATAGTCCTGGTTTGCAATCAGGTACATTTCTAACTCTGCCACCGCGTGATGATTTGGCACCCCGGGCAGGAATCGACAATTTTGTCTGGAACAAAATTGGTCATCGCGATAGCGATGCCTGTAAGGCACAGGTCATGGATGACCTGTGACAGCCCACACCAATTGTTTTGGAGGCAATTGTTCTGCCATTAAACTACCGAGGCATTAACGAGATTAAATATTTGGTACACCCGGTAAGATTTGAACTTACATCATTCCGGTTAAAAGCCGGAAGCTTTACCAATTAAGCGACAGGTGCATTAAAAATTGGACTCCCTGACCTGATTCGAACAGGTATCTCAAGCTTCGTAAACTAGTATTCTGATCCATTGAACTACAGGGAGTTGGTTGGTCGCGAAGGGTGAACGGCGGGATAGGAGCCGTGAACGCCAGGTCATGGATGACCTGGCTGGACTTTGTAATAACTACATGGATGTAGTTATTACAAAGTGAACCTTCACCTTCCTGGGTAAAAGCCAGGTGTGCTATCTATTACACCAGCGACCGAAAAATTAAATTGGCACGCCTGGCAGGAGTCGAACCCACAACCGTTCGGGTAGAAACCGAATGCTCTTCCGATTAAGCTACAGACGTGTAGTGTCGTGCTGTTGGCGCACCTGTGAGGACTTCAACCTCAACCTTCCATCTTCGGACGATGGTGCTCTTGCAATTAAGCTACAGGCACATTTAATTTGGCGGAGAGACAGAGATTCGAACTCTGACACCTGCTCCCGCAGGCCCTCTGTTTTCAAGACAGTCGCCGCTACCCAGACTCTTTCGGCTTACCTCTCCATAATTTGGTCATCGCCATCGGAATTGCACCGATACCTTCTGTATGTAACACAGATGTTCTGCTGTTAAACTAGGCGACATTTATTTCTTAAGCATAGGGCCGAATCAAATCCAGCAATTCATCCAGTTTTGGGTTATTCCTGTTTTCGATCCAGGCATTGGCCAATATCCAGCGAAAATTTGCCGGTAAAGGCGTTATCCGGTTGTCAGGAATACGTAGCTGACGACACAAGCGTTGAAATTTGTTTAACTCGATATTATTCATAAACTACCTCCTGTAAATTAGGCCAAAAAGATTGGGTTGGCTGAACGGACTCGAACCGATATCGTCATGATTCACATTCATGGGCTTTACCAATTAAGCTACAACCAACATTGAAAATTGGTCCGTACAAAAGGATTCGAACCCTTGACCTCCTGGCCCCAAACCAGGCGCTCTTCGCAGACTGAGCTATGCACGGATAATTTGGTACCTCGATCTGGACTCGAACCAGAAACGCCCGATTATCGGTCGAGTGTTTTACCAATTAAACTATCAAGGCTTGGGGAACCGGACGGGATTACTTCGTACATCCCTGTACTTCGCCCTGCGAACCAGCCTTCGGCTGTTCAAAATCGCTCCTGGCGATTTTGTCAAACCCGCACAGACCAGATTGAAGGTCTGGTTGCTTTGACCAATTTGCATACCGGTTCAATAAATGGCGGGACCGAAGAGGCTTGAACTCTCACCACCCTGATCGACAATCAGGTGCTCTACCAATTAAGCTACGACCCCATGGTGAATTGGCGAATAGGTTTGTTAAATCACACTCAAAGAATGTTATTTAACAACCCCACTCTCTTTTCAGTTTCTGTTTATCAGTCCGACGTTTGGACCGTTCAGATTTTTCATGCACACCACCTTTTCGCATCAGTGGATGGTCATGCAAAGGGTTGCGTGGTTTTGACACGCGATCTTTTGCTTTCATCTTACTTCTCCGTGGTTAATTAAAGTTGCAAAAAATTGGTGGACGGGACGGGGCTATTTCGCACATCCATGTGCTACACCCTTCGGGCCAGCCTTCGGCTGTTCAAAATTGCTCCCGGCGATTTTGTCGAACCCGCATCAAATGAGTACCCGGGCATTACTCCAGGCATGGAACATCTTGGGAAACGCGCACCAGTTGAGACCCGTTACCATAAGCCGCGAACCTGCATCCGTAAACCCGTGGATATTCTCAGTTAACCCATTCAGGATATTACTCCCCACCATAAGCTAACCGTTTTTTGGTGAGCATTTCCGTTTATGCTACCTGCCCATAAAATTGGTGGAGCTGAGAAGATTTGCACTTCCAACATCCTGCTTGCAAAACAGGCACTCTACTAGTTGAGTTACAGCCCCTTAAAATTGGTGGATTGCCCAGGATTCGAACCTGGATACGTCAGAGACTCCTGATTTACAGTCAGGTGGTGCCGCCCCGTCGCACCGCGCAATCCAAATAAACTATGCGAATCGACAATTTTGCCTGGAGCAAAATTGGACGCACGCAATGCGCCCGAAGGGCAAAGGCCATGGATGGCCTTTGTCAACTTACAAGCCAGAGGCGACGAGGTTACAACTCGTGGGGCTCACCATCTGCCCAACACATCCATGAAAATCAAAGGCTGAGACTACACCTTTAGCGCAACACCTTTTGTCGGATTACCACCCTCCGTGCGAGGAGAGTGTTGCCGCGTATCCACTTAAACCAACCCGAAGGTTGCGCTTAAGTAATATTGCATGGCTGCTTTTTTTAACGTGTAGCGATTCACGTGTACCGTAGCGTCTACTCGATATACGTCTTACCGTGTACCTTGCGGGCACTAAAGAGGAGCAACCTCACCGTGCAGTTGTATATCAATATCCTTTGGCTTGCGGCCGCCGGATCACCTGCCTTCTCTCGCGAGGGCAGGATTAAGCCATTTTCGACTCTACAGCAGGACGCGTCTTTGCGTTTTTACCTTACGGTGAAATCTCGGGAATCGAACCCGAACCAAAACAGGCTAAGTGTTTCGCTCTACCATTGAGCTACATTTCAAACCTATCAGGATGTGCGCGTCCTGGTGGTTTCATACTGCTTTAACAGTACAAAATGCCACACACCCAATGTCTTTCCACTGTCGTGTACTTAACCATGTTTCGAGATATTGTCCCTGATTTTGACACCAGAGCCTTTACCTCTAACATTGCACAGCGCCCTTGTTTACGAGACTCGGACTAACCGCACTACTGCTTGCTTCTCGTTGTTCACAACGTTGCCCCCGGTGTTGGCTGGCGACCAACGTCCCATTGCCCCCTTTTCAGGTACGCAATGGTCATACCGGCGTGCTTACCAACTATCTCCAGCCGACGCTGAAGACTTTGGAAGCGCAGCTTGTCTGAATTGACCTGTCCGTAAAGACAGGTGAAGGGTTATAGGAGACCACTTCTTTTTCGATATTGCTATCGATTATCGTTGTCAGACCAACACACTTTTTATGTCCGTGCCGGACAATTCAAAATTGGCTCCCGGGGCTGGACTTGAACCAGCATACAACTGCTTAACAGGCAGGCCACCTACCAATGGTGCACCCAGGAATTAAATTTGCTGCAACGGGATCCTTGCTTTGGACTCCTGTCCTCTCGCGACATTCGTACATCCCTGTACATCGTTCCGACCTATCGACATCCTGTTCTTATAACAGGCGCTCTACCAACTGAGCTACCGTTACATTTCGTCATACACATTGTTATACGGGCCGGGTTTCCCCACCCCGGCTCCCGAAAGTTGGTTCCGCTTTACTTACCCTCGCCTTGTCAGGCAGTAACGAGTAACAAAACAACAGGTCCGGAACCCTGCCAGGTGCTGCCACACCTCCGTATAACAATGTGTATAGAAAATTGGAGCGAGTACAGGGATTCAAACCCTGACCAGGAGGTTGGAAGCCTCGCATGCTATCGTTACACCATACTCGCAATAAAGGGGGCATTACCGATAGCAATGCCATACCAACTCCTGGTATGAGACGCGTCGAAGGTTTTAAAAGACGCATCTCCCCAAAGCGTAATGCTTCATGCACTACGCGTATAAACACTTCCCAAATTGTTAAAGAGCATTACCGACCATGACATTTCACAATCGAATTTCCCGGAGGGAAATTATTCGGGGCATAAAAAAACCCCGTTAAGCAGATGCCTAACGGGGCCTGGTTTTACTCCCGCGGAAGGCATCTTTTTCAAGCCTTCCGCATAAATTCAATACGAAAAGCTAGCTCATACCGAGATCACTCGCATATGATTTAATCTGTTCATCAATATTGGAGAAATGACATTCAGCAAAACGCACATTTCTGCCAAGCAGCTGTGTATGGGCGGCCGGACGTATTTGTCCCACCCCGTTCATACCGGGCCGTGCAGATAACCAACGATTTGTGCGATAGTTGTGTTGCATTTATTTCTCCAAAGTAATGGCGGAAGTATAACGAGACAATTCAAGATTGCAAGATAATTTTTCAAGTTTCTTGTAACATTAATATTAACTAATATTCGTGGAGCTGAATCCATGTCGGACAAGAAGAACCCAACCGCCGTCCAAATCGGGCAACGTATCAAACAAGCCCGAAAAATGGCCGGTTTCGAAACCGCCGCACAACTATTGGAAGAGATACCAGAGTGGGGAACCGGGAGATTAGGGAATTATGAAGCAGGGATATCCTTGCCTTCTCCGGATGATATCAAGCTTATTTCAAGAGTTACCGGCTCCTCCCCTTGCTGGATTATGTTCGGTCTTGGACCGATACGCGCATCTGGACGTGATTTACAGGCTATCCGCCATCAGAATCTGGTTTACGTTTTTGAGGGCTGCCGTGGAGAGCGTGGCGCCATTACAAGCTTCCTGAAAGCGGTCGGTCTGTCCCGCAGCAAAATTGATGAGCATCTTGATAACCCCTTTCTGGCCATACCGGATCGGCTGGCCCGCAAGTGCGAGATATTTGCTGAACGGAAATCCGGTTGGCTGGATGAACAACATGTAGAATCTGATCCGGTCTGTGCAGCATTCCCGGATGAGATGCGCAGGGTGATGGAGATCTATTCCAACCTGAGCGGAGAGAAACGCGAACTGTTTTTAAAAATGGCGGAAGTGTTTGTTGAATAGATTTATTACCCGCGTTTATAAAAATATATACAAATATCGTCCGGTTTAATTTCATACTGTTTCGCAGTATAGTCCGCGTCATGGATCACTAACCTAAAAAGGAGTGTAGTATGAGTAAGGCTTTACAATTTGGTGAAACGGTTGAAGGTTACGATATTCCTGTTTTAAATGAGCGTGAAATTCGCGCAGCGGCCGGACTGCTTTTCCTGTTACTGTTTACCTCTGTTCTCATTGTTGCCACAACAGAAAATTTTCTCTTGTTAAAATATGCCGTTACGATCTTTTTTGTTGATATTTTAATTCGTCTCTTTATCAGTCCCCGGTTTGCACCAACCCTGATTCTGGGCAGGCTGATTGTTCGCAACCAAAACCCGGAATATGTCGGTGCGCCTCAGAAAAAATTTGCCTGGGCCTTCGGTGCAATTCTCTCTGCCATTTTTTTTACCCTGATGGTTGTGGTTAATTCATTCAGCCCCATTACCGGCATTATTTGTTTCACCTGCCTTATCTTTTTATTCTTTGAGACGGCATTTGGTATCTGCCTAGGTTGTAAGTTCTATAGTATGTATTACAAACAACAGGCCCGATATTGTCCCGGTGAAATATGCTTGCCCGAGTCTCGACAGGCGATCCAGAAAACCGGCTCCGGACAAATTCTGGTCCTGCTTGCTTTTATCGCCTTTATTGCACTGACAGCCATGTTGTTTAATGACTATTTCAGTGTCAAACCCTATGACATGTTTGGTATCAACACGCCAAAACAGTAACTTGTCATGCGATTGATTGGTATAAAACAGGAACTGTTTCCGTTATGGAAGCAGTTTCGCTGCAGTTTGTACCTGACCATAGATGATGATTACCATCAGCAGGAAATGATACAGATTCATCAAAACAGCGATTGGTTATGTCGTTTTATAGAGAATGACTCACGGGAAATAATCGGGCTGGTGGAAATATCCTTCCGCAACATTGTGGATGGATGTCTGTCCAGCCCGGTTGCCTATCTGGAAGGTTTATATCTCACAGAAGCCGAAAGAGGTAAAGGACATGGTAAACAGGCCATTGACCTGATTTGCCAATGGTGTGTGGAGAATGGTTTTTCTGAATTGGCAACAGATACACAGTCAGGCAATACGAAAGCACAGTTATTTTATACACGATTGGGTTTTAAAGAGATCGACAGGGTTGTCGAATACCGACTCGAGCTGTCGCCGCCCGCCATTTCTACTCCGCTTTATTCAAAAGATTGATTTCGTTGAATTTATTCCTAACATCAATAATACAATTTTGTCGAATGTATCACGCTCGGCAGTTATCCGCGTGCTATTCTTATACAACAGCTATTACCCGGAAAGCCCAATCAGGAGGCTAAAATGAACATTCGTGCAGTATCCAGTTGCGTGTTGGGACTTCTATTGGCAGGTCAAACGATGATCGCACTTGCCGACGACAATGAAAGTCCCAATAAGGCCGAGAAGACCACAGGCGTACAAAACGCCATTGACCAAAACACCAGAAATACCGGCAAATTCAATGAGAAACATCCGGGCAAGGCCACCCCGAAAGGATTGGTCCGTTCCCGTGAAGTCCTGGAACGTAAACAGGCCGGTGAGCGTCCGGGTCGTCCGGAAGTCTCCCGACCGGAACGTCCTGAAAAACCCGCCCGCCCCGAAAAGCCTGAACATCCGAATATGGCAAAGCGGTAATCGACATTGTGATATACAACCAGGGGTACCATGTGTACCCCTTTTTATTGACCGCTGCATCCATTATTCATCATGCCCATCCCCAAATTTCTTTTGTTACTATTAATCAGTACAACCTTATTTCTGTCTGCTACCACCGTTGTTGCTGCGGACAGGTGGACCTTCTCTACCGGCGTGGATTACAGCCAGGGTGACTATGGCGCAACAATAGATACAGAAATCTGGTACATCCCGTTTGCAGTCAAGCTGGAACAGGCCGATATGGTTTACAAGCTCACCGTACCAATGCTGGCCATGTCGGGTCCAGGCAATGTAATCGGTGTTGATGCAGTGCCCGGCACCGGCAACCCCAATGAACGACATTCAGAAGCCGGCATGGGTGATACGGTGGTGGCCGTGTCCAAAGCATTATTACCTTATCAGCCGGGCAAGCTGTTTCTGGAACTGACCGGCAAGATCAAGCTTCCTACGGCAGATGAGACACGGGGACTGGGCACCGGAAAAATTGACTACGCCATTCAGATCGATCCTTTTTACGGTATTCGCAAGACCAGTCTTTTTGCCACGCTGGGTTACAAGCTGCAAGGCGATCCGCCAGACATTACATATCGCAATATTTTGTATTATTCGCTGGGCATCGACTATGCGTTTACAGAGCAGATCGGCGCAGGTCTGATTTATGATTATCGACAGGCCGGTACCGCCGGTGGAATTGCGCCGGAGGAACTGACCGTTTATCTACATCGAAAACTCGATAATTCCAGGAAACTGCTGATCTATCTGCTACATGGCTTGAGTGACGGCAGCCCGGATATGGGACTGGGAATTAATGTGAGTTACATCCTTAAGTAAAACTCCCGGCAATTCGGCTTATTTCACGCAATGCCTTCAGGGCCGCATCCTGATCCACAACACAACTGGAAAGATCACCGTAGTACTGCTCAAGACATTGTAATAACAAGGTTTGTATTTTTCCTTCATCCGGTTTGTACGGCAAGTGGCAGGACGTATAAAGGCTTTCCAGTGACTTTTCCTTATCGGCAAAATGCTGTTCTATCCTGTCAATCGACCAATCTCCATCACGTATGGACTTCAGTTGCTCACGGTTCCTTTCCAGATCGATATCACCTTCTGTCATTATCTGTTCCACCTCATCCAGCAACCGTACAACGTGGTAGGCAAATTTAACATCATAACCAAATTCTTCGATCATACCCTTGCGCTTGCCCTGCGGTTGTTTTGTTTTTAGCTTGCGCATTTGTGCAAATGCATAACCTTTAAACTTGTGCCATGCCCCTTTGTGCAGAAACAGTCGGCGACTTTCCCGAACCATATCGCCAATATCGGTGGCGAACAGTACGCATCTCTGTGGCACGAACAAACTGTCGATCATATTTGGATTGTTTTCCATGCACAACCGGAAATACTTGATGATGGAATAGATCGCCAAATCATATTCTCGCCCTTTGCCTCCCAGGGCGGTATTGTCCATGATATGGTGCATCTGAAATTGTTCGAAACGCGGTCCAGGCGTGGAGAATCCTTCAATCTCTCCACGCAAATGGGGAAAGACATAATCCCGTAGCGGAATACAAAACCCGTACACATCCATATCAGACACATCGGTACTGACGCCATAGGCCATGGAGCCCATGATCACTTCATATTGCATCCCGCCGGATAAATAGGGTGGTGCCGATTTAATCAACCCCTTCTTATGCAGTTCAGCGACAATGCTTGCCATGCCCTAACTCCTCTACCGCGTAGTACGAATAATATGACGAAATGCTTCATTGAACTCCGCCTTGTCAAAGGATGGTTTGTTTTCCGGAAAGTTGTTTTTTATAAACACCAGTAAATCACCGATCCGTCTGTCGACGACAGAAAACAGGGTTTTATACTGCTCTCGCTCCAATATATCCGTTTCATTGCTGCGCGATTTTAACTGCATCAGTTCATCCACAGCGCCTCTGAAATCTCCCTTTGGATAAAACCTTGCCAGTATCACCGGAAATTCTACCGGGGGGATGGTCTTTTCACTTATTATCCACTCACAACATAACAAAGCACGCAACACATAGAAATACCGCTTTAATTTTATCTGCCCCACGCCCGCCAGATTAGCCCAGCCCCGTTTGGCCATGCCCAAATAGTGGTAAACACCATTACCCGGCCGGTAGCTTTTTCTTGCCAGTTCCCGTAACGTAATCGTGACATTATCAACCTGTTGATAAACAATGGGGGAGTGCAACCATTCAAGCAAAGGGCCATTTGATTTGCTCAACAGTCCCATCGCCTTGCGCAAGTCCCAACCACTAATATCGAGCAAATCATTAATGGGTTGTTCAATAACATCCCGTTCCTCATATAGAGATAAATACCAGTCCGGATCATGGCAATAGATAAATCGGACATCATAATCACTATCCGGCGATGGGAAACCCCAGGCACGGGAACCGGATTCACAGGCATATAACACCGTCACATGTTGTGCAGCATGCTGGTGTAGCAAGGCCGATAATATATCCGTTTTTACTGTCTCATCTATCATTGTCAAACTCACTTCCGCAAACCTTGCCGGACTGCCATTAACGCAAACCCCAACAGGTTCAAGCCAGGCCACTTGGCCGGATTGTTTGCGTTGCCGTGTGTCTTTTCCAGTCCGATACCCCAAATTTTATCCACCGGACTGGCTTCCACCAAAACCCGGTCGCCGGTTTTCAACAAAAAATCACCGAGTTCAGGATTTTGGTGGAATTTTTCAATATTCCCCCGCAGCACAATATCAAAACGATGCGACAGCCATTTCTGTTCGGTATAGCCACAGACCGTTCTGCCAAGTTTTTTTGCATCACCCGGATGTGACGCCGCGAGAATCTTCTTTTGTGCTACCTGATCGCTAAACAGTCGAGCCTTTTCCGCCATCATATAATGCTCGGCAGTGGGGTAACTTGTCCCATTAATCACAAATTCAGCCGGAAACCACTGGCTCAGACAGCTTTGATCAACAACCCCCGACTGTTTTGGTGTGTGCCCCCAAAAGAACAGGTATTTGACCCTGTTGCCTTGTTCAAGGTAATCAAGCAAATCATCTTTTGATGAGAATAAGGACTGCATCGTCATTGCTGATCTTGCTCATACTTTCCAATTACGGCTATTGTTCCAACTATGTTGGCATTCAGTTCAGGTAATTCCTCCGCCGGGATCCACCACTCAGTATGGTGCGCAGCGCCAACCTGTTGAACCGAATATTTATCCATAAAGGATTTCCTTACCTCGAACCGGGTAACAAATCCAACACTACTCTGTTTTACATTCCATTTTTCGGCAATCTCTCTGGCATATTGCTCGTTGGTTACCGGATAAAAGACAGGCTGTTCAGGCAACCGTGGCGGCCATGCTGTATAACCACTCGCCTCCACAAGTTTTAGTTCGTTTGGTCCGGTAGGACGATACAGGGTAATTGTGTCTTCCTGCATGTCGGTTGTCATTTCTCCGTCGCCTCTTTTTCCATTGTGGCCCAATAAATCACATCACGAAAATCGATTTTGGCACATTCCACCAGTTGCGCCACCTCTGCCACATCGCCTTTTGCAAGATACAAGATAGAATAGCGTGTATTCAGCAGATTATATTCCGAGCCGGCCATCACATGTTCCGGTTTTACCTCATCCAGTAGCTGAATAACTTTCATTTTATCAAAAGAACTGTAGTCATTCTCAAGATGCGCGATGATAGACTGTGAAAAAGTAAACTCATCGTTCATAAGTTACACCATATTTTAGAATCACACTTGTCGCTTACATCAGATAAGATTAAGGAGTTAATGTCAGAGTACATTTTCTTTCACCCTCGCAAGACAACTCACCACCGACAAATCCTGTTTGCTGCCAAACACGCCGGCAGGTATGACAGCCAGACCATTTTCCTCGAATTGTTTGTATCCCTGCGGAACAACGGAAAGATAACCAACCTCCGGTTTTTTCCAGCCCAACGCCACTTCCGTCAATTGTGGTGTCAGATCCTGCCATGCCTTGTCGAACCATTGTTGCAGCAATTGACCATGTGATTCCACCATCAGGCTTGCCATGGTTTTCTCAAAACCGGGCAATGGACTGCGACTCACCGCCCAACCCAGCTCGCCGCTTGATAACAGCAACTTTGCCACGCTGCCAAGAAAAATCACCTGCTCATGGTCAAGGCGTTGCATTACCGTGTATGCGGAAAAATTATAAACTGTATCCACAATCAGCCGGCGCTCCGGGTCGGCATCCAGCCACTTTAGCAAATCGACTATCTGATTCTCATGTAAATATGATCCGCTCGGCATCATGGGGTCGGCAATGACCGCAACACACCTTGACTCAATCGGCAATTCAAAACGCTGCATGCCCAGCGTGCGATAGGTCCGCAACTCCATGTCATCAGGCAACAAATGAAAATAGACCGGGTATATATCCTCCGGTAATACGGCTGTATATTTCATTCGGGAAAACATGAAATACAGCTCCTGTAACAAGGCCCTGACTCCCGTTGAGCGCTTCACAAACCAGCCGGGTTCAGCAAAGGTATACCGGTCTGCCACACTGATTGCCTGAAGAGCCTTTTTCAGTGGCACAGGATCGAGATCATCCAGTGGTGACAAACCGGCAGGTCGATAGTCACGGTAAAATTGAAACTGCCTATAATCCATAACAGTATCCTGCTGTGTTATTCTTCAGCACTTCACTGTCCGATACTTCAAGGCTGGCATAACATCGGCCATCCGCCATCAAATTCCAGCTGCGACACATGCCGTTTGCCAGCTCCCATGAGACCGATGGCTCGGTATACGCCGCCACTTGCATGGTTCTGCCGTTTTTGACATAGCGGTATACCGGGCTGCCCCATGGCAAGCGCATCACCTCTTCCCAACCTTGCTCGGCGGCATAATTGATCAGCATGGCCAACGGTACCTGTTGTGCATAACTCCAGTCATTAGAGGCCTGATCATAGAAAACGGACTCTGAACTGCTCGCCACGTATAACTCTTTAAAACAGACCTGCTCAATCTCCTGTTGCATGGCCCAATCAAGATAAGCCTCGATTTCTGCCGGGCTGTCTATTCCCCCCTTCTGTAACAGACAAATCACTCTCAGGGTCATCCCCGCCCCCTGTTGTCGATTCCCTCTGTATGCCTGCAGCAAATTATCAAAGGCCACATCCAGCCCCATAATAGCGGCGGCACGTTGCGCCGCGTAGTGGTGACGTGAAACAGCCAGCACGCTCAACCCTGAATCAGACAATGCTGACAATCGTGCCTTCGGGTTCGGGTGATTGGCGATGAAATATCCGTTGGTAATCATCACCACCTTGTCGAAACGACGGCGACATAATTTGATCAATGCATGCAAGCGCTCTGCCGGCAACAATCCCGGCTCACCGCCGCCGGTAATCACGGCGCGGGTTGCACCGGCCAGTGCCGCCTGATGCAACACCTCGTTCGTCCGTGCCATAGAGAGATGTTTCTGCTTGTGGATGTGTGAGATGGATGCTTTTGAAAAACAGAACGGGCACTGTGCCTGACAACCATTGGCAATGGGCAAAACAGAAATCGTACGTGGTGCCAACTCATCAAAGCCGGCCACAGACTGCTGCATAACGGCATAAGCCTCCGCCATGGCCTCTTCCACACGAACAGGCTTTAACGCATTATCCACCGGATAGTACAAACCATTGACCCGGATCTGCTCCGACTCAATATATTTTCCCAGCCCGGTACCGGTCAAATCATTCTCTTTCAGGCGATCCGTCTCAATAAGAGTTTCCAGTACAAGCAGGCGATTACCCGGATAGCCCAGTTTCTGCAACAGGCCGGCGGCCTTGTTTATCCCGATCGGCAACTGTGCATGATCAACCAGAAAAAACACACCCGGATAACTGCTTTGGCTGATCCCGGCCTTGTCATAGATCCGGCTATATTTGTCATAGGCCAATAACAGGTTGCTCAGTACTGTGACGTGATATTGTTTAATCAACATCTTCACACTCCTTGATATTCGCTATTTCCAGTAACTTCCCGGCCTGTTCGGTTATCTCCTTCTCCATATACAGAGCCGCTCTCCACTCCGCCGGTATTCCCTCATAACCATAAAATGCACCGGCAATCTGCCCGCAGACAGCCGCCGTGGTGTCGGCATCGTCTCCCACATTCACCGTCATGAGGATGGCGTCACGGAAATTATTCGTGTGGGCAAAACACCATAAGGCGGTTTCCAGGGTATTGATAACATAACCACTGCCGGATAACTGGTTATATCCCTTGTCCAGATATTCACCCCGGCCAATTCTCTCCACTTTTTCCGCCGGTGAGTTGTAGCCATGTCCAGTGAGGATAGTGGTCTTGTCCTTGCCCTGCATGGCCAGGGCCAGTTGCACGGCAAACAGACGACAACTTTCCACTGCTTCATCACAACCATGGGTGGTGCGTGAACTATCCGCAGCGAACTGCAACAATGCATCACGGTCATGTTGGTAAGTGATCGCTACCGGCGCCAGACGCATGACTGAACCATTACCGGCACTGCGCGGGTCGGTCGATCCGGCGAACGGATCACCGGTAACACTGAACCGGTTCAGGGCATCGGCGGTGGTGCCGCCGATATCGAAACAACGCCCGGTTGAACTCATATAACCTTCTTTATACCAGCGACAGTAACGCTGCATCTGATCGGTGGCATCGAATCCGCTGCAGGCAAGCAAGCTGTCGGCCAAACAGAGTGCCATGGAAGTATCATCGGTCCATTTGCCTTTCGCCAGATTAAACGGACCACCACCGGTCATATCGGTAACAGGCGGAAAGGAACCGCGCATTTTAAATTCCACGGTGGTTCCCACTGCATCACCCGCCGCCAGACCGACCAGCATGCCTTTTGCTTTATCAAGTAACAATTTATTCATCACAACCCCTGTATGGCGCGAATACGCCTGCCCAAATCACAAATGCCTCGTTCATGGTTTTACCCTGCTCCATTTGTGCCGCGACAAAACCGGCCTTGGCCAACACATTCAATACTTCCTCAACATCGCCCTGACTATAACAGGGATTGGCCTTGTCTCTGGCGGCAAGCTGGATACAGCTTTCTATCCTGGCCGCATCATACTGCGCGGCCAACTCACGTATTTCCGCCATATGCAGATTTGTGACTGTTTGTATTTTCATGACACATCTCCTTTGTATCGCTCTTTCCCGGTCAGCCGGAAAATTGCGCTTGACTTAGTGTAAACTGTACACTATCTTGTTATTGTATTCAAGACGCAAAGTAAGGAAGGGCCATGTTTCAATATAAGTATCCACATCCTGCGGTCACCACTGACATAGTGATTTTCACTATCCGCGATAACCAGTTGAAATTATTGCTGATTATGCGGGCCGGTGAGCCATTTAAAGGCAAGTGGGCCTTGCCCGGCGGCTTTGTGACTATGGATGAAAGCCTGGATGAGGGTGCTCGGCGTGAATTGGAAGAAGAGACCGGTGTCAGCGGGGTCTATCTGGAACAGCTCTATACCTTTGGCGCAGTGGACCGTGACCCCAGGGAGCGGGTCATTACTGTGGCCTACTATGCGCTGATCCCGTCGGACAAGATCCGCTTGCAGGCCGCCACCGATGCCGAAGCGGTGGGCTGGTTCAGCATGGATGCGTTACCGGAACTGGCGTTTGATCATCAACAGATCGTTGCCATGGCCCAGCAACGACTGGCGGCAAAACTGGATTACTCGACCATCGCGTTTCAGTTTATGCCGGAGGAGTTCACCCTCAGTGAATTGCAGTTGGTCTACGAGATCATTCTGCAGGAAGAGATGGACCGTCGTAATTTTCGCAAATGGGTCCTGGCCCTGGAACAGATTGAAGAGACCGGTAACGAACGACGCGAAGGCGCACATCGACCGGCCAAACTCTATCGGGTGATTCATCCGAACAAGGTTGAGATTATCAAGTGACAAGTGACAGGAGGTGGATCATGAATACCTTAACATTGGCACACTATTACACCACACCGGATGTACAGGCCATGGCCGATTATGTGGGCGACAGTCTGGAACTGGCCCTGATCGCCCGGCGCGAAAAGGCACAGCGGATTGTCTTTGCCGGTGTGCAGTTCATGGCAGAGACAACAAAGATCATCAACCCGGATGCGGAGGTGATCCTGCCCGATGCGGCCGCCACCTGTTCACTGGTGACCCAAACCGACATGGCAGCACTGCGCGCCTGGCGCGAACGCTATGCCGACCACGTACATGTGAGTTACATCAACTCCAGTGCCGAACACAAAACCATTTCAGACTGGATTGTCACCTCACGCAACGTGGACGAGATCATCGCGAGCATTTATGCCGCAGGTAAAAAAGTGATCTTCTCGCCGGATCGCAATATGGGCGCCTGGCTGAATTACCAGTACGGCTATCAGATGCCGGTCTGGAACGCGGTCTGTGAGGTGCATGACAAGTTCAAGGAAGAACAGATCGAATACATGCTCACCAGTGCGAACGGTAAGGCCTGGTTGTTGGCCCACCCGGAATCACCGTTGCCGGTGTTAAAGCGGGCCGACATGGTGGGTTCCACCAAACAGATGCTGGACTGGATAGAAAAATTCAGTGGTGCAACCGAGGTGATCTATGTCGCCACCGAAGAAGGGCTGTTGCACAACATGCGTCAGTTGCGCACGGATTTAAATATCCAGCAGGCGCCGATCTACAGCGGCTGCCAGTGCAATGCCTGTCCCTACATGAAACGCAATACAGTGGATTTGGTCAGGCAGGCGCAAATGGGAAAAGGCTTTGTCATCGATTATCTGACAGAAGAGACCATGGACCAGGCAAGAAAACCAGTTGAACGGATGTTGTCTTTCAGTCAACCAAAAAGGAATGCCGCATGAGGCGTGAACGAGGAGCAGTACCATAACATCAATGCAATGAAACAGGAGGTGTATCATGTACAGATATTTTAAGGGCGAACCGAATGCCTTTGTTATTCGGTACAAAAACGGCAAGCTGAAACGCCATGGTCCGGGATTGACCTTCTGGTATTGGCCGCATAACACTTCCATTGCCTCACTGCCACTGGTGACACAGGATGCGCCGTTTATTTTCAAAGAGACCACGGCCAACTATCAGGAGGTGAGCATACAGGGTCAGTTACGTTATCGCTTTATTGAACCGCTGGAAGCGGCCGGGTTGATGGACTTTACCATTGATCCAAAAACGGGGCGTTATCGCAGCAAGGACCCGGAAAAACTGGTGCAACGTGTGATCAACGCGGTACAGGCCAATACCCGCAGCGGCGTGAACAAACTGTCACTGGATGAGGCCTTGATCAAGGTAAAGGAACTTTCCTCTACCGTGCTGCAACAGGTTCAAAGCGAAGATGCGTTGCGCACACTGGGCGTGGTCGTAGAAAGTCTCCACTTCACCACCGTCAAGGCGACACCGGAGATGCAGAAGGCACTGGAAGCCGATTATCGGGAGAGCTTGCAACAACGGGCGGATCTTGCCATCTATGCCCGACGCAAGTCGGCAGTGGAAGAAGAAAGCAAGATCAGCAATCGTGAACTCGATAATGAAGTGGAACTGGAACAACGTCGTCGTGAGCTGGTGGCCAGACAGGCGGAAAACCGCATCAAGTCCGCCGAGGCGGAAGCAAAGGCCATGGAGCTGGAAGCGGAAGCCGAGACTCGCGCCGATGAGATCCGGTTTGGTTTATATCAAAACCTGACGCCCCAGGCCCTGGTTGGTCTGGCGCTGAAGGAGTGGGCGGCCAATGCCGGTACCATCGGTAATCTGACCATTACACCGGATCTGTTGGCCAATGTCGTGCAATGGATAGGAGGCAAGGACCATGATCAATCCGGCCGTTAATTCTACCGGGAGACGTGCGGGCACTGCGCCCGCACGGCGTGCCGCTTATGAGCATCTGGTCATTGTCACCCGGCAGACCGAGCTGGAAGAACTGACGGCGCGTTTTAACACCGCCGCACAGGCTCGCTTTTATCTGGAACATGCCGGACGTGACTTCACACCCATTGCACAGGATCACCAACAGTATCATGCTGTACTGGATAACCTGCGTGGTGCTATCCCCCGCGGAATCAAGTCACAAATCATTGATCGACAGTTTCTGCCGCAGTTCAGTTTTGGTGAAGATGATCTGGTTGTGACGATTGGACCGGATGGTCTGGTGGTAAACACCGCCAAGTATCTTGCCCAACAACCGATCCTGGCGATCAATCCTGATCCGAACAAGATCGAAGGGGTGTTGTTGCCCTTCACCATGGATAAGGCTGTGACATCGCTGGCCGATACACTGGCCGGTCAGCGGCGTATACAGTCCATCACCATGGCCAATGCCAGATTGAATGACGGTCAGGAGTTATTGGCGTTTAATGATCTGTTTATCGGACCGAAAAGCCACACCTCGGCCCGCTATCGACTGGAACAGAATGGTAATGCAGAAGATCAATCTTCCAGCGGGATCATTGTCTCAACCGGCGCCGGTTCCACCGGCTGGCTGAAATCGGTCTATACCGGTGCGGTGGGTATTGTTGAAGCACTGGGTGGTGAAGTGCGCTTGCCCAAAGACGGCGGGCGTTTTGGCTGGGACGAGGATTACCTGATCTATACTGTGCGTGAACCCTGGCCCAGCAAGACCTCGCAGGCCAAACAGATATTCGGTCTGATTACACCGGATCAACCGTTAAAACTGACCTCATACATGGCACAACATGGTGTGATCTTCAGTGACGGTATCGAAAGCGACTACCTGCAATTCAATGCCGGGTTTAGCGCCACCATCGCCATTGCCGATCACAAGGCAAGATTAATCATTTAAGGAGAATTATTTGTAACATGATGTACCAAACGATCCGCTTGGAATACTACACAAAACAGAAACAGGCATGGCCGAAAGAAGGCAAACATATTCTGGCGCAATACGATGCTGACAGCGTTATCGTCTATCAGGCCTATCGACCGGCTATTGGTTTGTTTGCTGTGGAGAATCAATACTTTGGTGGTGAGTTCAGTCTTAATCGCATGAGCTGGATCAAACCCAACTTTTTATGGATGATGTATCGCAGTAACTGGGCGCGTACACCCGGCCAGGAGATTGTCTGTGGAGTAAGACTGAAGCGGGATTTTTTTGATGAAGTGGTGCGCACGGCCGTACCGTCATCCTTTGATAAAACCCGTTACAAAGACCAGACAGAATGGAAACGCGCTGTCAAACGTTCCTCTGTCCGACTGCAATGGGACCCGGATCATGGACCATCCGGCAACAAGTGTGAGCGCCGGGCCATCCAGCTTGGCCTGCGCGGCGATATACTGGAGCAATACAGCAGGGATGCGATTATCGAGATCATCAATATGACGCCGTTTATTCAAAACCAAATTTCCCATCTCGCACAGCACTACAATGGGCTGTTAACACCCGAGGAGTCGATTTACCCTCTTCCATAGCACCATTTTCCAGCGGCCCATTTCCTTGACCCGCTAAATAACGACACCTATTATTACTGTGTCATTTTGTCAGGTGGTGCTCTATTTCAGACAATTACCTCATCTTGCATAGCGCACGGCCGAAATATATTCACCCGAAAAAGGATAGCCCCCTCATGAAAAAATTTTTTCCCCTGTTAATCAGCGGATTGGTATTTCTATCCGGTTGCAGTACCCAGGTCAGCCTCATGGTACAGCGTGCGCCTGAAATCAACCTCAAAGAGATCAGAACCCTCAATGTCAAACCGTTCAGTGTAGCAGGCACGCTTAATCTGGATTTGGACAATCAAGCAGCCACCCCGCAAAAAATGTCAGATAAAAAATTCGCGCTTGAAGTGGTTAAACTGCTGCTGGATGTGAATGACGCAAAGAGCGCCCAGAGTTATATCGACAAACAACATGCCGAAATTCAGGAGACACACCTGCGTGACCTGACCAAAGCAATATTTCGCAATGGCCATTTCAAGGTAAATAACGGCAACCAGTATCAGGCACAGCTTACCGGTGATATTAACTACGACGTACAGGATGTGATGGAAACACAGGAAAACAAGGATAAACATGGCAAGGTAACAGTTTCCTACAAACTGACACGTACCGCCAATGTGGCTATCCAGTTTAATGTCCTGGACAGTAACGGGACCATGCTCGGAACCACGACAGTTACCACAAAGACCAGCGACAGTACAACTGCGGGAGACAAATCAAAGGCACGTAAAAAGACCATGGACTGGCCGTTCCTGGTCAAAAAAGCAATAGCCGCCCTGCATGAGTCAACGATTAATAAAATTGCGCCTTACTATATTAAGGAAACACGGACTCTGGCTGAAGGCGATATGAAATTAATCAAAGACGGTAACAAGGCTGCCGCTGACAATAACTGGCCCACCGCCATCTCGCTCTGGCAAACTGTTGCAAAAGCCGGTAACAACAAAGACAAGGCTGCCGCCCTGTACAATCTTTCAGTCTATGATGAACTGCAGGGTGATTTCACACACGCCCTGGATAAGGCAAACAAGGCTTCTTCCCTGCACAAACAAAAACGCTACACCGAACAGGTACAAACCCTGCATCGTCGTATAGCCGAAGCAAAGGAAGTCAAGGAACTGTTAAACAAGTAATCAGCCGGGAGAAAGGTTTGCTTTCTCCGCCCGGTTTTTCATCAAGCCAAGGATGGATTGATGAAAATCGGCCAACACCATCCGTCCCCACAAATCTCCATACAGCTTGAGATGTGATTTATTCAGAAAACGTGTGGTCAGGCTCAAACGGGTATCACCATTTTCCAGTCGGACCAGATCATAACCACCGTCCAGTACCGTAAAATAGTCACCGCCCAGTTCCACATGACGATCCAGCGCATGTCGTGGTATGGAACCCGGTGGAATGCGAAATTGGTAATGCAGGGCAACCGGCCTGTTCCATTCGGTGATCACTTCTTTGAACTCCACGCCTTTTTCCCAACGTGAGGTGCGCACACTGCCGACACCACTGCCATCCATCGCTGCTTCAACCGGTTTGGGCAGACCAATCAGATGCACAAACGAAAAGCCCAGTTCAGCGGGACGTATATCACGTACCGCCGCCAGTTGATCAAACACGATGTCGGGTGGCGCATGGATCACGATGGTATTGGAAACAGTTTGTTCGCTCTGCTCCGGCGGCAGGTGTGCTTCAATGGGGCCGATCAACAAGGGCAGGAGAGCAAAGACCGGCAATGTTGAGCGAGACACCTTGAAGCGGTTATTGATATAACCGGCCAGCAGCCCACCCAACATGGACGCAACCAAAAAAACCGGCGCGACCAGCACAATACAAATCAGTCCTTCCAGCAGGGTCACCATCATGGCGGCCAGAAACAACAGCATGGCATTGATGGACAACCCCAGTTGGCGTTTGACAGGCACATGTTGCCCTTTTGCGTACCACAATACCGCAACGGCACCAACACAAAACGGCGCAACAAATAAAAATCCTGCTGAAACAATTTGTAATAGCGAAGAAAGACTCTTCAGTTCAAATGTCACCCGTGTCAGCAAGCCATAGCCCATACCAACCAGCAAGGCAGTAACGATCTGTTTGCGATGGAGACTATCCTGTGCATCTGTCACGGTGATGGTTTCCTTATTAGTGTTTTCTATTCAGGATAAATGGAATAACCCTGGCACTGATAACAAATATCAAACCCGTTATCAATAGGAGGTAGTTTGCTGTCAATTCATCTGTCGAGGCTGTGATCTTGTAGTAATCAGGAGTATTTTCACCACGCAAAAATGAGTTAATTTGTACCCATACCTCCACCGGCAGAAGCTCAACCAGTGGGCTTATCAGTAAAAGGTTAACAAACATCAGACCCATACCAACTTTTGTCAACCATTTATAAAATGCATGTTGTTTGTTATTTGTCGACATCTTTACAGTCTGATCGTTTCACCGCATCCATCCGCCATGAGCCCGCCGCACGCCACACCACGACCGTATCGGTCTGTAATTTATTGAAATCCAGTTTCCAGGAAACCACCACTTCATCATCGAAGTAGACATAGACCCGGTGTTTTTTATCCAGCGCCAGATCTTTTACGACAACCCGGTCACCGGCATAGTTAACCGGAAAGAATATCTTTTCAGATTTGTCGATCCGCAGATACAACCGATGGGTGGTTTCAGCATATGGTTTGGCGAGATTTGACCCCAGACAGACGGTGCCGGTCGGTTCAACGGCAAGAATGGAATTTGATTGGCATAATAACAGGCCGGCGCACAGGCTTTTGTATAAACCATGCAGTATCGGATGGTGGTTTGTCATTGTATATGTCCCGTCTGGTTCAGGACTTATATAGCAACAAACACCGGCAATGGCAACTCCACAACGATCTGACGCCGGCGGGTATGGCAGCATCTTCGCTACAAAGTACACGAAGATGCGCAAAGAAAAATATCCTTCTTTGCGTCTTCGTGCTTTGCGTTAAGTCTTTTTTGTCAAAATCAGGCGGTGGCCGTGACACTTTCAGTGATGGTCAGATGACGACATGCCCTGGCCAGCGCATCGGCATCGCCCACATTGCCGGGGAAAATGACCACCGGCAGATTGGGATAGCGGGGATGATCCGCCGGACAACAGACGACGGAACAACCGGGCAGGATCTGGCCCATCACGCGTGAGGTGCGCAGATTTAATCCCTTGCTCAAGACATCATTTGATGTAATACCACCCTTGCTGATCAGAAAACCCAGACTGACCGGCAGGTTGCGTACCACTTCCATCAGAAATTCAGAAACGCGCTCGCCGAAGGCCAGTCTTTCCGCCTGTGAGGGGAAAGTCTTCTCAGTCCGACTGGTGTAGATCACGACATTAATGCGGGCCTGGTGTAAATCGGTGATTTTTTCAATCACATTGTCCAGCAAATTCGGATCATTATCGATCCGTTCCACATCCACTTCCACACCGGCAATACCCGGCTCATCCAGCAGGGCCTGTAATTGTTGCGTGGTCTTTTTCACATGGGAACCAACCACCACGGCGCCCGGTTTACCATTACGGACATAACGCGCCATCTGTTCCGCCTTGACCGGTTGCGGTGGCAATTGCGCCAGTGCGGTGAGCAGACTGGCGCCGCTCCTGAATAAAAATCGTTTGCCTTTCCTGGCGGCCGTCATCAACTGGGTGCAGAAGTTATTCAGATCAGCCTGTGTCTCACAGTCCACCACACAACATTTATTGTCATGCAGCGCCATCAGTCGCGCCAGACTGTCGCCACGCACATCGTATAAAAGAAATTGCGCCACATCTTTGGCCTTGATACGGCCTTTGGTCTTTTCTTCCACATAGTCGGGCATATAGCTGTGGCTGTAGCCAAACACGGAGTCACGGGCGAACTCGGTTTCATGCACCGGCACCGGCTCACCATCCACCAGCAGATAATGCACACTGTCACGGGTAAAACGGCCGCCTTCAAAAAAGGCCGGCACCATAAAGTGGGCGTCAAATGGTCCCAGCTCTTCCGCAATCACGTCGGTTTCCACCGGATAGTGACCGCGCAAGGTGGAATCGGATCGACTGACCACCAACGGATTGATCTCGCGCCCGGTCTCCGCCAGTTCAGCCATGGCCTGCTTCAGGTTGATACAGACTTCCCGCGTCAGGTCCCGCGCCGAGACTGCATCCATACCGCGGGTATTGGTCAGTACAAAAAACAACGGCGCCCTGTCCTGTAAACCGGTCTTTAGCGTTGCCACATCCCAACGGGTCAGCAATAAACAACTGTGCACGGTTTGTGAACCGGTGGGGTCATCATCCAGCACAATAATCTTTGTTTCCGCCATACTCTGTCTCTTTAAATTGGTATGTTGTCTCATCATTAAAAACCCGTTCCGACACGATGGGAGTGATACATCGTGCCGGTCGGGCTGCCTTGCGCACTACTCTGTTAATGTAATAACACGTTCAACCATTGCTTCCGGTGTAATACCGTTGAAGGCCATGATCTCATCCGCTGATGCGGTGGTTTCACCCCGCTTCCAGCAAATCGTGTCGCGCTTCGGTGCGGTGGTGCGTAACAGTACCGGCTCCAGCGGCGCACTCGGTCCGCCACTCACTGCCAGCATGACATCACCAGCGAACAGCTTGTTGAAGTCCGCATCACCCATAAAGTTGTTATCGGGTTGTGATACCGTATCCCAGGCCACATCAGTGGGGCGATACAGGCGACGCGGATTCAACACGGCAACGATGCGTACCTTGTAACCCTTTGCTTCCAGAGCATCTTTCGCCTTGAAGACCGGCAGAAAGACCATGTCACCGGTGACGGCAAACACCACGGTGCCCTTGTTGCCTTCAGCCGATTCATAAATCGTTGCCGCGCCCTTTTCAACAGCAACACGCGCATCGGCAATACTCATATACACCGGCAAGGGGCTCTTGGAGGCGATGATCACCATCCCCTTGTTGTAACTATTGATGGCATATTCATAGGCCGCCTGCATGGCATTCGCGTCACACGGAAACAGCGGATAGACATTACCGTTACGCATCATGGCGCCGAAGTAGTTTTCGATCTCCGGGCGTTGATGGGTCCAGCCGTTACGGCCCTGCTCCAAAGCACCGGCGGTAAACATGGTAACCACCGATGGTGTCTTGCGGCGCAGTTCGGCCATGGCCTGTGTCACGGTCTGTACAATGGGCCAACCGTTAATGGCGAAGGACTCATAGGACAACCACAACGAACGCGAGCCAAACAGGGCCAGACCGGCGGCAAAACCGGCGCAGGCGTCTTCATTCAATGGTTCATACACCTGCCCGTTTGGCTCCTGATTATATAAAGGGTCCACGGTCGGGTGACGGATCTTCAGGGCATCATTGATGTTCTTCATCGCAGAGGCCTCATTACCATCCGCATTGGTGACCACATAACGCGGATCGGCCTTGCCCACCTGCGCCACCAGTGCGCCCATGGCGGTGGCCGGCACCGCCTTGTCACCGACAGCAAACTCCTGCATCTGCAAGTCAGGCAGCGGAGTGAGCGCCAACTCGGATTCAGTTACGACGGTCTTTACCGCAGGCCCGCCACCGGCACGACTGAAGTTGTCACGCACGATCTGCCAGGCCGATTCCGGCAAGGCGCGGCGCTGCAAACCGTCGATGATGTGCTGCGCGTCCAGGGTATCGGCCGGATAGAGGTTATGTGACTTGGCGCCAACGGTATGCACGCCGGTCCCTTTCAATTGCTTGATGATAAAGGCGGTCAACTTGCCGCTCATGGCAGACTTCGCGGCTTTATCGATCCCTTCCAATACCGCTTTGGTAAAGGCCAGCCGGTTGGGCAGTGAGAAATGGCTGCTGTCCACATAGGCACCCTGCTGACCGCTGTCATCAAAGTCTTTCGCATCCACCAGGATCACTTCCTCAAACTTGTGGCCCTTCCAGTATTCGATCATCTGTTGGTTGCTGTGCAGCGAGACCATGGAGTGGTGCTCCTGGGAATAACCGTTCCAGATCAAGACCGGCAGGAAGTTGGTCACCTCCGGATAGGCGGTATTGAAGTGCATCATGGCATTCAACACGTAGGGTTCGCCCATGCCGCCGTCACCAATGGTCACCGGGAACAGTTTGTCGCGATGCAGCCAGGCACCGGCCATGGCGAAGTGCATACCCTGTCCCAACGGACCGGCGGGGGCCAGCAGGCCGGGAATGGCGCCGGACAAATGGCCCAACAGACCGTGCTTTTCACGGAAGCGGGTCTGCATGTCGGTCATAGTATGAATACCCATCTCCTCCAGCGAACTGTCGAGGAACATGGCGGAATAGAAACCGGGGGCATGGTGGCCCACCTCAGTCACGATATTGGTATGACCCAGCATCATCAAGGAAGAGTGGGCCTCGGCACTGGAGGCAAACCCGCCGGGATGGCCGGAACCCTTGGAACCACAGACCTGCAGGGTCACATAACGCAGGGCATCGGCCCCCAACAGGGTCTGATAGACCGCGCTATCGTCAATTTTGCTGATGGCGGATTGCCCTTCGGCAATCACCGCGCCGGCTGCGTATTTATCCGAATTTGCCCAGGCCTCACCAAAGTACTGGATACCCTGACAAAATGCCGGTGCACTGGATAGCTGTTCCGCTGTATTGCTGCTCATCGTGATCTCCTTCGATCTGGCGAAATCACCCGGCTGACTCAGCCGATAATTTCATAATGTATAAACGTTTTCACTATGTGAAATATTTGTCACAAACAAAAAGCGATGAGATTGTTTGCCCACCGCTGTTTTCAAGACTTGCATATACCTTAGCGATTAATCTACAATTTCGCAATACAGAATCGTTTTCATATTGTGAAACATTGTTATGAGCACCCAAATCCAGGTAATAGATCGTTCCGCCGCCCTGATGGACGCCATCGCGGCCTGTAACAGCCCCGCCAGTCTGAAGATCCTTTCTGCGGAAACCGGCCTCCACCCCTCCACCGCCTTTCGCATCCTCGGCTCGTTAATCGACAACGGCTTTGTCGAGCGGGACAGTACCGGCCACTATTACATCGGTCGACGCATTGCCCAACTGGCCACCAGCGTACGGCGCGGTATGGACCTGCGCGAAGAGGCCCGGCCGGTCATGGAAATGCTGCGCAACGAGATCAACGAATCCATCAACCTCACCGTCCGCGAAGGCGATGAAGTGATCTACGTGGAACGGGCTGTCCCCAACCGCATGATGCGTGTTGAACAGGTCATCGGCAGCCGCGCCCCCCTGCACGTCACCGCCGTGGGCAAACTCATGTTGCATGAACTGGGGGACGACTTCATCCGGGCCTATGCCGAACGCACCGGCCTCAGACCCTACACAATGCACACCCGCACCACAACCGATGCCCTCAAACAGGATCTGCAACAGGCCGTCAAACAGGGTTATGCGTATGACGATGAAGAAGCCGAAATCGGCGTTGGTTGCATCGGCGTCCTTATCCGCAGCCATGCCGGAGAAGTCCTCGGCGGCCTCTCCGTCTCCGCCCCCATTGAACGCAGAAAAAATGGCTGGGGGGCGTTGTTAAAACAGGCGGCGGGGGAGATAGGGAGGAGGTTGTGATAATTAATATTTCGTGAAAGCAAGCCGGGAATAACCAGTGATGTTTAATCCGGTGATTGACATCCTACTTCTATCTCAAGCTTCCCTTTATATGTGATATCAACATCTGAGGAGATAATAAACGCTAACGGCATTTCGGCAGCAGTTCGGGTATTTTTCAGTCCACGCAATCTTTCCAGCTTAATAACACCACCTTCAATATCAGGAAGCTCTGTTACTTGGTAATACAAAAGCCGTGATTTGCATCCACAGTAAGCGGTGACTTTCTTGAATTGTGTATGAGTAAACAATACCATACCTTGCTTTGTCATCTCGACTCTTTCAGGTGTCAGGCCAATACACCTGTCAACGTGATTTTTAAACTTGATTCTATCGACTCGAGGAACATTTTTCTCAGATGCGGTGCTCGTCTTGTTGTGAGCAAAACCACCACATGCGACGAATAAAAACTGTATGCAAATCGCCAAAGCAAGTTTATGTGTGGTCATGTTTTTCATATACAAAATTTATTTATGGTCTTCTTGTACCACCATATGTAGACGTATGTCTATAATCAACTTTCAGATTTATAAAAAATTAGAATAGAACCAAAAAATCATGGCGTCAGCGGGGAAATAAATTTTTCGTACTCACCCAGCCCACACAACCAAAACAATAACTATACTTCCATCATCACCCCTGCCGGATTTACCTGTATGCCGCGCCATAAAAAGCGGGTTTCCTCACAACGTTCCATTCAAACCGTGCTTGACCAATATCAGCGTCAGGTGATTATTCCCCATTGTCACCGTTGTACAAAACCCTGTTGCAGCTTGAATGAAGTAGTACTGGAGTTTGACTGGAAGCAGTTGCAGGATTTCTATCAGCTTGAAACCGGGCAAAATGCCTTTGACCGCAGTTTGAAAAACGGTACAGGTCCACACTGGATACGCAAAAAAAATGACCTGTATTATGCGCATGGTTCGCCCTGCCCGGCCTACGACACGGCATCGCGTCGATGCAGTTATTATCAATCCCGGCTCAAGCCGCAGAATTGCAGTGACTTTCCGGTCTATCTGGATAATGAGACCATTGTGCTGGACAGCCGCTGTGAAGCGGCCGGTGTTGAGAATTTGATTTCAGCTTTACAGGAAAAATTTCCCGCCAGGGTGTTTACCTGCCGGCGATCAGCCCGTTTGCCGGTGCTGTTATATATAGAATCAAAACACTAACAAATTATAACCATCATTTACCTCTGGTATACTTACTGAATCCGTCATCGCTCTGATGATAGTCTGATTAAAATGATGGGATGGAGACGTCACTTCCCCATCCCACGTACCTGGTTACATCAAAGAACTAAAACCTGAATTCCATACCAACGCCGAGGAAGGTATTGGTTGAACTGGTGCCACCGGTATCTGAATCCCTTGAACTGTACATGGCATAGCCGGTTGTTTGCTTGTCGTACTTGTGTTCATAACCGATTGCCAGCAAGGTGTTTTCCGTTACGGTCGGGGCATTGTCTTCCACCATGACATACTGGACCTTGAACTTGCCCGTGCTGCCAGTCTTCATCCCCATGCTGAAACCCATCCAGGTTTCTTCGTTGTTGGCATTGGTCGCTGTTGCCACACCATTTTGGTAGAGGAAACCAACCTGCATCTCTTTCATCTGATAGATGGCTACAAGACGCATCTGGCTGTCACTCTCCGCACCGGCGCCGTTTTCATACATGCTCTGCGCAATACCGAGATAGAGCGGACCGGCTTTATATTTGAGCGAGAACATGATGTTGTCGGCCGGCCCGGTATCGGCATTACCACCGGTACCCGGATCTTCGCCCGGGGCGAAGGCGATAGAGTAGTCGATCTTGCCGGAGCCGCCCAGGTAGGTCACCATGCTGTCCATGCGATCTTCACCGGTTTGATCTCCGGCCCTGGCAAAGTCACCATCGGTGTCATTGAACTGATCAAAATCTTCCTGGATCAGCTTCAATGGGGTTTCCTGTCGACCGAGTCGCAGCTCGCCAAACCCCCCTTTTAAACCGACATACTGATCCCGCCTGCTCAAACCGGCGGTATTGTCACCCGTACCGTAGTCATCACTGTCCGGATTCACCCCGAACTCAATGTTATAAATGCCCGACAGATCCTTGTTGAAACTGCGCGAACCTTTCACACCCAGTCGTGATGAATGGCTGCGCATCTGCCAGTTATTGGTTATCTTGGTACCGGCGACTTCCTCCTGTACCTGCCCATAACTCAAATGGAGCCGTCCATATACCTCAGGGTCTGCGGCCATCGACATCAAGGGTGTCAACATACCTGCCAACAACCCCGTGGCTATCATTTGTTTTCTCATTTTATTCTCCCCGTAAAGATTGGATTTGTATTGACGGCCGAATGATACTCCATCACACATATAAATAGCGTGAACCAGAACGAGACTACAATAAATTTCGTTTTCCATGTCTGCCGGTTGGGATTCGTTCCCGGCCCGCCGTCTGATAACCAGACAATCCGTAAATCACCCGTGGCTTGTTTTTTCGGCATTGCGCCACGCCTTCACCCCATCTGCCGGCATTTCTTCTCTTGAAATTCAATAAGATAGAAAACAACCATAATTTTTTGAACTATTTCCAGTCATACCTGCCCAAATTTTCAGATGATGTATCAGACGAGATGATTCAGTGTCACAGCGTTTTAATCAATTTCTCGCGATTTGCCTGGCAGGCCTGATCGGTCTGTCGCCGGTGATGGCAACGTCCATGGCGGATAATTCGAAGCATGACGTTATGCATTGCCTGGTACACCAGACAGATCAATGCCCGCACCATGCAGACGGTAATAGCGGATGTGATTTCCATCAATGCTTTACACAAGTCATGAATTTCGCAGCGCCAGTTATGCTCGGGACCGGCCGACCGGCCGAACACGCCCTGCCTCGCGGTGACAACCCACCAACACCAGTTGATCAAACCTCACTCTATCGCCCTCCCAGGGCCTGAAACCAGCCACGATTTGTTTCTGCATAGACCATACTTGGAGATATGCAGCCAGTTTCAGTTTCCATACATCCGTTTAGAGATGTACAAAAATGAGGATATCGCAATGTCAAAATTGATCTTGCCTTCTAACACAGTTTCATTATCCCGCCGTCGCTTTGTCCAGGGTCTGGCAGCAGGCGGCGCATTGATGGGGCTGGGATTAAATCCACTCTCCGGCATGGCCGCCCCGCTGCAACAGCGCATGGGGCCACAAACCCTGCGCGGTAATCGGTTTGATCTCACTTACAGCCCCACACCGGTTAACTTTACCGGCAGTGAACGCATGGCCACCGCCATCAATGGCTCTGTCCCCGCGCCGGTATTGCGCTGGAAAGAGGGAGAAACAGTCACTCTGACCGTGAAAAACATGCTGGCGACGGACACCTCTATCCACTGGCACGGTCTGATCCTTCCATACAAAATGGACGGTGTACCCGGGATCAGTTTTAACGGCATCAAGCCGGGTGAGAGTTTTACTTACAGGTTTCCGGTCATACAAAGCGGCACCTACTGGTATCACAGCCATTCCGGTTTTCAGGAACAAACGGGTGCATATGGTGCGATCATTATCGACCCGAAGGAACCGGAACCCTTCAAGTATGATCGTGACTATGTGGTAATGCTGTCGGATTGGTCCGATGAAGACCCAACTGATGTCTATGCCAGGTTAAAGAAACTGTCCCATTATTATAATTTCCGTGAACGTACCCTTGGCGAGCAGTTCAGTGAAATGCGTGAAAAGGGCCTGGGTAGTTACTATGATGAGCGCTCGATGTGGAACTGCATGCGCATGTCAGACCGGGACATCTCCGATGTCACCGGTTATACCTATACCTTCCTGATGAACGGCGTCACCCCGGCGGAAGGCTGGATGGGTCTGTTCAAGCGCGGCGAAAAAGTCCGCCTGCGCTTTATCAATGCCGCCGCCATGACCTTTTTCGATGTACGCATCCCCGGTCTGAAGATGACCGTGGTGGCGGCGGATGGTAATTACATCGAACCGGTCAGTGTGGACGAGTTTCGTATCGGCGTGGCCGAAACCTATGACGTGATTGTCGAACCCAAACATGATCACGCCTATAGCGTATTCGCCCAGGCCATCGATCGCAGCGGTTATGCCCGCGGCACCTTAACTCCGGACCCCGCCCTGACAGCAGATGTTCCCCCCATGGACCCGGCGCCGATCCTGACCCACGCTGACATGGGCATGGGCGCCGATCATGAATGTATGGGTGGCGGGCATGCCGGCCACAACATGAGTGGCATGAATAACACCAGCCAAAAAATGGATGGTATGGATCATTCAGGCCATAACATGCAGGGAATGGATCATTCCGGACATAACATGCAAGGCATGGATCATTCCCAACATGGCATGCAGATGAAATCAACAATGGGTTCAGGTCGTGCGGGCTATGGCAGCAAACGTCCCATCGTCCATGCCGACACCGAGCAGGGACCGCATATCGACATGCTGGCCGACGGGGCACAGTATCGACTGGATGATCCCGGTGTCGGCCTGCGCAACAACGGGCGTCATGTGTTGACCTATGCCGACCTGCGCAATCTCAAAAAGACACCCGACCTGCGAGAACCGGAACGAGAGATCGATTTACACCTCACCGGCAACATGAGTCGCTACATGTGGTCCATCAACGGCGTGAAATATGCCGAGTCTGAACCCTTGCGCTTTAAGTATGGTGAGCGATTGCGCATCAATTTCATCAACGACACCATGATGAACCACCCCATGCACCTGCACGGTATGTGGAGCGATCTTGAAACCGGTGACCCCAAACACATCCCGCGCAAGCACACGGTCATTGTCCAGCCCGGCTCAAGGATCAGCTATCTTGTCACGGCTGATGCCAAAGGTGAATGGGCCTATCACTGCCATCTGATCTATCACATGGCTGGTATGTTCCGAAAAGTGGTTGTGAAATGAGGAGGCGCGACATGAAAACATTTTATCGTAATCTGATGCTGGGACTGTTACTGCCACTGAATGCTTTTGCCGCCGGTGGCGATGATCCCCTGCTCACCATGGTAAAAGTTGATCAGCTTGAAACCCGTAACAGTGACGAAGGGACGGAAACAGTGCTGGATGGACATCTCTGGATTGGCTATGACCTGCACAAACTCTGGATCAAAACCGAGGTCGAGCAGTTTGAAGGTGAAACCGAAGCAGCGGAACTGCAGGCGCTCTACAGTCGCGCTGTTGCACCCTATTGGGACTTGCAAATCGGTGTGCGGCGTGACATTCGACCTGAACCAAAGCAGGACTGGCTGGTCGTGGGCTTTGAAGGACTCGCCCCCTACTTCTTCGAAACAGATATTGCCCTGTTTATCGGAGAAGAAGGTCGCACTGCCGCCAGGCTGGAAATGGAATATGAGTTCATGTTCACCCAACGACTGGTCCTCTCACCGGAGATCGAAATCAATTTCTCCGGCAAAGACGAACCGGCCCGCGGCATTGGTGACGGCCTCACCGATATCGAATTCGGCCTGCGCCTGCGTTATGAAATACGTCGTGAGTTCGCACCATATATAGGTATCAACTGGAGTGGCAAGTTCGGCAAAACCGCTGACTATGCCAAAGCGGCTGCGGAAGAAACCAGTAAAACCCAACTGGTTGCCGGCATTCGGTTCTGGTTTTAAACCGGCGCAGATACACCGGGTTGGTCAAAGAGACCGGCCCGGTCATACAGGATTTGTTTTATTGCCCATTGCCACATTTGAGCATGCCTTGTAATGAAGTTTATATTCATTGAGACATCAAAAAGCCGGTCGGCTTCACCATCAGATAAAATCTGTATCCACGAAAATTATGTCAGATATAATTCGCAGTGAATTTTGCCTGAATCTTAATCCGGCGATGTTCCCCAGACACTGTGAAAAAAACAGACATATTCTTTCTTGCCGCCCAGCTTGCATAAATTGAGTGCATTGGTTCTAAATTCACCCGGCCGGTTTTTTATTTTGCTATAACCCGCACCTGACATGAGAGCGATCTTAAAGGGCACAGGAAAAGTCGCCTGTTCTTTCAGGAGCATAATAGCTTGTTGATATTCGTCATAGCTCAACCGAAAAATGTCATTACCGGCGGCACGTCGGGGATCGTGGCGGACATGAACCACCTGCAATTTGGAAGGTGGTACTGCGAAGAGAGGAACAGCGCCACCACGACTATCCCAATATGGTTCATAGACCCGGAAAACAAGCCGGTACTCATCTTTTTTTGTAGCGGAAAAGCTGACTACTTCAATATATTGAGTAGTCATATGGGAAAAACCGGTTAACGGTATAACCATCATCCACATGACGACTAACACACGTGCTATTTTTTGCTTTTCTCTGCAGATATGCACAGTGCCGGTGTCCTTTTCCGTGTTAACCCGACTGCCCGTGCCTGTCAGGCATAACGACAGTCTACGGGCGTTTTTTCCAGGTGGTCAAAGAAGCCGGAGATTTTCTTTTCGATATAACGGGCTTCACTGACGTCGCGTAATTCATTCAATATGGCTACCCTGACATCCTGATCCTTGATCACACCAATTTCCCAGCCATGTTCCCCCAACAGGATATACAGTTTATTGAAGTCCCGGGTTTGGATTTCGACCACCTTTGAGAAGGTAATCGGACCGGATTCAACAATGATATTGTCTTTCCCGAGAAGAATTCTGGTGCTGTTCAGATAGAAAGCAAACAATTCATAGGCCTTGACGTAGATCATGATACCAATCATCACGCCAAGCACTTCTGCTTTATTAAAAATACTATAGGTAAATATCATCAACAGGATGATGAGAATGACTGTTTTTTTGAAAAATGTTCCGGGTTGATACCACTTGTAGAGCATATCCAGTCGTTCCGGATAGTGTTTGGCTGAAAGGCTGCCAAATTGTTCTTTTTCGACCTGCATCTTGTGACTGCCCGATTTCAGGATAATGACAGAGGAACTATCTATACCGGAATAATATCAACTCCCTGCATCGGTAATCCGGATCGGCATCACATTATTATCATTCCACCGGACCGGGACCAGTCCGTCTTCGCGGGTATTTTCACTTCAATTTGGCAAAGGCCGCCGCCATGGCGGTGTTTTGCGGTGCGGCCTGTTTGGTTTTCTCCCTGCTCTTGTTGGCCTTGCCTTTGGGTTTGTCCGGCGCGGGTTGCTGCGGGTCCGGACTGTCGGTAAGACGCATGGTAAGACCGATGCGTTTGCGTTGAATGTCGACTTCCATCACCTTGACCTTGACCACATCACCGGCCTTGACCACTTCACGCGGGTCTTTGATGAACTTGTCGGACATGGCCGAGATATGCACGAGTCCATCCTGATGCACGCCGATATCCACAAAGGCGCCGAAGTTGGTGACATTGGTGATCACCCCTTCGAGCAACATGCCCTGTTGCAGATCGGCGATCGCTTCCACGCCTTCCTTAAAGGCGGCGGTTTTGAATTCGGGGCGCGGGTCGCGGCCCGGCTTTTCCAGCTCTTTCAGAATATCCCGCACGGTCGGTTCACCGAAGTGATCATCGGTATAGTCATTGGCCGCCAGTGTTTTGAGAAAACGACTGTCGCCAATCAGTTCACCAATTGCTTTTTTGTTCTTTTGCAGGATGCGTTCCACCACCGGATAGGCTTCCGGATGCACGGCTGAGGCGTCCAGCGGGTTATCACTGTTGCGTACCCGTAAAAAACCGGCCGCCTGTTCAAAGGCCTTGGGTCCCAGTCGCGGCACTTCCAGTAACTGTTGGCGATTGCGGAACGCACCGTTTTGTTCGCGGTAGTTGACGATATTGCCCGCCAGGGTCTCGGACAAGCCGGCCACCTTGGCCAGCAAGGGTACCGAAGCGGTGTTGATCTCCACACCCACGGCGTTTACGCAATCCTCCAGCACCGCATCAAGTTTGCGCGCCAGTTGGTATTGATTCACATCGTGTTGGTACTGGCCCACACCGATAGACTTGGGTTCGATCTTCACCAGTTCAGCCAGCGGGTCCTGCAAGCGACGAGCGATAGAGACAGCACCGCGCAAGGATACATCCAGATCAGGAAACTCACGCGCCGCCAACTCTGAAGCGGAATAGACCGAAGCACCGGCCTCGCTCACCACAATACTGTGCAAACGCAGTTCGGGATATTTTTTGATCAACTCTTTGGCCAGCTTGTCGGTCTCGCGTGAGGCGGTACCGTTACCGATACTGATCAACTCCACGTTATGTTTGGCCGCCAGTTTGGCCAACACAGCGATGGATTGATCCCACTGGTTTTTCGGTACATGTGGATAGATGGTCGCGTGTTCCAGCAATTTGCCGGTGCTGTCCAGCACCACCACTTTGACACCGGTACGCAGACCGGGGTCCAGTCCCATGGTTGCCCGAGTTCCGGCCGGTGCCGCCAGCAACAGATCACGCAGGTTTTCACCGAAGACGCGGATCGCCTCATCCTCGGCCCGTTCCCGCAGGCGGGTAAAGAGTTCGTTTTCCATTTGCAGGGCGAGTTTGACACGCCAGCCCCAACGCGCCCCTTCCATCAACCAGCGATCAGCGGCGCGTCCCTGTTGTGATAGATTAAAATGTCCGGCCACCATACCGTCACACACACCGAAGTCAGTGACCTGCGGCAGGTCATCCTGCTGTGGCACAAACAGTTTTACACGTAACACACCTTCATTGCGGCCGCGAAAGATCGCCAGGGCACGATGCGAGGGAATATCTTTTATCGCTTCTGCAAACTCAAAGTAGTCCTTGAACTTGGCGCCATTCTCCGCCTGGCCATCAATGACCGTGGATTTCAGTTGTGCATTGTCCCAGACATGATCGCGTACTCGCCCCACCAGATCCGCCTCATCACCGACCCGCTCCAGAAAGATATTGCGCGCCCCTTTCAACACGGCCTCGGCATCTTCAAAACCGGCCTCTTTATTCAGATAGGCCAGTGCCGCCTCTTCAGGTTGCAGATTGGGATCATCCAGCAGTGCATCCAGCAAAGGCTCGATACCCGCTTCACGGGCAATCTGTGCCTGGGTGCGGCGTTTGGGTTTATAGGGTGCATACAGATCTTCCAGCCGGGTCTTGGTATCCGCTTCCAAAATCGTCTTTTTCAAGTCATCCGTGAGCTTGCCCTGTTCGTCAATAGACTTGAGAATGGCCTCGCGGCGTTGCTCCATCTCGCGCAGATACAACAAACGCTCTTCCAGAAAACGCAATTGGGTATCATCCAGCCCTGAGGTGGCTTCTTTACGATAACGGGCGATAAACGGCACCGTTGCCCCCCCATCCAGCAATTCGATGGCCGCATTGACCATGTGCGACTTGACCGCCAATTCCCCGGCTATTTTCTCGGCAATATTCATGAATAATCTCGCTGCAAAAGGCATGAAAAAAACAGCAGAGAGTTTAACAAATACTGATCGCCAGTCCAGTTATCCCGTCATGAAAAACAGAAATTTATATTTGTCAAATAACAGCCTTAAAGAAAATCAAGACTTGAAAACAATAACGTTTAATGTTTGGCGATGTCAGTCGCCGGTCTGGATTTCTAATACGGAGAGAATACTGTAACAGGTGATGAGGAGATTGGGATCACCGGCTCTGTGAAGTGCAGAGCCGGCGTACATGAGTTTAGTTACAAACAAAACCGTCGCGGGTTTTATTACATGACGTTGTCCCGTCCGGCAGGTTGCTCATGATAGAGACAGTCCCGCCATAGGCACGGTACTTACAGACCAGGGTCGGCTTGCCACCAATGCGCATAATATCAGTGCCGGCCAGATTACCGCGTTGCGGTGTCTGCCACCAGGGCTGGGGAATTGATGAGGTAATGTTCACATCAACTGAACGAACCGGACAGTCAACCTTTTTAGTGACTTTTGCAGCGGCTGCTTCAACGCGACTGCTGTGCATCTTGTTTTCATACGCAGTCTGTTTGCGAATTTCCGGAGTGACGCAAACCCGGTCTTTGCGAATGGCTTCACGCCAGACATAGCCCTGTTTACATTTTTCACCCTTTTCAATGCGCGACTTGGCTTCCATATTGTCTTTTCTGGCCTGTTCACGGGATTGGGGCACAACGCAGACATAGTCACCTTTATATGCTTCGCGCCAGACAAACCCCTGTTTACACTTGGCCGCCGCATAAAGCTCACTGGAAAAAAGTACGCCAAGTAAAAGCAGACTGATCATTGATAATTTGTTTTTATGCTTCATAAATTACCTTCTTGTGTTGGTGGATGTGTAATAAAACAGTAACGGCCTCCGCCGCAGCGCTACCTGACCATTATGCCGACCAACAACAGATTCCCCCGATGCGACCTCACGCTCCGGACAAACAGTCATGGTCAGTCTTCTTCTATTCCCTGATATTCATCGTGGATATTAGGAATGTTAGTACAGGTCGGCAGCCAGTCAAGGTATGTCGCGCCGGCTGCACAAACTTATTTTTTAACTAACTGTTTTTATGATAGAAACAGAACGGCTTAACAACCCCTGAACCAGGCTGTTAGACAGTGACGACATTCTTGCCTGCCGCCGTCACCGGCAGTGTTGAATCACCCGGACAAGGAGCCAGAAAAACATGCTGACTCACCAGACACGGTGCTAACCCGCCTTCCCCGGCACACTCATCACTTACAATTGCCTGGCAACCTTCTCCCAACCGGAAGACTTGATAAACGATGCATGCACCATGCCTTTGAATCTTTTCCAGACACCGGGCTGCAGAAAATCATCCGGATTGGGTGACTTGTTAATGATCGCTTGTGTTAACCAGTCAGGATCAAAAGCCCCCCATACTCCGGCAATATTGAACAGATTGCCGGACACAGCAGGGGCCACCTCATAAAGACATATCCTGAATAACTCTTGTTTCGAATACTGCGATTTTTTCAATTCAGCCGCAATACGAATAAAATCTTCCTCCTGCAACTCCCCATCCAGCCAGAATTCGGACAACACATCCCAGACCGGAAAGCGTTTAGTAATTATTGCTGCTGACCAGGACATGGCTTTCAATAAAATAATATATTTCTTGTATGCTGCATGAAATGTACCTCACCAGAAACTCGCTACGATATACCGACCACACTGTCTCAGCATCAGTTCACATTCAAATAAAAAAGAGAAACAGGTTTGTCGCCGGACGACACTGCATAATCTCGACTCGGAAAAAACTTCCGAACATCCGGCTTGCTCGTGTATTTTTTGTATATATTGCAACCGTTTCTGTTCCGCCATTTTTTCTTATAATGAAAAAAGCCTAACTCTCGCTTGTTTCGGAGATAGCCGGCGGAGAGTCTTTGCAATGTATAGCAAATGGTTAACAAACAACATGTATACAAATGCAATATGAGTACACGCGCTGTTTATGTTCATTCATGATCTCGCCATGAATCAAGTTGATAAACAACACCCGTATGACGCAACACCAATTTCTGATAATCCTTCAATTTGCTCTCTATGAAAAACTGTTCTGTCAGAAATTTTCTCAAAAAATAAAACCATAAACGAATCACTGATATGGAATGTTTGTTTGGGGCAAACAAAATCGCTCCCTTGTATTGCTTTTCTTTAACGAATCGTTTAATCAAAGTCAGAAGCTTCATACAATCTTCCAAGGTTATCGTAACATTGATAACATCGCAGGTATTTACAATTTCCCAAAAGCCACTTTGGACAGCCGAATCAAGCAGTATTTTCTCGAAATAATCCTTCAAATCATAATAAGTAACTTCGCCTATACCATAGGTATAAACGACATTACTACTTTCATCATATTTGTATTTTATTGGCATATTTCATAGACATCATGACAAATAAAACCGAGCTAATCTTCTTGACTTTTTAAAATATACCTCCCTGTGTCTCCCGGCAAAAGTAATCCAGACAAGAAAACAATCAAACCATAAACTCACCCGGATTATTCGCGAGAACCAGTACTTTAACGATCACACCAAAATATATTCATAAAAGCACAATACTTCTCTGAGATTAATCATCCCAATTATAATCATCAATATTGAATTCTTCATCCATATCGATTTCAATACAAGGTATAAATCTCAAATATTTCAGACAGCAATCTTCCAGCCCGGCCTTTATATCCTCATGAATAATAATAGTAGAAGGTGATTCAGCAAGTCTGAACATTTTTGCTCCATCGGCCTTTTGCTCATCTATCACCAGATTTCTGAACCCGACGGCAATCCGACCACTGCCGCCCATATCGATATAATCAGATCTGGTCATATCCGCAGCTGCAATGGTACCAATGATATTGACGATTTTGTAGGTATCTATACACTCGTTTTGATTGGGTACCAGCAAGGTAGCCGGCCAGGTTTGCAAATTACTGACGCCGAGCATCGTCAGTGTCCTGAACATAGTGTCACTCATAATGGGAAACGGCAGACTATAGAAATCCGCCATACCGGTATCTCCCTCTGTATATTCGTATAACCGAATTACCACTGGCTCATCAAGTTTTAGATCCAGAACGTTTCCACTAATAAAATCTATTGGCTCCAAGGCGGATGATTCGCCGTCATAAACGGCCGAATAGGGACCGGGTTCAATCAGATCATTTTCTTCCAGTATGTAGTACATATTCGGCGGCCTGTTTGCCCTTATAGCGTGACTCTATATCTCGGCCCAATCGACCAACAAAGCGGACGGTCGGATTGTTTATAAACACTTTACCCGATTGCATAAAATCAAATCCCTCTGCCTGCTTAAATCACTGTTGCGATTTTCCAACTCAATCAATGAGCTAATTTATCTCAGAACCGGATTTATTCCTGATGATAATTCTGATTCTCAAGCTGGTTCCCAAACCATTGTCCTTATCCCGTACAATATCAATCTCAACCCGCTCGTGGTCAGGAATGATATCAATTGGCATACCACGCTTCCAGTTGCCTTTTTCTTGTATTGATTTAATCACCGTTAATACATTTTTGATGTTGTATTTGGTAACCCACTTTATCTCATACAACATACTGTAGGCCGCATCCAGTATCCATTTATCAGCTGTCGCATAATGGATCAACTGAATATCATAATCGATGATAAAATCTACACAGGATGTTTGCCTAATCACCACCTGATCAGAATCCACAAACATAAAAGACTCGGTAATATCCCGGTCGCTCTTTTTTGACAGGTAGTAATTTGTAATCATCCGGGATGATGACTTGACCATTGCCATGGGCAGGGCACTGTTGCATTCAACACCGTGCGTCATTATAGGAAAAGATATCACCACAACAGCAACTGCGTACCGCATACGAATAAAAGCGGTCTTTTTTGTCAGCCTGCGTTCCATTCATAACCCATAATTGGCTCGCTAGAGACTTTTATAGCGTTTCTTGATTGTTTCAACAATATGCTTTGCCTCTGCCTCATCAAGTCCGGCTCCGAACTGATGCGTGCTTCGTCCATAGTCAAATTCCACGGCACCGCCTGACATACCCCAGTACTCCATACCGCGATTTGAAACCTGTATCGATGAATTGTTTGAACTTGCCCGAAGCTCCTTGATATGAGCTATTTCATATTCTTTCGAACGCCTGAACAGAACAAAATTTCTTACGTGCGTCAGCGCCACACCATCAATGCGTACAACTTCTTTACCATTAATGTTATAAAGCCATGCCAATATTGCAAATACCCCACCCGCTGTCCAACCGGCAAGCCAGACAACCAAAAACAGAGATACCGCATCACGCCCCGCGCCCAAAAGTTCCCTTATCGCTGAGACCTCACCGACCCCCCATCCGACAAGCCAAAATGACATAAATATAATTAAAAAATAATTTTTCCGGGCCGGAATAATTATTTCAATCCCTTGTGGCAAATCTTGTATAGTTGTTCTGCCTTTACCCGGTTCAATCTTTGCCATAATACTCTTCTTTATTTTCCACTAACTGTGAGATAAAAATACTGAACAAAAGGACGGAGCGTTTGTTGCTTAACCACTTTACCGGATTGCACAAAATCAAATCCATCCGTCAGCTTTAACTTCATGTTTAACTCCACGGTCTGGACTCAAGGTCTTCCGGAGGCTCGCGTTGCTCACCTCGGATATACTTCTCGAATTCACGCTCCTCTCGCCAATGTGTATAAGTATACATGTTCTTGATCACACGTTCATACGCAATACGCATCTGCCTGGCAACTTGCACTGCCGGCATACGACCAGAGAGTGAACAGAGTCCCGGGACAGCAAGCCTTAGCGGTTTATGATGGGCCTGAACCACACCAAGTATCGCTTTCATGGCCAGATAGGCATTGACACTTAACGATACATCAGCCGGATAACGCATTGTTGGAGCGCATACCAAATAAGGAAACTGGAGATGCCCTGTCTCCACGATTGTTGCCAAGCCCACAGGTAGTTCTCCAAAAAATTGGCACGCAATTCGTTCGCGCACGATCGTCTCTACATCGCGCCCGAAGAAGTCGCGCAACTTACCGTCCAGCCCGCCATCCATGTTCCCGAAGCTATTCGCCGGCGATATCAGAGTATTTGCATCCACATTAAATATCGAGCCGCATTCAACCCGAACAGACGGATAATGACAAAACTCATTCGACCATGCGTCAACAATATCTGAATTAAGATCAACAAGAACTATTTGTTCAATAGACATTGATACTTGTTCTCAAGATATATAGTTGGTCACGTCTTGCAATAATACGTACGTTTGTTTGTCAATATCTATAATTTGGACGGTGGTATTATTGGTTAAGAATTTTACCAGATTGTACAAAATTAAATCCCTCCGTCACCTTTAACTAATCCAATACCTTTCTCTCGCCAGCCTGATTTTTTTCCCGACAACCCAACGACTTGCTTACTGCCAATCTATTGTTGGGGTTCATTCTTCACCCCAACCTTACGCACTGTCTGAATATTGCAATAATGTTTTAACATATAGCTGAAAAGCAGTTATTCACATTTTGTTTTTATTTGGATGTGAGATTTTTTATGTCTAAATGTTAGATTATTGATAGTTGTATTCTCATTTTTTAAGGTAGTGCGATCTGACATAAAAAATGTATTTTTATCTTCTTTAGACAAACAGGATAACATGGTGCCGTCTCCAGTCTTATGAAAAATAAAGCGGCACTTATAATCATTTCCCGGTAAATCAAACAGTTCTAATTGTGGCGCATCGCCAGTGCCAAATGTAAAATTCTTTTCCAATGTGTATTTATTGTCCTTAATTAAATCCCAAATTGTTATTGTGCATTTCGCTGAACCTGCGATTGATACAGAAGAAGATAGAAACAACCCTATAATAATGATAATTTTTTCCCGAGTCATAGTCATTCTAGATAATCAGAATTTGAATAAATACATTACTTAGTTTTCAGCATTGCATGAGCCATAATATTGAGATGGTACAATAATATCCAATATAGTGGCCCTACTATGCACTGAATTACCAGCTCCATCAATCGCAGTAGTCATAACATTTCTTGATGATGTAATCTCAATAAAAGTGATCCCCCCCCTCATCTGGTTAATTTGAGGAATAACTTCTTCCAAACCCTGATTACCAACTACAAAAGCTTTTCCCGTTACGGTATCAACAGTAAATTTGAGTGTAAACTTACCTTTTACCTTTTCGAGGCCCTTTGGACTACTTACTGTTGAATAATTGCAGTTATAAGTAATCGTCTTAGCATGTGCCGGATAAACCACTAACAATAATAGTAAAAAAATTAGTCTCATGTTCCCTCCCTAATTACACCACGGCAATCGTCGCCCACCTGAATAGGCTTCAGCGGAATACGGACCAAAAGCATGAGTGATTGATGGTATAAACAAAAATAGTATTAAGAATCTCATTATTTAAAGTTCATTTTTGCGACACATTTTTCACGCGCAGATATTGCGTTATCTATTATCTTCTTATCATCGCTATTCAAAGAATTATAATTTAACTCTTCTTTTGATTTTGTAGTTATCGCAATGTAATTGTAAAAATTGATAATTACAGGTCTGGAAGAACCAATGCATTCACAAAATTTTGAATGGCCAAAAGATTTGAGGCAATTAGTCCGAAACCTGGCTGTTGTTTCATTTAGCATTACCTTCATCTTCTCTATATTTCTCATTGCATTCTCAAAATTCTCTCTATGTTGAATATTTTCGAGAGAATCAGAAATTGCTAACGAAGGCGTAAGCAGAAGTATGAATACCCATTTTCGCATAAAACCCCCTTTTTTCTGAGAATCGCTACTCTAGCAGTCCACACTACTATCCGAGAATAATGAGGCTAAAGCAAAGAAAGGTTGAGAGCATTAAATCAACTAAACAGAGAGAACCGCAACTACTAAATATGGCCAGTCGTAGCCCATAGGTAGCCCAGCAGATGAACAGACTTATTGAATCATATATAACTTATTGAAAAATATGGTAGCGAGGGGGAGACTCGACCGTTTTGCCGGGAGCAAAACGGGTCGCACGCAGTGCGCCCGCAGGGTGACGCACACGGAAGTGCGTCAACAGCTTCCGACCGAAGCATTAAATCAGGAGGTCGGGCCTGATAATGGCCACTAAAATGGAAACGTACCGGGAAGTATTAAATGGTAGCGAGGGGGAGACTCGAACTCCCGACCTCAGCATTATGAGTGCTGCGCTCTAACCGGCTGAGCTACCTCGCCAAAATGAGGGGCGCATTCTGTCGTTTCGCCCCCGGCTTGTCAAGCCATAAGATCACCCTGTTTGGGTCATCTTTATATAAATCAATCAGTTACACATTAAAGCGGAAGTGCATGATGTCACCGTCCTTGACGATGTACTCCTTGCCTTCCAGGCGCAGTTTGCCGGCTTCCTTGGCGCCGTGTTCGCCGTTGTATTTGATGTAGTCGTCGTAGCCGGTGACTTCGGCCCGGATGAAGCCTTTTTGGAAGTCGGTGTGGATGACACCGGCGGCTTCGGGGGCGGTGGCGCCTTTTTTCACGGTCCAGGCGCGGACTTCTTTGACCCCGGCGGTGAAGTAGGTCTGCAGGCCGAGCAGGTCGTAGCCGGCACGGATCACGCGGTTGAGGCCCGGTTCTTCCAGCCCCAGTTCAGCGAGAAATTCCGCCCGCGATTCTTCGTCCAGTTCCACCATTTCCGATTCGATGGCGGCACAGACGGGGACAACCGGGGCGTTTTCACCGGCGGCATATTCGCGCACGGCGTCCAGCAGCGGGTTGTTCTCAAAGCCGTCTTCGCTGACGTTGGCGATGTACATGGCCGGTTTGATGGTAAGCAGGAACAGTTCACGCAGTATCAATTTCTGATCGGCATCCAGTCCCATGGAGCGGACCATTTTGCCTTCATCCAGCCAGGCCTTGACCTTTTCCAGCAGGGCCAGTTTGGCCTTGGCGTCCTTGTCACCGGACTTGGCGACCTTGGCGTTTTTGAGGATGGCCTTGTCCACGCTCTCCAGATCGGCCAGGGCCAGTTCCGTGTTGATGACTTCGATATCGTTAATGGGGTTGACCTTGCCGGCGACGTGCACCACGTCGTCGTTTTCGAAACAGCGCACCACGTTGGCGATGGCGTCGGTTTCGCGGATGTTGGCCAGGAATTTGTTGCCCAGACCTTCTCCCTTGGAGGCGCCCGCCACCAGACCGGCGATATCGACGAACTCCATGCTGGTGGGGATGATCTTTTGCGGTTTGACGATGGCCGCCAGTTGGTCCAGCCGCGGGTCGGGCATGGGTACGATACCCACGTTGGGTTCGATGGTGCAGAAGGGGTAGTTCTCCGCCTGGATACCGGCCTTGGTCAGTGCATTAAACAGCGTGGATTTGCCCACATTGGGCAGACCGACGATACCGCATTTGAATCCCATGTATGTGTCCCGAGTCTATTTTGTGTGTAAGTGGTTCATCGCCTTTTGCTGCTCGCCTTCCACCACCATGGGCAGGACGACCAGCAGGGCGTCAATGGCCCGCTCGATATCAATGCGATCATCCGTGGTCACTTTATTGAGGACATGTCCTGTGACCCGTGATTTGTCGCCGGGATGACCGATGCCGATTCGGGCGCGGTAAAAGTTGTTACCGCCCATTTTGCTGATAATGTCGCGCAGGCCGTTGTGGCCGCCATGGCCACCGCCCTGCTTGAGGCGAACGGTTCCGGCAGGCAGATCCAGTTCGTCGTGTACGACAAGGATATTTTCCAGTTCGATCTTGTAAAACCGGGCCAGGGCTTGCACGGCCTGACCGCTTAAATTCATCCAGGTCATGGGTTTGAGCAACCAGACCTCGTCACCACCGATACGGCAACGGCCGGCATCACCGAAGAACTTCTTGTCCGGTTTGAAGTCGGCGCCGTATTTGCGGGCGACGGTATCCAAAAACCAGAAACCGGCGTTGTGCCGTGTATCTTCGTATTCCCGGCCTGGATTCCCCAGACCGACAATCATTTGCACACGAGACAACGCCGGTTTCCTTATTTATCGCTGAGCTGATGTTTGCCGGAAGGCGCCCCGGAAAAGGCGCATCTTCCGGCAAGTGATTAGCCTTCGCTGCCTTCAGCCGGGGCTTCGCTTTCTTCACCACCGCCTTCCTTCGCTGCGCGAGGCAGGTGGATAGAGGCGATTGGCTGGTTGTGGCCTTCACCGTGGCTCAGTTCGACAATTTCAACACCGGCAGGCAGTTTAATGTCTGACAGATGCATAATGCCGTCCAGGTCCAGGTTGGCCAGATCCGCTTCGAGGTATTCCGGCAGATTCTTCGGCAAACAGCTGATTTCCGTTTCAGTGATGTTGTGGGTAACCAGACCACCTTCACGCACACCCGGTGACTGCTCTTCATTAACGAAGTGAATCGGCACGTGAACACGGATCTTTTCAGAGGCGCTGACGCGCTGCAGGTCCATGTGCGTGATGATCGGCTTGGACGGATGACGCTGCAGGTCTTTGAGGATGGCGCTTTCTTCCACACTGCCGATCTTGACGGTCAGAATGTGGGAAAAGAAGGCTTCATTTTCCAGTTTGTGGGCCAGTTCGTTGTGTTCCACAGTGATTGACGCAGGTTCTTTACCTGCACCATAGATAACGGCCGGTACTTTGCCTTCACGACGCAGGCGGCGGCTCGCACCTTTCCCCATGTCATTACGGGCTTCAGCCTCAATTACATAATTCTCACCACTCATGTGAGTTTCTCCTGTTACAGTTACTTCTTGCGACCGGCGAACCGGTCTTGCCAAACCACCCCCGCGACCAGAGATGGCACCTTATTTCAGCACCCCGCCACAGCGGGCAGGATGCCGGAATGCTCTATCAATCCACGTACATGCTGCTGACGGACTCTTCGTTATTGATCCGTCGCATGGTTTCGGCCAGCATACCCGCCACCGTCAACTGACGGATCTTGGGGCAGGCTCTGGCTGCTTCTCGCAGCGGGATGGTATCGGTCACGACCAGTTCATCCAGCACCGAGTTGTTAATATTCTTGACGGCTGCACCGGACAACACCGGGTGCGTACAATAGGCCACCACTTTGGCGGCGCCGTGATCTTTTAAGGCCCCGGCGGCCTTGGCCAGAGTACCGGCCGTGTCCACCAGATCATCGATCAGGACACAGGTTCGTCCTTCCACATCACCGATGATATTCATCACCTTGGCCACATTGGGTTGCGGGCGACGTTTATCAATAATGGCCAGATCGGCATCATCCAGTCGTTTGGCCAGTGCGCGGGCGCGGACCACACCGCCCACGTCAGGTGACACCACCATCAGATCCGGGTATTCCTGACGCCAGACGTCACCCAACAGGATGGGCGAGGCATAGACATTATCCACCGGGATACTGAAAAACCCCTGGATCTGGTCTGCATGCAGGTCAACCGTCAACAAGCGATCGGTCCCCACCCCCATGATCATGTCCGCCACCACCTTGGCGGTAATCGGCACTCGGGCGGAGCGCGGTCGACGATCCTGTCTGGCATAACCGTAATAGGGGATCACCGCCGTGATTCGACTGGCGGATGAACGATACAGGGCATCGATCATCACCATCAATTCCATTAAGTTGTCATTGGTGGGCGCACAGGTTGGTTGCACCACGAAAACGTCCTTGCCCCGGACGTTCTCCATAATCTCCACCATGGTCTCGCCATCACTGAACTGCCCTATGACAGATTTACCCATCGGGAGCTGTAGTTTGACGGCAATGTCATGTGCCAACTGCGGATTGGCATTGCCGGTAAAGACCATCATATTGCTGTCTGGCACGTTGTCTCCACTCAATTGCTGATGACTGCCCGGGCGTCTTGCCCGCGAATTTAACCTTTGCCGGCGCTTTACCTGACTATCGTAATGAGGTGGTACCATGTGTTATCCACCTCTGTATGCCTAAATATGGCTGGTTTAGTCGCTCCCGGCTTCCTGCCTTCCGCGACATTAGTACATCCCTGCACGTCGCCAGGATTACTCCGGGCGTGTCTCATAGAACCCTGTCGGGTTCATTATGAGTACCCTACCAATCTCCGATTGGTCAGGGCACCTGCCCTCCGCCCTGCGGGCCGTCGTCGCTTTGCGCCGACGTTCGATTTTGCTCCCGGCAAAATCGTCGAACCTCAGGTTCTCATCCCGGCCGCCTGTCGTGGTTATAACCGGCTCGTCATCTACCACGTCTTTCATGCCTTAATATGGCTGGGGTGCCAGGATT
>JAOUNS010000008.1 GCA_029880855.1 Gammaproteobacteria bacterium
ACGTTCGATTTTGCTCCCGGCAAAATCGTCGAACCTCAGGTTCTCATCCCGGCCGCCTGTCGTGGTTATAACCGGCTCGTCATCTACCACGTCTTTCATGCCTTAATATGGCTGGGGTGCCAGGATTACTCCGGGCTCCTGCCCTCCGCCCTGCGGGCCGTCGTCGCTTTGCGCCGACGTTCGATTTTGCTCCCGGCAAAATCGTCGAACCTCAGGTTCTCATCCCGGCCGCCTGTCGTGGTTATAACCGGCTCGTCATCTACCACGTCTTTCATGCCTTAATATGGCTGGGGTGCCAGGATTCGAACCTGGGAATGCCGGAATCAAAATCCGGTGCCTTACCGCTTGGCGACACCCCAATATGTAACTCTTTACTATCCAGTCGAACCTGCATTCCCAGGTTCGAATTCCGGCCGGGTTTCATCAAAAAGATGAAATCCGACAAAGCTGTCAGCTTTTGTACAGCGGTGAGCGGTTTCGCCCTTGCGCGACAAAGCCCTGCCAGTGTTGTTGCAGGCTGTTCCACGCAGCCCGCGCCGTCTGTTCGTGTTCGAATGCGGCGAAAACACAAGCCCCTGTCCCGGTCATGCGCGAGGGGGCATATTCGGCCAACGCGTTGAGTGCGGCCGCCACCTCAGGATAACGATTTCGAACCAGTGGTTCGCAGATATTGTCGCCGGCCCCGGACAGGAAGTCGCGTATTGTAATGGGTGGGCAATCACGTATCAATTGCGGATCGGAAAAAACCTCAGCCGTTGAAATGGTTACCGGCGGGATCAGGACCACATACCAGGGTTCCGGCAGGGTGACGGGGGTAAGATTTTCCCCCACACCTTCCGCCCAGGCGGCTTCCCCCCGCACAAAGACCGGGACATCCGCCCCCAATTGCAGTCCCATGCCCGCCAGCGAGTCAATGTCCAGTCCGCAGCCCCAAAGCTGGTTCAGCGCCACCAGGGTCGTGGCCGCATTGGAGCTGCCGCCACCCAGACCACCGCCCATGGGCAATTTCTTGCTGACATGAATATCGACGCCGGCCTGTGTCCCGGTCCTGTCCTGTAATAGACGGGCTGCCCTGACCACCAAATCCTGTTCTGGTCGTACGCCACTCAATTCACTGGTGCGCCGAATGGTGCTGTCTTCACGCACCGTGAAACGCAACTCATCACCATAGTCGAGGAACTGGAAGACGCTCTGCAGTAAGTGGTAGCCATCGGCACGTCGACCGGTGATATGCAGAAACAGGTTCAGCTTGGCGGGGGCAGGCCAACCGGTTTGGGAATGTATTGCTTGGGACATGGCGGGATGTATTGTTACCTGTGATTGGCGCCATCATAGTGGTGTCGTCCCATGGGGACAAGGCGATCAGCCGGGATCATTAAAGGGATTGTCTTCGTTCGGTACGCCCAGCTCCCATTTGTCGATCACCACCCGTACATCAAGCCGGCTGTTGCGGGCAAAGATTTTTTTCGGCAATGTCACGCCATTCACAACCGTGTAGCGCTTATAGTCTACCTGCCAGTCTGCTTGTTGCAGTTTTTCCAGTCGCCCGTCGGCACCAACCTGTTTGGTATCATGGCCGTTGGGTGACGGCAAACCCACCATCCAGTATCGCAACTCGGAGACCGGCATTCTGACACCGGTTGTTTCATACAACAGGAAATCCACGTCCCTGGCGAAGTGCTTCTCGTCTGACGTTTGCAATTCAGCACCATCCCTGTTGCCCTTGATGTGAACCTGGCCCGCACCAAATGGGCCATATAAACGGACCTGATAGACATCGGCCTGTTGCAGCCACAACAGATTGACATGCCATGACTCTGTACCGTTTTTTATCGCCACCCGGCCGGTGGCAAACCAGTAGCGAACAGCCGAGATTTCGGCCTGATGAGTCTCCCAACTGACATTCTGCGGGAGTTTTTCCGGCATCGACTGACATGCCGAGACAAGCAGCGTTATAACGAGTACGACAAGTCGCTTCATTCGGTAAAGCGTTTCATGACATCAAGCAGGATCTTGTGACTGGGTGTCTCACGCAATGCTTCTTCCCAGACTTCCCGCGCCGCCCGTTGATCACCACTGACCCACAGGACTTCGCCCAGATGCGCGGCGATATCCGAATCCTTGCTGATTTCGAATGCCTTGCGCAGAAAACTCAGCGCTTCCGGGTATTTGCCCCGGCGGTAATAGACCCAACCCATGCTGTCGATAATGGCAGCGTCTCTGGAATTGATCTGATAGGCACGCTCCACATATTTGGCGCCCTCTTCAATCCGATCTGTCCGGTCCACCATGGTATAGCCCAGCGCATTCAGGGCTTGCGCATTGTTTGGCTGGCGCTTGACGATGGCCTTCAGGTCCTGCACCGCCACATCAATACGATCCAGTTTTTCTGCAGTCAGCGCCCGGGCATATAACAGTTCGATGTTGTCCGGTAATTCCGCCAGGGCCTCAGTGTAAATACTGAAAGCCTCTTCATACTGTTTGTCATTACGCAGAATCTCACCTTCAGCAAGATAGATGCGCATTTGAATATCGGCCGTCTTGGCATCACGATAGATATTTTTAAGTTGTTCACGGGCATCGGCCACCTTGCCCATACGTGCAGTCAATACAGCAATCCGAATAAGTGCATCAATGTTGTAATCGCCATATCTGACCAGACTGTAATGCTGAATGGCCTTATTGATGTCACCATCGCGCTCTTCAATCTGCCCCAGGTGATAACTGGCTTCATTACTACGCATATTCATTTCAACCAGCTTCTCGAAGTAACCGGCAGCAACTCTTCTGTCACTCAGCTCCATTGACAGTAAACCCAATGCATAAACAGCATCGCTGCGAATCACCTTGTCTGGATGGTCAGCCAGTTCCCTGAACTGGTCCCGCGCCCTGGCAAGTTCGCGTGCATCAACCAGTTTGCGTGCATAATTCAAACGCAGCTCATGGATATTCGGATACCGGTTAACCACATCATCCAGGTACTGCAAGGCTTCCTTGTCACGTCCCTGACGCGACAGAATGGTCGTGCGCATAATGTGCGCCTGGGGCCAATCATCTTTTATGGCAATTGCCTTTGTAATCACGACTTCCGCTTTTTTATATTCCCCGACCATGAACGCTAATTGACTGTAAGCAAACAATGCATTGATATTGCCCGAGCGCTTGGCCACCAGTTTTTCCATCACCTGCATCGCGGCATGTCTGTCACGCTCTTTTCTCAGCAGGGAAGCGATAAGCATGTAACTTTGTTCTTCATGGGGCGTGCCGTCAGCAATCACCGCTTCCAGATGCCGGAGCGCTTCTTTGGTCCGGCCATTGCGCACCAGTAATGTGGCCATGACACGATGCGCTTCTATATTTGAGGAGTCCAGTTCCACCCACAGACGGGCGGCTTTCATGGCGCCTGCTTCATCCCGTGCGTTAATGGCAATCTGGGTGGCACGTTCGGCGATGTTCACATCGCGTGACAGTTGTGCCGCTTCCAGGTAATTCTTCACAGCCAACTGGATCATGCCGCGTTTCATGGCCAGTTCCGCCATCAGGAGCGTTTTCAGTAACAGGGCTGTGCGGTTTTGGGTACCCTGCTCGCCGGCACGCCGGCGCTTTTTATCACCGGTCGCTTTTTTGGCTGATGATTTTTTAGGGGAGACCGATTTTTTTTGTTCTGCCAGAAGCCCGCCTGGTATAGACTCGCCTCCGACGGACCGGGTGTTTGCGGCTGAATTTGCATCAAATAGCATTGTCCCCCTGCCACTGGCAGACTCACCGGCCTGCGCGGTTATCCCGAACAGGACAAGTCCTGAGAAAATTACTATATGATTTATAAGGATTTTTAAAGATTGGTTTGTATTTTCCATATCGCCCGCCGGGAACTTCTCTGGATCGCAAAAAGAACTTTTAGGGAAATTCCCTTTATAATATACATTGGTCTGCATTGACCACAATTTCAAGCCCAACTAACCGTATAAAATATATTTTGGCAGATACCAGCGTGACACTCCTGGCCCTCGGCATCAACCACAAAACCGCACCGGTGGAAATCCGGGAGAAAGTGGCATTTGCCCCCGAACATCTGGCGACCGCCTTGCGGGAATTGCTCGCCCAGCATGCCGTCAATGAGGCCGCCATCCTGTCTACCTGTAACCGCACTGAGCTGTACTGCAGTGTAGAAAGCGGTGCCGCTGAATGTCTCATCGGCTGGATCAGCCGTTACCATAAACTCAGCCAGGAAGACGTGGCCCCCTATACCTATACCTTTGCCGATCAGGCGGCGGTACAGCATATCCTGCGCGTGGCCAGCGGACTCGATTCCCTGGTCCTGGGTGAACCCCAGATCCTGGGTCAGATCAAGGATGCCTACACCTGGGCGAACAATGCCGGCGCCATCGGTATGCAGCTTAACCGCCTGTTTCAACACACTTTTTCTGTAGCAAAACAGATCCGTACCGATACCGCCATCGGCAGCAACCCGGTCTCGGTCGCCTTTGCCGCCGTCAGTCTGAGCAAGCAGATATTCACCAACTTGAATGAACACACCGCACTGCTGATTGGCGCCGGTGAAACCATTGAACTGGTGGCCCGTCATCTGGGAGAGATGGGGGTGAAACACATGATTGTCGCCAACCGGACCATTGAGCGCGCCCAGCTGCTGGCCGGTCAGTTCAATGGTGAAGCCATCACGTTGTCGGAAATGCCGGATCGGCTGGTGGAAGCCGATATCGTGATCTCTTCGACAGCCAGCCAACTGCCCATACTGGGCAAGGGTGCGGTTGAACGGGCGCTGAAAAAGCGCAAACACCGCCCCATTTTCATGGTGGACATCGCCGTACCCCGCGATATCGAACCCGAAGTCGGCAACCTGCGGGATGTCTATCTCTACACGGTGGATGACCTGCAGGAAGTGATTGAGGAAAACCGCAAGTCCCGTCAGGCGGCAGCGGAAGAAGCCGAGGACATCATCGCGGGTCAGGTGGAGCAATTCATGGGTTGGCTGCGATCGCTGGAAGCGGTGGATACCATTCGGGCCTATCGCACCCATGCCGAGTTAATCCGTGAAGAAGCTAACCGTCAGGCCCTGCGCCAGCTGGCCGCCGGACGTGATCCGGAAAAAGTCATTAACGATCTGTCACGCATCCTGACCAACAAGTTGATCCATGAACCCACCGTACAAATGAATCGAGCCGCCTTTGAAGGTCGAAACAGTTTACTGGACAGCGCCCGTGAACTTTTCAACCTGAAAGATAACGAATAACACTATTCTTTATATATCACCCGAATTATGAAAGCATCACTCCATAACAAACTGGAATCCCTCAGTGATCGTCTGGAAGAGATCAACCACCTGTTGGCTGACCCCGGCGTCATTGGTGATCAGAACAGGTTTCGCACGCTTTCCCAGGAATATGCCCAACTGAACCCGGTCATCCGCTGTTTCAAGAAATACAAAACCACACTGGCCAATCTGGATGAGGCGAAACGCATGTTGCAGGACAGTGACGCCGAGATGCGTGAACTGGCCGAAGAAGAATTTCAGACCGCCGAAGAAGACAAGGAAAAACTGGAGCAGGAACTGCAAATCCTGATGTTGCCGGTGGATCCCAATGACGACCGCAACATCTTCCTGGAAATCCGTGCCGGGACCGGCGGTGATGAAGCCGCCATCTTTGCCGGTGATCTGTTCCGTATGTATTCCCGCTATGCCGAACTGCATAAATGGAAAGTGGAAGTGATCAGCAGTAATGAAGGGGAACACGGCGGCTACAAGGAAATCATCAGCCGGCTTGTCGGCGCCGGCGCCTATTCACGTCTGAAATTCGAATCCGGTGCACATCGTGTGCAACGTGTACCCGAAACCGAATCCCAGGGTCGTATTCACACTTCGGCCTGTACTGTCGCCATCCTGCCGGAAGCCGATGAAGTCAGTGAAGTGAACATCAACCCGGCGGACCTGAAGGTTGACACCTACCGCGCCTCCGGCGCCGGTGGTCAGCACGTTAACAAGACCGATTCCGCGATCCGCATCACCCACTTGCCCAGCGGTATCGTGGTGGAATGTCAGGACGAACGCTCCCAGCATAAAAACCGCGCCCGCGCCATGAGCCTGCTCTCCGCCAGGTTGCTCAGTGTGGAACAGGAAAAGCAGCAGCGGGAACAGGCACAAAACCGTCGCCAATTGGTAGGGACCGGTGATCGCTCTGAACGCATTCGCACCTATAACTATCCACAGGGTCGGGTCACCGACCACCGCATCAACCTGACGCTTTATAAACTGGAAGAGATCATGGAAGGCCAGGTGGATGAAGTGATCGAACCACTGATTCACGAGCATCAGGCCGATCTGCTGGCGGCCATGAGTGATGAGTAAGTTCGCTTTTTCGCACGCGCCGAATCATTATACAAATTCTTAAAACCACATCGTTTGTGCCTGACAAGTATCCGCTTCCCTTTGACAAGCAAATACCTCTATATCGTCTTTCCAGACAGCTCATTGTCTTTAAGCCGACGTTCAGGTTTGACCAGGTAGAATGGAGTGTCGGTTACATCAATAGGATCAGGGGGAGAGAAAATGACAAAAAACACAAAGTGGTTGCTGCTGATTGCCATGGTAATGGCGACTATTGGCTGCGACAAAATCGAACCCACCTATGCACGTACCAACTCAGGCGGCCATATGGATATCAGTGGGGAATGGCAAAGTGAGTGCATCAGTAGCATGAAACATATTATCCGAATCCATGATCACCGGCTGTATGTCGATAAAGACATATATGATGATGGTGCCTGTACCACACTGAACCACCGGGAAAAAGACACACGATTTTCTCGAGAATCGGACGGCGATGGCGGTAGTATCGGTGATCGGGGTGATTTCCTGACCCAGGGATGGAAAGCGGCAGAAGGCGATGTGAACTTTGTTCCTGCCCCCAATGGCCTGGCCGGCCCGCCATTGCAGGATCCACCACTGGCATCCATCTTCAGAATGCCAACCACCAGTCTTATCAACGGCTCATACTGGACTTTGTTTGTCGATGATACGGATGCATCGAACGGAAATTATGCATTCTATCTGGCGGAAAATTATGCTTTTCTACCGGACCCGTTTCCGTATGTCACGACCTCAAGAAAATATATAAAACAGTAAACCCTGTTCGGCAGGCTCATCCAAACGGTATACTTTGGCTCAGGCATTATTGCCTGAGCCAAAGTAGAATCAGCATATAGCACCATGTCCCTCTCCATCCAGCAAAGCCTGCGATCCGCCACTGACCGTTTAAGTACAGCATCAGACACAGCCCGCCTGGATGCCGAGATACTGCTGGCCCATGTGCTGGACACGGATCGCAGCCGGCTGTTCACCTGGCCGGAACAAATACTCACCCCCGAGCAGGAAACATCGTTCCTTGCGCTCATCGAACGACGCAGCCGGGGCGAACCGGTTGCCTATCTGGTCGGTGATCAGGATTTCTGGACGCTGAAGTTAAAGGTGACGACGGATACCTTGATCCCGCGCCCCGAAACCGAGCTGCTGGTGGAACAGGCGCTGGCGCATCTGGCCGCTGACCAGAGCTGTACCGTGGCCGATCTCGGTGTGGGCAGCGGCGCTATTGCGCTGGCCATTGCCAATGAGCGTCCCCTCGCACAACTCATCGGCATCGATCAATCACCGGGCGCGCTCATGGTGGCTGAGGAAAATGCACAACAACTCGGGATCCGGAATGTCCGCTTTCAGCAAAGCGACTGGTTGGCCGGTTTTCCCGCAGACTGTTTCGATATGATCGTGGCCAACCCGCCTTATATCGCGGCAGCGGATCCCCATTTGCAACAAGGCGATGTGCGTTTTGAACCGGTTTCGGCCCTGATCGCCGGTGCAGATGGTCTGGATGATATCCGTCGTATCGTGCAACAGGCCGCCGTCTGCCTCAAACCGGGCGGCCGGCTGCTCATGGAACACGGCTATGATCAACAACAGGCCGTTATCGATTTACTGAACAAGGCGGGTTATCACGAGGTATGCGGCAAACGTGATTTGGCCGGCCAACCCCGCATGGTCATGGCCCAAAAACCCCGGTAACCTCATTATTTTCCTTACTACTATTTTCAGTTCCCGGTTGCACTCGGGCTGACAGGGAGTAGGCTATAAGGACAGAGGCCGCTGATGAGTTCCCGTATAAAACATCGTGAGATTGAGTTTGACAGCCTGCACCCCGATGGGCAGCAGGCTGATCACGCCGCGCAATTACTGGCAAAAACCAAAGGCATCCTGAATGTCTCGGCGCCGGATGCACTCCATTTGATGATTAGTTATGACATCAAGCATATCACCCTGGAATCGATAGTCGGTTTGTTGCTCGAGGCCCGTTTCCACATTCGAAATTCCCTGCTGGCCAAACTGAAGCAGGCCCTGTATCGCTACACCGAGGACACCGAGCGGGCCAACCTGGGCGTGAGTGACAAGCAATCCACCCAACAGATTTTCACGAATCACTACCAGCGCCGCCCCCATGGTTGTCGGGATCGACGTCCTGACCATTTGCGTAACTATCTATAATATCGCCGCCGACTCTTTTCAGCGCAGGCGTTTCCCATTACCCTGCGCGTATGGATGATCAAACACTCCTGCAATACAGCCGGCAGATTATGCTGCCGCAAATCGATATCGCCGGTCAGGAAAAGCTCCTGCAGTCCACGGCCCTTATTGTCGGCATGGGCGGGCTGGGTTCCCCCGTGGCGATGTACCTTGCCGCCGCCGGGGTCGGCCACTTGATCCTGGCCGATTTTGATCGGGTTGACCTCAGCAACCTGCAACGCCAACTCCTGCATCGTCACAGTGATATCGGCCGCCCCAAAGTGGAATCGGCCCGTGACACCCTGCTGGCGATCAATCCCACTGTCCGTGTTACCTGTGTTGCCGAAAAGCTCGATACCGACAGATTGATCGCCATGCTCGAGGGGGTGGACATCGTGCTGGATGGCTCTGACAACTTCACGACACGCTTCGCCGTCAACCGGGCCTGTGTTACCCGGCAAGTGCCGCTGGTGAGCGGGGCCGCGATACGTATGGAAGGACAGGTCGCGGTGTTTCCCTGCAACCAGCCTGAAGCGCCCTGTTACCACTGCCTATATAAAGAAGAAGGTGAAGAGGAGGCCCGGTGTAGTGAAAATGGCGTCCTTGCTCCGGTTGTCGGTGTAATCGGCAGTATTCAGGCGACAGAAGCCATAAAAGTTTTGTTAAATATCGGCGAGACGCTCGCCGGCCACTTGCTGGTCATTGATTTCCTGCACACCGATTGGCGAAAACTCAAGATACGCAGGGACCCGCACTGCAGCGTATGTCGCCGTCAGTAACAAGCCATATCTCTTTGTTTTTATTGAATTAACTTGCCTTACACAGATTAAGTGCAGGCTTTATGGTTACTTCATAACCATATTCTGCACTGCATATATTCGCCAAAACCTAAAGCCGCACCATTTCAAGCCGAAAATAGTTGAAGCAATTCCAATTTCTCAACCCATACAAATAGGAGTGCGGTCATGAAACGCGTTGTGTTATCTACCACTATGTTAGTTATGCTCGGTCTGGCGTTTGCACCTGGTGCCCATGCCGACAAAAAGAAGATATCCCCGAACACAGTATCCGGCGCCAAAACAGTTAATGCCCAACAGGCCAAAAAGCTGTTTGACCAGGGCGTTGTGTTTGTCGATGTTCGCAGCGACAAGGACTTTGCTGCAGGACGTATCCCTGATGCGATCCATATCGAACTGAAAAAAGTCTATAGCAAGAACACCCTGAGTGAGCACGTCAAGCCCGGTCAGAAAGTGGTGATCTATTGCAACGGTCACAGCTGTCTGCGCAGTGCCAAGGCTTCTGAACAGGCCGTGTCCTGGGGCTACAAAAACGTGTACTACTTCCGTGATGGTTATCCGGCCTGGAAAAAATCCGGTTACCCGGTGGAATAAGTACGTCCGGTAATTTTGATACAACTTAATATAGAAGAAGGCTTGCTGTTATTATGAGTTTAAAAGCACGCATACTTCTACTGAGTTTGGCTACTATCCTGCTGGTTGTGATCGCTCAGACCACAGCCGGCAGGATGACTCAGAATGAAGTCGAGGAACGCTTCGAAGAAGCATCGATTACAGGTGAGGCGCTGCTTTGGCGCTTGATTCTCACCAATCAGATGGATGGCATGGAATCAAATGCCACCGCACTGGCGCGTGACCGAGATACGCGCAATGCGCTGCAAAGTCAGGATAATGAAGCCCTGGCCGAAAATGTTCGCACCACTTATAACCTGCTGAGTGCCTCCAAGGTACTGACCGGCCTGTCGATCAGTGATTTAAATGGCCAAAATCTGGTCACCATTCCCGAAGAGCTCAAGCTCGGTGAAAACAGATTAATCAAGAAATCGCTGGAAACCGGCAAGGTCCAGCGCGGTGTGATTTTTGACGAGCAGGGCCGTCCGCAGATAGCGGTCAGTTTCCCGTTACTGATGCGCGGTCAACCCATCGGTGGCGCCACCTACATCCGCGATCTGCAGGATGCCGTCAAGCAAATGAAAAACAGTAATGAATCCGAAATTGTCATCCTGAACGGGAATGGCGGTGTGGTGTACAGTACCGTCGATGAGCTGCTTGCCCAGCTTGACTATAAGTTGCCTGAACTGGGTAAATCAAAATTCAAACCGGCCAAACATGATGGCAAAACCTATGCCGTTGTGACGCATCCGGTCAAAGACTTTACCAACGAAGCTCGTGCACACCTGGTTACCGTTAAGGACCATACCGAAAGTTTCAACAAACAGTCTCGACTGAACTGGATGGCAGTGCTGGTTACAAGCGTAATTGTTGTTGCCATGATCCTGATCCTGTTCTGGTATATCAGCCGATCTTTCACCAAACTGAACGCCATTATTCGGGTCGTCAAGGATGTAGCTACCGGTGACCTTACCCCGGATACAGGCAAAGCCGATACCAACTCCAATGATGAAACCGGTCAGCTGACCAAGGCCATGGCCGCCATGCTCGATAACCTTGGTGTGATGGTCGTCGAGATCAACAAGACCACGGTTATGCTGGCATCATCCAGCGAAGAATTGACCGCGATCTCCAAACAAACCAACGGCAGTATCGAGCGGCAGTTGGCCGAAACAGCCCAGGTGGCCACCGCCATCAACGAACTGGCTTCGACTGCACAGGAAGTTGCCCGCAATGCCGCCGAAGCGGCTAACGCAGCAGACACAGCCAATAAAGAGGCCCAGGAAGGGGCTAAAGTTTCCCAGGGACTGTCCCAGGCCATCAGCAACCAGATCAAGGAAACCAATCAGGTGGCTGATTCACTGCACCGCCTGCAGGATCAAACCGACAAGATTGCCAATATTATGGCTGTCATCAATGACATTGCAGAACAAACCAACCTGCTCGCATTGAACGCGGCAATTGAAGCAGCCCGCGCCGGTGAACAGGGTCGCGGTTTTGCCGTAGTGGCTGATGAAGTTCGTACGCTGGCGACACGTACCCAGCAATCCACCAAGGAAATCGAAGAGACAGTGGCCGGTCTGCAATCCGAAACCAACAAGACCGTTGCCATCATGAAAACCACTCAGGAAGAGGCCGGTAAGACCCAGGGCTTTGTTGAACAGACAACCCATCGCCTTAACGGGATTGCCACTTCGGTCGACAACATCAGCCAGATGATCACCCAGATCGCCACGGCGACTGAGGAACACACTTCCGTAACGGAAGAGATTGACCGTAATGTCACGAACATTACCCAACTGGCGCAACAGGTTGCCGACGATGCCAAGCATACGACGACAGCCACCAATGAACTGGCCCAACTGGCCGCACAACTGGAAGCACTGGTCGGCCAATTCAAGACCAAAACCGCTTAAGTCACAGACAATGCCTTCACCATGAAGGCATTGTACTTTTCCCAGCCACTCCATTGCTCATCAACGTTTGTCCCTGACACGTCCGGCTGTGATGACGTAACTGACACAACAATTGTTCCAGACATATAAAAAGGCCGGCCGTACATCCTTGTGCGCGGCCGGCCTTTTGCTATGCAGAGGTGCTCCGGCTAATCCTGTCTGGCGATATCTCCCCCGGAGTTACACCGGTCTGCCACCTCATGGATATGCCATTTCCTTTGTTTAATAATCTTATCGTCCAGCAACTTGACGATCAAATTTACCTTGTTACGTATAATTTCATCCTGCCGGCACTTGTTAATCACCAGTTTCGAACCGGGATACATCATAATGGCTTCCATGATTTCAGCCCGGTCCTCTTCCATGCCCAACTGGGAATACTTGTTCATAAAGCCTTTTTCCAGCCTGCTGCTTTTCACCATTTTAGGATTGGTATAGGCCAACACTCCGCCGCGGGAATAGGTGAATCCCGGCACATTCAGGGCATGCCAAGCTGCCCACTTGTAATAGTGTTTGCCCCACACAACATAGTCTGTGTTATGGAATAACTCATGGTGGAACACCGTTCGCATGTATGGCATTTTATAGGGGACCAGCGGTGTGGATTTCACATCCCTGGCCAGGGAATAAATCACAATATTATTTTCCGGCGCAGGCATAGCGGCTACTGTGATGCCATTCACACTCAGGTTTTCACCGATACAGATATTTTCGGCCCGTGACTTGCGGAAAAAATCCACCGGGTACTTCCGGATTTCCTCATGCATCATCTGCATAAACGTCAGCAGCCGTTTGTTATCCACCGCCAGATTATAACGTCCCCAATAGGTTGAGCACTTCTTGTTGATGTGCACCTTTACTCCATAACCGGCCTCGATTTCCTGCTTGAGACGATAGATGGCCCGGACGTCCGGATCACTGCCGGCCGGACTGCGCTTTATTATTAACTCTTTTTCCATACGGGAGATGGAACTGCAAGAAACGATTGAAAACAGGAGGAGAACAATACTGCAAACTCTGAAAAGACCACTCATACGACACCCCGCTTAAATACCACAAGCGGCAACAACACGCTGCCTGTCTTATTCTGGTATCGTGCTCCCGGGCCGGGACTTGAGAAAAAAAGCGCGTTTTGAGCCGGTTTTTTTCACCACAAAAGAGCGGAGGAATGTAGTCTTTTCGCCCTTCCGTCAGAGTCCACCGGGAAATTCGCCTGTTCCTGCTTGACTGCTTGTCCCCGCCCCCCTCTACACAGGAACAAACCGGTAAATATCTCTCAGACGACATGCGAATTTGAGCTTGCAACTGTCTATTCAACCATTGCGGGATATTGAAATCACGCAGTTTCCATTGCTTAACTTCTTAATTAAATGACAGAACAATACCTCAATCTGTCAGGTTCAAGACATACGGTGTTTTTTTTCATTTACACCAATGTTATTTGCGGCTATAAAACAATTATAAGAAAACAAAAATTCAGCTTCACAGTCATCACCTGTCAACTCAATCCCGGAAGTATTGAGGACGCGAAGCAATTCAAAGGGAGAATTGGCGATGAATAAACCGTTCTTTGTTTTAATTACGGCAGCACTCAATCTATCAGTTATCGCAATCGCAGAAGAAAATAATTCTAAGACCAAAAACAAAAAACCGGGATTGCTTGATTGCGAAGAGAAAACCCTGTACTACATCCCATCGAACAATAATGCACCTAAAGATGACAAAATCTCTACAAAAAGCATCACTTATACAGTCTGCGAAAATCACAGCATGGTAGTACGGGACTGCACCAACGAACTCTCCTATGTTTATACACCTGAACCAAAAAAAATCCATGCACGAAGAAAAGGCAGGGCCTTTAAAAAATTTTCAGCAAACAAGTACAGCCCCACAGATGTCTATAGAGCACCAACAGAAAAGACCAATAATTGCACGCCGGGGGAGGAAACACTGGAACAATATTTTGCAAGAAACCATGCAGGACTCGTGGCACACATAGAAAACCATCCAGACCCAGAAGCATTTCTAAATGCACATCCGCCCCTTGTTGATTATCTTCATAAAAAATACCCAACAAAAAAAACACAAAGCATAAACAAAAATAATACAAATTTGGCATCATCTGACAAACAACCTGCACAGGTCATTGTGCCGCCAAAAACAAAACCGGCACCACAAGTTGTCGATAAAGCAAAACCAGAAAATACTCACTCCTCCCAAAATACCAGGACTGGTGATAAAGGAAGGGAAATCACAACAATCCTGGACAAACATGCAAACCAGAAAACCCAGCCACCCAAACAAATCAAAAACAACCACGATAATTCACACATATTATCTTTGGCGCAAAATCTGGCAAGAGAACAGATAAATATGCTGGAGCGGGCAAAAAGACACAAAAATCAGACAAAGTATATCGAATCGGTAAAAATTCTTGCCACAGCACAACAGTCAATCATTGATATTTCAATAAAAAACCCGGAAAAGACCACTCCATCACCATTAAGACCCGTACCTGAACCGGCACCGGAAACCGACACAAGCAGCAATGGCGGCAATAATTCTAACGATGAAGAAAACCCGTGGAAGTTTGAATTCACTTTGGGGCAAGAATCCTCTACTTACAATGCCACCAATACACCTTCTGCCGGAGTATTTACTTCAAACAACATCTATGTGGAGTTATCCGGCGGTCAACTTGCCTGGAAAAATGCGTTTGGTACAAATTGCCGCCTCCATATCACAGAAAATCTGCGATTTGGCACGTCAAACATTGAGGTAACAGGAAATAACAATACAGTAACTGTAATTCGGGAAGCAGAGGTAATTATCGCCAATGCGAGCATGTGGTTTTCTGCCTTTAACTGCAACGAGGACGAAACACAAAACCTTTATATTAAACTGACAGGCGGATTTATTGCCGACAACGACACACAAGTCACCAACAACACACAGGGGCACACAATGTTGTATTTCGGAGTCATAAACCAAAAAAAGGATAACAACCTGTTTGGAAGCTATCTGGAAATTGGCGCCGGGTATGATGAAAGATTTCGCGAAAGAAAAAGAAGTCTGCTTATCAATGCACAAGCTGTTTATAAAATTTCCAATTCTCCCTGGAGATTTGTCGCACAGGCAGAACTCAATTCCGGCCCCGGCGCAGATGACTTCAGGATGAGTTTTGGTTTCCGACGCGATTTTGATTTTCTGATAAATATCTTTGCAGATACCCTGGGTATAGAAGGGGCAAGCATACCCAGAGACTAAAGTCAGACACAAATCAATACAGTTTGCAGTCAACCAAAAGCTAGTGCCGGGTAATATTGCCCTTATCCCCCGAGATATCGTCAACAAAGATTTGTTCTATATCGACAATGTCGTAGTGGTATTTCTGGTTGCAGAACTCACAGGCGACGTTGACCTCGCCCTGTTCCTCGATGATGCTTTTGACTTCTGTGTAACCGAGGGATTGCAGCATGTTGGTGACTCTGTCCCGGGTACAGGTGCAACGGAAGAAAACCGGTTCGGTGTCAAAGATCCGGACATCTTCTTCATGATAGAGACGATGCACGATCTGTTGCTGGGAGAGATGCAGCAGTTCGGCATCCTTGATGGTGGCGCTGAGGTGTGAAACCCGTTCCCACAACTCGTGTTCCTCTTCATTCCAGCGGCCGGGCAGTTTCTGGATCAACAGCCCACCGGCATGATGTCGATCAGCACTCAACCATAAGCGCGTATCCAGTTGTTCGGAACGCACCAGATAATCACCCAGCGCTTCGGCAAGTGATGTACCGTGCAGATTTACGATACTCTGATAGCGCTCCTTGCCCTCTTCCGGTTCCAGGGTAATCACCAGTCGTCCCTGCCCCAGCATGGCGGCAAATTCAGATTGCTCAAAGTGCTCCTCACACTGCGCCACACCGCGCAAGGCATGCCCGTCAGTGCATTCGACCATTAACAGTTTTAAAGGCCCTTCACCGGTCATTTGCAGGGTCATGCGGCCCTTAAGCTTCAGTGTGGAGGACAACAACACCGCCGCCACCATGGTCTCACCCAACAGATCACGTACCGGTTGTGGATAGGAATGACGCTCGAGAATCGCCTGCCAGGTAGCGGACAACTGCACACAGGCGCCACGCACCGGGGCCTGTTCAAAAAGAAAACGTTGTAAAGTATCACTCATGCTGAATTCATTCTCTCATTGCAACAGCAGCAAAACCAGGCAAGACAAGCCGCTGTTTAACATTGAATTTAAAGACAGGATACATATCCCCTCACCCCTGCCCTTTGATTCGCTGCTTCCATGCAGCTCACCCTTCGGGCAACCAATAAAACGGTTGTCCAAAATTGTTCCCGACAATTTTGTCCCTGAGAGAGGGGGATCAGTTCCTGTGCAAATGCGAGAGAATCAGATATATATGCAACTCGACAGAACAGCATCGCCTTCACACTGCCGCCACTCGTTGCAGCCGTATACAACTTCTCCCTGAAGAAGCGAGGTGTTGGTTCACCCACAGCGCAAGAAAACCGGAGAAACCAACCAATTATCTTTCTTTGCGTTCTCTGCGCCTCTGCGTACTCTGCGTTATATCTCGGAACAGGAAACAACCACCGATGTATGAATGCCGATTCAACGGCCTAAAGCCCCAGCTTCTTTTTCAGCAGTTCATTCACCTGCCCCGGATTCGCCTTGCCACCGGTCTGTTTCATCACCTGACCGACAAAGAACCCCATCAACTTGTCCTTACCGGCTTTGAGTTGTTCCACCTGTTGCGGGTTGGCGGCGATGATCTCATCCAGTACGGTTTCAATGGCGCCGGTATCGGTGATCTGTCTCAAGCCTTTCTTGTCGATAATGGTGTCGGCATCACCTTCACCCTGCCACATGGCTTCGAAGATTTCCTTGGCCAGCTTGCCGGAGATGGTGTTGTCCTTGATGCGCAACAACATGCCGCCCAACATATCAGCGCTGACCGGTGATGCGCTGATCGCCTTGCCGTCTTTGTTGAGCGCACCGGCCAGACTGGTGTTGACCCAGTTGGCAGCCAGTTTCGCATCACCACATTTACCGGCGACGGTTTCAAAATAATCCGCCGTCATACGATCAGCCGTCAGCTGGCCGGCGTCATCCCGCGACAAACCATAGTCCGCCATAAAGCGTTGCCGTTTGGCATCCGGCAGTTCGGGCAGAGTGTTGCGCACCTCGGCCAGTTGTTTTTCACTGATGGCCACCGGCAACAGATCGGGATCAGGGAAATAACGATAGTCCATCGCCTCTTCCTTGCTGCGCATGGAGCGGGTCTCATCCTTGTCCGCATCATACAGGCGCGTTTCCTGAATGATCTTGCCGCCGCTTTCCAGTACATCGATCTGGCGTTCCACTTCAAAGTTGATGGCCCGCTCCACAAAACGGAAGGAGTTGATGTTCTTCAATTCGGTACGGGTGCCAAATTCTTTTTGCCCTTTGGGTCGCACCGAGACGTTGGCATCACAACGGAAAGAACCTTCCTGCATGTTGCCGTCACTGATGCCGAGGTAAGTCACCAGTGAGTGCATTTTTTTCATGTAGGCCACCGCCTCTTTGGCGGAACGCATATCCGGTTCGGAGACGATCTCCAGCAGGGGTGTCCCGGCGCGATTGAGATCGATACCGGTCATGCCGTGGAAATCTTCATGCAGTGATTTGCCCGCATCTTCTTCCAGATGGGCTCGGGTCACGCCGATGATCTTGGTGGTGCCGTCTTCCAGTTCGATCTCCAGTGTCCCATGTTCAACGATCGGCAATTCGTACTGGCTGATCTGATAACCCTTGGGCAGATCGGGATAGAAATAGTTTTTCCGCGCAAACACGGAAAGCGGCGCCACTTTTGCGCCAATCGCCAAACCAAATTTGGCCGCCATGGTCACCACTTCACGATTCAACACCGGCAAGACACCGGGCAGGCCTAGATCAACCGCACAGGCCTGGGTGTTGGGTTCCGCACCATAGGCAGTCGCGGCACCGGAAAAGATTTTGCTCTTGGTGGCCAGTTGGGTGTGGATCTCCAGGCCGATGACGGTTTCCCATTCCATTACTCTTGTTACCTCATTGCTCTCCCCGCAGCGCAATGCAGGGGGGTTGAATATTCTTGCTCTGTCTCAACATGTCTTGCGCGCAGCCGAGACCATAACTATTTATATGCCGCCGGTATCTGCTTGTGCCAGTCGGTGATCTGTTGATATTTGTGCGCCACATTCAACAGGCGTGCTTCATCAAAATAGTTGCCGATGATCTGCAAACCCACCGGCAGTGCCTGACTGAAACCGGCCGGCACCGACATCCCCGGCAATCCGGCCAGATTGACGGCGATGGTGTTGATATCCGACAGATACATGGTGATGGGATCGTCGGTCTTCTCCCCGATCCTGAAGGCCGTGGTCGGCGCGGTCGGCGCCATGATCACATCCACGTTTTTGAAGGCCTGTTTGAAATCATCACTGATCAGGCGGCGGATCTTTTGCGCCTTCAGGTAATAGGCATCGTAGTAACCGGCCGACAGGGCATAGGTGCCGATCATAATACGGCGCTTCACTTCCGGGCCGAAGCCTTCACCGCGACTGCGTTTGTAGAGGTCTTCCAGATCGTTGGGGTCTTCACAACGATAACCGAAGCGGACACCGTCAAAGCGAGACAGGTTGGAGGAACACTCCGCCGGGGCAACCACATAGTAGGCGGGAACGGAGAGGGCACTGTTGGGCAGGCTAATCTCCACAACCTCTGCGCCCAGTTTTTTGTATTCCTCAATAGCGGCTTCCAGCACAGTGGCCACGCCGTTATCCAATCCTTCCGCAAAATATTCTTTCGGCAAACCGATTTTCAGGCCCTTGAGATCATGATTCAGTGTGGCCGTGTAATCGGGTACGGCTTTATCCAGGCAGGTGGAATCACGTTCGTCAAAACCCGCCATCGCGCCCAGCATGATGGCGGCGTCTTCCGCGGTCTGGGTCATGACCCCGGCCTGATCCAGACTGGAGGCGAAGGCGATCATGCCGTAGCGGGAAACCCGGCCATAGGTCGGTTTGATGCCGGTAATGCCACACAGCGCCGCCGGTTGGCGAATGGAACCACCGGTATCGGTGCCGGTGGCCGCCGCGGCCAACCGTGCTGCCACCGCTGCCGCCGATCCGCCGGATGAACCACCCGGCACGGTTTCGATATTCCAGGGATTTTTTACCGGACCATAAAAACTGGTTTCATTGGATGAGCCCATGGCGAATTCATCCATATTGGTTTTACCCAGCATGACGGCACCGGCCTGATTGAAACGCTCAATAACTGTGGCGTCATAGGGTGCGATGAAGTTATCCAGCATCTTTGATGCACAACTGGTCTTTACCCCATTCGTACAAAAAATGTCCTTCTGGGCAAGGGGAATACCGGTTAACGCAACGGCATCGCCTTTGGCGAGACGCTGATCGGCGGCTTTTGCCTGCGCAATGGCCTGCTCCTCAACCACTGTTATATAAGAATTGAGTTCTGCATCGAATTGCTTGATTCGTTGTAAATAGGCCCGGGTCAGTTCTTCACTGGAAAATTGCCCTTTCTGTAAACCTTTCGCCAGTTCGGCAATGGTCATTTGGTGCATAAGACTACTCTGAAATTGTTATTGGCTTGTTTTATTGGATAAATAGCGTAATACCATGCTGAAATTACGTTTATTCGATGACCTGCGGCACCAGATAAAGACCGTCTTCAACTTGCTGTGCTGCTTGCTGGAAGTGATCACGCTGGTCATTTTCTGTCACCACATCATCACGCAGACGCTGAATTTCATCCAGCGGGTGCGCCATGGGTGTCACATTATCGGTCGACACGGCACTCATTTGCTCAACCAATGCGAGAATATTGGACAAGTTATGTGCATAACCCGGAATATCCTGCTCATCAACGGCAAGTCTTGCCAGGTGGGCGATCTTTTTTACGTCTGCACTGTCCAGTGACATATCCTGTTCCTCATAAATCCACTAAATGTGATTGAGATAAAAAAAGCGAAACTTAACATATACCGCAGCTTGCCCAAAGACCTGTACTTGATTAAAGTAATCGGGCTGGCATTCCGATACATGCTATACCTATAATACTTCACTATTACAACTAGAAAGACGCGCAAATATGTTTGAGAGCCTCCGGGGAATTTTCTCCAACGACATTTCCATCGATCTCGGCACTGCCAACACACTGATTTATGTCCGCGGCAAGGGAATCGTACTCAACGAACCCTCTGTCGTGGCCATTCGCCAGGAACGCGGTCCGGGTGGTCCCAAGAGCATCGCCGCTGTCGGTGCCGAAGCAAAACGCATGTTGGGTCGCACACCCGGCAATATCGTCGCTATCCGCCCTATGAAAGACGGGGTTATTGCCGACTTCACCGTGACCGAAAAAATGTTGCAATACTTCATTCGCAAGGTCCACGAAAACAAATTCCTGCGTCCCAGTCCACGGGTGCTGATTTGTGTACCCTGCGGTTCCACCCAGGTGGAACGCCGCGCCATTCGTGAATCCGCTGCCGGCGCGGGCGCCCGTGAAGTTTACCTGATTGAAGAGCCGATGGCTGCAGCAATCGGCGCCGGCATGCCCATCAGTGAGGCACGGGGCTCCATGGTGCTGGACATCGGTGGCGGCACCACCGAAGTGGCCGTCCTCTCTCTGAGCGGTATCGTCTACTCCGCTTCGGTCCGCATCGGCGGTGACCGTTTCGATGAGGCCATTATTAATTATATTCGCCGTAACTACGGCAGCCTGATTGGTGAATCCACCGCTGAACGGCTGAAAAAAGAGATTGGCACCGCCTATCCCGGCAATGAAATCCGCGAAATGGAAGTCCGCGGACGAAATCTGGCGGAAGGCGTACCCCGACGCTTCAATATCAATAGTAACGAGATCCTCGAAGCCCTGCAGGAACCCCTGATGGGTATCGTCAGTGCAGTCAAAACCGCTTTGGAACAGACACCGCCGGAACTGGCCTCGGATATCGCCGAGCGCGGCATGGTGCTGACCGGTGGCGGTGCGTTGCTGCATGATCTGGATCGCCTGCTGATGGAAGAGACCGGCCTGCCGGTTATCATTGCCGAGGACCCGCTGACCTGTGTTGCCCGTGGCGGCGGTCGCGCCCTGGAGATGATGGACGAACAAGGCAGCGATCTGTTCAGTACGGAATAACCACCGGCGTCGTTTTGCCGGTTGGATCACCGACTGATTCGACTGATTTAATAAATTTCCTGTGCAGCCGATAGTTCTATAAACCGGACTACCGGCTGCTTTTATGTCTGTTTTGGCATTTTTTTAGGGGAAGAACCGTTAAACACCTGTTCCAACAATCCACCCTGGGACTACGGTTGTTCATACTCGTAGTGCTGTCTATCGTCCTGATGACACTGGATCATCGTTTTCATCATGTTGATTCACTGCGCGCCGGTATCTCTGTGCTGATCTATCCGGTACGGCTCATGGTGGATATTCCAACCGAAATCGGTGAATGGGCGTCGGACACATTTAAAACCCGCAAAACCCTGCAGGAAGAAAACCTCAGCCTGAAAACCCAGAACCAGTTGCTCAAGGCGGAACTGCAAAAATTCAATTATGTAAAAACCGAAAACATGCACTTGCGGGCCTTGTTGAAATCCTCCAAGGAAATCAGCGGCAAGGTGCTGATCGCCGAATTACTCTCTGTTGATCTGGATCCTTACAAACGTCAGGTGGTCATTAACAAGGGCAGTAACGATGGGGTATTTGCCGGTCAGCCCATGGTTGATGCCCACGGTGTCATGGGCATTGTCACGCATGTCGGTCTGCTCTCCAGTACCGCCCTGCTGGTGACCGACCCCAACCATTCCTTGCCTATCCAGTTTCTGCGTACCGGTCTGCGCGCTGTTGTGTCGGGCACCGGTGACAAGAATCGTTTTGAATTGCTCTATTTGCCCAACAGCGCCGATATCAAGGTGGGGGATGAGTTTGTCACCTCCGGTCTGGGCTGCGTTTTCCCCACCGGTTATCCCGCCGGCAAGATCCTCGAGATCAATACCGATCCCAGCCTGCCTTTCGCCAGTGTGATTGCCGAACCCAGCGCAAAGCTCAACCAAAGCCGCGAAGTCTTGCTGGTGTGGCCCGAATCCCGGGGTACCGGTGAAAATAACCCCTGCCGCTTGAACCAGGAGGCGAAATCATGAAAACCCAGGAACGCCGCGGCAGTTCGGTCATTATTATCAGTTTTCTGGTTTCCTTCATGCTGTTGATGATGCCACTGCCCGATTTCATGCGTCTGGCAAGGCCGGAATGGGTGGCCATGGTGGTGATCTACTGGAGTATGGCACTGCCGCAACGGGTAAGTGTCGGTTACAGCTGGACGGCCGGTCTGGTGGTTGATGTGATCCGTGATTCCCTGCTGGGACAGCACGCCCTGGCTCTGGCCCTGGTCTCCTTTATCACTATTCGTTTGCACCAACGCCTGCGGGTCTATCCGCCGGGACAACAGGCCGCAACCGTATTTCTCATCATCCTGATCAACTTCCTGATCATCCTCTGGATCAGGGGCATCATCGGTGCCGCCCCCAGTCTCTGGCAGATCCTGATCCCGACTTTCACAACCGCACTGGTTTGGCCGTTCGTATTCATTTTGATGCGCTATGTTCGACGCCAATTCCAGGTGTCCTGATGAGTTATGGCCCAGTTCGATAACTTCACATTCAAGGACCACCTGCGTGAGTCCCTGCTGTTTAACCGCCGCCTGACGATTACCATCGCTGCTGTTGTCCTGCTGACCATCGTGCTGATTGGCCGCCTGTTTATTCTGCAAGTGGTGGAATATACCCATTACACCACCCTGTCGGAAAAAAACCGGGTAAATATCGTGCCCATCCCACCCACCCGAGGACTGATCTACGATCGTAACGGTGTATTGCTGGCGCACAATGTCCCGACATTTTTACTGGAAGTGGTGGAAGAGCATGTTGAGAATGTCGACACCATGCTTGGTCAGCTGAAACAGATCATCAGCCTGACCGACAGTGATATCACCCGTTTCAAGCGACAACTGAACCGCAAGCGTAAATTTGAAAGTGTGCCTCTGCGTTATCGTCTGACCGAGGAGGAAGTGGCACGTATCTCGGTCAACCAGTTTCGAATTCCCGGTGTGTATATCAAGGCGGAGTTGGCCCGCCACTATCCACAGGGCAAGGTGACAGCACATGTGGCGGGTTATGTGGGCCGTATCAGTGAGCTGGATCTGCGCCGCATGGATAACAGCTCCCAGTATCGCGCTTCCAGCCACACCGGCAAGGTCGGTGTGGAACGCACCTATGAAAAACTGCTGCACGGACAAATCGGTCTGCAACGGGTTGAGTCCAACGCTCAGGGCCGAATTATTAACGTACTGGAACGTACCCTGCCGGTACCGGGCAAAACCCTCTATCTCAACATTGATTCGCGGCTGCATGCTATCGCTGAAAAGGCCTTTGGCGAGGACAACGGCGCCGCCATCGCCATCGATCCGAACACCGGTGCGGTATTGGCCCTGGTCAGCGTTCCCAGCTATGACCCCAACCAGTTTATCCACGGACTGGACACCGAGGCCTTTGATGTACTCAAAAAATCCCCCAATCGCCCCCTGTTCAATCGTGCCGTGCAGGGTCAATACCCGCCCGGCTCCACCCTGAAGCCGTTGTTGGGACTGGCCGGGCTGGAACTGGATGAGGTGCAGGCCTTTAACCCGGTTAACTGCAAAGGCTGGATGACGGTGCCGGATGATATCGACCAGCGCCGTTATCGTGACTGGAAACGCAGCGGTCATGGCACCACCAATCTGGTCAAGGCCATTACAGAATCCTGTGATATTTATTTTTACGATCTGGCTTATAAGCTCGGTATTGATCGCATTTACCAATACCTGTCTGCCTTCGGTCTGGGCAAAAAAACCGGTATTGATGTGATCGGCGAACTTGTCGGGCTAGTTCCCAACAAGGACTGGAAGCTACGCACCTATAATGAGCTGTGGTTTCCGGGTGAAACGCTGATTAACGGTATCGGGCAGGGTTACACCCTTTCCACCCCGCTCCAACTGGCCAGTTTTACCGCCACCCTGAGTAAATTCGGCCAACGCATGCAACCCATTATTCTCAAATCGACCCAGGATCCCAAGACGCTGGAAATGCAACCCATCGAGCCGGTCCCCTTACAGGAAGTACACAAAATTTCCGACAAAAACTGGCGGACCGTGATCCATGGTATGGAGAAAGTCGTGCATGATCACAACGGCACGGCACGCGGCATCGGCTATGGCATTAAGTATCGGATGGCCGGTAAAACCGGTACCGCCCAGGTCTTTGGCATCAAGGAAGGCGAACGCTATGACGAAGACAAAATTGCCAAAAAACTCCGCGACCATGCCCTGTTCATCGCCTTTGCACCGGCGGATGACCCCAAAATAGCCGTGGCCGTGATTGTGGAAAACGGCGGCGGCGGCGGTACCACCGCCGCGCCAATCGCCCGCAAAATCATCGACTATTATCTACTGGGAGAGAGCCATGAGCCCAAGCCCACGTTATAGTTCAGATTTTGCCGACGACACCCGCCTCAGCAACGGCGGGCGACTGTCGCAGCAATTCCATATTGATGTCCCCATGTTGGTCGCCCTGCTGACCCTGGCCTTTGTGGGTCTCATCGTCATGTACAGTGCCGGCGGTCAGGACGGCGGTGCGGTTTGGCGGCAATTCTTTCTGCTGTTCATCGGTTTCGCGGTCATGTCGGTCATTGCCCAGATTCATCCCACCACACTCAAGATCTGGACACCCTGGATATTTGGCGCCGGACTGCTGATGTTGTTCATCGTCCTGCTTGCCGGTGAAATCGGCAAGGGCGCACAACGCTGGCTGAATATCGCCGGCTTCCGATTCCAGCCATCAGAGATTATGAAAATCGCCCTGCCGATGATGATTGCCTGGTATCTGGCCGAATCCGTGCTCCCGCCACGTCGTGCGCGCTTGTTGATCTGCAGCGTAATTCTGGTGGTGCCGGTCGCACTGGTTGCCAAACAACCGGACCTGGGTACCGCGCTGTTGATTGCCTCGTCAGGCATATTTGCCCTCTTCCTGTCCGGGGTGCGCTGGCGACTCATTATTTCCCTGCTGACCATTGCAGCCGCCTGTATCCCGTTCGCCTGGGGTGCGTTGCATGATTATCAGCGTCAGCGTGTCTACACATTCCTGAACCCGGAAAGTGATCCGCTGGGCTCGGGCTATCACATCATCCAGTCCACGATTGCGATTGGCTCCGGCGGCGTCTACGGCAAAGGTTGGCTGAACGGTACCCAGTCACACCTGGACTTCCTGCCGGAACGTGAAACTGACTTTATTTTTGCCGTTTTAAGTGAAGAATTCGGTTTTATGGGTGTACTGATCCTGCTGGCCATCTACCTGTTTATCACCGCACGTGGCCTGCTTATTGCATCACAAGCACAGGATACCTTTACCCGGCTTCTGGCCGGCAGCCTGTCATTGACGTTTTTTGTCTATTTTTTTGTAAATATCGGCATGGTCAGCGGACTCTTGCCGGTAGTTGGTGTACCGTTACCCTTAATAAGCCGTGGGGGCACGTCACTCGTGACCATCATGGCAGGGTTCGGTATTCTCATGTCAATAAAAACGAACCGAAAACTGGTGAGTCACTAACCAATTTAGATGTTACTTATGCGATTAAGACGATTACTAATTATCAGCTCCGGATTTATTGCCCTGTGTATCGCAGGATTGGGCGTTACCGCGTCAACACGGCCTGTGGATGAGAAAAACACCCGCGATTTCATCAAGGAAATGGTCAAGCAGCACAAGTTTGACGAGAAAGAACTGGAAGAGGTGTTCAGCAAGGCGCGCATTCATCAACGTATTCTCGATGCGATCGCCCGCCCCGCCGAGGCCAAACCCTGGCACGAGTACCGTCCGATTTTTCTCAATGAGCCACGCATCCAGGGCGGTATCAAGTTCTGGAACGAAAATGCACTGCTCCTGAAAAAAGCCAGTGAAAAATATGGTGTACCGCCGGAGATCATTGTCGCCATTATTGGCGTTGAAACCCGTTATGGTCAGCACAAGGGTCGCTATCCGGTGATCGACTCGCTGAGCACCCTGGCCTTTGCCTACCCCCCGCGCAGCAGCTTTTTCCGCAGTGAATTAAAACAGTTCCTGCTGATGGCCCGGGAAGAAAAACTCGACCCCACCAGCCAAATGGGCTCTTACGCCGGCGCCATGGGTATGCCGCAATTCATTTCCAGCAGTTTTCGCCGTTATGCCGTGGATTTCGATGGAGATGGATCACGCGACCTGTGGGATAACAATGCCGACGTAATCGGCAGCGTGGCCAACTATTTCAAGCGCCATGGCTGGCAAAAAGACGAGCCCATTACTGATCGTGTCACCGTGCAAGGCAAAGGCTATCGGAAACTGCTCAGCTATGATCTGGAACCGCAATGGACGCCGAAGCAATTACACAAGCACGGCATAAAGTTGCCGGTGAAACGGCAAAAATCCGAGAAAGGAACCCTGATTAAACTTGATACCGGCACCAAACAACCGGAATTCTGGGTGGGTTGGCAAAATTTTTATGTTATAACCCGATATAATCACAGCGCACATTATTCCATGGCGGTGTATCAGTTGGGAGAAGAAATCCGCCAACAACGCTAGGATGACCAATACGGTATTTTGACATGCAGCACAAAATCCACAGCCATCTTGTACTATCCCTGCTGCTCATTATCGGACTGAGCAGTTGTGCCACCGGCAAAAGACGTTATGCCATGCATCAGGATCGTGCACCCGGACATGCCGTCAACGTAGATCACATTACTGATGCGGTGCCCCGCATTGAACCGCTCAGTAAGTACGGCAATCCCGAATCCTATGTGGTCTTCGGACAGCGCTACAATGTGATGAAATCGGCGCAAGGCTTTCGGCAACGGGGCATCGCCTCGTGGTATGGCAGCAAGTTCCACGGTCATCGCACCTCGAACGGTGAGACCTATAATATGTACGCCATGACAGCGGCCCATAAAAACCTGCCGCTGCCCTGTTATGTTCAGGTGACCAACCTGGAAAACAACCGCAGCGTGATTGTCAGAGTTAATGATCGCGGGCCGTTTCACGAAAACCGGATCATCGATCTCTCCTATGTCGCAGCGAAAAAACTCGGCATCACCCCAACCGGCACGGCCAAGGTTGAAATCAAGGTGATTGATCCGCGACAAGAACAACAAAAGAAACGCCGCGTCGCCCTGACCGACAGTTTCCGCAAAAAAGGAGTGACCACGAAGGCTGCGACAACGGAGACACCGGCAACAGACCAGCCGGTCATCGCGGAAAAACCGCCGGAGAATACACCGCCGGGCGCAAGCGGTGAGACACAACGGGTATTTTTACAGGTGGGCGCCTTCACCGAACGCAGCAATGCCGATGAACTCGCCATGCAGTTGATCAGCCTGTTGGGCAAAGGTGAAATCAACACCGGCTATAATGTTGAACAAAAGATTTATCGGGTCAGGATCGGCCCGCTGGCCGATGCGGAAGAAGCCGGCAAACTGGCGGAAAAAATCAGCGCAGCGGGACTGGCCACACCGAAGGTTGTACTGGATTAACATAACGCCGGCAGGCAGCGCAGAAACAATCTATTTTTATTTTATGCATTGACGATGCAACAACCAAACATTCAGGCAATTCGAGAAATGAAAAAAATATTGATATCTGTTTTGGGCAGCGCCTTGTTGCTGCTCTTCTCCACCCACAGTCACGCGATTTCCGAACTGGTGCCCGCCGCGCCAAAACTCAAGGCCAAATCCTGGTTGTTGATGGATTACAACAGCGGCCGTTTTCTGGCAGAAAAGGATATCGACAAACGCGTCGAACCTGCCAGCCTGACCAAGATCATGACCGCCTATGTCGTTTTTTATGAATTGAAAAACGGCAGTATCAAACTCGAAGACAAGGTGAAAATCAGCGAAAAGGCCTGGCGCATGAAAGGCTCACGCATGTTCGTCGAGGTGAACTCGCTGGTTACGGTAGAAAAACTGTTGATGGGCCTGATCGTTCAGTCCGGTAACGATGCCACGATTGCTCTGGCGGAACATACCGCAGGCAACGAAGAGGCATTTGTCAGCCTGATGAACAAACATGCCGCGAATCTGGGGCTGGTCAACACCAATTTTGTGAACAGTACGGGCTGGCCGGATAAAAATCACTACACCACCGTGCGTGATCTTGCCCTCCTGGCCAAGGCCCTGATCCGGGATTTTCAGGCGTACTACCCCTGGTTTTCCGTTAAGGAATACACCTATAACATCAAAAAAGCCCAGCGTAACCGCAACCTGCTGCTCTGGCAGGATGAGCGTGTGGACGGGATCAAAACCGGCCACACCGATGCAGCCGGTTATTGTCTGGTCGCCTCGGCCAGGATCAACGGCATGCGTCTGATCTCCATTGTGATGGGTGCCTCTTCCGAGCACAATCGCGCCAAGGAGAGTCGCAAACTGCTCAGCTACGGCTTCCGCTTTTTTGAAACCTTCGCCTTTCACCCGGAAGACAAGCCGGTCACCGAAGTACGACTCTGGAAAGGCGAGAGTGATTTGCTGCCCCTCGGCCTGAACGAAACCCTGTTCGTCACTACGCCACGCGGAATGCGGGATAAAGTCAGAACCCAACTGGATCTCCCGGAAAAAATCACCGCACCGGTAGTACAGGGTAAACACTATGGAACATTGAATATCAAACTGGGTAACAAGGTCATCGCCAGTCGACCGCTGGTCGCCATGCAGAGCATCGGGTCGGGCGGTGTCTGGAGTCGTTTTATCGATAACATTTTGCTGCTATTCAATTAATCAGCGCCGGCGACGCCGCAACGCGATATAATCGAAGCAGTACAAGTTGACGGAAACCGGTGACGTGACTGATTCCATTGTCTATCTGAATGGCGATTACCTGCCTGTCAATGAGGCCAAAGTCCCGGTGCTGGATCGGGGTTTTATCTTTGGTGACGGTATCTATGAGGTGATCCCGGTTTATGGCGGCAAATTGTTTCGCCTCGAAGAGCATTTGCAGCGACTGGATAACAGCCTGAACGCGATTCAGGTCAGCAACCCGTTTAATCATCATGAATGGGCGGCCTTGCTGGAAACCCTGCTGACTCACAATCCCTGCTACACCGATCAATCGGTCTATGTGCAGATCACGCGCGGCGTGGCCATGCGTGACCACGGTTTCCCGCCCGGTGTCACGCCTACCGTGTTTGCCATGGCCAATCCGCTGGTCACCACCCCGGCCGAACAGTTGGAGAAAGGCGCTGCGGCCATTACGGTTCCCGATATCCGCTGGCAGAACTGCCATATCAAGGCCATTGCCCTGTTACCCAACATCCTCATGCGCCAACAGGCCCTGGATCAGGGCGCCATGGAAGCCATTTTTGTCCGTGACGGCAATGTCACCGAAGGCGCCGCCAGTAACATCTTCATCGTGCAAAACGGGGCGATCAAAACCCCGCCCAAGAGCAACTATCTGTTGCCGGGCATCACGCGTGATCTGGTGGTGGAACTGGCCCACGCCAACGGCATGGCCTGTCACGAAACCACCATCCGCGATACTGAATTGACCACGGCCGACGAAATCTGGCTCACCAGTTCCACCAAGGAGGTCATGCCGGTGACACGGCTGGATGATCAACCGGTGGGCAACGGCATCCCGGGACCGGTCTGGCAACAAATGTATGGTATCTTTCAAACCTACAAGGCCTCCTTGCGCAAGGGCGCCTGACCCATTCACCCGGATCAACCGCTGTAACATCATGACCAACGAAGACCTGCTCAGCTTTCCCTGCCGGTTTCCCATCAAGGTAATGGGACGCCATGATCCGCAACTGGAGTCGGAGGTATATCGTATCGTCCGCCGCCACGTACCGGATCTGGGTGAAGGGGCGATCACCCTGCGCGAAAGCGCAAAAGGCAACTATGTCTCCCTCACCGTTACCATTAATGCCACCAGCCGGCAGCAACTGGACGATCTCTACCGTGAATTGAGTGGTTGTGAACTGACCCTGATGGTGTTGTAGAACAATGGCGCCGGACACCCCCCGTTCCGGGTCGATGTCACCGCTCATCATTCGTGAACTGGGCCGTCGTGAATATTTACCGGTCTATCACGCCATGCAAAATTTCAATGCACAGCGCGAGGCAAATACCGCCGATGAGATCTGGCTGGTGGAGCATCCCCCGGTCTTTACCCAGGGCTTGAACGGTAAACCCCAACACCTGCTGGATCCCGGCGCTATCCCCGTCATCCCGGTGGATCGCGGCGGTCAGGTGACTTATCACGGTCCGGGTCAACTGACCGCCTACCTGTTACTGGATTTAAAGCGGCTGGGATTGGGGGTACGGGGTATTGTTTCGATTATCGAAACGGCCATTATCCAGTTATTGGCGGAATACGGGATTTCGGCCCAACACCGGCCGGATGCCCCCGGTGTTTATGTCGCCGGCGCCAAGATCGCCGCCCTGGGCCTGCGCATCCGGCGCGGTTGCAGCTACCACGGCCTTTCGCTGAACGTCGACATGGACCTGACGCCCTTCAGCCTGATCAACCCCTGTGGTTATCCCGGTCTGAGCGTGACCCAGCTCAGGACACTGGGGGTCACTGATTCCCTGCAGCAGGTCGCAGACCGATTAACGCCCCATCTGGCCCGGCAACTGGGCTACAATGAACGGCAGTATCTTCCCGCAGAAGCACTGATGATTGATGGCAAATAACGATTACAACGAACCCGAAATCCCCCCGAAACCGGCCAACCCCCTGAAGGGTAAATCCAAGACCGAGCGGATCCCGGTCAAAATTATCCCCAAAACCCCCCTCCGCAAACCCAACTGGATCAGGGCCAAGGCCCCCACCGGTCCGGAAGTGGCGCGCCTGAAACAGATCCTGCGCGATCAAAACCTGCACACCGTGTGTGAGGAAGCGGCCTGCCCCAATCTGGGCGAATGCTTTAACCACGGTACCGCCACCTTCATGATCATGGGTGACATCTGCACCCGCCGTTGCCCCTTTTGCGATGTGGCCCACGGTCGACCCAAACCGCTGGACAGCGATGAACCCGCCCATCTGGCCCGGACCATTCAGGCCCTGGGATTGAGTTATGTGGTGATCACCTCAGTGGATCGGGATGACCTGCGGGATGGCGGGGCCGGTCACTTTGCCGCCTGTATCGAGGCCACCCGCGCCCTCTGCCCTGACACCGGGATCGAGATCCTGGTACCGGACTTTCGGGGACGGATGGATATCGCACTGGAGAAACTGGCAAGCGCCCTGCCGGAGGTCTTCAACCACAACCTGGAAACCGTCCCAAGGCTTTACCGAACAGCCCGCCCCGGCGCCGATTATCAGTGGTCCCTCAACCTCATTCAGGCCTTTAAACAGGCGCATCCCCGCGTCATGACCAAATCGGGTCTGATGCTGGGACTCGGTGAAGAAACGGCGGAAGTGGAACAGGTCATGGCGGACCTGCGCCGTCACGGTTGTGACATGCTGACCCTGGGCCAATACCTGCAACCCAGCCAACACCATCTGCCGGTGGAGCGGTATGTCACCCCGGCGGAATTCGACCGTCTGGCCGAGGTGGCCAGAGAATTGGGGTTCAGCAATGTGGCCAGCGGGCCCATGGTACGTTCGTCCTATCACGCCGACTTGCAGGCCGCCGGCAAACAAATTCGCTAATCCCGGCCATGGGCTATTACCTGATCCGCACCATCGAAGCCCTGTTAACCCCACCCGGTTTCATGTTCCTGCTCATGTTACTGGGGGGAATAGTGGCCAGGCGCCACCCGCATACCGGACGCCGTCTGGCGATGACCGGCCTGATCCTGCTCCTGGTCTGCAGCCTCCCCGTGACCAGCCGACTCCTCTTTCTCCAATTGGAGAACACCCCGCCACTGGTGCCGGCCGAGCTGACAACCCAACAAGCCGGGGCCATTGTCATCCTGGGCGGCGGCCGTTACAGCGGTCCGGAATACGGAGCGGAAACCGTCTCGGTCGGCACCCTGCAACGCCTGAGGTACGGCATCTGGTTGCAGGACCAGACCGGCCTGCCAATTCTGGTCAGTGGCGGCAGTCCGCAGGCGGAACCCGTGCCGGAAGCGCACCTGATGGCGCAAACCCTCCAGTCCGCCTTTCACCGCAAAGCACAATGGCTGGAAGAAAAGAGCCGAAATACACAGGAAAACGCCATATTTAGTCAGCAACTTCTACAAAAGTCCGGTATCAAGCGTATTTTCCTGGTCACCCACGCCAATCACATGCCCCGCTCGGCAGCCGCCTTCCGCCAGGCCGGTTTTGAGGTCATTCCGGCCCCGCTCGGGTTTCATGCCCGCCAACCCTTAAGCCTATTGGACTTTTTACCCAGCGGCCGGGCTCTGGCAGACAGCCGAACCGCCGGACATGAGCTGCTGGGACGTCTCTGGTATCTGCTTCGCTATTAATGTCCGTCTGTCAGTAATGGATTTCTTTAAGTCGGTCACACTTTGATCCGATAAAAAACCAGTTCCATCAGCTTCTATACCTATTTTTTTGCGGGTTATTAATAATGCTCATGAACACGACCTTGCCCAAAGTTCTGGTTGTTGATGACGAGGCCTACAACCTCGAAATCATCGGTGAATACCTCGAAGACATCGCCTGTTCACTCACCATGCACGTGAACAGCAATGAGGCCTGGCAGCACTTGCAGGACCACCCCGGTGAATACTCCGCGATTTTGCTGGACTGGATGATGCCCGGTCTGGATGGTTTGGAATTCCTGCATCGAGTCAAGCACCACGCCGATCTGCTCGACATACCGATCATCATGCAAACGGCCAGGGACAGCAAAGAAGACCTGCTGCAAGGTATCGCCGGCGGGGCATATTACTACCTGACCAAACCCTATGATCAGGCCACCCTGAAGGGCATCCTCAAAGCGGCGCTGGAGGACTTCCAGCATTACCGCACACTGGAGCAACAATTAAACAACAAGGACCGTTCACGGAGCCTGACACAAAGCGCGGATTTTAAATTCCGTACTCTGGAAGAGACCTCACAACTCTCCACCCTGATTGCGAATGCCTGCCCTGAACCCGACAAGGTGGTATCCGGTATCAGTGAACTTCTGATCAACGCCATTGAACACGGTAATCTGGCCATCGGTTACGATGAAAAGGCGACCCTGAAGCGTGAGAACAAGTGGCATGACGAGATCGAACACCGGCTCACACTGCCTGAATATCGTGACAAGGAAGCTGAAGTTTCTTTTCAACATCACGGCACACACATCACCATTACCATCAAAGATCAGGGCAAGGGCTTTGACTGGCAAAAATTCATTGAATTTGATCCGGAGCGTGCCTTTGACTGCAACGGCCGTGGCATTGCCATGGCCAAACTGCTCAGCTTTGATGATTTGGAGTATACCGGTTGCGGGAATGAGGCCATCGCACGTATCGCTGTCGTGCCGGGTGTCGAGAAAAAATAAACGACCCCGCCTCATCAACCGATTCAATGCCATCCCAAACACACCGCAGTTCCAACCTCTTCTCCCTGATCTCTGCCGGGCTGGTCAGCACAGTCCTGTTTGTCACCAGTCTGTTCTGGATCATGCACACCATCAAAAATGGCGTGCAGGTCGATTTGGGCAATAAACTTACCACTGTGCAAAACGCGGTTCATGCCAACGTTCATTACTGGCGCGATACGCAAATAGAAATCGCCACCCGTGTTGCCCATAAACCGGAACTGCAACAAATCGTCAAGCAATTACTTAAACTCAAACCGGACAAACAAACCCTGGCCGGGCACCCACTGCAAAAGCAAATACGTCAACTTCTCAAACCGACACTGCAAAATAACCAGTATCAGGGATTTTTTATCATCTCCCCCAAACTCATTAACTACGGTTCATTGCGTAATGAAAATCTGGGGACTTATAACCTGTTAACGAAAAACCAAACCCCGTTGTTGCAATCCATCCTGACCGGCCAGAGTGAACTGAGTAATCCGATATTGACCGACATCACCTTGACAGACGAGACCGGCAAACGCCAAGCCAACCAATACAGTCTGTTTGCATTGGCGCCAATTCTGGATAAAAACAACCAGGCAATTGCGATATTGGCATTCCGCCTCTCTCCCGGTCACGAGATGGAGAAAATCACCCGCTCAGGGACCTTTGGTGACACAGGTGAAACCTACTTATTCAACCGTGAGGGCGTGCTGCTAACCAGCTCCAGGTTTGAACAACAACTGAGAAATTCCGGTCTGCTGGCGCAGAATCAGTCAAGCGCCGGTAATTTGCGGTTGATTGAACCCGGCGTGGATATCTCTCAAAACAAACTGACACAATCCATTGACAAGCAACCGCTCACTATCGCAGTACGCCATGTGCTGAAAGAGAAATTTTTCTTTAACCTGCAAGGGCAAAATGATTATCGTGGTGTAAACACCATCAGCGCGGGTTTGTGGGATGAACATGAAGGCATCGGTTTTATCACCAAGCAGGATTATGCTGAAGCTTATAAAACGTATTACACCATGCGTAACATGCTTGTCGGCATTTCACTGCTTATCGCCGTTTTGTTATCCGGCCTGATCTTCAGTATATTCAGCAGCCGGCAACGTGCATTACGCCTGGTGGAAAAGCGCACCCAGGAACTGAACGCAAAAAATCTCTCCCTCAGTTGGGAAATTGAAGATCGCCAGCGAGCAGAGCACTCCTTGCGACAACAACAGGCCAAAACAAACGCCATCTTGCGTTCCGCCTTTGATGCCATCATCACGGTCAACGCAAACGGGCTGATAGACATGGTCAACCCGGCCGCAGAAGCGATGTTTGGCTATAACGCGGAAGAGATGATTGATCAACCAATCAGCATCCTGATGCCTGAACCTTACGCCGGCCAACACGCTAAGTATATGACAACTTACTTCACTGATGGGACGAGTAATCTGATCGGAAAACTGCGGGAACTACGCGGCCTGCGTAAAAACGGTGAAACCTTCCCGTTGGAAATCGCGCTGGAAGAAGACATTGTTGACGGTAACCATCTTTTCGTCAGCACCATCACGGATATCAGCGAACGCAAAAAAATGATCGAACGCATATCCGAATCAGAAAAAGACCTGCGCACGATTCTGAACAACATGCACGACACCTTTTATCGCGCAGATCTGGACGGTAAATTGACCCGCATCTCCGAATCGGTAACACAGCTTTCAGGCTATACCGCAGATGAACTATTGGGTACACGCCTGGCAGACCTGTATGTAGACCCGCAAGGCCGTGAGAAATTTCTAAAAATACTCAAAGAGAATAACGGCTCCGTGATTGACTATGAAGCGCAATTATATAAAAAAGACGGTGGCATTATTTGGGTATCGACCAATGCCCACTTCTACATCGACCAGCGCGGTGAGGTGATGGGTGTGGAAGGCACCACCCGTGATATCACCGAAAGAAAAGAGGCCGAAGAGGAACTGCGCCGACACCGCAACCATCTGGAAGAGATGGTGCAGGCCCGCACAGAAGAACTCTCTATCGCCAAAGAGGAAGCGGAACAAGCCAACCAGGCCAAATCGGAATTTCTTGCCAACATGTCACATGAACTGCGGACACCGGTTCATACAATCCTCAGTTTTGCAGAAATCGGCTTGAATAAAATCGGACAGACCTCGGAAGATAACCTGCAACGCTACTTCAGCCGCATACTTGACGGCGGCACCCGGCAATTGGCACTGCTCAACAACCTGCTGGACCTGGCCAAACTTGAAACAAATACCACCAATTACGTCTTTGAACCGGGTAACATCACAGAAATTGTCCAGGATCAAATTGCCCAACACGAAACACTGTTAATGCAAAAAAATCTGCAGGTGACTTTCAACCACCCAACCGTTGGTATCGAGACTGAGTTTGACCACACCCGTATCGAACAGGTCATTCGCAACCTGCTGTCCAACGCCATCAAATTCAGCAAACCGGACACAGGCATCAACATTGATGTGGCACTCAGTGAACTCGCCATAGACAACCAGACCATACCGGCCATTTCTGTTGCCATCAAAGATCAAGGGGTTGGAATTCCGGAACAGGAACTGGAAACCATCTTCGACAAATTCACCCAAAGCAGTAAAACCCGCACCGGCGCCGGCGGCACCGGACTGGGGCTGGCCATCTGTCGGGAAATCGTTATCGCGCATGGCGGGTCAATACACGCCCAAAACACCAAACACGGCGGCGCCTGCTTCACCTTCAAACTACCACTAAAACAACTCACCACACTCAGCCAGGATGAGACAGAAGACACCTCACCACTGAAAGACGTATCCAACCGCAAAGCGAACTAGCGCAACCTGTCGTTGCTTAATCGCTAACGCTTTTAAGCATTGACAGGTCGTTAAAAGTTGCAAGAGAAACAACTCCTTATTGTTCTATTCATACGGGTAGACTACCCATCGTTCTTAATGGTGGAGATTATCCGGCCCGGGGCGTTGAATTGTTATTCGATGGACTGACCGTTTTGGGCTTCGCTGAACGGGTCGAGCCTGTCAATATTGGTGATTGTTCTACTATTTATTCTAATTTCATAAGCAAATTACCATAAGTTTATATAGATGTAATATTGTATATGGTCTCATTGGTTCAGCTGTGTATACTGTGGAATTGCAGGCTAGGGTCGAACGGCGGCTTACGACCCAAACCGGACGCTGAGTTATTGTCAATCTATATATGAATCTCAAGTTAAAGTCTTAATTTGATGGGTAGCATAAACGTAAATATACGCCTTAGACCTATAAGATTTGTCTTTCTGGTTCGTCCAGATGACAAGAAGCGAACTCTTGATATCTTCCGCATCAATACTTGTTTATGGGGAGGAAAATATAATCCAATTATTCCATTTTTTAAGCGGCTACCAACTTGGTGGGAAAGAAAAGGGTACCGTTTTGAAAACGCGAAGCAGATCATAAATGGTTATTTGGACTTTTTTGAGCCTGACTTTATTGTTGAAGCAGAAAGGGGGCTTGCTAGCGGGTTGGGTTTTGCTCCAGAACGAGTATTACAACTCGCAGACCTGCTGGAACGAGATGACAAACGAGATAAGGAGAAATATGGGTTAAGTGTTTATGATCTATATCGTTATTTATATCGCAAGGAATTCCAGTTCGTTCATCGACACAAGCATACTATTGTCCATGTAAAGGCAAAGGATGCGACGTTTGCTAATTTTGTTGCCTGCACTTTTGGGGATTTTCCAGCTCAGAAACAACTTGAATTTTATGAGCGTGACTACAAGGATGTATTTGACCCGGAGTCGGTGAGTTTAGATTCCGACTCACTTTTCCAGTTATACAAATCAGGTTTCACCTCCGCTCTGAGGATAGGCCACGCAAAGCTGAAAATTGATTACCACGATCATCAAGATCCAACATTATTTATATTGGATGCACATCAGCCGAAAGACCTGATTGATTTCTGGAATTTACGTGCGGTGCATCAGAATGTAGTAGCGGTGCCTGTGCAATGGATTGAAACTCTTTCACCTTTCTGTAAAAAATTTATTCTGGATAATCACCGTCCTTTACCAGGAAATCCGAACGGAGTTATGATCCATCCTGCATCAATGTTTTCGCGCTCTATCCCAGATGATGATATAGAAGAAATACACAAAAACTACTTGCGTGTAGATAAGGAAGGCGCTAATTGCTTACAAACTTGGTATCCACCAATATGGCGTGAACCACCGGAGATGATGGTTAGAACCATGCGACCAACTCTGGAGGCTGACATTAAGGGAATCGATATACCAATAAACGAAGATAAGCCGGAAATTCGCTTTGATCCTTTGTATCCAGAATTTGCTAGTGAGTACGGCAATTACTTGCGTTGGGCTAACGTGGTTAGACTGCGTGACTGGAGTCACAGAGATCAAATAGCCACGGTTTTTCCCTCTAATTATAAAAATCCTTCCTTTCCAAAATTCCGAATGGGACGAGAACATCTTCTTCCTACCAGCGAAGGTTTGATATTTTTTCCGGAATACCGGAACATTTCCGAGTGGTGGAATCTAACTGATGGAACCACTGCACTGAATACATGGTTTAACGAGAACAAAATCACTGCTGTTCTTTCTGATGCTGGCAAAGCGACCCAGCAGATAATTCATACACTGGAGGGATTCTGGGGTGTGCGCGCACTGGCACACAAAGGCATCATTGAATTGCTTAATAAAATGTCACGAAGTCCAGTGGCAAAAAGTGCCCATTTTAAAAGATTTCAAAACGAAATTAACAATGCGGTCAGTCAAGATATTTGGAGATATAAAAATTTTGAAACGCTTGTTGAGCGTAAAGCTGTTGAACTCGGGCTAGAGCTTAAATGCAGCAAATGCAATAGCTGGTCCTGGTATTCAGTAAAGCAGCTTGATTATTCTTTAACCTGTGATCTTTGTCTGAAATCATTTGACTTTCCCATTACAAACCCTGGCGATAGTAATTATTCCAGATGGGCCTACCGCGTTATAGGACCGTTTGCTTTGCCAGACTATGCTAGAGGTGGATATGCTGCAGCTCTTAGTATTCGTTTTTTTTCAGATGTTATTGGTAGAATGGATAGGTCGGAGGTAACTTGGTCGTCCGGCCAAGAGCTAACTCTACCCTCCGACAAAAAATCGGAAGCAGACTTTATACTTTGGAACCAACGCAAAAAGATGTTTGGTAACGATTATCCTACCGAGATAGTCTTTGGTGAGGCCAAGAGTTTTGGAAAGGATGCCTTCAAGCAGAGAGATGTTGATCAGATGAAGTTGCTAGCCGAGGCGTTTCCAGGTGCTGTATTAGTGTTTGCAACTATGAAAGAGGCTAAAGAATTGTCTCAGGAAGAAATTTTCAGAATCAGAAAGCTCGCAGAATGGGGGCGAGAGTATGACAAAGAGCGTAAACGATCCCGAGCACCGGTGATTATGCTGACAGGAACTGAGTTATTTACAGTACACCATCTCAGCAACACATGGAAAGAAAAAGGCGGTAAACACAAGAAGCTTATTGAGCCAGCATGGGTAAGTGTAAGGCTTGATAACTTAAGAATGCTGGCTGATCTGACACAACAGTTGTATCTGGACATGCCATCATATGGAGAATGGCGTGAAGAAAAGTGGAAGAAGCGAGCAGATAGAAAGAAGAAAAAATAGATTTAGGATTGAATTATGTGTCCGCTAATGGCCGAAAGCTGTCGTACAGAATAGAGTGACTTAGAAATAATCACTGAGTTCCCCTTTTCTCCAAAAGCCTTACGTCTCCTTGACAATTTCATACACACAATCAGGTGGTGCACATTGTTCAAAATCACTCATAATTTCAGCATTCATTTTATCCAGACTAACTACCTTGCTCTCTTCTATTTGACTACTATCTGTAATAGCAACGACAAATCGATCACACTTGGAATGGACAAACATTATCTTAAGGAAGTCTAGAAGAATCATCAGTCTTTCCTTACCATTTACCGGTAAACCTATATCTGCCTCTGGCGCGTAATCCAAATAATCAATCAAGTAGGTGGAATTGGTTTTTCCGGGCCGGTCGCCAATTATAAACGGCAGACATTTATCCTTATCTGCAGGCAGGAGTTTTTCAGGAAAATTATATAATTCTTCTATAGTGATTCTTTCAATACCTAAATTGGTACTTTGCTGTATTGTTGTCAGCATTTTCTCGGAATCTATTGGGTGATTCCATTCAAGATATCCATAAACCTCATTTGACATTATATTTCACCTAGTCACTATACCAAGGCCCAACAGGTTTCCCTCTGCTGTCCAATTCTCTATAACGCTTCCCGATTGGTCCTTTATCACTATAATCCACTCGATGTTCATGAGGTACAGAGCGTCCATCAGGGCCTCTACCTAATTGGCCATGTGTACGCTGTTGACCATAATCTTCCCGTGAAAACATTCGCCCTTTTTCATCGTAGTATGTAACACTCTTACTACCATCTGGTCTTGTATGCTCATGAATTGAATTTGGTTGACTAGTCTTAGGCGCATTAACTTCTTTGCCTCCTGTCACGCGAGTATGGGGTGTTTCTACAGGGCAATCTCCCTTCTTCGCTGACAACCCCAACGGGTCAATCCAGCTTATGGGGTTCGGTGCATATTCATAGTTGTTGGCGCCGCCTTCCAGACCTATCGGGTCTACAGAGGTAAAGCGCCCTATAACAGGATGATAGTACCTGTGTCGATTATAGTGCAGGCCGGTTTCTTTATCGAAGTATTGGCCCTGGAAGCGCAGCGGGTTTTCGATGTTTTGCACATCGAAGCCGGCGACGTTGCCGTAGACTTTGTACTTCGCTTCCCAGACCACGTCGCCCCGGGCGTCGGTCATGATCTGCGGGGTGCCGATGTGGTCGTTGTGGTAGTAGTAGATCTTCTTGTCTTTCACCTGACACAGCGGCACGAAGCTGTAAGGTTCGTAGATGTAGGTGGTTTGCAGGTTCTGGCGTTCTTCGCTGATCAGGGTGTCGCCGGACCACAGGTAGACGGTGTCGCCGAAGTTGTCGGATTTGCTGATGCGGCGGCCGAGTGGATCGTATTTGTATTCAAAGGTCTGGCCGTCCTTTTCCACTTTGGTGAGCTGGTTCTGCACGTTGTAGTGGAATTGGCTGGTGTGGCGGCCTTTGCGTTCTTCGATCAGGTTGCCTGTGTCGTCGTAGTTGAAGCGGTAGTCCTGGAAGACCTGCAGGCGGTTGCCTTTGACATAGCCGCCCTGTTGACGGGTGGTGGTGCTGAGGATGTTGCCTGCCGGGTCGAAGTCGAATTGTTCGTTTTGCAGGCCGGTGACGCCTTTCAAGCGATCCAGTGGATCGTAGCTGAACCAGGTGGAGCCCTGTTTCATGTCTTCGATCTGGTGCAGGTTGCCCGCAAGATCGTAGCTGTAGTTGCGCGCCAGGATCGGTTTTTGTTGATTGGCGGTGCGTTGGCTGAGCAGACGGCCCATGGGGTCGTACTCACGCTGGGCCGTGAGGCTGCCCATGTTGCGTTGGGTTTCATAGCCCAGTTTGTTGCGTTCGATGCGGGTGAGGATTTGATCATCCAGCGCCGCCAGGGTGAACAGGCCCTGTTTGTTATAACCGTACTGGATGGTTTGGCCGGTGGGCAGGAGAGAGCTGATCAACTGTCCCAGTTCATTGTAGCTGTGTTCAATAGCCTGACCGTTGATGCTTTCACTGAGCAGGTTGCCGGTCTCATCCCAGGCAAATGCCAGTTCGCCGCTGTCGTTGGCGGCTTCGACGAGACGACCAAGTTCGTCATAACCGAAGGTGACCACTTCTTCTTCGACAAACTTGTCGTCTTCTTCGCTCTTCGGATCGTAACGCTTGCAGTGTTTTTCCAGCAGCTGGCCGAGCGGGTCGCGCACGAACTCGGTGAGCCGATCCATGCCGTCCAGATAGTTGATCAGATGTCCGGCGGCGTTGTATTCGTAGGACTGGATGCGACCATCAAAACCCTTTTCACGGATCAGCCGTTCGTTTTTGTCATAGGCCAGTTCGTAGCGATCACCGTTTTCATTGATCAGGGCGGTGAGGTTGCGCTCCGCGTCATATTCGTATTTAAAGACCCGACCCAGGGCATCGATGCGTGCAATGGGTTGGCTCAGGCCGTCGTATTCATAACGGGTGGTGCGCTTTAAGGCATCAGTGTAGGTTTGCAGACGACCACCCGGCGTGTAGGTCATTTTCAACAGGCTGCCGTCGGGCAGTTTGACATGGGTCAGGTTGCCGACCGGATCATAACGGTAGAGCGTCTGTTGTTGTTCGTGATCGGTGATGCCGGTCACGCGGCCCAGCAGATCATGTTGATAAGTGGTGCGTTGTTGCTCTGCATCGATCTGCATGATCAACTGGCCGTGCTTGTCCCAGAACAACTGGTGAGTATTGCCCAGTGCATCGGTGACGGTGTCCGGCAGGTTTTGTTCATTATAGGTGTATTTGGTGGTGTTACCGGCCGGGTCGGCGGCTTCCAGCAGACGTCCCAGATCATCATATTGACGTTGCCAGGCGTTGCCGGCGGCATCGGTCAGTCCGATCAGGTTGCCGAGCATGTCATATTGCATGGCGGTTTCCTGACCCAGTGCATCGGCAATGCTTTCGATCTTGCCTTCGTGGGTATAGCTGTATTCGGTGACATTACCGAGGGGATCGGTCACCTTGATCAGCTTGCCGGCTTCATTGTATTCGTTTTCGGTGACGCCGCCTTCCGCGTCGATCTCTTTGGTGATCAGTCCCAGTTCGTTGTAATGGAAGACGGTGGTGGTATTACGTCCATCGGTACTGCGGGTGATCTGTTTTTCCTTGTCATATTCAAAGCGGTAATCGTAGATACCGCGATCACCCCAGTTGCGCAGACACTTGCCGCTCTTGCTGTATTCGTCCCAGGTGAAATAGAGGTTAAAGCCATCCGGGGTGGTGCGTTTGGTGATGATGTGGTTCTTGTATTCAAAGCGTTCGGTATTCATGGCCGCATCAGCCACCGCGACCAGATCCTGGTTACCGTCATGGCTGTAGGTGACCAGTGGTTGTAACGGTTTGCCGGTGCGATCACAAATGGTGACGGTGTGCAGCAGGTCACGTTGATAGGCCAGTTGCAGCTTGCGCCCGGCGCTGTCGGTGATGGTATCCAGCTGACCGGTTTCGTTATGTGCAAAGCTGATCTTGTGGCCCTGCAAATTACTGAAGGCCTGTAACTGTTTAAAGCGTCCTTCACCGCCGAAGTGCCAGATTTCGTTGTCTTCCGTCACAATGCGATAGCTGTGCTTGCTGTCAGCATAGAGGGTAAACTTTTCCACCTCGTTGTAGTACTCATCACTTTCATCCGGCAGATCAAACGGGATCTCACGCCCTTCACCATCGTGCCAGATCGCCTCTTCCTCTTCTTCATCCACTTCCAGACGGGTAAACCAGGGGACGGTCCAGCCTGTACCCATACCGGTGTTTTCATCATTGCTGCTGCGATAGGTGCGGTTCCAGACCAGTGGCATTGGACCGGGCAGGACAAAGTCCACCTGTTCGAGGATCTCCTCGCCGGAGGTCATGCTGATCGGACAGCCGCGGGTACAGGAATTCTTGTTGGACTGGGCGTTCTCTTTGTTCTTGTTTTTGCCGCCTTTGTTCTTGCGCTTTTTCTTCTTCTTGCCCTTTTTCTTTTTGACCTTCTTGGCCTTGGGCATTTTCGCCTTGAGCTTCTTCTTGCCGTCAACGCTGACCTTGATCTTCTTGCTCAGTTTGCGGCGCTTGAGCAGTTTCAACAGACGACGGAATACGCTGCCCAGTTTGGTCAGTCGACTGGTATGGCGTACCTTGCTCGCTGCCTGGGCGACGTTACCGGCGCCGCCGGTGAAAACCGCCAACAGTGCAGCGAGGACAATTTCAAAGACACCGCCGCCGGCAAACTCGGCCCAGTCGAGTGAAGATTGGGCATCCACGTATTCCTTGGCGAAGTCCTTGAATATCTTCAGTGTGGCGTCATCATCGGCAATGAAGGCGGTTAATTCATAGGCCTGACTGAAAACAGCCGGGTCAATCTTGCTGGGATCAAAACCCAGGATGCGGGTGATGTCCTTCAGCTCTTCCTGTTTCATATTATCGGACAGACTGGCGAGCCATTTTTCTTCGGTCATGCTGCCGGATTTGTATGTCTTGTAGGCCGCATGCAACAGGTTGTTCATGCGTTCCACGGGCGACAGATAAACGGCAATCTCGGCGGCGGTTTTGGCGGTATCCCAGGCGAACTCCACCAGTCCCACGGCGCCGTTCCATAACCCCTCCGCAAAGGCCTTGCCGTGTTCACCGGCCTTTTCCGCATCGCTCATGCGCTTGAGGCGTTCTTCATCCTGTGCGGCTTCCGCCTTCTTCTCGGCGATCATCTCATCCAGTGCGGCTTTGATGCTCTTGCGTATCTCGTCAAATTCCTTGTCTTCCGCCGCCTTGAGCAGCTCAATCTCGACCGAGCCGGAAGGCAGGCCGTTCAGGCGCAGTCCGCCCTTGTCGTTCAGGATGCCGGAGTACTGGATGCCTTCACTGTCGGTTGCCACATAGGTGCCTTCCACCGGCAGGCCGTCGGGATAGACGTAATCCACCTCAACCCAATGGGTTTCCTTTTTTTCATCCTTGTCCTGGATGATGCCAACGTTGACGCTTTCGCCGATTTCCGTCATGGCTATGCTTTCCTTCCGTAGATTGATTTGGGTTGCGGTTGTTGGGCTTGTGGCGCTTGCTTTTGCTGAAAGGCGGTAAGCGGGATGCTTTCCAGCACACAGGCAGCGCGCCAGGCCTGATCAGAGGAGCAATAAATTAAACTGTTGCCGGGTTGGCCTTGCAGGGCGGCGTTGACCGCCAGAGCGATCAGCACTCCGCCGACAGCGGCGCCCACTTCACCATAGCAGTCCGCCGGGTGGTGCAAGACAGCGTCGGGGTTGAATCTGTCGGCGCTACGGCCCATGGCCACACCGTATTCCTTGGCCCAGTAGTTTTCACCGTTCATGCTGGACCAGACCTGAGTAATGGGCGGTCCCTGATAGTGTGACAGGGCGGCCTTGAAGGCCTGATCCAGACCATCGCCCTTGTAGGGTTCATCGCTGAACAGATGGCCCGGCTCGGTCGCCAGACCGGGCGGCAACAGGGCCGGGATGTGGGTTTTGGTGCGCAGGGCCTGGGCCGGGTTGCGGGTCAACAGGATGAAGGCGGCCCCTTCACCGGGGGCAAAGCCGTTCATCACGCCGGGGGCGGTAACGCGATCATCGGCATCGAGTTTTTCCAGCAGATCTGAATTCTGATAGCTGTCCATACCGCCGATGAGGACGTATTCCTCATTGGCCTCATAGAGATAACGAAAGGCCAGTTCCAGCGCCTCCAGTACCCCGGCACGGCCGGTGCGATTGAGACGGCTTTTGGCCGGGTCGATGGGCAGGCCGCTTTGCTGGACCAGATAGCTGACGAATGTGCCGGTGAGTTGATCCGGCAGATTAAAATCATTGGCCGGTGCGGCGAGGATTAAGGGGACGGGTTGCTTGCCTTTGAAGTCAGCCAGCGCTTCACCGGCCGCGGTCTGACACATGCGCAGCAGGCGTTTGTCCCGGAAGCTGATCTTGCCGCGGATATCCAGCTCATCCACCAGTGGCGGCAGGGCCTCATTGGGCACCAGGGCCATGTTGATGCGTTCCCGCTTGCGGGTGAAGTAGTCCGCCGAGGCATAACGGTTGACACCCGCCTTGACGGCGAGGGCATTCATGGCGGTATTGAGGCCGAGGGCGGTGATGATACCGGTCCCGGCAATATAGGCTCTTGTCTGGCTGTCCATAATTGACTGAGTTCTGATTCCCGAGCAGATTTTGAATTAACCTGAAAAAGATACAGGTTTTAACCGCCCTCGTAAAGGATGCGCCACTCGCTACCTTGCTTGCGCAGGTAGATTCGCTTGCTCAGGTCGCCCTGGTAGTTATTGGAGGTGTACCGCTGCCGAAAACGGGCCACGACCATGGGATCGGTGCCGGTCTTGTCCGGATAGGCCAGCAGGGAGATGTCCGAGAGTTTGACCTTCTGCCAGGTCTTGCCCTGGGCCACCAGCCGTTTGCGGGCCGCCCAGCTTTTCAGGGTGTGGCTGTTGCTCCAGAAGTCGTTGTCATAGTGGCTGAGGTAGGCCTCGACATCCATGCTTTCCCAGTCAGCGCGCCACTTTTCCAGGGCGGACAAGACAGATTCGCGGTACTGCTGCCATTCCAGAGGGGTGACCCAGGAGGCCTGTTCGGTGATCACCACCGGGGTTACGCCCGGTTTGATCTCTTTTTTCAGCCCTTGCAGATCAATGTTGGGCAACACGACACAGCCCTCGCTGTCCAGCGGCGGGCGGCTGTAGAAACCGTTATCCACCCCATGCAGCCAGATGCCGTGGCCGGTTTTGCCCAGTTTCATGTCATATTCGTTGGGATAGTTCACCGGGAAGGCCCCGATGCCGTATTTGGTGGGCAGTTTTTCGTCCGGGATCCAGGCGGTGACGAAATAGACCCCTTCGGGGGTTTTCAGATCGCCGCTGGTCACCTTGTCGCCGCGCACCTTGCCGGTGCTGACATAGTAATCCCGCACCAGCCGGGGCGGACGCCCGTCTCCATCGTGTTCATAGATATAGAGTCGATTGCTGCCCTTCTCCACCAGCACGGCGATATCCACCGATGGCGCCAGATTCATCAGTTGCAGGGGCACCTTGTTGCCCAGTTGGCGGGAGAGGGAGGCGCGCAGGCGGGCATAGGCCTCATCGCGCAACAGTTGTAACCGTTCCCGCTCTTCACGACCGAGTTTTTGCAGGATGGGGTTTTCGCCAATATCGGAAACCTGTCCGACCCGGGCCAGCAGCAGATCGCCCTTGACCAGATGGGCCAGATGAAAATCGGGGGCGCGTTTTATCAGGGCATCCACTTCGGCGATGGCCTGATCCAGCATGCCCTTGTTAAAGGTGATCAGCACCTTGAGCAGACCGGCTTCGTAGTCTTCGGTATTGCCGGCGATGCGCTTATCAAGCTGCTGCATCAGTTTCTGCAGGTTGGGATTGGCCTGGCCAGCTTCAATGATCCGCTGTGTGGATGACTCTTCCTGTTGAAAACCGGCGGCATAGATCGCCATGGAGGCGGTTGCCACCAGGCCGGTCAAGATTCCTGTTTTCCATTGCAATTTCATCGAACAACAAACCCCAGGCTTTTTTCCCGTAATATTTTCCAGGCACCGGACTCCTTGATCAACACGAACTCCTTGCGCGAGAGATCCTGATACTCATCGGAGGCATACTTCTGTTCCAGTCGAATGCGGACCTGTGTCGCGGTGACAGAAACAGGTTTAAAGTTGCGTAACTCAACCTTGATCCACTTCGGTGCGGCCAGTCTTTCCCGCCGCTGTGCCACCCAGACGGCATGGGTCAGACCATAGGTCGCGTAGTCATTCACATAATGACTGACATAGGCATCGGCATCTTTAGCCGCCCAGGCCGCCGCCCAGCTTTGTAACACTTTCACTGCGGCTTCATGCCCTGTTTCTGTCTGTGGTTTTATGACCGGCATCCTGTCATCACTTTTTTTATCGGTCTTATTTCGATCCGCTTGAAAGATCATGGCAACCGGTTTGGTCTTTACCTCGGCAACAGGGGTATTTTGCGGCGTGTTTTGTCTTTGCGGTGTCGGCTCCGGCAGATCAAGCCGGGCCAGCGTGTCCAGTTGCGGGGCTTTTTGCGCGTTGATTTGCAGCGCCTTGCCATAGGCATCACGCGCCCGTTCCACATACAGGGAGCTCAGGTTGCGGTAAATGGCATGGTAGGCGGGATGGCTTTGCATCCCTTTTTCCAGTACTGCCTGGGCTTGCTCGGGCTTGCCCTGCTGCACATAGAGGGCGGCCAGGTTGTTATAGGATTCAGGCCGGGCCGGAAATTGTTTGATCAAGGCCTGATAGAGTTTGATCGCCTCCTCCGTCTTGCCGGTTGCCGCCAGGGCACGGGCACGCAAAAATCGCAGCTGGGGTGAATCGGTCAGTTTGTCCAGTTCGGCCAGTGCCTCGGCATGTCGCCCTTTTTCCAGCAGGGTTTCTATCTCTGCTGTGCCGGCGGCCGTCACACTGTTGATTGAGAGTAAAACAAGGAATATCCCTGTCACGCTATGACGCATGTCCCACCTGTTGTAATTGTTATGGTTGTGTTATCGCGGTCGAACAGAAAGTATAGCAAGCATTCCGCGCTGCATGTCCAATGTCAATTATGTGTGTTGTCGAGCCGTTTGCAGATCCAGTCGCTCCATCAGGTAACAGAGACAATCCTGACGAATAATTCGCGTATCCATGGTCAGCATGGAGGGCATGACCGGAATGCGGGTGCGTATCTCGGCATCCGACACAGCGAAATAACGTTCACTCACATCCTCGCCACGTTCATTGGTGGCTTGCAAGGCGACATGCGATAAATTGTCCTGAATCAAACCCAGCACGGTACCCGGCGCCAGTTCGCGGAAATTGAGATGATCCAGATCTTCCGGCAGACACAGGTCGGCCACTTCACCCTCCTGACCGATACTCACCTGCGGCGGGACTTTCACAATCGCCACGGTATGAAACAGATCCAGATCATGCGGGGCCACTTCATGGGCGGGGATATCCGACAGGTGCAGGCAGGCATCCAGATACTCCATAACATGGGCGGTACCGTGGGGTTCACCCGGTCGACCGCACTCGATGGTGACAGCGGGACAGATTGCGGCAAAGGCCATGGACAGCACGCTGTCCGGTTTCAGAAAGTAGACCACGGTGCGGCTGAACAGGTTGGCCAGTTGCAGAAAGGCGGTATCGAGCCGATTCACACAGGCGTAATGGGGATTGAGACCGGTGTTGTTGTGTACATCAATCGCGGCGTAGGGTCGGCGGGCGCGCATCGCCTCCAGCACCTGACGCACCATGACCTGTTCCGGGCCGTCACCCTCACCTTTCCAGATCCGGTTGTAATCGGGTTGTTCCGGCAGATGGCGTTGCCCCTGTTGCGCGGCGGCCACATTGCCGATCAACAGACTCAGTGCGCGGGGCAGTTGCCGATCCTGATATTTGCGCAACAATTCCCGCACCGCCTGCCAGCCGGTCACCTCATTACCGTGCATCAACACGGAGACGAACAGCGGCTGCGGCCGTTTGCCCGGCAGATGGATCAGGCTGGGACCCGGCAAAGCATCTTGCAGCTGGTTGGCCTCCAGTTCCAGCAACCCGGTCGGAAGATGGTCGTAGGTGGTTAACATCGGCGTGTTCTGACTCCCCTTACACTGTCCAGCCATGTACCGGCTCACCGCTGTTTTGCCGTTCCAGATAGGCGCCGGTGAGTTGCGCCATATTTCGCCCGTGTTTGGCGACGTAGGCCCGTTGCCAATGGGCGCCGTTACTGCCGGTCTCAACCCGTTCTCTGATGATACCCAGATAGAGCTGTCGATCTGACGAAGCCACGTCGAGTCGGGTCAGCCCCTCCTCGGCCATGGGTAGTAAAATTTTCAGGATCAGATCGCGCAGCGCAATTTGTCGATCATCAACCCAGTTCACCGAGGCGCGCAAACCATAGCGGGCCGCCGCGTAAAAATTATCCCTGGCCCGATCAAACTTGAGTTGGGTTTCGATGGCCTCCGGTGCATTGGCCAGCGCAGTGACCGCCCCATAAAAGAACGCGGCATTGGCGATCTCATCAACCACGCTGGGACCGGCGGCCACCACCCGCTGCTCCATCCGCAGATGAGGTGTACCGTCTGACTCGTAGCCGATCAGGGGACGGTTCCAGCGCCAGATGGTGCCGTTTTGCAGTCGCAGGTGAGGCATCTCCTCCGGCTTGCCTGTCAGTTCCACCGGCAACAGGATGGGATAGTGTTCCCGGTTTTCACGGAAACACTCCATCAGGCTGTGACGCACATAACCGGAACCGAAGGTGACACGCCGAATCGGCCCGAAGGCCGCCCCGTCAAATCCACCCACGGCCACCGATTGTTCAAACAGGGGGATGCGGGTCTCGTCCCACAGATCCTTGCCAAACAGGAAGGGTGAGTTGGCGGCCATGGCCACCAGTGGGGCACACAACACGGTGCCGGCATTGAACAATCGCACGCTGTCGCGCTGGGCCATTTGCAAATGGATCTGGAAAGAGGTGGCGGCCGATTCCAGCATCACATCGCGGTGGGTGACCCGCAGGTGTTCCACGCCGGTAATATCCAGCACGATGGGTTTGCCCTGGCGCATGCGAAACACCGCCCGGTTCAGGGCGCGGTAACGTTCCATTTTCGACATATTGGCCAGATTCAGGTGTTCGTTTTCTACCGTGGGCAGGATGCCCACCATGACGATCTCGTTATCCAGTTTCGCCGCCGTGCGGCGACAGCGCTGCCAGGTCTCGGTCAGTTCGTTATGCATGGCGGAAAAGACATGGCCGCTGAGTGCGCGGGGAGTGCTGTTCACCTCCACATTGAAGCTGGCCAATTCGGGGCTGGCGAGGGGGTTATCAAACATTTCCAGAAATTCGGCATTGGTGGGTGAAGGTCGGTAACGTTGATCCACCAGCCAGGACTCCAGTTCAAACCCGGCCACGTTGCCGACCGGGGCAAAGCGTTCCTGTTCAAACCAGGCCTCCAGCAGATCGGTCTCGGCTTCCAGTTGTTGCCGAAAGCGGGCGTGGTCTTCCGGGGTGAACTGGCTGGAACGGATCTCCTCACCCATCGCGTTGTGCCTCACGCAGTTGTTGGTCCAGCACCGCCAGCCGTTGCGGTGTGCCGATGTCATACCACTGTCCGTAATAGTGTTCACCGCTGATCAGCCGGTTTGCCATGGCCTCGCGCAGAATAGGGGCCAGCGGAAACTTCCCCGCCGTTTGGCCGTCCAGCAGTTCGGGCCGATAGACACCGATGCCGCTGAAGGTGAATTTGGGTTCGCCCTCACTCAACAGTCGATCCCCATCGAGTGCAAAGTCACCGTTGGGGTGTTGAGGCGGATTATTCACCACCACCAGATGGGCCAGACCGTCCGGTTCCCGGGGCAGGCTTTGTAACGGATAGTCGGTCCAGATATCACCGTTCACCGCGATGAAGGGGCCATCGCCCAATAACGGCAGGGCATTGAACAAACCGCCGCCGGTTTCCAGGGCCTCACCTTCCGGTGAATAACGAATGCTGACCCCGTAGCGCGAACCGTCACCCAGATACTCTTCGATCTGCCGGCCCAGCCAGGCATGGTTGATCACGACCGACGTGATACCCGCCTGCAGCAGATTGGCCAGGTGGTACTCAATCAGGGCGCGGTCGTTCACCTTTAATAATGGTTTGGGGGTGGAGTCGGTCAATGGCCGCATCCGTTCACCCCGTCCGGCGGCAAGTATGATGGCTTTCATTATTTATAAGATAGCAATTACCGACGCAGAAAACCGGCCTCAGGGCTGCACGGCAAGATAGCGTTCCCCACGCTGTTCCAGTTCGGCAATAAACGCCGCAAAGTCAGCCAGCTCTGTATAGCGTGAAGCCACCTCCTTGACATAACCCATGGTGCGCGGGATATCCGGCAGGTAACCGGCCTTGCCGTCCCGGTAGTTCAGCCGGGCAAAGATGCCGGTCGCCTTGAGGTGGCGCTGTACCCCCATCAGATCGAACCAGCGCAGGAACTGCGCAAAATCCACCCCGCTGAGAATACCCGCCGCTATAGCATCCCGATGGTAGTCGGCCACCCGTTGCTCCACGTGGGAGCGGGGCCAGGCGATATAACAGTCACGCAGCAGGGAAACCAGATCATAGGTGACCGGGCCGATCACCGCGTCCTGAAAATCCAGCACGCCGGGATTGGGTTCACTGACCATCAGGTTACGGGAGTGGTAATCACGGTGTACCACCACCTGTGGTTGTTGCAGCGCATTATCCGCCAGCAATTCAAACAGGTGATCAAACATTGCCTGTTGTTGGTCATTCAGTTCAATGTGCAGATGACGGCCCAGATACCATTCGGTAAACAACCCCATCTCATTCAACAGCAGGGTCTTGTTGTAGGGTGGAAAAGGATAAGCCGCCGGCAGCGGACAGATCTGCAACTTTAACAAGGCCGTCAGGGCCGCACCGTACAGTTGCGGTTCGCTGTTGTCGTTCAGGCGGCGCAGGTAATCGGTGCTCCCCAGATCGGACAGCAGCAGAAAACCATCGGTCTCGTTTTGCGCCAGGATCTCCGGCACATGCAAACCCAGTTGTAAAAACAGGCGGGCAATACCGACGAAGGGATGGGTGTCTTCCTTGTCCGGCGGCGCATCCATCACAATCCGCGTTTCACCATTGAGGGAAATCCGAAAATAGCGCCGGAAACTGGCATCCGCCGAGGCGGGGGCAAAGGCATACTCACCCAGTTGCAAATCATTTCTTAACCAGCGATGCATGAGCGCGACGCGGGCGTCCTGTGAATAATCTGTCATACGTGAACCGATTTATTGTTATTTATGGTTGTTCAATCTATTCTGCAATCTTTAATTGCTTGCACACTACCCTAATTAAACATCAGATGTCGAGTTCCGCCACACAGCGTTTGCTTCCTGTCGATCTCCTGCGCGGCGGTGCTATCGTACTGATGTTTATTTATCATTTTTGCTTCGACCTGAACTATTTCGGCTATGTTGCGTTCAGGTTTAATACCGATCCGGCCTGGATCAACTTTCGCATACTGATTGTCAGCCTGTTCCTGTTCACCGTGGGCATCAGCCTGCAACTGGCCCATGGCAGACAGTGGCGACCGGACGCCTTTTATCGCCGTCTGGCCCTGGTGGCCGGGGCGGCGCTGCTGGTCAGTCTGTCCAGCTATACCATGTATCCGAAAACCATGATCTGGTTCGGCATATTGCATTTCATTGCGCTGGCCGGTTTGTTGGGTCTGCTGCTGTTGCGGTTTTATTATCTGAATCTGTTGTTGGGTGTGCTGGTTATTCTCGCCTTTCACAACCTTGAGCATCCTTTCTTTGACCAGCCCGCCTTGCAATGGGTCGGCTTGATGACCCGCCGCCCCCAGACCGAGGACTATGTGCCCCTGATCCCCTGGCTCGCCCCCATGCTGTTCGGCCTGTTCGCCGGTCGTTGGATCATTAACCAGACGACCTTGCCGGGCTGGCTCACCTTCCGCAGCACTCACCCTGTGCTGACCACGCTGGCCTTTGGCGGCCGTCACAGTCTGTTGATTTATCTGCTCCACCAGCCGATCTTTTTGGGTATGTTGTATCTGGTCAGTCGGGTGATTAAACCGTGAGTCGCACATGATCGGCGTTACCGCGCCATTCATGCGGATAGTGTACAATTCCGATCTATTGTCTTGACCTTATACAAGAGCCCCTGCCCGACCATGAGACGACCGCGCCTGACGCCTGCCCTGCTGTTGCTGAGCCTGCTGCCTGTTATCAGCAGTCCGCTTTCAGCCGCCGAGGCGCCGGCCACAACAAACCCGCCCCCGTCCACAGCCGGTGACAGTCGGGGCGATGCCTGCCGTTTCCCGCCCGTTCTGAAAAAACCCCTGCAGGGCAAAGAGGCCGCGCCGGATCAAACCCAGTTGCAGGCCGACGAAGCGGACATGAACAGCAAGACCAGTACGATCTTTTCCGGCTCGGTCATCATCCAGCGCGGTGAGCAACGCATTGAAGCCGACAAGGCGGAGTACTTCCACGCCACCGAGGATTTTAATGCAACAGGGCATATCCGCTTTTTTGACAGCAATCTGCTCATCGAAGGTGATGCCGCGCAGATGAATCTGAAAAACAATCAGGGGGTGGTCAAGGATGCCCGCTATCGCGCCCTGGACAAAAATGTCCGGGGTACCGCCCAATCCCTGTCGGTCCAACCCGATCAGCTGGTCATGGAAAAGAGCACCTATACCACTTGCCGACCGGGGGATACCGACTGGGAACTGAGTGCCGGCAAAATCACCCTGAATGACAAAACCCGGCAGGGCAGCGCCTCCAATGTCGTTCTCGACTTCAAGGGCGTGCCCATTTTTTACCTGCCCTATATGCGCTTTCCCATCGGCGACCAGCGCTTGTCCGGTATCCTTTACCCGGGTTTCGGCAGTTCCGATGAACATGGCACCGAGCTCAGCATTCCCTATTACTGGAATATCGCCCCCAACTATGACGCCACCCTGACCCCCCATTCCATGAGCAAGCGCGGTGTGATGCTGGAAACGGAGTTTCGTTATTTGCATGCGAGCAACAGGGGCGAGCTCATGCTCGACTACCTGGATCATGACAAGGAGTTTGGCGATACACGCCGGCAGGTACACTGGAATCACCGCGGCAAGGTTGCCGAAGGCTGGTCCACGGCCATCGATTACAAGGCCGTCAGCGATGTTAACTATCTGGTGGATTTCGGCGGCACCCTGGGAAACACCGGCACCACGCATTTATTGCAAACCGCCTCCCTGAATTACAACAATCCGAACTGGCTGTTTAACGGCGTGCTGCAAAACTATCAAACCCTGCAGGGCAGCGTCCCGTACCGACGCGCCCCCCAGCTGCGTCTCACCAGCCGCTTTGTCGAACGGGACAATCGGTTGAACTTCAACCTGCAAAGTGAATGGGTCCGATTCGATCACACTGACACAAGTCTGTTGCAGGCTGATCGGTTTCATCTGCAACCGACCCTTAACTATCCCCTGCGCAGCAGTGCCTTCTTTTTTATCCCGGCCGTCACCGGGTATTACACACAATACCAATATATAGAGAACGCCCCGGGCAGCGAAACCAGTGTGGATCGCGCCGTGCCGGTTTATTCACTGGACACCGGTCTCTTTCTGGAACGGGATACCACTTGGGGTGGTGCGCCTCTGCTGCACACACTGGAACCCCGACTGTTTTTTGTTTACACCCCCTACCGCGAGCAGGGCAGCCTGCCGGTCTTCGACAGCGGCTTGCAGACCTTCAGTTACAACGGTCTGTTCCGGGAAAACCGTTTCAGCAGTGTGGATCGAATCGGAGACACCCGCCATCTGGCCGCCGTGCTGACCACCCGCCTGCAGCATCAGCTGACCGGCGCCGAGCTGTTCTCGGCCGCCATTGGTCAGGTGCGCTATTTCGATGATCGCCGGGTAACCCTGCCGGGCGGCAGCGCGGAAACAAGCGATGGCAGCAGCTATGTGGCACGGATCACGGCGATCCCGGCAAGCGGCTGGCAGTTCAGCTCCGATCTGCAGTGGGACCCGACGGATAAACGCACGGAATACAGCACCAACCGCCTGCAGTACCGCAGTCAGGATCTGATTCTGAATCTGGGTTATCGTTATCGGGAAAATGAGCTGGCCACCCGCGATACCTCCCTTCTCTGGCGCATGTCACCGCGCTGGCGCGTGCTGGCAGCCAATCAATACGACCTGCGCAACCAGCGTCGACTGGAGTCGGTGGCAGGCCTGGATTACGACAGTTGCTGCTGGGGGCTACGCTTGTTGCTCCGGGAATACTACAATACGGCCAATCCGGACAATTATGACCAGGGCATCTACCTGAGCCTGGAACTGAAAGGCCTGTCCAGTCTGGGACAATCGGAGCAGGCTGCGACAATCCTGAAAAACGCCATACCCGGCTATCGCGAATAGAAGTAAAGAAGCACCACGACATGACAATGACACACAGAATATCGTTTTCTCTCAGCGGGCTGCTTTGCGGCCTGTTACTCATCGGCCTGCCCGCCGCCATCAAGGCAAAACAGATCGAGGAACTGGACCAGATCATCGCCGTAGTCAACGACGATATCATTACCCGCTCTGAACTGGACCGGCATATCTCGTTACTGCTGCAACAGTTAAAAGGCAAAAAGACCAAACTGCCGCCGAAGAACATCATTCAAAAGCAGGTGCTGGAACGCATGATCATCGACAAGATCCAGGTCCAGCAGGCTGAGCGGCGCGGTATCCGCATCAATGATGAGACCATCAACCGGGTTATCGAAAACATCGCCCGGGACAACAAACTGACCGTCACCCAGTTCCGCAAAGTACTGGAAAAGGACGGTATCAGCTTCGCCGAGTTTCGTGAAAATATGCGTGAGCAAATGCTGTCAGAGCAGTTGCGCAAAACAGAAATCGAGCGACTGATCCATATCACGCCACAGGAAATTGATAACTACCTCGCCCGCTCCGCCAAGTCCGGTGACAGCAAAACCGAATATCGGCTGCGTCAAATCATCATCGATCTGAAAGAGGGAGCCTCACCCGAACAGGTCGAAGCGGCGGCACAAAAAGCCGATGCCGCCCTGCAGAAAATTCGCCGGGGCGCCGAGTTCAGTCAGGTCGCAATCGAAGCATCTGACGGTCAGGATGCGCTGCAAGGCGGTGATATGGGCTGGCTCAAGGCAGGACAATTGCCCAACGGCTTTATTGATATAGTGCTTGGCATGAAGCCCGGTGACACGAGCCAACCCCTGCGCAGCGCCAAGGGTTTCCTCATCGTGCATCTGGAGGCGACCCGCAACACGCACAAGTCGCAAAAGGTCAAACAGGCGCTGGTGCGGCATATCCTGATCCGTACCGACCAACTGGTCAGTGATACCGATGCCCGGCAACGACTGGAAAAACTGCGCAGCCGGATAGTTGCCGGGGAAGATTTCGCCAAACTGGCCCAGCTCAACTCCGACGACAAGGCCTCAGCGGTGGATGGCGGCAGTCTCGGCTGGGTCGGTGCAGGCCGGATGGTGCCCGAGTTTGAAAAGGTCATGGACAACGCCAAACAGGGTGAAGTGAGCGAGCCGTTTCGTTCCCGTTTTGGCTGGCACATCGTGCAGGTTATGTCCCGCCGCACCCAGGACAACAGTCTGGAGCATGAACGCCTCCAGGCACATAACCAGCTACGTCAACGCAAGGCCAATGAAGCGCTGGAAAACTGGTTACGCCAGATCCGCGACGAGGCGTATGTCGAATATCGCCTGAATAACTAGCACACGACGCGCTGTGTCGTGTGCACTGCCGAGACAAGACCCATGCAACCAGACCTGTCGGTCATGACTGATCCCGTGTCACGCCTGTTGATCACACCGGGGGAGCCGGCCGGTATCGGTGCGGATTTGTTGCTCCGCATCGCTGCCCGCCCCTGCCCGGCGCAACTGGTTGCCGTGGCAAGCAAGGCATTGTTGGAGCAACGTGCCGCCGAACTGGGCATCACCTTACAAATCGACCGTTTTGATCCGTCCCAACCTCGACAACACCATACCCCCGGCCGTCTGCCGGTGCTGGATATCCCGCTGCAAAAACCGGTCACCGCCGGCAAGCTGGATACCGAAAATGCCGCTTATGTACTGCGTACATTGGATGAGGCCACAGCCCTCTGCCAATCCGGTCAGGCCGACGCCCTGGTCACCGGTCCGGTCCACAAGGGCATTATCAATGCAGCGGGGATCCCCTTTACCGGCCACACGGAATATCTGGCCGAGCTGAGCAAGACACCCATGGTGGTGATGATGCTGGCCTGTCCCGGACTGCGGGTGGCCCTGGTGACCACTCACTTGCCGCTGGCCGAAGTCAGTCGGCAAATCACCCCGGAGCGACTGACCACCATCATTCGTATCCTGCAGCACGATCTGCAACAACGCTTCGCTATCCCGCATCCCGCCATCCTGGTCTGCGGCCTGAATCCCCATGCCGGGGAAGACGGTCATCTGGGCCGTGAGGAGATTGAGGTGATCAGCCCGGTGCTGCGACAACTCAATGCGGAAGGGATGCAACTCATCGGACCGCTGTCAGCGGATACCCTGTTTATCCCAACAAACCTGAGCCGGGCCGATGCCGTTTTGGCCATGTACCATGATCAGGGGCTGCCGGTGCTGAAACACATGGGCTTCGGCAAGGCGATCAACATCACGCTGGGCCTGCCCTTTATTCGCACCTCGGTGGACCACGGAACCGCCCTGGAGCTGGCCGGGAAGGGAACAGCGGACACCGGCAGTCTGGAATGCGCCATCACGACCGCCCTGGAGATGGCGGCCAAATCCCGCTCCCCCAACCCCGAACCGGTGATGCCATGACACATCGCCCCAGAAAACGTTTTGGGCAAAATTTCCTGCATGATCGCGGCATAATTGAGCGTATTATCCACCTGATCAACCCCGAACCCGGACAGCAACTGGTTGAGATCGGCCCCGGTCAGGGTGCCTTGACCGCCCCCTTGCTGGCCGCCGCCGGTCGTCTGGATGTGGTGGAACTGGACCGCGACCTGATCCCCCTGCTGCGGGAGCGCTTTGCGGATCAGGGCGAGCTGCTCATCCATGAAGGTGACGCTCTCAAGTTCGACTTTTGCGCCATCGCCCGGCAAAAAATCCGCGTGACCGGCAACCTGCCCTACAACATCTCCACCCCGCTGCTGTTTCATCTGATGCGCCACTTGCACTGCATCGAGGATATGCACTTCATGCTGCAAAAAGAGGTGGTGGATCGCATCACGGCCCGGCCGGGTGAGAAGGCTTATGGCCGTTTGGGCATTATGCTGGGTTACTACTGCACCAGTGATCGACTCATGACCATTGGTCCCGGCGCTTTCAATCCGCCGCCCAGAGTGGATTCAGCCATTGTCCGACTCATTCCCCATCCCGTTCCCCCGGTCACCGTCAATGATGTGGACCACCTCTCGCGACTGGTGGCCCAGGCCTTCTCCCAGCGACGCAAGACCATCCGCAATTCCATGAAGGGCCTGCTGGAGCAGACACAAATCGAGGCCCTGGGTATCGACCCCGGTCTGCGCCCGGAGCAATTAACCCTGGCGCAGTTTGCCGCTTTGGCCAACCACATCACACCGATCGATAAATAAAGCCCGGGGCTGTCGCCCTCTCCCTTCAATATCCCGCTGTGCATCCGATATTACTAATAAATATATGTACTTAATCCCTATTTCGATTATTTCTATTGGATGCAAAACGCGACTGACAATACTGCCCTGATCGTGTTCCGGGTCGGCCCGGTGATGTGCTGTGCCCATGCGCAGCCGGTACAGTCCATTATTGCCCCGCCCAAACTGACCCGGACTCCCGGCTCGACGGAAGCCCGACCCGGTATCTTTCACCACAGTGATTATGTGGTGCAGGTCAGTGATCTGCGGGTCCGTTTCGGGATCAGTGCATCCCAACGCAAGCAGCCCGGGCGACTGATCATTACCCAACAGGAAAACGGCCATGTCGCCTTTTGGGTGGATGACATCCTGGAGGTGATCCAGTCACCGAAAGAGGGTTGGGGCAAACTCCCCGGCTACATCCCGACCGGGATTTTCAGCCGCACCCTGTTGCTCAATCAGGTCATCCACCTCTATGTGGAAATCGACAAGCTGGATGATCTGCCGGAAGCGGATTACCTCAGTCAGTACCTGCAAAAGATCGCCCCTGCCGAAGAGGGTGAGCCAACAGAAGAAGAAACCAAACCGGCCACAACAGCTGATGAAGCGGCGTCGGCCGCAACCAAAATGACGCATAGCGAATCGACAATCCGTGTGCCGACACCCGTCACGGCCGCCCGCAAAGAAACAACCACAGAAGATGTGCAGCCCCGGGAAAAACCACTGACACCGGCGCCGGCGGGCACCGACAAGAGCGCACCGGAATCTTTACCCATCGACGTGGCAGACAAAGACACCAGGAACGATACAGATGCCGCAACCCATATTGAAACGGTGCCATCCGGTACACCGTTAACGGAGGAAGCAACCCCGCCGGAAACCGTGACACCCGCCGCGACAGAAACCCCGATAGAGCACGCAACGGAATTCCCGCTGACAACAACCGAACCGGAGCACGAACCGGTCGCGGAAAAAGTGGCCGAACCTGAACCGGTCAGTGAACCGCTGGATCAACCCGCCCCCCGTTTCGATGCTGCACCGGCAGCCGAACCGGCACAGGATAAAACAGCGCCGGTTGAACCTGCTGTTGCAGCAAAGCCGGAGGAAACTGTCACTCTCGCACCGGCTGACAAACATGACTCAACGTCTGACACCACCGCACCTGCCGAGCCGAGCCGGAAAAAACGCGCCACCTATGAACTCAGTGACAATCATGAGCTGATCCCGCCGGAGAAAAAGGCCGCAAAGCAGCAAGCCAAATCCGGCTTCCTGCCCACAGCCGCCGCCGTATTACTGGTCATTCTGGCGGGCGGCGGGACAACCGCTTACCTGTTACTGCAACCTGACCGGTCAGGCGACAAACCCGAGATCAAAACAACCGCTAAATCCACCACACCGACGACGGTCACACCCGCTCGGGATAAGCCGGCGGCGCAAAACAGTGATGTGATGACCGAAGGCGACAGGCCTGCCCCGGCCGACTCAGCCGCTGACCGACGTGATACAGCCGGCGCCAAAGACAATCAGTCCACCTATCGTGCAGAAATAAAACACGATGCCAAAGGGGTCACTATTGAGCTGGATGCACCAACAGATGAACCGGTCCTGACCGAACCGGCGGATGGCGGGGACGTTGCCACAGCAACGGCTGACCGGGAAAAATCCACGCCGTCGGAACAGCAAAAAACCGGAAAGAAAACCGGCAACAAAACTAAAAGCAGAAAGGTACGTGAGATCACCCACATCGTGGTGAAGGGCGACACCCTCTGGGATATCGCGCAACACTATGTCAACAACCCCTACAAATACCCGGAGCTGGCCAAACTCAGTAATATCAAAAATCCGGATCGCATCTATCCCGGTGACCGGGTGCGCATCATTCACAAGTCCTCATCACGGTGAAACCGCATGGCCCGTGACACCCCCAAACAACGGATTGTTGAGGTCACCAGCAGACAAAGTGGGGAAAGCACCGACACCGCCGACCACCGTCTGGTTTATGACTATGACATCCGCATCATCGACCCGGGCAGCAAGCAGGAACACACCTATCATCGTCAATTGGTGATTCACGAACATTTGGTCCAGGCCATCGCCCCCCATATCCAACCGGCACCGCAGCCTGATGTTGTCGTCGCCGGTGACAGCAGCGATGCGCATCCTGGCGAGATCACAGACCCGGTGTTAACCGCCCGCCTCGAACCTGGACCGGAAACAGTCGCCACACGCGTAACAGGAACAGTGTTCCCCGCTGACCATCAGCCCCCGGCGGATGCAACAACGGCCCCGACAATAACCGAAGCGGTACCCCCTGTTGAACCAACACCGGTTACTGAACCAGAATCGTCAATTGACAGTATCGAACCCATGCTGCCGGCAGCCACTGAAACGGTCAGTAAACCAGCGGTAGAAGAGGCGGCGATCATCGAGTCCCGCCCCGGACAGACCACAGCCGCCGCCCCCCCGATGACGGGCCATGACACCGACCTGAACAACCCCATCCACACTGAACAGGAAAAACTGTCCAGATATATCGACATCGACTTGCCCGAGACCGCCGGCCGGTGGTGGCAACAGTGGCGCCACAAACTCGCCCGCTTCAAACCGCACCGTTTGCAGAAACGCCTGGTTGCTCTGCTGAAGCGCCGTGAAAAACAACCGCCGTTAACCCCGGCCACAGCACAGCCGGCTCAAACACCGAAATCGATCGGTGATCAGCCGACCACCGATGCGCGACACCGTGGGCTGAAGAAAAAAGTCGCCCTGCTCAGTCTGTCGGCCTTGTCCATTGTGGCACTGGTCATGCTGACACTCTGGGGACGGCGGCCGGGCGACAACGCCGGTGAACCACCCCAATCACAGGGTTTGCCATCCGGCCCAGCAGTGCAACACAGCGCGGAAACCGTCACCACCCCGGCGCCGAATTACCACGCCCGCATCGAACGGGATGCAGACGGCATCACCATTTCGCTGGAAACACCGCCGCAACCGGCTTCCGAACCGATCATCATCGCGCCGCAAAGCGGGACGCGGCAGACGACCGGCCACAACGAGATCATCCATGTTGTTGTGCAGGGCGACACCCTCTGGTTTATTGCCAAGCGTTATGTCCATGATGCCATGCGCTATCCGGAACTGGCCCGCCTGAGCAATATCAGGAACCCCCACCTTATTTATCCCGGCGACAGGGTCCGGATCCGGCTGAATCAGCAATCTGCACCTTGAACCTGCGGGATGTAAGGATAAAATAGCGCCATGCAACAAACCGCCGCTATCCCCCATGTCACCACCTGTGCCGAGCTGCCTGCCGGCGCAATGCAAAATCTGCTCGGCCGTTATGCCATGCAAGTAGTGCCGGTGGCGGACGACGCCGCGATACCCGGCAGTTTTTGGGGGGATGCCGAAGCCGGTCTGGTCGCCAACAAGCTCTACGTTCGGGGTGACACACCGGTTCACTCCGCTTTGCACGAAGCCTGTCACTATATATGTATGGATGCCCGGCGCCGCGCCACGCTGGATACCGACGCAGGCGGTCACTACGACGAAGAGAACGGCGTCTGTTATCTGCAAATCCTGCTGGCCGATTTCCTGCCGCAGATGGACCGGCAGCGCATGATGCAGGATATGGACAGCTGGGGTTACAGTTTTCGACTTGGCTCAGCCCGCCGCTGGTTTGAGCAGGATGCCGCCGATGCCGCCGCCTGGTTGCAACAGTACGATTTAATCGACCCGCAACACCAACCCACCTGGAAATTACGGACATAGTCTGTTTGCAGTGACTCCACTGTGCAACTAAGCTGATAGGACGTTTCACAACAGGATATCCCGCATGGCTTTCGACAATATCCATAATTACTACGAAGATCTGGTGCTGAAAAAGATCATTGAGATCACCCAGCAACACCCCTCCGATGAAAATGCCGACTTCCTGGAAGACGTGGCCTGTGTCGCACTGAATCATCTGCCGCCGCGCTATGTCCGGCATAATGTGGATATCGTCTATTACATGACCTCCGATGAACGCAATCGCATGCTGGAGCAGATCGAAAATGCGGTGACTTATGCCATCGAATACGTCATGTCACACAGTAAAAGGACCGGTAACGCGGAAAACTGAATTGCTTGCTTCGCGTAATAGAGCAGGTAGAATAGACAGTGTTTGTCTCACCCTGCAGCCGGTTCAAATTCATGACAACCAATGTCACCAACGCACACCATGATATTCGTATTGATGTCGAAACCAATTATATCCCGGAACAGTCCCGCCCGGATAAACACCAATACGTGTTCAGCTATACCATCACCATTCGCAATGTCGGCGCCATCCCGGCCCGTCTTTTGACCCGCCACTGGCTGATCACCGATGCCGATGGTAAAACCGAAGAGGTGCGCGGTGAAGGTGTGGTGGGTGAACAACCTTACCTGAAACCGGGAGAAGGATTTCGCTACACCAGCGGCACCATGCTGAAAACACCAGTCGGCAGTATGCAGGGCAGTTACCAGATGCTGGCCGATGATGGCGTATCATTTGACGCCCCCATTGCTCCATTTACCCTCTCCACACCCAATACCCTTCATTAAGTTACGACTGAATAACCGTACCTGGCACGAGGATTGCTGACGTAATAAGCGTTGGCATCAAGAGATGCGTCCTGTTTCCGATATAGATGGAACAGGACAGCCACTCCCGTCATTAAACAGGGTAGAAAAACAGGTATGAAGGTTTGTTTCCGACAAAAAGGCAACACGAGTGACCATTTGCGTCACCCGCGTTTGCTTGCCGCACTACTGCTCGGTCTTGTCCTGATCGGACCGGTTGCGTCAGTTCACAGTCAGGAATTGGCAGCTTCACTGCAACAGGCGCAACAGGCGCAACAGGCATTCGATGCCAAACAATTTACCGAGGCGCTGACACAACTCCGCACACTGGAAGCGGATCATGCCGGTGAGATTGAATATGATTATCTCTATGGTCGTGCCGCCCTGGCGGAAGGTGATCTGAATACCGCGATTGCCGCCCTGTCTCGCGTGCTGGCGCTGGACCCCGCTTTTGCCGGTGCACGACTGGAACTGGCCCGTACCTATTACAGCAAAGGGGTCAAGGAACACTCTCGCGGTTCTTTCGAACAGGCCCGTGCCGAATTCCAGAACGTCCTGCAACTCAATCCACCGGGGTCGATCCGGGAATCGATCAAGGGCTATCTGGACCTGATTGACCGATATCTTGAGGTCCGGCATCTGGATACCCGTCTGTATGCGGAATTCCGCGCCGGCTTTGACACCAACGTCAATAACGCCACCAGTGCAGACTACTTTGAATTTTTTGACAACTTTTCCAGTCTGCAACGCACGGTTGAACTGCTGGAAGGTTCTAAACGTATCGCCTCCTGGCACGGCGGCATAAAGGTAGGCGGTGAATTTGTAATGCCCCTGTTCAGCCGGTATTTTGATCTGTTTGGCCAAATACAGGCCGGTGCTGACTCCGTCAGCAGCGCTCACCAATACAATAATCAGCAGTTTCGTGGTCAGCTTGGCGCACATCACTATGGCGCAACAAACAAAAAAACCTTCAGCATTAACTTTAATGATATTGACATGGACGGCCGGCGCTATGCCGATGAGTTTTTTATAAAACTCGAATGGGCGCAACGCATGAATGATGACAATATGCTGGCCGGGCGTATCGTGGGCGGTGACATCAATTATGATAATGAATACTGGCCCATGTCCGTCAGCGGCGGCCGGTTCGGGGTGGAATGGACACACCTGACACGCTCACCGCGCAAAACCAGCATGCAACTGCTCCTGGTGGCGGGGCACGACGGTTATCAACGCTGCAACAGTCCCTGCAACACCAGGTATCGGCGCAGTGTGAACGGCCTGCGGCTGGCGTTTTCCACCAATGTCTTTTCACAAAGCCGGCTCTATACCAGCATGTACACGGAATACTCGGACTTTGAAGACCCCTTCTTTGGCAGATCGCGTGATGATGACCGGATTGAACTCTTCTTTGGCATCAATACCCGGTTGTCAAAGGCATGGACGGTCCGCCCTGAAATACAAATGATCTATAACAGCTCAACGGTTGAGTTGTACACCTACAAGCGGGTGAATGGGACGCTTAATCTGCGTTGGGAGTTCTAGTATGAATAGCAAACCAACCAACAAAACCCTGAGCCTGCTTGTCCTGCTTGCCACGCTGTGCCTTGTACCGGTACAACAGGTCTTCGCCCATGCCGGGGTGGTGATCTTCGCCAATGGTGAAGTCTATGCCGACCCACCCAAGGGTGATGCCCGCAAACTTTCACGCGGCGTCAAGGTCCATCCCGGCGATATCATCCGTACCGGCAAGGACAGCCAGGTGCAGATTCGCACCGGTGACGGCAGCATGTTGTCATTACAGGCCAACAGCAGTTTACGAATTATCGAACACAAGCACACCGGCGAGGTGGATGAACAAAACAGTCTGGTGGAACTGGTCAAGGGTGGTATGCGGGCCGTCACCGGTCTGATTGGGAAAAACAAACCCGAGAACTTCAAGATCAAGGTCAAGGGTTCCACCATCGGTATACGCGGTACCGAGTTTGTGATCCAGTTGTGTGAAAATGATTGTGATCTTGATCCGGACAAGAAACGGAAAAATCTCGCCAAAAACGGTGTCTATGTCGGTGTACTGAGCGGCACGATCACGGTGGAGCGCAAGGAACAAAAGATTGAACTGGATTCCAGTCTGAATATGGTACTGGGTGTCTCTATGGGTATAGATGAAAAGAAAAAACAGTACGTCTATATCGGTGACCGTGAAGATGCCAAAGTCGAAGCCCTGCCCAAACCGCCGGAAGTGATCCTCCAGGCGCTGGCGCCACCGCCGGTCAAACTGACCCCGGCCGAACTGAAAAAACCGCGCCAAAACAGCCTGCCTATGTATAGCGGTATTGACAATGAATTGATGAAGGCGCACATGGCGGCAACCCAGCCGGCGGAGAAATCCCTCTCACCCATCGAGGAGTTTGAACAACTGGCCTACCCGGCAGAACCTGATGTGATGCAGAAAAACCGTTTCATCTATCCTGTTCACTATGGTGTCGATCCATCGGACAGTACCTTCCACAACCTGACCAATCAATTCCCCTGACGCAACGGTCCGGCGGAATAACACTGGCATCGCTTATGCTTATTTGCTAACTTCCCTGCATGGCGACTTATGCAATTGGTGACCTGCAGGGCTGTTACAGCGACCTGCAACGTCTGCTCGAAAAACTCCAGTTTAATCCGCAACAGGATCGTCTCTGGTTTGCCGGCGATCTGGTCAATCGCGGACCGGAATCCCTGCAGTGCCTGCGCTTTGTCAAATCACTGGGCGACCGCGCCATCACCGTCCTTGGTAATCATGATTTGCATTTACTGGCGGTCGCCGCCGGGATGAAAGAGGCCAAGGATGACGGACTGGATAAAATTACAGCCGCGCACGACAGTGCTGAGTTGCTCGACTGGTTACGCAGACAACCCTTGCTGCACCACGACAGGCAACACAGTCTGGTGATGGTACATGCCGGTATCTACCCGTTCTGGAACCTGCCACAGGCACAAAGCTGCGCGAAAGAACTGGAAGCCGTACTCAGCGGCGATCACTATCATGATTTCCTGCATGTCATGTATGGCAATGAACCGGCCCGCTGGGAAGACGGTTTGCAAGACTGGGATCGACTGCGCTTTATCTGCAACAGCTTTACCCGCATGCGTTTTTGCAACACGGACGGACGACTGGATCTGGTGGACAAGGGCAAACCCGGCAGTCAAATCCAGAACTACATGCCGTGGTATGCGGTACCCGGACGGAAAACCGCCCATATCCCTGTCCTCTTCGGCCACTGGTCAACGCTGGGTGATCCCGCTGTAAACAACATCTATCCACTGGATCACGGTTGCGTCTGGGGCGGACAACTCACTGCCTTGCGGATCGATATTCAACCCATGCAATACATCAGTCTGGATTGTCCCGGCGCAAAAAAACCGGGTGAGGATTAAACAGCGTCTTACGCCGCCATCGCATATTGCATCCGCTTTTTTTTTACAGCAGAAGGTGGCTGTCAGGAGGCGAACCGGTAACGTGTCAGGGTAAATGGCAGATTAGGCGGTCTTTAAAAGCAACCTCCTATATCTGCATACCATAATTATCAAACAATAACTGCCTGATTTTGTCATGGTACAACCAGTCACAGACACGTTGTCTGTTTTCAGAGCCGGTATCCTGCCAAAACTCATTATTCAGGACATGTTTTTGATAAAATGTCAGATGATGATCGACATAGGCAAATAAGGCATCACCCATCTCATCCTGTAACATCACATCCAGATAACCGCTTATATCTGTTACACAATGCGCAAGGACACAAAGCCTGCTGTCAATTTCATCACCAACAGGCAGCGCTTGGGTTAATGCTGCCAGGTAGGTCTTTTCCAGCAAATCAAGAATGGCCGTCCTGTCTTCATTTGGCCAGTGGTGCCATCCGGCAGTCACCAGCTTTTTCCCCAATATCTCCGGCCTGGGCCACCAGCCGGCGTCAGTTACGCTCAGCTCAAGCATCCTCGGCAAAAAATATTTGAAATCAGCTTCACCACCCACCGTATACAGCACATCAGCGGCATAGCTACCTAACTCAGCGGCGTCAAGCTGTTGTAATGGTCTGGATAATAAAAGCAATTTTTCGTCTTCTGTCATACAACAGGGACAATAATCAAAAGATTCCGGCCGCTTGTATTTGGCAAAGACACGATACAGATTGTGCAATTCTTCGATCATAAAAAAGCATGGTCTGTTTAAATTATTGAAAAAACACCCCTAACAACATGATATTCACGGCTGCCAACTCCATTTTTCCGGCATACCCGCAGTCGCCCACCGTTGATAGGACAACATACCATTAAAAACCTCGAAGCAAAGCGAGATCGTCACCATTAATCCGATCAACAGCAGCAGACGCATTTGGTCCCGTCTTGTCCCCGTCATAAGCACACTCAGCAGGAGCGTAGTCGGCACCAACAACAGATACAGCGGCTCATAAGCGGTGTGATTTGTTTTGTTGATAACGACTACATAAATAACATAACCGGCATAGACTGCCGTGCCGATGTAATCAGGAATTCTCCCCAACCGCATAATCCACCTCCCGGCGCTCAGCCCTCGACACAAGGACAATGGGTTTAATCATCCTCTTTCCGTTTGTTGTCCAATGCAGCAGATATCACGATTGCTTCATTCTGTAATCGATATTAAATGAAATTTTTTGACCGTGACTATCCTGTAGGTGGCGGTGTGGTCATTGGCCTCCGGGTGGGTGAAGACCACCACCCACCCCCACTCATCGTACTCTTTGTCCTGATACTGCTTTGTATAGACAACAGAGGTTACAATGTAGTCCTGAACTTTGTAGATATCCGGATCGGCGATTTTATGCTCTTTCATCATAATGTCGCGCGATATGTCGACAGCCCTGAACAGGTTTATTTCCGGCAATGGTATTTTCGGGCCTGCCTTGGCAAAACAAAAGCCGGGCGCCAGCAACAATACGACAGCCAATATTTTAATCTTCATTACCATCACTCCTCATGCAAACTGAACATCACATATAACCGTTATAATTGCCTGACGCAGCCCTTGTTTGCGCTTGCCTGTCTACTCGATAAAGCCGATATTTCTCCCCCATTCCAGCGGCAATTTGGCAGAGGTCATCCTCGCTGTTTTCATGGTATGAAAGTTATGTTTTTTATAAAACCCTTCTTTCCCCGGTACCGCATACAATATAACCCGCAAATGATGACTGACTTGTGCCACCAGATTATTCAGCAGCAAACTCCCCAAACCTTTTGTCTGCTCTTCCGGCAAGACCACCAAATCGCAGATAACGGCACAGTCAACTTCATCACCGAAGGCCCGGCCTGCACCGATTAATTTGTCTTCCCGGTAGATTGCAGCAATATACCTGCTGTTTTTGAATGCGGCTTCAATTTCCGCGTCACTTCGGTTGCCGAGTCCGGTTGCCTTGAAAAGTGGCGGGAGCTCGGCATACGATTTTATCGTATTGATAATGTCCATTTTTTCCATTCGGTCGATACCGTCTCATGTACGCGATCGCAGATGATTTTGCCATTGTATTTTTCTTCAGCCAACCCGGTTCTTGCGTTTTACCCGATCAGTATAGCGGAGCAATAATGCAGCGATCAGGCGTCCATCCAATTACCCTGATTAGAAGCGGTCTCAAAATGTCGCGAGCGCAGGTGATGCAAGGTAAATTGAACGAAAAAGCGGAGTTTTGTACAGAGACTGTACTTATTTCGCGAAGCCCATGGATGGGCGAGAGCGAATGTTCCACTGTAAATGAGCATTTTGAGTTCAATTTTAACGCCGCAGGACCAAGCGCAGTAATTATGAGACCGCTTCTAGTCACTATTTGCACAGCCGGTCATGGTCGGTGGCGCCGGCGGAGGTTGATGCCGGACAACCTGTTCACTTATTGCGTTCCAGGATCACAAAGGTGTGTGAGTGGGGATTTTTTTCATCCGCCGGATGTTCGTGGCGTTCGATTTCCCGCCACTCATCCATGTCGAAGGCGGGAAACCAGGCATCGCCCATGACCATTGTATGGACGAAGGTGAGATAGAGCCGGTCGGCGTGCGGCAGCATTTGCTCATAAAATGACGCTCCCCCGATAATCATCACTTCATCCACCGCACCGGCGGCATCAATCGCCTCGGCAACAGAATGGACAACCAGGCAGTCCGGCGCGGCGTAGTCGGTATCACGGGTGATGATGATATTGGTTCGGCCCGGTAAGGGTTTGGCGCCGAAAGATTCAAAGGTCTTGCGCCCCATGACAATGGGTTTGCCCATGGTCTGCTGACGAAACCACTTCATGTCATTCGGTAATTTCCACGGCAGGCTGTTGTTGATGCCGATAACCCGGTCATCCGCCATGGCGGCAATCATGGCAATCTTAACAGTTGTCTTCCCCATTATGTCCCCAATAGGAATGTCGTTTATCGGTTTGTACGGCTAATAATATCAATTTTAATGCGATTATATTAGCCAATACCCGCGGTTTTTCGCGACTTTATAAAGTTTTTCCCTGCCTGATCGCTAACCTTATTATCCACCGGATGATCCTGAAAAACCAACTTCGCACATTATGAAATTATCCATCAATCTCAAAGTAAATATCAGTCTGCTCACCCTGACCGGGCTGGTTTTCATTGCCGCCGGTGCCGGATTTTACGGCGCATCCCAACTGAGAAATTCATTAACCTTCATCACCACGCAGGCCTGGGAAGCCGCAGATGGCTCCATGGAGACAACCATCGGCCTGCAGCGTCAGGTCATCGAAGTCATGCAAATCATGCTTTCGACCGACAAGGATGAGTCCAAACAATTCGACAAGGAACTCAATGAAGCCAGAGAGTTTACGCAGAATGCCATCAAGTCCATGACGGGTTCCGGTTTGATCCCCAGGGATCAACTCGCCAAACTCGATGCCACCATGCAGGAATTTCACGAGACTGTTAAGGAACTGATGGAAGCTCGCAAGTCTCGTCAGGCGGGCGAACTGGATGATGCCGGTTTCAATGAACGTTATGAAAAGTTCGAAAAAGCGAGTCTGGAGCTGGAAGAGATCCTGGAGAAAATGGAAGAGACCGGTGACGGCATGGTGGAGGGTCAATCGGAAAATATTCAGGCCACGATCAATACTGTCTATACCACCATGACCATCGTCTTGATACTGGCGGTGATTATTCCGCTGATCATCGCCCTGTTCAGCCGTTCCATGATCAGTAAACCTATTGCAGCAGTGGCCGGACACTTGCAGCGCATCTCACAGGTTGAAGGTGACTTGACCGTAAACCTGCCGGAAAAAGGCAATGACGAGATTACCGACCTGTCACGCCACTTCAATACCTTTATCGAAAAGATTCGTGTCACAATTAAAAATGTGAATCATACAACCGATGCAGTGAATGAGTCGGCTTCAAAGATGAATCTGATTGCCGCCGATGCCGGCCAGGCGGTATTTAACCAGCAACACAACACTCAGCAGGTCGCCACCGCAGTCACCGAGATGAGTTCCACTATTGAAGAAGTGGCAAGAAACGCGGCACAGGCTGCTGAATCAGCGCGCAAGGCCGACCATGATGTGCAAAGTGGTTTACAGGTGGTGGTCAATACCCGCAATATGATCAATCGATTGTCAGAAGAGGTGAACAAAACCGCCGGGATCATCAGTAATCTGGATACCGAAGCCGACAATATTGGTTCGGTACTGGATGTGATCAAGGATATCGCCGAACAAACCAATCTGTTGGCGCTGAATGCGGCAATTGAAGCGGCCCGCGCCGGTGAACAGGGACGGGGTTTTGCGGTGGTTGCCGATGAAGTGCGTACTCTCGCCACACGCACCCAGGCCAGTACGGAAGAGATCCAGGTCATGATCGAACGCTTGCAGGCCGGTACGGAAAAAACCGTGGCGGCCATGCAATCAAGTCAGGAGCTGACCCGCGACAGTGTGGAACAGGCTGACGAAGCGGAATCGACCCTGCGCGCCATTACCGAGATCATCGCCACAATCAATGACATGAACACACAAATCTCCACCGCAACCGAACAACAAACGGCGGTTGCTGCAGAGATCAATAAAAACGTGGTGAATATCAACAGTGCTGCGGAAGAGGTTTCCCAAAACATCCAGGAAACCACCAGCTCAAGTCAGGACCTGAGTCGTTTGGTCCAGGAACTGCGCGAACAGCTGAATTATTTCAGAGTGTAATGCTTCACACCGCCACCGGCGCCTTGATGTGCGGATGGCATTCGTAACCTGCCAGTTCAAAATCATCAAACGCAAACTCAAACAGATCGGTGATCGCCGGGTTGATCTTCATGGTCGGCAAGGGAAAGGGCGTGCGTGACAACTGCTCTTCCACCTGCTCCAAGTGATTGGAGTAGAGATGGGCGTCACCCAGGGTATGTATAAACTCACCGGGCTGCAGGCCGGTGACCTGTGCCATCATCATGGTCAGCAAGGCATAGGACGCGATATTAAACGGCACACCGAGGAAAATATCAGCACTGCGCTGATACAACTGACAGGAGAGCTTGCCGTCGGCTGCATAGAACTGGAAAAAGGCATGGCAGGGCGGCAGGGCCATATTGTCGATCTCGGCCACGTTCCAGGCGCTGACAATAATACGGCGCGAATCGGGATTGTTTTTGATTTGATCGATCACCTGACTGATCTGATCAATGTGCCGACCATCCGCCGTCGGCCAGGAACGCCATTGGTAACCATATACGGGCCCCAGATTACCATCGGCATCGGCCCATTCATCCCATATGGAAACACCGTTTGCTTTCAGGTAGGCAATGTTGGTCTCGCCTTTCAGGAACCAGAGCAGTTCATGGATGATGGAACGCAGATGGCATTTCTTGGTGGTGACCAGCGGAAAACCGGCCGCCAGATCAAACCGCATCTGATACCCGAAGACACTCAGAGTGCCGGTTCCTGTCCGATCTTCCTTACGGACACCGTTATCCCGCACATGGCGCATTAAATCGAGGTACTGCTGCATCGTTCACCTGCTCCGGCCGACCAAAAACCGCCGCATTATACCATGCCTGTCGGTCTGTGCCTCAGAAGGATTCCCAGGGATAACCGATAATGGCGGTCATTTGCGGCCCTTCATCGCCGGTGGCGTAATCAAAGCGGAACACCAGCCCCGAGGCGGTTACTATCCGGCCTCCGACCCCGTAGGATTCACGCCAGATGTTGCCCAGCTCGCCCTTCTGATCGGCGACACTGGCACGCTCGTAGAAAAAGGCGACCTGTATGGCGGTACGGACATCTCTGGCGATCCACAGATCAAAGGGCTGGAATTCTTCCGTCAGGTTCCAGCGAAATTCCGTTCCCCAAAACAGCGCATGCGCCCCTTTATAACGATCATTTGGATAGGCGCGCAGTCGAGACCAGCCGCCCAGACTGCCGACTGAACCATAGATGTTGTTGGCAACCGCGTTGTTCACCACGTTGGTACACAGATTCGCCTGTGCAGCGGTTAATCCCGGGTCACTGCAATTCAGGCCCTGATTGGCTTCCACCACGGCAAAGTCGGTCGGCCCCTGTCGGGTGACAAAGGCATCGGCACGAAAAAAGTTAAACACCAGCGTACTGCGTTTGCCCATCGCGAAGTAACCGGTAAGGTTTTGTTCGATCTGATAATAGTCTGATGCCAGCGATGAACTTTCATCACGCCACCAGCGTGACATCTGAAAACGCACACCGCTGCGTGGGTCCAGATAATCATCGGTCCAGTCCGCCAGCACACCGATGGTATAGACGGTATATTCATTGTTATTCGTACCACCGGCTTCCTGGATCAGGTTCCCGTCCTTGTCCCTGATGCGCACCAGGGTTCCCTTGCCGTTTAAGGCCCCGGCGTTTAGCTCAAACATGCGATCATAGTGCGTAGAGGTCAGTCTGACGGCGGAATAGTCATTGTCTTCAAAGTCGAGCAAGGTGTAGTCATTCTCGCCATTGTTCATGCCGCGTGTGTTGTAGTTGTTTACCGTGCCCTTGTTAATGCGCTGGAAACTAAAATCCGCAATCAGCGATTCCGGCAGCAGGTGTACATCCTTGGCGATCAGACCAAAGCCCTGTAGATCACCGGTCATCACAAAGCCAATATAATCGGTATGACTGTCATTGGCGTTATTGTAGGAGCCGCCCACCAGCAGACCTTCACCGATGCCCGGCAGACTGTAGGGCATGGGAACAATATAGTGACCGGGTGTTTTGGTGAACTGTTCGCGCCGTCGCTCCATGGCCTCGGCACTTGTAAACAGATTACCCAGCACGAGCAACAGCAGCAGGCTTTGCCGTATGCGGTAGTGGCGACTCATCATTCCCTCCTGTCAGTGAATGTATTCATCCGTGTCTTCATTGATCAGAACCGAATTATTTTGCCTGCGGCCGATAGGCCAGCCACAGGACAAACAAACCCGCCAGGATTAACGGCAGGGTCAGGACCTGTCCCATGGTCACCCAGCCGAACGCAAGATAACCGATGTGGGCATCCGGCAGGCGCACAAATTCCACACTGAAACGTGCAATACCATAACCAACGGCGAACACACCGGCGGCCGCCATGGTCGGGCGTGGTTTGGCGGTAAAGATCCACAGGATAATAAATAACAACACCCCTTCGGTCAGACACTCATAGAGTGGTGAAGGGTGGCGGGGCAGGTTTGAACCCGAATTGGGAAAGACCATGGCCCAGGGCACATCACTGATCTTGCCCCACAGTTCGCCGTTCAGGAAATTACCGAAACGCACGGTGATAATACTGATCGGCACATAAGGTGCGACAAAATCCACGACGTTGAAATAACCTTTTTGATAACGCCGATTGAAAAACCATAAACCCAGCATCACACCCAGCAGGCCGCCGTGAAAAGACATGCCGCCTTCCCAGACGCGGAAAAAACTGAGCGGGTCACTGATCCAGCCGGCAAAATTATAAAACAGGGTGTAACCCACGCGTCCGCCGACAATGGCGCCCAGACCGCCATAGAATAACAGGTCATCCACTTCAATGGGTTTCCAGTCGGTCAGCTTTTTGGCGATTCGATAACGCGCCAGCCCCCAACTGACGGAAAACCCGATCAGATACATCAGTCCATACCAGTGAATCGGCCAGCCGAATACGCGAAATGCGATGGGATCAAAATTTACGATCATGTTTAACCTGTCTGTTGTTTGTCTTCATTATCAAAATCAAATTAGATCGGGCTTACATCTGCATGATGATGCGTTGCAGCTCCTCATCCATGCTTGTCACCGGTTGCCAACCCAGGCGCTGCTTCGCCGCGCTGTTATCCACCGCCAGGGAACCATTCAGGCGACGCCAGACCGCCTGTTTGCCGAACAGCCCGGCGGCAAACGCCATCAGGCCCGGCGGAAAACGAAAAACACGCGCCTTCATGCCCAGGGCGCGTCGGATCCGGCTCACCAGTTCTGCCGTGGAAAGTGTTTCATCATCACCGGCCAGGAACACCTCGCCTGCCGCTGCCGGATGTTCACAACAAAGGGCAATCAAATCGGCCAGATTATCCAGTGCCACCAGGGTACGACGATTATGGATACTGCCCAGAGGCAGGGGAAGGCCGAGGCGGGCCAGTTTGATCAGACTCAGGAAATTGGCCTTCACACCGGGGCCGTAAACCAGTGGGGGTCGAATAATCACGACCTCCAGGCCGGTACGCCGGCTGATCTCCTTGAGCAGTTGCTCCGCCTCCCACTTGGATTGGGCATAGGGATCCAGCGGTACATTAACGGGATCAGCGGCGGTAAAGGGCTGATCCGTTGTCTCCTCGCCATTGACCTTGATACTGCTGATATAGACCAGCCGTTTCACGCCGGCGGCGGCCGCCGCTTCCGCCAGCCGGCGGGTCCCTTCGGTATTCACCTGACGGAAGGCGGTCAGGGGGTCTGATTCGGTTTCCTGCATGACGTGAACCCGGGCGGCCAGATGCACCACGACGTCGATACCCTGCAAGACCGGCTGCCAGTTGGTGTCGGCATGAATATCCCCGACCACCACCGATTCGCCCGCTACATCCACACTGCTGCTGGCGCGCCGGATCGCCGCCAGCGTGGCATGACCACGCTCATACAGCATGGTAAGTAAACGCTTGCCCACAAATCCCGTGGCCCCGGTGACAAGAATCCTGCTCATAATATTATTATTGTTTACCCTGCGGCATTCGATGCCTGCCCATGGTACCCTGATCCCGGTTTCCTTGCACCCGCTTGCCCCGACAAGGTTGACCTGGTATGCAGCTCTCGCCTGCCGGACAACAAACGCTGTATAAAGCGACAATTTCCCTAATTATAAAGCGTAATTAGCCTGCTGTTGGTCACAGAACTTTGTTACAGAATGTTAACCGGGGCCGCCGGGTCTTATCCATAGATACAGATATGTCGACATACAGACAGAGATAAAATCAGGGACACTATTGACCATGTCGCATACCTATGTCGGATCACAACCCATCTACAGTCGGGATCTGGCCATTTATGCCTTTCAGTTATTGTTCCGCAACAGCACCGAGAATCGCGCCGGGTATACCAATGGTGACCGCGCCACCTCGGATGTGATTATCAACACCTTAACGGATATTGGCCTGGATCGGCTGGTGGGTTCCCATCGGGCCTGCATCAATTTCACCCGTAACTTTATTGTCGGCGAATATCCAATCCCGAATCTGACCCAACGGATAATTATTGAGTTACAGGGTGATGACATAGCTGATGATCCACTCATCATCAATGCCTTGCATCAGTTATCCAGACGGGGATTTATACTGGCGCTGTCCGAGAAGATGTATCAGCAACATTTTGCCGGGAACCGCGACTTTAACTACATTGTGCGTTTCAATCCGTATAAATACACCTTCAGTGAGCTGAAAAACCAGAACACCCTGATCAAACAGGACAAGCAGAACGTCCATACCCTGGTCGAGAAAATTGAGACCAATGAGATGTTCAGTCAATGTGTCGAGTTGGGCTTTGATTACTATCAGGGCTTTTTCTTTTGTGAACCCAATATTGTCAAAGGACGCGGTATTCCGGCAAACAAGCTGCAACTGTTGCGTATTCTGGGCACCTTGCAAGATGAGAATATCGACAACAAGACACTGGAAGAGATGATTGGTACCGATGTCGGTCTGACCTTTCGCCTGTTGCGCTATGCCAATTCAAGTCATCTCGGTCTCAATACCCGTGTTGATTCCATACAGCATGCAGTCTCCCTGCTGGGCTGGAACACCGTTAAAATGATCACGACGCTGCTGGTGTTATCCAGCGTGGATGACAAACCTGCCGAGGTGCTCTTTTTCGGCCTGCTGCGGGCACGCATGTGCGAGACGCTGGCGGCTTATGTGCCGGTTGTGGACAAGAATGCCGCCTTTACCGCCGGTTTGCTGTCAATCCTCGACATTATGCTTGATGCCCCCATGGAGGACGTCCTGGCGGAAATCCCGCTCAGTGATGCCCTCATCAGCGCCCTGCTCAATCGCCGGGGCAAACTGGGCGGCTTGCTGGATGATGCTGTTTACTATATCGAGCACAAACCGCATCTGGCCGCCAACTGCGGTTTAAAGGCCGATCTCCTGGCCGAGCACTACCTCAATGCCCTGAGCTGGGCCAATACCATACTGCCCGCACTCCGGGACTAACAGGCCGTTGCGACCGGCGAAATTGTCCCGTCCCCCACTTTAAAAATACGGTAATGACATCTTTTGTTTGACATATTTCGATATTTTGATATTTTTAGAAATATGGAAATATCGAATGCAGTAGAACGACTCAGCGCCCTGGCTCAGGCCTCACGTCTGAGTATCTTTCGCCGCCTGATCCAGGCCGGTCCCGGCGGGATGGCGGCGGGAGATATCAGTCAGGAGCTGGCCATTCCGCCCCCGACACTCTCCTTCCATCTGAAGGATCTGACCCGGTCGGGTTTGATACGGGCGCAGCGAGAAGGCCGTTCGATTATTTACCAGGCCGACTATCAGGCCATTAATGATCTCATCGGTTATCTGAAACTGAACTGCTGTCAGCGACCGGTATAACGTTTCACCAACCTGCCCTGGAGGCATTATGAACAGACTGCACGTCCATCTCTCCGTCAAGGATCTGGAAAAATCCACCCGTTTCTACAATGACCTGTTTGGCGTTGAACCCAGCAAGACCAAAGCCGATTACGTGAAGTGGAGCCTGACCAATCCGCCGCTCAACTTTGCCATCAGTACCCACGGCAAGGCCGGTATCAACCATTTGGGGATAGAAGCCGAAGACCAGGGTGAACTGGATACACTCTACCAGCGCGCGGATCAATTGCAGGGACTCAAACTGAATGAGGGTGAAACCGTGTGTTGTTATTCCCGCTCCATTAAATCCTGGGTCAAGGACCCGCAGGGAATTAACTGGGAACTGTTTCATTCTCTCAATGATGAAAACGTCTATAAAGAATCCGGCAAGTGCTGCATTACCGGGAACTGCGGTTAATCAACACCGGCACAAAGGAAGCGAACCATGACTTGTTGTGATAACGATTTGTACTGTGCTGAAACAGTCTTGAAAACCGTGGCTGACAATCATCAGATCCAGTCACCGTTAATACCGCGTATCGCAACCGGTCTGTGCAGCGGTATGGCGCGCAGCAACGGACCCTGCGGCGCCATGACCGGCGGTATCCTTGCCCTGAATCTTTTCTACGGACGTGATACACCGGCACAGGGCGTGGAGCGCAGTTATGCCGCCGTGCAGGAACTGATTGAACGCTTTCAGGAAGCACATGGCAATCTTCATTGCCATGATCTGCTGGGTTGTGATCTCAATACGGCCGAAGGACAACAGTGCTACCGGGACCAACAGTTAAACCGGCGCTGCGCAAGTTTCGCCGACAAGACCATCGAACTGGTGGAAGCGATCATCAAGACCGCCTGAACCTGCCGGTACAACAGGCTGCGCGGCACAGACAGTCCGGGGTATATGTGCGGGATAAACTCCCGGGCTGTGAAATTCTGCTATCATCCCCGCCATGCAAACCCTGGATGTCATTATTGTCGGTGCCGGCGCCTCCGGCCTGATGTGTGCGATTGAGGCCGGCAAGCGTGGTCGCAAGGTCATGGTACTGGACCACGCCAACAAGGCGGGAAAAAAGATCCTCATGTCCGGTGGCGGCCGCTGCAACTTTACCAATTACGATGTGAGTGCCGCCTATTACCTTTCGCACAATCCGCACTTTTGTAAATCCGCACTGAGTCGCTACACCCAATGGGACTTCATCGCCATGGTGGAGCGCTACGCCATTCCATACCACGAACGTGATCATGGTCAGCTGTTTTGTAATGACAGTGCCAAAGATATCCTGAACATGTTGCTGGCCGAATGTCGTCAGGCAGGTGTCGCCATCACCCTGAATTGCAGGATTGATACCGTCACTCAAACCGAACATGGATTTGCATTGACCACCGACAAGGGTGATTTCAACTGTGCCTCACTGGTGATCGCCAGCGGCGGCCTCTCCATTCCCAAAATGAGCGCCTCCCCCTTCGGATACCGCATTGCGGAACAGTTTGGCCTGAAGGTGCAACCCACCCGCGCCGGGCTGGTTCCTTTTACCCTGCACGAGAAAGATAAAACCCGCTTCGCCCCCCTGGCGGGCGTCGCTGTCGATGCCGTAGTGACCACAAAAAGAAAATCCTTCCGGGAAAATCTCCTGTTCACCCATCGCGGCCTGAGCGGTCCGGCCATATTGCAGGCCTCCTCCTGGTGGCAGGCCGGGGAATCCATCACGATCAACTTCTTACCGGCGCTGGATCTGGCGGTGGAACTGGCCGCCTGTAAACAGTCCCAGCCTGCGCAGCAACTCAAAACTGTCCTCGGCCGTCACCTGCCCAAACGGCTGGTCACTGCTCTGGTGGATGCGCAATTGGCGTCCACTCCCATGCAGACCATTTCCGGCAAACAGATCGAACAGGTGGCAAATCAACTACACAGGCTCACTATCCTGCCCAATGGCACCGAAGGCTACCGCACCGCCGAAGTCACCGTCGGTGGTGTCGATTGCGATGAACTCTCTTCCAAAACCATGCAGGCCAATCGCGTGGCCGGTCTCTATTTCATTGGCGAAGTGGTGGATGTGACCGGTTGGCTGGGCGGATACAACTTTCAATGGGCCTGGTCATCCGGATGGTGTGCCGGTCAGGTGGTTTAAAGGGTATAATAGCCCCGCATTTCTGTCGTCAACGTGTGGAAATTACCAATGAAAGTCATGATTCGCCTGTTTTTTCGTCTGATCCGCCGCATTGTGGGTCCCATTATGTTATTCATCGACTGGATAACCACTCCCAGGGGTGTGCAACGCGATGAAAAAGAACAGGAAAAGATCGATCTGGATACACAGAACCTCACCCTGTATCAATTCAAGACCTGCCCTTTCTGTATCAAGGTACGTCGTCATGCCAAACGACTCTCACTGAATATCGAGACGCGCGATGCCCAGCATGATCCCATCAGCCGCACCCAACTGTTAACCGGTGGTGGTGAAATCAAGGTCCCCTGCCTGAAACTGACCAATGAGGCCGGCGAGGATCGCTGGATGTATGAATCCAGAGAAATTATCCACTATCTGGATGCCCAGTTTGGCGCCGCCCAAAACACAAACAACGAGCAACACGCCACCCGGCACTGAGCCAAGCGGCACTTGAACCGGTGCCCCTGCTCAGGCCGGCGGCCCGGTGCATGCCTTCAAGTTTTAGTTAAGCAGGGATGGACTGATCGGCAACTCAAGACATTGCCTTATGCGGAGCACTGCCTCTCAGGCAGATTCATACCACTCCAGCGGCGTTGGCAACGCCAGTGCGGTGTATTCGATATGCACTATCCTTCTATGACTGGGAGCTGTTGCCTTGCGTGAGGAATGAAACAATAACGGGCTCATTAATAACACATCACCCGGTTTGGCATTGCATTCGATAATTTCCGCATGCTCCACCGTATCCAAAATTTGTTTGGAAGAGATCCTGCCTTTGCTATGTGTCCCCGCCACCACTCTTAACACACCCGACTCTGAATTTGTCTCATCCAGATGAATTCTTAAGGTCAGCGTATTTGCCAAATATTCCACCGGTGGTTCCACATGCACCACGCCCTGTTTTATGCTCCAGGGACCAAACCCGGTTGCAGCGTGTCTTGATTTTACAGCGATCGAGGTATCCTGATGCCAGGCCACATTCCAGTTGGCTTCCGGCACCTTGTCAAAAAATACCGATCTTACCGGTTTGGCCTTATCACCCAGTATTTCACAGACAACAGACAGCAAATGCGTGGAATTGGCCAATTCGCGAATATAAGGCACTTTATTCATCAAGTTCCTTATTCCATAGTTATTCATTTCTTTTTCGAATACTGACAATTCAGCAATCAACCGTGAAACAATGTCATTGTCCAGGGCTGACTCAATGAGATAGTACCCATTGTTGTTATATTCTGACTTCATTGAGATGTATACCGGTTAACCGTAAATGCAAAGTACAACCCGCGATATTGCAGTATCAACAATGGTGAATCATCGTTTAGGCGCATCAGGCGTTTCCCGGTATTTAATATCATTCGCTGTTGCTATTCAAAAAATTCCACTCTCCCGGTTGCCAAAGAATATTCAGCACCAACAATTTTCAGCTTGCCCTGTTGCACCAGATTTTCCAGTTTTTGGGAACCATGCATTAATTGGTTGGTTGAGGCGAGAATATTGGCATGGATGCATGCTGCCAGTAATTTCTCGGGATCGTTTCTGATCTCGGTTTCAAACAACGTCTCTACGGCCGGCCGTATCCGATTCACAATAGAGAGCACGTTCGATGAATTTTTATCCGAGGGTTTATCCAGTTCATCAATTGTTGCCTTGACCGCACCACACATTGAATGCCCCAGGACAACCACCAACTGAGTACCAAACATTTCAGTTGCAAACTCAACACTGCCGACCTGGGAAGGCGCAACAATATTGCCTGCCACACGAATAACAAAAAGATCGCCCAGCCCTTGATCAAAAACAATTTCAGCGGGCACACGGGAATCGGAACAACCAAGAATAATCGCAAACGGTGTCTGGCCTTCAACGAAGGTCGCACGTTGTATTTGTTTTACGATCGTTTCAATACTGCGCACCCCGGATACGAAGCGCTCGTTACCTTCTTTCAATCTTTTGATGGCTTCATCTGCTGTAATCATACTGACCGCTCTTTATACTGATAACATTAAAGACTGGATAAACAAGAGGTTAGGGATAGTATAACATAACCGTCCCGGCGCGTAGCCAAATTATTTTTAGCCCCCTTTGATAATTCAAACACACTTTACTGCGTAATTACTCTCTCGATCACTTATAACAAATTGCACAGCGGCTTCGTGCCTTGATTTTACTGCTATCAAAGTGTCCTGTTGCCAGGCCGCATTCCAGTTGACACCGGGTAGTTTTTCTAAAAAAGACTGAGCGCACAGATTTAGCCTTATCACCCGGTATTTCATACATATCAGACAATAAGGCTGTGGAATGCGTCAGATTGCGAATATAAGGGACTTTATTCACCAAGTCCCTTATGCCATCGTTGTTGATATCCTGATAACACAGCCAATTTCACCCTCAACCGCGCAACACGCTCATTATTCAAGGCATTCTCAATGAGATAGTTAGCGTTGTCTTTATATTCAGCTTTCATTAAACAGTTTACGACAACAGGCACTGTCGACAGAGAGATTGGTAATGCACTACAGCACAGATTGGTCGATTTCCCCCTCCTTCTATTTTTACTTACACGCTGCTTAACATACCGGCTCTCACCAATTCCTGATGTTGTCCATTGATTGTCATGACAGCTTCGTCACCGCGAGTCCAGTGACTGAGTATAATCTCACTGGATTTTGTGTAACGATGGGCAATGCGAATTGAATATGATTTAAAGAGCCAGCTGCCAATTGACTGGAAATATACCGCCTCATCCAGATCTCGCCATTTAACGCCGGTTATACCCTTACTCCATGGCAATATTCCTGAATAAACCCACACGCCGACGTCATCGAAATAGAGGTGAAAACTTCTTAACAACAGGAATTGATATGCCACAACTGCCAGTGATCCAGCCAGAATAATAACACCTGCCATCGCTGAGGCAGACCATGCTGCCGGGGTGACAATTAAAAACAGGAAGAGTGCAGTAAGTATGACACGCACATAAGCTGTCCATGCCTTGCCCCCAAGGCTTATAATGTCCGTGTTGTCATTTGAACGGTTATTTTGTTCCATATATTTCCTCCGATTTGTGAGTGTAAAACAGCTTAATCTTCACTGCCTCAAGTGACGTCTGAATGGCAATGTCTGAGTGAGACGTTATAATTAACTGGCTTGTTTTGCATTCTTGACCTTCTCAACAAGCCGGTTATAAAATTTTTCAAATTCATTGTCATTGGCAAAAGCACGTTTTGGAATAATGTGAATTCGATATGCATTAATCCTGACCAGGATAAAATTTTTTGTTCTATAGACCTGAATAATGGCCTGCCATCTGGTTCTGGTCTCTGTTCCTGCGGTTTTTTCGTAAAATGATTCATCTTCCAGCCTGAACAGCGTTTCTCCTATCCAGCCTTTCTCTGCTGTAGCGGAGACAAGCTGAATAAAAATAATGAGATTAAATGTTATAAGAAAGATAACGCTGCCTATTAGCAACCATGTCCACACCCAGACTGCAACATCACCTGCTGCCAACAGTTTGAATGAAGCCAGTCCGGCAACAAGATACAGGAGTGCAATAAAAAAGTAGTTGGCTCTCAGCTTAAAGAGCAAAATGTATTGCATTTTAAATAAGTCCAGACGACTTATGTTTGCTGATATTTCCATGCTTCATCCACTTCTGCGACGATTATGCTCACTGGAACAAACCGGAGTTTTTCTTTTGATAAAATGGCTCTATTTCATGGAAGTAATCGAGATTGCCGCCTTCTGTATCAACCCTGACAAAATCAACCGGCGGATCAGCTATCTCAACTTCTTTGGCGATAATCCCTGCCGAGGCAATAATTTCATTCCAGTTTTCTGTTGCCAATATGCCGACCAGCGTATGTGGCGGGTCACCTGTTGCAGGATTATAGAAGTGCGCCAAATACGCAGACAGCACTTCCTGTTGTGTTTTAAAATACGCTGTTAACGCCTCTGCCAGTTCGTGAGGGTAATTTTTCGGTTGCCCGATTAATACCGTCGTCTCATTTTCAACTTCATATGTGTGTTCCGGTTCCCAAATTGTCCCGTTAACAATGCTTGCCACTTCATTGCGGGTAAATTCTTTTCCATACTCTGAACCCGGATTCAGAATCAACTCGGAGCCGTTAACAATTTCAAAGAATTCAAGGGCGTTAAATGCCAAATATCCGACTTCCGTATCAATAACAGCCTGTATGCGTGAAATAGACGAAAATACAGGTATATACAATTTCCCGTCAATTTCGATGTTTTGAATTTTCAGTTGCATGCCGGGTGCAAGTGTTTTCTTTCCCGCTTGCTCAGGAACCTCTCCATGCTGAATGATGAAAATATCCGACTCTGCCAGGTCCTTGTAAAATTGCGGCCGGTGAGCGGGATCTGTCGAAGCCTTAATCAGGGATTCTTCCAATTCGTTTTCCGGTTCAAACAAAATTATTCCTCCTGCCCAAGCATAATGACGAGCAATCCATACGCTAACATGCCCTGTTTTATGCGGCTGATCAAGTTGTCGTTATCCCAATGCTTAATAATTGACCAGAAGAATACTGACAAATTTATTAACAGTTCTATTGGATTTAACAGACAGGGTGGCTTACTCCACTTGAGTCTGTTTGTGGCTTATGCACCGGCGATGGTGCCACAGGTCTTCTGCAAGGATTGAAGAATGTTTCAACTCCGGCACCATCGCCGCGTGGGATGATTCAGGCTGCGCTGGTCGAAACCAGTCGGGGTCTGGCGGGCGGGACGCTGTAGGTGTGGCGGGTCATCAGGTCCACACCGCATTGCAGACGTTCGAACCAGTCCAGGAATTGATTGATCATGGCCCGTCCGACAAAGGGGCGGCCGTGTTGCGGAACGATCATCTCCACATCCATGGTGCGTACCATGGCGGCCCACAGGCGACAGGCGCGATTGGCGACCATGTAGCGTTCATGGAAGCCCTGCATCTTGTAGACATGGCGGTCGAAGTTATTCACCGGTCGGCCGTGTTCGGCATCGGTGAGTGAAGCACCCACGTCACCGGAAAAGAGGATCTTGCTGACGGGATCATAAAAATGAAAGTTACCGACTGAGTGCAGGAAGTGCGCAGGGACAGCGACGATCTCACTCTCGCCAAAGGGCAGGCGCATACCCTGGTCCGGGATGGAGATAATACGACCTTCGCTTTTTTCCACCATATAACCCGGCATCAGGTGCGGCAGAAAACGATCCCAGAGTTTGGAGATCACAATCTGGGCATCGGTATACATCAGCCACTTGTCCAGTGAGCTGATGATATCCGGATCCTGGTGAGTGGCGACGACATAGTCCAGTTCACGGATCGAGGTCATTTTTGCAATGGCGTTGTAGAGCGGCTGATAGGTGAGATTACCGCCGGGATCGAACAGGGCGGAGTGATGACCGTGACTGATAAAAAACTGGTTGGACTGGATACCGTCACCGGATACCAAGTCCGTAAACAGGTGAACCTTGTGGTCACCGGCTTCAAAAAGCACCACCGACATATTTCCCTCTCCCGTGTTATTTAAGGATTTGCTTATTTTGGCGCAGGAGACTAACGGAAGGTGTGCCGAGGCTGATTGATCTGGATCAGGTCGAGGCAAAAAAGCCCCATAAACCTGTCAAATGTGGTTATATATCTTTTTGTTTTATAAAGAAAAAAACCGGTCAGCGACCGGTTTTCGACTGGAACCAATGTGTAGCCTGGGTTACAGACACATGCCGAAGGTTTCCTTGAAACGGGCATCGAATTCGGCACGGGTATAGCTGTGGTTTTGTGTACCGTAGGACTCGATCTTGATGGCGCCGCACAGTGAGGCCATGCGACCGGTCATCTCCCAGTCCATGCCGTTCATGATGCCGTACAACAAACCGGCGCGATAGGCATCACCGCAACCGGTGGGATCATTCACAACTGAAGTTTTGGCCAGTGGAATTTCATGGCGATGGTTTTTGGTGTAGATCACCGAACCTTCACCACCGCGGGTCACGATAAAGGCCTCCACCATTTCCGCCAGTTCATGGGCTGACTTACCGGTGCGCTCTTCCACCAACTGGGCTTCATAGTCATTCACCGTAACCCAGGTGGCCTTGTCGATAAAGGACAACAGATCATCACCGTCAAACATGGGCAGCCCCTGACCCGGATCAAAGATGAAGGGGATATTGGCATCGGCGAATTGTTCCGCATGTTGCAACATACCGTCGCGCCCGTCCGGTGAGATGATGCCGATCTTCGCACCCTGCGCATCACCGATTTTGTTTTCATGGGCGAAGTTCATGGCGCCCGGATGAAAGGCGGTGATCTGGTTATCGTCTTTATCGGTGGTGATAAAGGCCTGTGCGGTATAGCTGCTGTCGATGGTCGTCACATGTTTGCGATTGATACCACACTTGTCCATCCACTCGGCATAGAGTGCGAAGTCCGTGCCCACTGTGCCCATGGGCAGCGGCTCACCACCCAGCAGTTTCAGGTTGTAGGCGATGTTACCGGCGCAACCGCCGAATTCACGCCGCATATCCGGCACCAGGAAAGAGACGTTCAGGATGTGTACCTTGTCGGGCAGAATGTGGTTCTTGAACTTGTCATGGAACACCATAATTGTATCGTAGGCAAAGGAACCACAAATCAATGCTGACATATTACACCTCTTTCATTTGAATTATTTTCTACGCAAACCGATCCCAGGCAATCAAACCCCAGATCAGCGCAACATTGAACAGGCCCAGCATCACCGCAGCAGAGCCCATGTCCTTGGCGCGGCCGGCCAGTTCATGATATTCATCACCGGCCCGATCCACCACTGCTTCGATGGCGGAGTTAAGCAACTCGACGATTAACACCAGGAACAGCGCACCGATTAACAGGGCATATTCCACGGCGGAACGCCCCAACCAGATCGCAGCCGGTGTTAATAAAATCCCCAGGATCAATTCCTGGCGAAAGGCCGACTCATGTTTGACGGCGGCGACCAGCCCTTGCCATGAATAGCCGGTTGCCGCAATGATACGGGCAAGTCCCGTTTTACCCGGTTTCATTATTTGTTTACCCCTTCCAGGTCAGATCCAGTTCGCGTGCCGCTTTCACATCATCCAGCCGTCGCACCGGCATGGTATGCGGCGCCTGACGAACCAGATCCGGTGAGGACTCGGCTTCCTGTTTGATTTTGCACATGGTATCAATGAAATAGTCCAGTGTCTCCTTTGATTCGGTTTCTGTCGGTTCAATGAGCAGACACTCGGGGACCAGCAAGGGGAAATAGGTGGTGGGCGCATGCACACCATAATCAAGCAGGCGTTTGGCAAAATCCATGGTATTCACTTCCAGTTCCTTGGCCTGCTTTTTCAGGGTAATGATAAATTCATGCGTGGCGCGACGCTTCGGATAGGCCGGATCAAATCCCGCCTGAGCCAATTTCGCCAGCATGTAGTTGGCGTTCAGCGTGGCATATTCGGCCACGCGCTCCATCCCTTCACTGCCCAGCAGACGGGCATAGACATAGGCCCGCAACAGGATGCCGGCATTCCCGGCAAAGGAGGCCATGCGGCCCATGCTTTGCGGCAGATCCTTTTCCCACAACATACGATAGGCATCACCTTCTTTCGCCACCACAGGGATAGGCATAAAGGGTAACAGGCGTTCACTGACCCCGACCGGACCGGCACCGGGACCGCCACCGCCGTGTGGTGTGGAGAAGGTCTTGTGCAGATTCATGTGGATCACATCAAAGCCCATATCACCCGGTTTTACCTTGCCCAGGATGGCATTGAGGTTGGCGCCATCGTAATACAGCAAGCCGCCTGCATCGTGGACAATCCTGGCGATCTCCTTGATACGACGTTCAAACACACCCAGGGTGGAGGGGTTGGTCAACATGATACCGGCGGTCTTCGGCCCCACCGCCTTCTTTAATTCTTCAACATCCACGTCACCGTTTTTATCAGTGGGGATCTCTTTCACCTTGTAGTTGCACATGGTGGCGGTGGCCGGGTTGGTGCCGTGGGCCGCATCGGGGACAAGGATTTCACAACGTTCGAAATCGTTCCGGGCATCATGATAGGCGCGGATCATTGCGACACCGGCAAACTCTCCCTGCGCACCGGCCATCGGCGCCAGTGAAACCCCTTTCATGCCGGTGACGTCACGCAGCATCTCCTGGAGTTCAAACATGCAACTCAAAAAACCCTGGCTTAAACTGTCCGGGCTGAGGGGATGACGTTGCAGAAAACCGGGCAACATGGCCAGTGAGTTACAGGCCCGCGGGTTGTATTTCATGGTGCAGGAACCCAGCGGATAGAAATGGGTATCAATGGAAAAGTTTTTTTGTGACAGTCGGGTATAGTGACGCACCGCCTGCATTTCCGATACCTCCGGCAACAACGGCCGAGACTTGCGCCGGAATTGTTCCGGGATGGCATTGGCGGTATCAAACTGTTCAACCTGTTGCGCGTGATTGACACGATTGGTTCTGGACTGTTCAAAAATCAGCATATCTCTATCCAACTGTTTATCAATAATATTGTTTAACGCAAAGACGCAAAAGCACAAAAAGATAAAAACAAATTTGTTTTGCGCCTTCGCGGCTTTGCGTTGATATTTTCTCTATCAGGCCGGTACGGCTTCACCCAGGGCAGCCAGTGCTGCATCATAATTTGGTTCCTGGGCGATCTCGGGTACCAGTTCTGCATGTAACACCTTGTTGTTTTCATCCAGCACCACCACAGCGCGGGCGGTAATCCCGGCCAGCGGGCCATCCTGGATCAACACACCATAGTCCTTGGCAAAGTTCTTGCTGCGCATCATGGACAGACTGACCACCTTATCGGTGTTTTCTGCGGTGCAAAACCGGCCCATGGCAAACGGCAGATCCGCGGAGATGATCAACATTACCGTATCATCACGTGCAGCATCGTTAAATTTCTTTGTTGAGGTTGCACAGACCGGGGTATCCAGACTGGGTACAATATTCAACAACTTCTTCTTGCCCTTGAAATCCGCCAGTGACTTGTCAGCCAATTGCCCATCGGTCAGTTTAAAATCCGGTGCCTGACTGCCGACTGCGGGTAACTCACCATTGGTATTAATCGCATTGCCTTGTAACGTAATCTTCGCCATCGTCATTTCCTCAATTAGTTGTTATCCACACTCTTCATTCAAACAAACTACAACTGTTCACTATTCAACTGCATCAACATAACGCAAAGGCGCCAAGACGCAGAGTACGCGAAATATTATTGTTATCTTGCTTTATCGTTGTCTTTCTTGCACGTCTTCACTAATGTTAAATCTTGCTGTGTTTTCCCTGCATACGGTAATTCAGGTATCAGCAAGAATCACTATTTAAACCAAATACAAAAGTTGCCACAGCCTGATCTGATTTACTTTGGCGATCTTTGCGTCTTTGCGTTTTGTCTACCCCGGTGATATATCTCACGCCATCTTTGGTTCGGCCGGGTTCTTTGTGCCTTGTCCTCTGGATGTGATGCGTTGCAGGTTTGCCACGAAGTGATCCAGGTCGGTTTCGGTTTTGGTTTCGGTTGCACAGACCAGCAAGGTGTTACCCAGTTCGGGGTAGTCCTCATTGAGCGCAAAGCCGGCGACGATGCCTTCTGCCGCCAGGGCCTGTATGACATCGGCTGTCGGTAAATCCAGACCGATTGCGGCTTCATGGAAGACCGGGCGATTGAATATCGGTTTCAGTCCTGCCACCGCTTGCAGTTTTTTCAGTAACACCTGCGTGTTGGCGTGACTGCTCGCTGCTGTCCGTTCCAGACCGGCCGGTCCGATCATTGCCATATGGATCGTGGCCGCGGTAACCAGCAGCCCCTGGTTGGTACAGATGTTCGAAGTGGCCTTGGAGCGACGGATATGTTGTTCGCGGGCCTGCAGTGTCAGGGCATAACCGGGCTTGCCATCCAGATCGGTGGTACGACCGATGATACGGCCCGGCATCTGGCGCACAAATTCTTCACGGCAGCAGATAAAACCAAAATAGGGGCCACCGGAAGATAACGGCACCCCCAGCGGTTGGCCGTCACCACAGGTGATGTCGGCACCGGTTTCGCCCCATTCACCCGGCGGTTTAAGCAGGGCCAGTGAGACCGGATTGGTCACTGCGATCACCATGCCGCCATGTTGATGCGCCCAGTCGGTCAATGCGTCCACTTCTTCCAGTACACCGAAGAAGTTGGGTTGCGGGATGACCAGCGCCACAAAGCTGTCCGGTTCACTCGGCAGGCTTGCAGGGTTAATGTGACCACCCTGCCTGTCGTAGTCCAGCTCTTCCAGCACGATACCCTGGTTTTTAACAATGGTGTGCGCCACTTTGCGATAGTGGGGATGTACGGTACGCGGGATGAGGATCTTTTTGCTCTTGGCCTTGCGATTGGAACGCACCGCCATCAGGATCGCTTCCGCCAGTGCGGTGGCGCCATCATATAAAGAGGCATTGGAGACATCCATACCGGTCAGGCTGGCCATCATGGTCTGGTATTCATACAGCAGTTGCAGCGTACCCTGACTGGCCTCGGCCTGATAGGGTGTATAGGCGGAGTAGAATTCACCACGGGTGGCGATCTCCCACACGGCCGCCGGGATGTGGTGTTCATAGGCGCCGGCGCCGGCAAAACAAAGTGTACGCTGGTCCTGCGCGGCACGCTCCGCCATGTCACGACTGATGGCCATCTCCGATACACCGGGTGGCACTCGCTTTAACCCGGCGGAACGCAGTTCGGCGGGGATCTCATCGAATAACGCTTCTATGTCCTTGACGCCGATGGCGGCCAGCATTTCGCGTACATCTTCTTCTGTATGAGGGATAAAAGGCATGGATAAACTCGCTATGTTAAAGGCAGCTGCTTAATGATCTTCCTCGGCGACCATTTCGCCATAGGCATCGGCATCCATCAGTTCCATGAAGGCATCGTCATCTTCCGGTTTGATGGTAAAAATCCAGCCGTCACCATAAGGATCGGCGTTAATGGTTTCCGGCGCATCGGCCAGGTCTTCATTGATGGCGGTCACTTCACCGGCAATCGGACAATAGACATCGGATGCGGCCTTAACCGATTCCACCACGGCGCAATCATCGCCTTCACCAAAAGTAGTGCCCACTTCAGGCGGATCAACAAACACCAGATCACCCAGCAACTCCTGGGCGTGATCGGAAATGCCGATGGTCAGTGTGCCGTCATCATTCTTGCGCACCCACTCGTGGCTTTTGGTGTAACGTAATTCAGCAGGTATGTTGCTCATAAGTATGTCCCCGTTAATGTTGTATATTGGTTATCAAACGCAGGCTTTGCCCTGGCGTACAAAAGGTGGTTTAACTATTTTGGCGGCCATTAACTTGCCGCGCATATCGACCTGACAATGGTCACTTGCCTCACCCGGCACACGAGCAAAGGCAATCGCCTTGCCCAGGGTGGGCGAAAAACTGCCGCTGGTGATCTCGCCCTCACCCAGACCGTCGATCACGACTTTTTGGTGATTGCGCAATACACCCTTGCCTTCCAACAACAGGCCGACCAGCTTTTTGTTTTGCCCGGCCGCTTTCTGTGCTTCCAGTGCCTTGCGTCCGATAAAGTCACGCTCGGCCGGTTCCCAACCGATGGTCCAGCCCAGCCCCGATTCCAGTGGTGAGGTGGATTCATCCATATCGGTACCATACAGGTTCATGCCCGCTTCCAGACGCAAGGTATCACGCGCGCCCAGACCACAGGGTTTAATCCCCGCGTGCAGGAATTTGTCCCAATAGCTTTTGGCTTCTGCTGCCGGGATCATAATTTCATAACCGTCTTCACCGGTATAGCCGGTACGCGCTACGGCCAGTTGACCTGTTTCGCGCATAAAAAAGATCCCGATCCCGTCCAGTGCCTTTGCCTCGGCGCCCAGCACCTGATGGACCTTGTCACGGGCATGGGGACCCTGTGCAGCGATCATGGCCAGATCATCACGCACGTTCACATTGACGTCAAAGGCGCCGGCCTGTTTGTTGATCCAGGCCAGATCTTTTTCACGAGTGGCTGCATTGACGACCATGCGAAACCAGCTGTCATGCATGTAGTAGACGATGAGATCATCAATGACACCGCCTTGCTCATTCAACATGCAGGAATACAATGCCTTGCCGCTCTCTTTCAGACGATCCACATTGTTGGCCAGCAGCTTGCGCAGGAAGTCTTTAACCCGCTCACCGGTCAGGTCAACGATGGTCATGTGCGAGACATCAAACATACCGGCATCACGGCGCACCTGATGATGTTCCTCGATCTGCGAGCCATAGTTAATCGGCATATCCCAGCCGCCGAAATCCACCATCTTGCCGCCTTGCTCGATGTGTGCATCATAGAGTGGTGTGTGTAAACCCATCGGGTATCTGCCTCATTAAATGTGTAAAACGGATTGTTCTTCTTCCGCGTGATAGGAAGAACGGACCAGTGGGCCTGACTTGACCCAGCCAAAGCCCATGGCACGGGCCTGTACGGCGTATTCATTGAATTCAGCCGGACTCAGGTAACGCTTGACCGGCAAGTGATATTTACTGGGGCGCAGGTATTGTCCGACGGCCAGACGTTCAACCCCGGCCTCGCGCAGATCGCGAAATACCTGCAGGACATCCTGATAATGCTCATCCAGCCCCAGCATAATGGCTGATTTGGCTTCCACGCCGTCCAGTTGCGCCGCCATGCCTAACAGTTTCAGGGTACGCTGGTAATCGGAGCCCTTGCGCACGGTTTTATACAGGGCGGGAACCGTTTCCACATTGTGGCCCCAGACCATGCGTGTCTCACCCGGTGCATCACACAGGGCTTGATAGATAGTCTCAATCGCCTGTTCCTGACAACGATAATAATCGGAAGTAAGTAATTCGATCCCCATGTCAGGCTTGCCCTGCCGCAGCCGGGTAATGGTATCGGCAAAGATCGACGCGCCGCCATCAGGCAGATCATCACGATTCACACAGGTCAGCACCACATAATCCAGTCCCATGTTGAGTGCAGCTTCCGCGACGCGGCGCGGCTCATCCGCATCGAACCAGTCGGGCTTGCCGGTTTTCACGGCGCAAAAGCCACAGGCGCGGGTGCAGGTTTCACCCAGTAACATGAAGGTGGCGGTGCCGCGACTCCAGCACTCCTGGCGATTGGGGCAACGGGCTTCAACACACACGGTGTTCAACTGTTGCCGCGCAACCGTCGTGGCGGTTTGGCCATACTGACTGCCAACGCTGAGCGGCTGACGGATCCACTCCGGCATACGCCCCACATTGGGCGTGCCGGAATGGTCGAAGACCGGAATAACCGTTTTGTTCATTAATTTACCCGTTGGTTGAACGCTGTAATCAGGCTGTCATTTCGCAGATAGTCAGGCAAAACAGAGATAGACACCGGATTACCAGGCGCAATCGTTTTTACAGCCACACAAACAAAAAAAGGGCGACGAAAGATCTACACCTTTCGTCGCCCCTCTGTCCTGTAACCTGAGAGCTTTTGCCCCTTCGGTGTCCCCGTTTACGGATGGGATCTCTCCAGAGTCAACTTGCGATTTGCGGTCCTTTTGCCTGAGCGATTCCGGGCGGTTGCGCCTTCGGCGGTCGATGTGATGACTCTCTCCCGCAAACCCTGAGTTGAACCGGGATTTTACTTGCTCCACTGATCAAAACCAAGCAATTTACCTGCTCAATTCATTATCCGTGTTGCGCATGTCGGGTTGGCCGCATTAAAAACCACAGGATTGGCAAGGTTCCTATCACCAGCATCAAGGCAGCCGGTGCCGCCAGCTCCAGCATCTCTTCACTGGCTTCAATCCAGATCCGTACCGGCAAGGTGTCAAAACCGGTCGGTCTTAACAGCAAGGTGGCGGGTAACTCTTTCAGTGTGTCGATAAACACCAGTACCCAGGCACTGATCATACCGCCGCGCATCATGGGCAGGATCACCTGGCGGAGATTGCGCAACGGCCCTGCACCAAGACTGCGTCCGGCCTGTTCGATGGATGGCGTCAGTTGTTGTGCCGCTGACTCCTGGGACTGTACCGCCAGGGGTAAAAAACGAATCACCATGGCCAGCACCAACACCAGCAGCGTGCCATACAGATTGGGTAATACCGCCAGTACAAAACTGAGAATACCCAATGCGATCACCGGCCCCGGCAACACAAAACCGATACCGGCCATGTGTACATAACTCTGACTCAGCATGTTGCGTTGTTTGGCGTGATAAAGCGCCACCGGCAAGGCCGCGACTACCGCGACACTGGCCGCCAGCAAACTGACCAATAAGGAATTGCCCACATAACCCCAGAATGCCGCATTGATCAAATCACTGAGCCAGGCTTCCCAACTCCAGACCAGCATCCAGGCCAGCGGTAACAGGAAGGCAAACAGACTGATCAAGCCCAGCCACAGCCAGATCAACACCTGCTCCAGCGGTGTCGCCGGCTGCGGCTCGACCTTGCGCGATTGTGCATTGCTGTAAAAACGCTGCCGTTTGCGAAAGAAACGTTCCAGTACCAGAAAGGTCAGGCTGAAGCACACCAGGATAAAACTCAAACCGGCCGCCGCCTGGGAATCAAAACGGACATTCATTTGCAGATAGATGCTCAGGGTAAAGGTCTGGTAGCGCAACATGCTGACTGCACCAAAGTCAGACAGGACATGCAGAACCACCAGCGCCAGACCGGCGGCGATGGCCGGGCGCAGCAAGGGCAAACTCACTTGCCAAAAGACACGACGGGGTCCCGCGCCCTGAATGCGGGCCGCCTCTTCCAGATTTTGATGCGTATGCGACAGTGCATCACGCACCAGCAGAAAAACATAGGAAAAACCCGCCAGACTCAATACAAAACTGACCCCGACCAGATTGTATAACTCGGGAATGTCTGCCCCTGCTCCGAACAGATATTGCCAAAAGCGCCCCAACCAGCCGTTGCTGTCCAGCAGGCTGGTATAGATGTGAGCAAACACGTAGGTGGGAATGGTCAGTGGCAACACCAGCAACCAGATCGCCAGCCGGCGACCGATAAATTCCCGTTTGACAATCAACCATGCCGCCGAGACACCCAGGGCAAAACTGCCAACGGCCACCCATATTGCCAGTGACAACGTATTCCAGATCAGCCCCGGCAGACGACTGCTCCATAATCCCAACCAGCGTTCTGTGGAAAGCTGCCAGCTGTGACTGATCACAAACAGCAGCGGGATGGCCGCCACGGCCACCACCAACAGGCTTAGCAACCCCCGTGATGAAAGGTGAGATCGAAGCTGGTTGGCGATGCTTGCCTGCACGTCAGCAAGATACCGGCATCAGGGCATGCCGGCTTTTTCGATGAGATCAAGGGTCGCCCCCCGTTGCTTGCCCAGTTCAGCCATCGGAACATCGGCCACTTTGAAACTGCCAACCGACGGGATGGTGCTGGATGCCGAGATTCCGGGGCGCACCGGGTATTCACGATTGGCTTCGGCGAACAGGGTTTGGCCCTCTCTGGAGGTCATAAATTCGAACAGTTTTTCAACGGCCTTGGCCTTTTTGCTGTGTTTGATGATCGCCGCACCGGCCACATTCCAGGCCACGCCCATGTCCGAACCAATCTGATCCGGCATAACCAGTTTAATGGGGGCGTCAGGATGTTTGTCCAGATGACGGTATATATAGTAGTGGTTGACCAGTCCGACGGCCTTCTTGCCATCGGCTACGGCTTTGACGATCTTGCCGTGCTTGTTGAACACGCTGTTGTCCACGTTATCTTTCATACCCTTCAGCCATTGCAGGGTTTTTTCCTTACCGGCAGAAACCATATAAACCGTCACCCCGGCAATATAGCTCTCGTTACTGCTGTGAGTGATGGCCAACTGTCCTTTGAGTTTGGGTGAAGCCAGATCAAACACGGAATCGACCTCACGCGCCAGCGGACTGTTAGTATTCACCACCAGCACCCGGGCACGGGCCGATAATCCCAACCAGCTGTTGTCTTTTGCCCGATAATTAGAGGGGATATTGCGGGCAATCTTGTTGGACACCGGCCGGAACAAACCCAATTCCGCCCCTTTTTGCAAATTTCCCGCATCATTACTAATGAATACATCGGCTTTGGTCTGCCTCTGCTCCAGGTTCAGTTTGTTCAACAACGCGGTGGAACTGCCTGAGTGGAGGACGACCTTGATCCCGGTTTTGCGCGTAAATGCGTCAAAGACAGGTTTGACAAATTTGTCGCTGCGGCCCGAATAGACCAGAATTTCTTCTGCGCTGACAGTGTGACAGGCCAGGGTTAATAAGCCTGATAAAACTAGCAGTAATAAACGCATGGGGACCTCCGAACTTGCCCTATATATATAGGAGTAAAAACCACCTTAATGATAATCATTCTCATCTATATGCGCAAGAAATAGATAAAAACGTTCGTCTATTGGCGACTGCCTGACACCAGTTGCCCGATACTCAGTCCCTGCACCAGAATGGAAAACAGCACCACCGCATAGGTAATAGCCAGAATTATTTCACGGTTATCTCCCAAAGGCAGTGACAAGGCCAGCGCCACCGAAATCCCGCCGCGTAATCCGGCCCAGGTCATGATTTGCACTACGTTGGGGCTGAAGCCCCGATAGCGGCGCATGAAAAGTACCGGCAGGCCGACACTGACAAAGCGGGCAAACAACACCAGCGGAATAATTGCCAGGGCCGCCAGAATATATTCATAGCGGATGGTCAGCACCAATACCTCAAGGCCGATTAACACAAACAGCACTGCATTAAGGATCTCGTCGACCAGTTCCCAAAACGTATCCAGATGTTCCCGGGTGGTATCGGACATACCCAAAATGCGCCCCTGATTACCGATACACAGACCGGCCACCACCATGGCAATCACACCGGAAGTATGCAGGAAACTGGCCAGCGCATAACCGCCCATGACCAGCGCCAGGGTCAGCAGGATCTCCACCTGATAGTTATCCACGCCGCGCAACAAATAATAGACACCCATCCCCAGAATAAAACCAAACAGTGCGCCGCCCACCGCTTCCTGGACAAACAATTTGCCGATGGCAATCGCACTTACATCCTGCCCGCCCGTTGCGATACCCAGCAACACAAGGAACACCACCACGCCGACACCGTCATTGAACAGTGATTCTCCGGCAATCTTGGTCTCCAGACTTTTGGGGGCGGCACTCTTTTTCAGGATAGCCAGCACGGCGACCGGATCGGTGGGGGAAATCAATGCACCGAACAGCAGACAATAGATATAGGGCAACTTGAGATTGAGGGCCATCAACACCACCCAACTGACACTGCCGACAATAAATGTAGAGATCAGAACTCCGACCGTGGCCAGAAAACCGATGATCCACTTCTGTTGTGACAGTTCATTCAAATTGATGTGCAGGGCGCCGGCAAATAGCAAAAAGCTCAACATGCCATGCATAAGGGTGGTGTGGAAATCAATGTGATGCAGCCAGCCGGTCAGCTGCGGGGTGTTGATCCAGCCCAGTTTGCCGGTAATCAGCATGGCCAGCGACAGACACAGGGCAATTAACATGATGCCGATGGCGGTGGGTAAGCGGATAAAACGGTGATTCAGGTAGGCAAACAAGGCTGCCAAACTGACCAAAATTGCGGCTGAATTCAAAAGCGTCATGATACCGGTTTTTCTGTTTATCACTGCAGGGTCGCCTGCGATAAGAGAAAAGATACTCGATCAACGGGGCAGACACCAGAAAAGCGGTAACAAAAAAACCGGTTTTGCCGGTCAAAGACCGTTTATCGGTTCAAGGGCAAGCCACGGGACAGACGCGGCAAACTCCCGTCCATACCCATCGCAGTGCGGACAATGTTGTTTTTCAGTGGTGTGATGCGATTGGTCAGGTTCATACCGACATTGCGCAGCAGGCGGACAACCGGCACATCACTGCCAAATAACCGTTTCAAACTGTCCATGGTCACCAGCAGACTCATGCTGTCTGCCCTGCGCCAGCGTTCATAACGACGTAAAACCGACAGATCACCGGGATCACGCTTGTCCTGCAAGGCGTCATGCAGCACTTCCGCCAGGGTGGCCACATCGGATAAACCCAGATTCACACCTTGTCCGGCCAATGGATGCACGGTATGGGCCGCATCACCGATCAGGGCCAGTCGCGGCCGGACATACTCATTGGTGACAAAAAAGCGTAATGGAAAAGCAGCACGCGGCCCAATGGATTCAATCTTGCCCAGTTTGGAGGCAAAGGCCTGTTCCAGTTCAGTACGAAACACCGCTTCATCCAGCGTTCGCAGGCGTTCGGCTTGATCCGGCTGCGTTGACCAGACAATCGAACTGTAACCATCCTGCAAGGGTAAAAAGGCCAGCGGACCGGTTGGTAAAAAACGTTGCCATGCAGTTTCCTGATGAAACAGTTCTGTCTTCACCCAGGTCACCAGGGCGCTGTGATCATAATCCCAACCCCTGACACTGATACCGGCATGTTGTCTTATGGCTGATCGACTGCCGTCTGCAGCAATAATCAGCCTTGTATTAATCGTTTTGCCGTTTATAAGCGCGAGAGAAGCGTTTTCAGCCCCGTTTGTTATGGCTGCCACTTGGCAGTTGCTTATAACCTCAATGTTCTGATACGCGCTTAGGCGTTCATATAATGCTGCTGTAATAACATTGTTCTCAATGATATGCCCAAGACAGGCTTCACCGATCTCTGCACTGTCAAAGTGGATCACACCATCACCGCTTGCATCCCAGACATGCATGTCACGAAACGGGCTGATCCGGCGTTGTGCAATACCGGGCCACACACCCATGGTTTCAAACAGACGCTGACTGGCGCGGGTAATCGCACTGACGCGCAATTCAAACCCTTCGGCAGGCAATGCATGGTCGATGTTACCGGCTTCAAGCAAGACAACACGTATATCAAGTTCCGCCAGGGCACAGGCCATGCTTGCGCCAACCATCCCGCCACCGACGATCACGATGTCGGCATATTGTTCCTGTTGTGTCATAAGGGTAACCCTCGCGCCAGTCGTGTTAACTTGCCAACATAACCCATGGCCTGTCTTGTTACGATTCGTTTTAAACCCGGTAAAACATCCAGCGCCAATAATCCGACATTTCTGGCCAATATTATCGGGGGTAATCGACTGCTGAAGAGACGCACCAGACCATCGGTAAAACCCATGGCCTGCAAATGATCACTGCGTCGCCATGCCGCATACTCCTGCAATACCTGCAAATCGCCTGCATCACGACCGGCGCGTTGTGCATCCATGATGATTTGTGCCAGTGCGGCTGCATCACGCAAGCCGAGATTAAAGCCCTGTCCCGCGACCGGATGCATGGTATGAGCGGCATTACCGATAAAGGCCAGACGCTGACGGACATGTTCTTTGGCCAACATCATGGACAGCGGATAGTCATGCCGCTGACTGACTTTGATAAAACGACCGGCGCGCGGCCCGAAACGATCCTGCAAACGAGCCAGAAAAGCGGCATCATCCAGCGCCAGTAACGCATCGCGCTGATCATCACGCACAGTCCAGACCAGGGCATACAGGCTGTCAGGATTTTCGGGATGGCTTGAGGGTAACAACGCCATGGGACCGGTATCGGTAAACCGCTCATAGGCAATGTTGTCATGGGGTTTGTCCATGGCCACATTGGCAATCACGGCGGTTTGGTTATAACCCACTTGCCAGCTCTGTACACCGGCCTGTTGTCGCACCAGTGAACGCCCGCCATCAGCAGCAACCACCAGGCGGGTTGTTAAGACGCGTTGTTGCCCGTCCTGCATCAGGGTCACACGAGCTTCATGTTGTGTGACCGAGACACTCTCCAGTGTTGCCGGACACAGGTAATCCACATTGGCAAAGGCCGGAATATGTTGTCCCAGTACGCGGCCCAGAATACGGGTTTCCACCACATAGCCCAGTGCTTCAACATGCTGTTCACGACAATCGAGATGCGTCAGCCCGCTGTGTTTGCGATCCGAGACATGGATCCGTTTGATGGGTGTCGCACCCTGTTGCTGGATATCAGCCCAAAGTCCCAGACTGTCGAAAATGACTTTGGAGGTATATGACATCGCCACGGTGCGGGCATCAAAACTGGGTTGATCTGCGGCATCAAAGGGGAATGCCTCCACCACTGCAACCCGCACGGGTTGATTACCCAGGGCACAGGCCAGGCCGGCGCCGACCAGACCGCCGCCGATAACAATGATGTCGTAATCCTGTGTGTGCATCAGCCTGTCGCCATCAGTGCTTCAATATCATCGACCTGCTTGACCACATCCTTGCTCAGGATATCGTGCCCCTCTTTGGTCACCAGTACATCGTCTTCTATACGAATACCGATGTTCCACCATTTTTTATCCACGCCCTTGCTGTCGTTCGGAATATACAAACCGGGCTCCACCGTCATGACCATGCCGGGCTCCAGCAGACGCCATTCCGTCTCTATCTTGTAGTCACCCACATCATGCACATCCATTCCCAGCCAGTGGCCGGTACGATGCATGTAATAGGGTTTGTAAGCCTCTTTCTCGATCAGGGTGCTGACCTTGCCTTTCAGAATACCGACTTCGACCAATCCTTCCGTGATCACCCGCACAGCCGCTTCGTGGGGATCATTCCAGTGATTACCCGGCTTCACCTGTTCTATTGCCGCCAGTTGAGCGGCCAGCACAATTTCATACAGGGCCTTTTGCGCCTTGCTGAATTTACCGTTCACCGGAAAGGTGCGGGTGATGTCGGCGGCATAATAATCATATTCGGCGCCGGCATCGATCAATAACAGGTCGCCGTTTTTCAAACTGTCATCGTTAGCCGTGTAATGCAGGATACAGCCATTGGCTCCACCGCCGACAATCGAGGCATAGGCCGGAAAGCGCGCCCCGCCCTGCATAAAGGTATGCAGCAATTCCGCCTCGATCTGGTATTCCTTCATGCCCGGTTTACAAACCTGCATGGCGCGGGTATGGGCCTTGGCCGAGATCTCGGCGGCGGTACGCATGGCCTTGATTTCCTGACTGCTCTTGAACAGGCGCATGTCATGTAACAGGTGATCCAGTGCGACAAACTCGCCGGGGGTATGCACACCGGTACGGGATTGCTTGCGCAGGTGACTTACCCAATTGATTACATGTTGATCGAAGTCAGGCTGAATACCCATGGTATAAAAGACCCGATCCACCCCTTCCAGCAGACCCGGCAGGATGTCATCAATATCATCAATGGGAAAAGAATCATCGGCGCCGTATTGTTCAACGGCCCCTTCCTGACCGGCCCGTGCGCCGTTCCATATCTCGGCATCGCGATCCCGTTCACGACAGAACAGGATATATTCACCGTGCTCGCGGCCCGGCTTGATCACAATCACCGCTTCGGGTTCGGGAAAACCGCTCAGATAGAAAAAGTCACTATCCTGACGATAGTGATACTCCACATCACGATTGCGATAACGCATCGGGGCTGCAGGTATAATAGCGACGGCGTTCTCCCCAAGCTGTTCCTTGAGGCGGGCGCGGCGACGGGCAAATTCCTGATTATTCATAACGACCCATTATGCCAGAAAACAGTTAATACGGGACGGCCTGAACCGCGTCCGGCGCGGGATATTTTAACTGAAAGAACGGGGAGCAACCGCAAAATTCCTGTGCAGAATTGCGTGCATCATTAACACAGTATCAACTTCGGTCTGGAATTCTGCGCCCGCTGCTAGTGGATCGAGGGCTGCTCCGACCTGGCGGCATACAACTGGTGTATCTCTTCCCAGACCATCATCACACCCAACCGCACATATTCCATTAATTCGACATAGGCGCTTTCATCCTCCGACTCATCGGCCAGTTCATAACTGTCTGCCCGGCTGATCTCGACCATATCATTGAGCAATTCCGGCACTTCACCCGGTAAATGTTCAAAGTCCTTGATCCCGCCCATGGAAAGCCCCAGCAAAAATCCCTGACACCATTCACCCAGCGCCCCGATCCGTTGGGTTAACGGGAACTCATCCGCCGGTAACAATAACTCAAAGGCAAACTCTCGCTCATCCAGACAGGCCTGGGACTGTTGAAACAGATCACCGAGAATAACCGCCGATTCGGCCGCCAGTGCATCACCCGTTTCCCGTGCGGCGGCCAGTTCCGGCACCGCTTCGTCCAGCCATTGTTGCGCGGTTAAGGTCTGACGGGCGCACAACAGGCCGATCATCTGACCGTGTAATTCAGCAGCACCGCCTGCGACACCGATGCGGCGAATCGCAGAGGCAAATCTGTCAAAATTGTTCATCCCCTCACCCTCCATTGATAAATCCGTTGAATATCGACCTGTTAGTGTGCACCCTAGCAAAATTCATGCGATCTGCAAGTATGAAAAGCATCACTCTCCCCCTTTTTCCCCGTTGACCCTGCCCGCCGGCGGCTCTATATTGACCGGAACAGAAAACGCACCGACAGACTGATGGACGAACTTGATATCAAAAAACTGGAAGACCGTGTTGACGACCTGATCCAGGCCGTCAGCCGCCTGCAACAGGAAAACACCTCCTTGCGAAAAAACCAGGCGAATCTGACAGAAGAACGGGATCAGTTGATGAAAAAGACCGAGCTGGCCCGCAGTCGGGTTGAAGCCATGATCAGCCGTTTGAAGGCAATAGAAAATGAGTGATCAGACCACCAATGTAAAAATTATGGGCAAGGAGTATCTGATAGCCTGCCCGGATGATGAAAAACAGGACCTGATCCGTTCCGCCGATTATCTGGATCGCAAAATGCGCGAGATCCGTGATACCGGCAAGATCATCGGCACGGATCGGATTGCGGTCATGGCGGCGTTGAACATTGCCCATGAACTGCTCAACCAGCAAAGCACCAAAACCGTTTCACAGTCAGCGATAGCCGGCCGCATACGCAGCTTGCAATCGAAAATTGAAGACGCTCTGTACAAAAGCCGCCAGTTGGAAATATAAAACCGGCACATTGAGTTTATGGGTGTCCCCTGCAGACAGTCGTTTTATGACCGGGATAAATCTTGAGCCGTAATTCACATCCCCGGGGACCACATTCCGGTGTTGTGAGCAAGTCCGCCTCGTAGCGGAAAGCCTGATGCACCGGTCGAGGTTCCCACTTGAACCCCTGGTTCAAGACGAAGGTCACGACGCTGTCAACGCGGGGGATACCCACCCTTATCATGAATACACGCAACACCATACGTCACGAGATGCGCAACAAGCGCCGGGCATTAACCGATGCCGAGTGCGAAACCAACTCTATCGAACTGGCCAACCGGCTGTTGCATACCCGCTTCTTTCGGCACAGTCGACATATCGCCCTTTATATTGCCAATGATGGCGAGATCGATCCCCTTTACATCACCGAGGCGGCCTGGCAAAGCAGTATTCAAACCTATCTGCCGGTACTCGGCCTGCGCGGCATGAACCGCCTGTGGTTCCTGCCCTTTACTGAAACATCCACCTTCACAACCAACCGCTTTGGCATCGCGGAACCGGTACATCGTCGCAAACAACGTTTGCTGAAACCCCAGCGACTGGATCTGGTACTCATGCCGCTGGTGGCATTCGATAAACAGGGCAATCGGCTGGGTATGGGCGGCGGGTTTTATGATCGTACCCTGGCCTTTCTGCATGCGCGCCACAGTTGGCGCAAACCACGCTTGATCGGTCTGGCCCATGAATTTCAACAGGTACCACAATTGCCTGCCGCAACATGGGATGTCCCGCTGGATGCGGTGATCACCGAGCAGCGCGTCTACACATTCAGCTGATTACCTTGCCTTGTCTGGTATGATCAGACTGAATTGACATTTAATCACAATGATTATGAGTAAATTATGAAATACTGGTTAATGAAAAGCGAACCCGATGTATTCGGCATCGATGACCTGGCCAAAAGGCCGAAAAAAACCGAACACTGGGACGGTGTGCGGAATTATCAGGCACGGAATATGATGCGTGATGAGATGAAGAAGGGTGATCAGGTCTTTTTCTATCACTCAAACTGCAAGGAACCCGGTATTGTCGGTATTGCCGAGGTGATCAAGGAGGGTTATCCGGATTACACGGCCCAGGATCCGGAAAGCAAGTACCATGATCCCAAGTGCAATGCGGACAATCCGCGCTGGTATATGGTCGATGTACGCTTTGTCCGCAAATTTGCGCAGACGATTACCCTGCACGACATGAAAAATTATAAAATCCTGGCCGATATGCGCCTGTTGGCCAAAGGAAACCGCCTGTCAGTCATGCCGGTAGAGAAAAAACACTGGGACTTTATCCTTAAACTGGCAAATTAATCCCTGTATCGACCCGCGACATGGATGTAATGCGGGTCAATTCATGTTCCGATGATAATATTCACGCGTCAAACTGTGAAAAATTTATACCGGATATGGCCGACAACGGTCTGAATGGACCTTTCAGCGGGAAAATTCACTGTTGAATTCAAGATATTTACCCATGTGCCGCTATTTTTTCTTTAGCGGCTGCCTCAGCAAGCCTGATCTGATGTCAAAAAGTGATCATTTTATGGCGCAAAGCATGTCTCGCGTAAAAAATTCCGACACTTCATTCACTATTTTGATCCATCAAACCGATATTTTTGTCCGGTAATGGCTCTGACATGATAAAAATCAGACTGATTTATAGCTTCACCGCATGCTGCAGGGCAATTTTTATACGTCTGATATGCAAAATATGCCTGATGAAGTAAAAAATTTGCGCTTCATAAGATAAATTATGGAAAATTTTCTGCACTGAAGACCTGATCGAGCTGAAAATTGACATCATGATGGTTAAAAATGTGTTTCATAACCTGTCTTGCATCCATTTTTTTATAAAATTTATATGAAACAGCCATTAAGATAAAAAAATTCATGCAAGTTACTAGCATTTTATTTCAACTTCGCTATACTCACGGAAACTCAGTGTCCAACGGAGGGTTTTAACCATGGCAACAAAGAAAACAACCAGCAAGAAGAAGTCCAAGAAAAAGGTAGCCAAGAAAAAGACTGCCAAGAAAAAGTCCAAGAAGAAAGTCGCTAAGAAAAAAGTAGCGAAGAAGAAAGCCAAGAAGAAGGCTAAGAAGAAAGCAAAGAAAAAAGCTAAGAAAAAGGCCAAGAAAAAGGCCAAAAAGAAAGCCAAGAAAAAAGCGGCTCGCCGCAAAAAGCGTTAATTTAGAGGGCAACCTCTAAATTTATAAAAAGGGTCTGGTCAACAGGCCCTTTTTTTATGCCCGTCATTCCGCTGTTTATTGGCCCAGGAACAGGGTATAGGCCGGATTATCACTCTCTTCCCAGTAGTTATACCCCAGTCCATCCAGGAATTCGTCGAACTGTTTGCTTTCGGAAACCGGGATCTGCATACCAACCAGGACCCGGCCATAGTCTGCACCATGGTTCCGATAGTGGAACAGGCTGATATTCCAGTGTTGCCCCATGTGGTTCAGGAAGCGCAACAAGGCACCCGGTCGTTCAGGAAATTCAAAGCGAAACAGCCGTTCATCCCTTACCTGTGCAGCATGGCCACCCACCATATAGCGAATATGGACCTTGGCCATTTCGTTATCTGACATATCCAGTACCGGGTAGTCTTTGGCGGCCAGATCGGCCAACAGCTTCTGCTTCTCCTTCGAGCCGTTACGCATTTGCACACCGACAAAGACATGGGCCTGACTGGCATCGGAATATCGATAGTTGAATTCGGTAATCCCGCGCATACCAATGGTTTCACAGAAGGTACGGAAACTGCCTGGTCGTTCCGGTATGGTCACCGCCAGCAACACTTCACGTTGCTCACCCAGACCGGTCCGCTCGGCAACATGGCGCAGGCGATCAAAGTTCATGTTGGCCCCGCTGTTGATCGCCACCAGCGTCTGTCCTGTGACTTCTTCCCGTTGCAGGTACTTTTTTATCCCGGCTACGGCCAGGGCACCGGCCGGTTCAGTAATGGAACGGGTATCATCGAAAATATCCTTGATAGCGGCACAAATTTCATCGGTGGAGACCAGAATCACTTCATCCACATACTCTCTGGCCACCTTAAACGGGTTTTCACCCACTTGTCGTACCGCAACACCATCGGCAAATATCCCCACTTGATCCAGTATCACACGCTCACCGTGCTTCAGGGCCTGATATAAACAGGCGGCATCATCCGGTTCCACACCAATGATCTTGATCGAAGGTCTTACGGCCTTCACATAGGCAGTCACACCGGCAATCAATCCACCACCGCCCACCGGGACAAAGATCGCGTCCAGAGGACCCTCATGCTGATTCAGGATCTCCATACCCACTGTCCCCTGCCCGGCAATGACTTCTTCATCATCATAGGGATGGATAAAGGTCAGATCACGTGCGGCGGCCAGTTCTCTGGCATGGGTATAGGCATCATCATAGGTATTACCGTGTAACACCACTTCAGCATTATGTTGTTTGACAGATGTAACCTTGATACCGGGTGTGGTACGCGGCATGACAATCACGGCTTGCAGGCCCAGCCTTGCAGCAGCCAGCGCAACACCCTGGGCATGATTACCGGCCGAAGCGGCAATGACGCCTTTTTGACGTGCCGCTTCGGAAAGATGGATGATCTTGTTATAGGCCCCACGCAATTTAAAAGAAAAGACCTGTTGCATGTCTTCCCGTTTCAGCAGAATGGTATTTTCCAAACGCCGTGACAAGCCCCTGGCGATCTCCAGCGGTGATTCCTGCGCCACGTCGTAGACGGGCGCCTGTCGGATCATTTCAAGGTATTTTTCCAGCATGGGTCCTGTTCATCAGCAGATTTTCTGTGTCCTGCTGGATATAGCAGGCAGAGTCCTAATATAATGGGTGGCGCGCAGTCCAACAATGCCTTGTGCCAAAAAGCGCCCCTTTTTCCCCTGGATGCCGGCCGTTACCGGCTCAAACGGAGTAAAAAATGACTCAAGATGAAATGAAACAGGCCGTGGCCAAAGCGGCTATCGACTATATCGAAGCCGGCACCATTGTCGGTGTAGGCACCGGCTCTACCGCCAACTTCTTTATTGATGAACTGGCCAAAATCAAGGGCAAGATTGAAGGCACCGTCGCCAGTTCCATTGCCAGCGCCGATCGACTCAAGGGACATGGCATTCCGGTATTCGATCTGAACAGCGTTTCCGAAATCGCCGTCTATGTAGATGGCGCGGATGAATCCAACAAACACCTGCACCTGATCAAAGGCGGCGGTGGTGCGCTGACCCGGGAAAAGATCGTGGCTGCCGCCAGCAGCAAGTTCGTTTGTATCGCCGATGAATCAAAACTGGTGGATCGTCTGGGCAAGTTCCCCCTGCCGGTGGAAGTCATCCCCATGGCGCAAAGCCTGGTGGCCCGTGAGATCATCAAAAAAATCGGCGGCCAACCCAAATTGCGTGAAGGTTTCACCACCGATAACGGCAACATCATCCTGGATATCCATGGTCTTGATATCATCGATCCGGTGAAAACCGAAGAGATCCTCAACGACATCACCGGCGTGGTGACCAATGGTCTGTTCGCCATGAAGCCGGCCACTGTCCTGCTGCTCGGTTGTCAGGACGGGGTTAAAACCATCGATTGATGCTGCCCCTGACCAATGATACCCCGCTTCCTCATCACGGTCGGTATTACACTGGTTATTCTCGGACTCCTCTGGCCCTGGCTGCACAAGTCAGGGCTGTTCCGTCTCCCCGGTGACATCGTCATCGAACGGGAAAATTTCAAAGTCTATTTTCCGATTACCAGCGCCATTCTAATCAGCGTCATCCTGAGTCTGATCTTCTGGTTGTTGAGGCGTTAGAACAACGAAAGAATTTCAAGGCAACAAACAATAAAAACCCCCCGTACCGGGTAAACCCGGCCGGGGGCTGCACAGACTGACTTACAGACCGATCCTAGAAGATGTGTGTCAACTGTACTGATGTACGTGCATCGATCCCATCAACTTGCGCATTGGGACCGGCGCCCGTCGCAAATTTAATGGCTTCCACATCACGCATTTCGTGGTTGAAGGAGACACGGGTCTTCTTGTTAAGGTGGTACTGGGCACCGATGGTGGTGGTTACCCATTCAGTTTCAAACTGATCCCCTTCAAGACGGTTGTAGACTTCATAACGGCCATCGATTTCCCAGTTGGTGCCCGGCACATAATAGCCCACGTCGAGATAATAGGCGCTGGCGGTACCGTTTTCACCGTTACCGGGTGCGCCGGCAGGGTTCATATCGAAAGTGGCCGATTGTGGTCCGACCATGATCATCCCGTCCGCCTTGTTGTATTCAAAGCGGGCGCGGAACGGCATCTTCAAATAGGCTACACCGGCGCCGGAACGTTTGCGGTCATAAGCGACAGGGTTGTGCGTGCTGTCATTGGTGTTATCCAGCAGGCGCTTGCCGCTCTGGCTCCAGGCAAAGAACTTCATACCTTCACGACGCGCACCCTGACCGCCATACACCAGTTCGGAAGACCAGTACAGGTAGGTATCCTTGTTGGAGTCGTTGTCAGTGGTATTCAGGCCGTTACCGTTACCCATCATCACAGAATAGCTGTGTTCCCAGTTGCCCATCTTGAAGGTATCAAAGACCTGCACACCGGTATCACGGGCCGCACCGACGGAATCTTCAAAACCGTTCAGGCTGGTGCCGATAGGCAGTGTTTGTGGCGATATGTTGGCTGTGTAGTTCTGATTGGGTACTCGCTCAATCAATTGCTGGGCGGCATAGTTGGTGAAGTTCACATAATCGAAGATCATGATACCCTGATAGACTTCTTCCGATCCCGGTGTTTTGAACAGACCAACACGAACCTTGGCGCCCTTGATGTGATTCAGGGTGATACTGGCATCGGTGATTTTGGCGGAACCGCCATCCGGTGCAGTGATGCCGTTGTTACCAAATTCCGCCAGGAAGAAGTAGTTTACCTTGCTGTCCAGCGGCATACCGGCACCGCGCACACCGATACGGGCACGGTTGATGTTAAAGGTTTCCTGCGTGGTAAAATCAGGACCGATCAATTTCGGCGGGATGTAACCCTGTCCGGCGTTGGGTGTACTGCTGTCAGATTGATACTGTGCCTGGATAAATCCCCAGACCTTGGCGCGCGGTGCTGAATCAGTCGGTTCTGTACCCTGCAACATCAACCAGTTGGCCGCCTGGGCGCTTTGTACCATACCACCTGCAAGCAAGGCGCAGGCAACGAATTTTGCGGTTTTGTTTAATACTGTTTTCATTTATTTTTTCCTCCCGTTACTCAGCCTGGATTAAGGCTTAACCAGGGTATAACCCTTCTTCACCAGATCGACGATCTGAACAACACCGGCCGGTACGGTCTTGGCATTGCTGTTCAACTCAGGCGCATAGCCCAGCTTCTTGCTCATGGCCTTGACTGTGTTGGAACAGGCGCTGAAACGTACGCCGTTGCCGGCCAGACTGCTGATGCGATCCTTGTTGGAGTTTTCAGCAAATAACAGACGCAGGCCCGGACCAAACGCAACGATCTCAACATCAACCCGATCCTGGCCGTAGTGCTTGATAAGGTTATTGGCAACATTCAGTACGAGAGTCTGTTTCATTGGATTGGGATCGCTGATTTGCAGGACCACTTTGACATCAGCAAAGTCTTTTGCTGCATGCGCTGACATACTGAACATGGCCACTACAGCCATACACAGCAACAGCATTTGCTTAACGTGTAATAATTTCATTGGTAAGTCTCCCCAAATTTTAAGAATTGTTCTAAATTAAACACCATCCATGGTGTAAAACCTTTCCTGAAATGGAATACATCGTGGTAGACGTATCACCCGCACTTTTATTCCAGAAAAAAACAAAAAATTTAAATAAGTATATTATTAACTGCTTATATATAGTGTTTACAGACACTTGCGTGCCTGTTAACTGAGTTGTTTTCTCAGGCATAGGGAATAAATTTCGTTGTCGTTGCGTCTTGTTATATAGTGCGCGCGGGGAGTATTACGTTAAGGCAATGATAATGAAGAATCCATTGAAGCTGTATTGCCTCAATCAGGAATTTAAAACAAGACTGATCGAGAGTCGTACCCGTTTATATCGCATCGCCTATAGCTGGTGTCATGAACACCCGCTGGCTGAAGATCTGGTGCAGGAGACCCTGACCAAGGCCTTGAAGAACAGTAACCAGTTGCGTGACCATGCAGCGATGGACAGTTGGTTATTCGGTATATTAAATAACAACTGGCGTGACTATCTGCGCCGCAAGAAGGATCTGGATAATATTGATGACGTGGTGTTGAAGAGTCCCCTCACACCGGAACGTCAGTTTGAACGACAGGAGATCACAACCCTGGTCAGAAAACACATGGAAGAGCTGACCATCGGTCAACGCCAGGTATTGAGCCTGGTGGACCTGCAGGGTTTCTCCTATGATGAAGTAGCAAAAGCACTGGATATACCAGTCGGCACAGTGATGAGCAGACTATCCAGGGCAAGAAAACAACTGGCTGAATCTCTGCTTGAATATCAGCCGGTAAATAATAAAGAGACGACCAGGGTTATCAGGAGAATTATATGAGCAACGGTATCCGGTATTCCGATGAATTTCTGAATGCCTATCTGGATAACGAACTTGAACAGGCGGACAAGGCACGTCTGCTTGCCGACTTGCGCCGGGATGAAGTCTTGAACCGCCGCCTGTGCCAGTTACAACGCGTCCATAACATGGTGCAACTGGCCTATCATGATATTGATATGCCTGAAGCCACAGTGCAATCGCAACCGAAGCAAGGCTCCAGACGCTATCGTTTTGCAACCGCCGCCGCTGTATTGCTGCTGGCAGGTGTCACATCAGGCTGGTTTGGACACCAATATATGAACAGCTCACCCGGACTGGTCGACCTGGCAGGCAGTATCTACAACACGCCGGCCAATCAATCCGGTGAATGGCGTGTCATTCTGCACGTCAGCACCAAAGATCCCTTTAAGTACGAAACCATCCTGGATGAAACAGAAACTCTGCTGCGCACCTCCAGTGAAAACAAACAAAAGGTGATCGTGCAGATCCTGGGTAACTCGGCCGGACTGGCCATGCTGACTGATGACAAATCTTCCTATTCGACCCGGCTCGCCGACCTGCAACAGCGCTATCCCAATCTGCTGTTGGCCGCCTGCGGCAAAACACTGGAAAGACTCAAGCTGAACAACAAGCCCATGCCCAAACTGTTGTCTGCCGCCAGGGTTGTTCCTTCGGCCTTGAATGAAGTGATGCAAAAACAGAAAGAAGGCTGGACTTATATCCGCATCTAGTACTAGAGCAGGACGCGCTCTATGCCGCCCTGCTCAATGTTTCGAATAAAGTCTTTTTGCCAGTGCTTGCCCAGCATCAGGCCGGCCAGCTCCACCACAATGTAGTCCGTCTTCAGGCCGGTGGTATGCCGGTAACGGGACAAGCCCTGCTGACAGGCCGGGCAGGAGGTCAACAGTTTGACTTCCTTTTTGGATACCTTGTCCTTACCGGTATACCCCTTGATCCCCTGTTGCAGTTCTTCCAGCTTGCGATAACGCACCTGGGCGGCGATGTCCGGACGTGAGGTGGCAAAGGTTCCGGCTTCACCGCAGCAACGATCCGATAACCGCACTTCCTGACCCAACAGGGTGGAGGCAACGCGTACCGGGTTGTAGGTCTTCATCGGTGTATGACACGGATCATGGTAGAGATATTTCACATCACCGGACTCTTCCAGCTTGACACCCTTCTCCATTAAATACTCATGAATATCCAGTAATCGGCAACCGGGGAAAATTTTCTGGAACTGGTATTGTTGCAGTTGATCCATGCATGTACCGCAGGAGACCAGCACGGTTTTGATATCCATGTAGTTCAGGGTATTGGCGACACGATGGAACAAGACCTGATTATCCACTGAAATACGTTTGCCCCGCGCCGCATCACCACTGGAGGTTTGCGGGTAACCGCAACACAAATAGCCCGGCGGTAACACCGTCTCGGCACCGGTTTCGTATAACATGGCCAGCGTGGCCAGCCCCACCTGACTGAACAGTCGCTCGGAACCACAGCCCGGGAAATAAAACACGGCATCAGACTCTTCAGTCACTTTGGCCGGATTACGCAGGATCGCCACCGTCTTGTTATCTTCCAGATCCAGCAGCGCACGCATGGGTTTGGCCGGGACATTGGAGGGCAAGGGCGTGCTGACAAAGTGCACGATCTGGCTGTTCACACCTGACTTGCCGGTGGTGGACTGTGGCTGATGTCGTTTATTGTGCGGCAGCAAGACCTGTGCAGCCCGATAGGCCAGACGTTGCGCCTTGTAACCGATACGGATCACCAGTTTACGCATGAGATTGATGAGTCGGGGATCGGAGATATTCAGATACAACAGGCCCAGCCAGGTGCCGATGTTACGACTCTTCTGCTTGCGAGCGCGCAGGATACTGCGCATGGTAACCGAGACATCGCCAAAGTCGATGTTCACCGGACAGGGATTCAGACACTTGTGACACACGGTACAGTGATCCGCCACATCATTCATCTCCTTGAAGTGACGAATGGAGATCCCGCGCCGGGTCTGTTCTTCGTAGAGGAAGGCCTCGATGATCAAACCGGTAGCCAGGATCTTGTTGCGCGGCGAATAGAGCAGGTTGGCACGGGGAATATGCGTGTTACAGACCGGTTTGCACTTGCCGCAACGCAAACAATCCTTGATGGCGGTGTTCAATGCACCCAGCTCGCTGGCCTCCAGGATCAGGGCCTCCTGTTCCACCAGTCGCAGAGACGGTGTGTAGGCATTATTCAAACCGGCGCCGGCTTGCAATTTGCCGGGATTAAAGGTGTTGGCGGGATCGACCTGTTGTTTGTACTTGTTGAAGTCACTCAGCAGCCCCCGATCCAGGAAGGCCAGTTTGGTGATCCCGATACCGTGTTCACCGGAGATCACACCGCCCAGTGATTCGGCCAGTTGCATAATGCGCGATACCACCTGATCCGCCTCATGCAACATGGCATAGTCGTTGGAGTTGACCGGGATATTGGTATGAACGTTGCCATCACCGGCATGCATGTGGGTGGCGACAAACAGACGACTGGAGCGGATCTTTGCATGAAGCTGATCCAGTCGCTCCCGCAATGCGGCGAATTCCTGGCCGTTAAAGATATCACGCAAGGGCTGGGCAATACTCTTGCGATAGGAGATACGCAACACCCGCCGTTGCAGCATGTGAAACACGGTTTCACCGCCTTGCAGTGCCGAGCGGACTTCATCACTCAACAAACCGGCATACTCGGCGGCTGGTTTATCCATATCATCCAGAATCGCCTGCCATTGACGACTGACACCACTCAGCACCTCTCTGGCGGTTTGTATCTTGCTGTTGATCAGGGCATGTATCTCGGCATCGTCAGTCTCTGCCGGAGCCTGTCCGGCCACCACCTTGTGCAGTTCAGGCAGATCGCCGGCCAGATAGTGATCCACGGACTGGATCATGGCCAGCTTGTTGCGGGTGGAGAGTTCAATATTGATCCGTTCGATACCGTCGTTGTAGTCGGCAAGCCGGGGTAACGGAATGACCACGTCCTCATTGATCTTGAAGGCATTGGTATGGGCGGCAATGGCTGCTGTGCGTGCACGATCCGCCCAGAAACGGTGTCTGGCCTCGGCACTGACAGCGATAAATCCTTCACCTTCTCTCGCACCCGCCATGCGCACCACTTCATTGGCGGCATCGGCTACGGCGCTTTCCTTGTCACCTGCCACATCCACCAACAAAACCATCTTGGGGAGATCGAGACGGGCCGCCTTGGTGGTATAGCGCACGGCACGCACATAGCGTTCATCCAGATGTTCCATACCCGCCAGTTGCACATCCGCCAGACTGTCCAGATAATCCTTGGTCTCCACAATGGCCGGCACCGCCTGGCGCAAATCATTGCCAAAGAATTCGAGACATACTGTGCGAATAAACGGCGGCATGCGATGGACCACAAATTCCGCCGAGGTGATGATGCCGTCACAGCCTTCTTTCTGGATACCGGGCAGACCTTCGAGAAACTTGTTGGTGACATCCTTACCCAGCCCCTGCTTGCGCAGCTTGCTGCCCGGAATGCGTAACAGCTCGGGTTTACCCTGCACTGTTTTGCCATCGGCTGCATAGCGGGTCAGACGAAATACTGCTTCAGGCTGTTCATGGATCTTGCCCAGATTGTGATTCAAGCGTTCCACATCCAGACGACTTGCATCCGGCATGACCATGCGCCATGAGACCAGATTATCCAGGGTGGTTCCCCACAAAACAGCCTTCTTGCCACCGGCATTCATGGCCACATTGCCGCCAATACAGGAGGCGTCCTGGGAAGTGGGATCAACGGCAAACACATAACCGGCCGCTTCGGCCCGTTCCGCAACACGTTTGGTTACGACACCGGCACCGGTGCGGATCACGGCAGCGGTCTGTTGATAAGCGGCGGTTTCACCCGACAAAGCCCGCACCTCCACCTTGCCCAGACTGTCGAGTTTTTCGGTATTGATCACCACGCAGGTATCCGTTAACGGCACCGCGCCACCGGTATAACCGGTGCCGCCGCCGCGGGGAATAATGCTCAAGCCCAGTTCAATACAGGTCGCAACAACCTGTTGCACTTCTTCTTCACTATCCGGTGTTAACACCACCAGCGGAAATTCCACACGCCAGTCCGAGGCATCGGTAACATGAGAAACACGGGCCAGACCATCGAAACTGATATTATCGCGGCGGGTCACCTTCCCCAGCCGTTGCAGGATCAGCTTGCGTAAATCATATTGCCGGGGGAACCAGGCCTCGAATTCCGCCACCGCCTGCTTGGCCCGTTCCGCCAGTTGCAGGGCCAGCTCATTTTCTGAGGCACGGGTAATGATCTGATCCAGTCGATGGTGCAGGGCGTGGACCAGTGAGGCCCGCCGTTTGCGATTGGACAATAAATCGTCCTGAATGAAGGGGTTGCGACTGACCACCCAGAGGTCACCCAGGACCTCAAACAACATCCGCGCCGAACGGCCGGTGACCCGTTCACCCCGCAGGGTGTTCAGGGCCTCCCACATCTCCTCACCCAGAAAACGAATGACGATTTCCCGGTCGGAAAAGGAGGTGTAGTTATAGGGGATTTCGCGGATGCGGCTGGTTGACATGATATCCGGGTTAAATATTAGGAGTTGCTGATTTTAGCATGGATAAAGGCCGAAAATCTGCCACTGAACCGGGCAGGTGGTTCAATCCGACCAGGCGGAATCCCGGGAATTCGCTGACGGTTCAAAGGTATACCCGAAACGGGCCATGGCATCGCGCAGGATGGGCTCCACCTCCAGCAGGTGCTGATAATAATTCTTGTATCGGTAACGTGAGGAGGTATAAATTTTTTGCGTGACCTGGGCGTAGCTGGCGGTTTTCGCAATTTGCTTGCTCTTGTAAAACTCCAGACAGGCATCCTCCCAGGGCAAGCCGACAAATTCCAGCACCCGATGTGCATATTCCTCAGTTTGATCGACCAGGTCCTCATAACGCAACTCCAGATATCGCATATCCAGCACAGACTTGTAATGTTCGGCAGTCTCCATCATACCCGCGTAGTGCGTTGCGATATCAGTCATGCAGGATGTATAGCGGTTTCCGTGTGTCAGGTTCGCCATATACGAGGAGAGACATACATCCATCGGATGGCGAACAATATGGATAATCGCCGCCTTTGGAAAAAGCATATTAATCATGCCCAGATAGGCCAGATTATGCGGCATCTTGTCAGTAAACAGTTTATCACCCTGCTGCAAGACCCCCTGTTGAGCCACCCGATCCAGGTAATGCTTTCTCAGTTGCTCCAGCACAGCGGTATCGACCTTGCCTGGTTCCAGCAAAACAGCCGGATAGCCTGCATTTTCCCCGGACCTTGCAGCCAGCTTGTCAGTTGTCTCGTTGATAAACATCAACTCTCCACAGGCCGCCACCTGTGAATGTGCAGCAAGAATTTTTTCCAGCAAAGTGGTTCCCGAACGCGGAAATCCGACAATAAATACAGGTTGAGTCTGTGAGGGATCAACGTTCTCGCAACGCGGCATATTACGCGTATAGTCTTTATTATAGACCTCACGCAGACTGCGAAATTTTTCTGCTGATGCCTCCCTTTCATAGACTTTACCCAGGGTCCGGTTTTTTAACTCATTTGCTTTTACCAGATTAGCGTATGCGGCATCATAATCCTGAATGACATCCATCACCCTGGCTCGCTCAAAGTAATAATCAACAACAACATGCTGGTTTTGTTCCTTATTTTCAGTAAGTAACAATTCGATATGATCAAGTTCTGCCACTGCTGCCGTATTATTTTTTTGGCGTGACAGACACTTTACCAGTGTAATTCGCGGAGAAATATCGTCAGGTTCAATCCTGATTGCCCGCTGCGCCAGCTCTATCGACTCTTCAAGATGATTTCTCAATTCCTCCATAGCTGCCCAGCGCGTCAAAATATAGGCATTATTCGGTTCCACCTTATCCATGTTGCGGTAAACTTCACTTGCCTTGTCAAATTGCCGCGTCTCTACATAAAACCGTGTCAGACCTGATTTCACAAACTGGCTGTTTGGATAGCGTTGTTTAAGCATATCCAGCTTTGACTCTGCCTCAACAAATCGCTGTCTATGTGTCAGGAAATTAACGTAAAACAGTACAACATGCATATTGTCCGGTGCGTATTGCATGGCCAGTTTAAAACAGTGCTCCGCCCCGGCTAATGCGAATTGAAACAGCAAAATGCTCCCCATGGTTGCCAATGCCTCGGCATGATAGGGATCCAGATCTATTGCTTTTTTGATATATTTTGCTGCGGTGGAAAAGTTACTCTGATAAAAATATTCTGTACCCAGACAATAATTGGTATTGGCATTTTCGGGGTATAACGTTACCGCCCGTTGATACAATTCAAAGGCATCATTCCCTCGACCAACCTCCTCATACAATTTTCCGATATTCAACAGGGCATCAACGTTATTTTTATCTGTTGCCAGAATCTGTTCGAAATAGCGTTTGGCCTGTCCCCAGTCACCGGCCAGTTGCCAGTAGTTGCCAAGGTTCTTGATAATTTCGGGGTCAGACGGTGTGATCTGAAATGCCTTTTGCAAATTTTCCAGTGCCGATGGCAATTCACCTTTTTCCAGCAACAATGCGCCCAGATTATTATAGGCGGCTGAAAACCCGGCATTAATCTGCATGGCCTTGTGATAGGCATCTTCTGCTTCGGCATACCGGCCAAGCCGGTGAGTAACAGCACCCAAATTACAGTACACTTCCGCCGTACACATACCCAGCTCAATCGCCTTCAGATAGGACGCAACGGCATCATCAAAACGATTGGCAGCTCGATAGATATTTCCCAGATTGTTCCTTGCCGACGCCATTGCAGGCTGTAATTCAATGGCCTGTCGACAATTCTCCAATGCTTCATTCAGCTTGTTTTGTTCAAGCAGAACCAGCGCCAGGTTGTTGAATGCCTCGGCATTTTTTTTGTCAATCTTGATCAAACGGGTAAAGGCATCAGCAGCGGCGGCAAACTCACCCAGATAATATCGTGACACGCCCAGCACCTGCCAGGCGACCGGCTCCAGGGGATGAACCTGTGTAAATAATGACGCAGCCCGTATTGCAGAGTGATAATCACCGGACTCAAACGATAAGATGGCCTGTTCCAGATTTGCTGCAGGATTGGCAACAGTACCCGTCCCGGTATTACCAAAACAACATTTCTTGAACTTTTTACCACTGCCACAGGGGCAGGGATCATTTCGACCGGTCATAGTGTTTTCCCCTCGCAGCAGGGACAAGATAGAAAAACAGAATTTTACCAAGTGACAAAACCGGTCGCCACACCAAACCAGTAAATCAGGGTTAAGAATAAAAAACGGGGTCCGAAGACCCCGTTAAGTACTGCTTTGATATATCTATTATTATTAGATATTAGATGTTGACGCGCAGGCCGACAGACATTGTAGTGTTGTCTGTGGTGCCGTCGCCCTGAACGGAGCTGTAACCACCGAACAGACGAACTTTCTTGCTGTAGTTGTGGATAGCGCCGACAGTCAGGTAAGTACCGTCGTTGTCGTTGGTAGCACCGTCGTCAGTATCCTGCATACCGTAAGATACAACAATGGTATTGTTGCCGGACTTCATCTGTAAGCTGAGGTACATGTTGGTAACGTCAGTACCGTTATTGTCGATCATTTCGTACTGACCCATAACAGCTGTACCGCCACCCAGGTCGAACTTGCCACCCAGCTTGTTGGCGCTGTAGTCAGCCTTGGAAGTACCACGATCTACACCTGACAGGAAGGCTTCAAAGTTGCCGCCGCCGAAAGACAGGGCATAGGTCATCTGACCGTCATCACCTTGACCGTCGTTGTCAGTGTCAGTTTCGTCAGGGCTGAAAGTCAACCAGAAATCAACTGTACCGAACTTGTTCTTGTAACCAAGAGCGTTGTTGATGAAGCCATTGTGGCCCATGGTGCTGCCGGACATACCGTAGTTGCCGCGAGCTTCCAGAGTAGTGGTGACGAACGGATCGTACTTAACACCACCGGTGTATTTGTAAGCAGATTTCAGGGTACCGATTTCGATAGAACCGAAACCGCCTTTCAGACCGGCAGCGATTTCACGAACACGCAGGGCGTTACCGCGAACGGTTACACTGTGTGTGTGAGCATTTGGGCCAGTCAGCGCAGTACCGGTTGTATCTTTGGCGTCTCCGAATTCAGAATCATCGTTACCACCAACGAAGTCAAATTCAGCAACAGCGAATGCGCTCATGCCGTCGCCCAGATCTTCTGAACCCTTAATACCGATACGGCCACGTTCTTTATCCACGATACCCATAGTTGAAGAAGTGCCGGTATCAACCTGAGCCAACTCAAACTGGATGTGGGCGTATGCAGTCGCTTCAGCCTGGGCAGCCATAGGAGCAGCCATAGCAGCGCCGATAGCCAGAGCAATCAGTTTCTTATTCATAATTTATAATCTCCTAATTTCTTATTCTCGAGTAGTGAGTTTGAAAAAGAGAGTTAGGTTAACCAAACTCGAACGTTTTTATACCGAAGTGGGACAGGAGAAGCAACATTTTTTTTCAAAAATACAACAGATGAAAATTATGTTGTATTCATACAACATAATACTGTGCGCTCTTTTTACCATTGCCTTTGCCAAATGGTTTTATCCACATCAGAAAGACACTTAACCAATTGTTATTGCTGAATATTTTTCGACACATATTAAGTAGGTATATGAAAATTGGCTGCGGATTTGATACAACACTGATCATGGTGAATATTTCATCAATTATTATCCTGATGTGAACCAGGTCACATCTGAATTAATATTTAATGAGTTACTAATATTGTTTTTACTGCACATCCACTTAATCCAGATGATGATTATGGATATAAAAGCAGATTCAAACACCACCATGATCGGAAGACATGCACATGATTTCAGAAATACTTCTTACAAAATTCTTCTTGCCGACGACCGATATACATAAAACGGGACAAAATCTGTCCCGTTTATGTACATGTATGAACGCCATTTCAACGAGCAAACTAGAACTTCAGTACCATACCGGCACCCATGAAGGTATCTTCTGAGGAAACCGGACCGGTGTCAGACTGCACAGAGGTATACATCACGTAACCGGTGGTCTTTTTATCAAATTTGTAGTCGTATCCAACGGCTGTCAACGTGCTTTCTGTGACTGTCGCGGCATTATCTTCCACCATAATGTACTGCGCCTTGAGCTTGCCGTTATCGCCGGCCTTCATATTGAAGCTGAGACCAATCCAGTCTTCTTCCGCTGTTGCAGCAGCAGGCTTTTCCACACCTGTCTGGTAGAGCAGACCCAACTGCATCTCTGCCATCTTGTAAGTGACAACCATGCGCGTCAGCGAATCGCTTGCCAGATTTTCGCCGTTTTCATAGCTGTCCTGGGCCAGTGCAATATACAAAGGACCTGCGTTATAACTGACAGAGAATGAAACAGTATCAGCCGGGCCGGTATCCGCAGTGCCGCCTGTGCCATTATCTTCACCTGGAGCGACGGCGATGGCATAACCAAAATCACCGGATTTACCCTTCAGAGCCACGATATTATCAAAGCGGTGCTCACCGTCCTGGGCGCCGGCATGCTTCAGATCGCCATCAGTATCACCAAATTGGTCAAACTTGCCCTGAGCCATTTTCAATGGTGTATCGTGACGACCAATGATGAACTCACCAAACCCACCTTTCAGACCCACATACTGGTTACGACGCACAATACCGGCTGTGCCGTCACCGGCGCTGACAAGATCACTATCCGGATTAACGCCAAATTCAATCTTGTAAATACCACTCAGGCCATTGCCAAAATCACGCGAGCCCTTTACCCCAAGACGTGAGTCATGGCTGCGGACCTGCCAGTTGTCAACCGCCGTGACACCGCCGGCCTCTTCGGTAACCTGGCCATACGACATGTGTACACGACCATAAACAGTCACATCGTCGGCGGACTGTGCCACAACAGGCAACAGCAGTGCACTTGCAACGGTTAAACTGATGAGATTCTTCTTCATGGATACTCCCCATAAACATAATTGTTTGAAATAAATGTGCCCTGTAGCCGACATTCTTAATGAGCTTGAATACACGACACCTCAGCGAGAGGTAACTTACCCGTGTTTTATTACAGAATTCCTTCAAGACCGGAGAGAGTGGTTGACTGAGTGAAAACTTCATATAACTGCAATACAACAGATGAAATATGACAATTTAAATTCACAGGAGAAAATAAATAAAAAAGGCCCATCTTTTCAGATGGGCCTTTTTGTTTTGGCTGGGGAACCAGGATTACTCGGTGCTTCCTGCACCTCGCCCGAAGGGCCGTCGTCGCCCACACTACGGGCTCCAACGTTCACCATCGCCTTCCATGGCGATGGTGTCGAACCCCGGTTCTCATCCTCGTTCCCTTAAAGTGAAAAAGGCCCATCTGAAAAGATGGGCCTTTTTGTTTTGGCTGGGGAACTAGGATTCGAACCTAGATTGACGGAGTCAGAGTCCGCTGTCCTGCCGTTAGACGATTCCCCAGGAGATCATTGAGAACCCTCGCCTGAGGACAAGCACCAGGCTTGAATCGGTATTAACGCTTGGAGTACTGCGGACGTTTACGCGCTTTGTGCAAACCGACTTTCTTGCGTTCCACTTCACGAGCATCACGGGTTACATAACCGGCACGACGCAAGGGTGAACGCAGGTTCTCATCAAACTCGATCAGGGCACGGGTGATACCGTGACGAATAGCACCGGCTTGTCCGGTGTTACCACCGCCTTTAACAAAAACCTTGATATCAAACTTGCTTTCAACATCAACCAGTTGCAAGGGTTGACGGACCACCATCCGGGCTGTTTCACGGCCGAAATACTTGTCCAGCGGAAGATTGTTAACCGTGATTTCGCCATTTCCGGCGCGAAGATAAACACGGGCGCTGGAATTCTTGCGGCGACCGGTGCTGTAAAACTGTTCAATTGCCATGGTACTGATTTCCTGACCTGAAGTTTAATTAAATTTCCAGTGGCGCAGGTTGCTGCGCAGCATGACCGTGCTCGGCTCCGGCATACACCCTCAATTTACGGAACATGGCACGACCAAGAGGATTCTTGGGCAGCATGCCCTTGACGGCGATTTCCAGGATCTGCTCCGGCGCCTTGGCGCGCAGCTTCTGGAGAGAGATGCTTTTCAGACCACCCGGATAGCCGGTGTGGTGATGGTACATCTTGTCCGTTTCCTTGTTCCCGGTCACTTTCACCTTGTCGGCGTTGATAACCACGATGTAGTCACCGGTATCCACATGCGGGGTGTATTCCGCCTTGTGCTTACCGCGTAAACGACGGGCGATTTCAGCCGCCAGGCGACCAAGTACCTTATCGGTAGCATCTACCACGAACCAGTCCCGTTTTACGGTTTCCGGATTTGCACTGAAGGTTTTCATATCTTTCCTGTCCCGCAATATCAATCTGTTGCAAAAAAGAGGCGGAATATTAATAAAATCAGATACAAGATACAAGCGATATTTGGCCGGATTTAGCCGTTTTGGCTGTCCGGCCATCTATATCAGGCATTCCTGCCCTGAATCCAAAAAAAAAGCGCGGTAAAGGGGAAACCGCGCTTAAATATACCACCATAAGGAGGATGGAGGAGTCAAAAACTGATTGCTTAAAAACAATTAGTAATTAAGTATTTGCTAATATACTGAACCAGTTCACACAAGTCAATTTATTTTTTAAACCCGGTCTTAATTGACCAAAACATAAAAGGATAGATTTTTCAAAAAGTTAGATATTACAGCTGGGAATAGGAAAGATTACCGTCAAAGAAAAGACGTTATTGCCAGGCCTGTTTGACAAAATCCCGGACCACACTGAGTTGCCCATGGAAAAAATGACCGGCGGACTCGATCCAGTGGTAATCGGGTCGGGGAACAAGCTGGTCGACCCAATCGGAGACCGCCCCGGCATCAATCACCTCATCCTGCCCGCCCTGCAGAATCGCACAAGGAACAGCGATTTGAGTGACCAAAGAAAGATCATAGAGGGTGACCGGTGGGGCTACTAATATAATCCGTTCCGCCCCGGCGGCCTGATAGGCGTTGACCGTGATATAGGCCCCGAAAGAAAATCCCGCCAGCCAGACAGGCGAATCCGGATGTCGATTTCGCACCCAGTCCACTATCGAAAGCAGGTCAGCAGTCTCCCCCCTGCCGTCGTCAAATTCCCCTTCTGACTCTCCAATACCACGAAAATTGTAGCGGACACTGGCCATCCCCAGATCTTCCACGCCTCGCGCCAGGATGTGGACCACTTTATTGGTCAGGCTGCCACCGTAAAGGGGGTGGGGGTGACTGATGATGACGACAGGTTCACCGGGATTCGGGCATTGCCCATTCGGGTAGGCTGACAACAACTCCTGCCGGCCCGCCGGACCGGTAATCAATTGCTTGCCGCCGATACAGTCCTGACTCACTTTGTCTGTCCCGGGATCAGCAGCCGCTCCACGATACGGCCATGCCGGAGGTGTTCTGTCATGATCTCTTCAATATCCTCTTCATCCACATAGGTGTACCAGGTTTCTTCCGGGTAGATCACGATAACCGGACCTTCTGTGCAGCGCCCCAAACACCCCGCCAGATTCACCCTGACACCGCCTTCCCCCGCCAAACCCAGTTGCTTGCTGCGTTGCTTGGCGAAATCACGCATCGCTCGCGCATTATGGTTGGCGCAACAGGCTTCGCCCGCATCACGCTGGTTGGTACAGAAAAAGAGATGATATTTGTAGTATGACACGACTGCCTCGCAGACCGGGGAAATGACAAGTTTATCAATAACAGAAAGCGGTGGCATCCTGCATCGCTGAACAATTAAAATAACCAATGGATAGCACTCTAACCACACCGTCCGGCCCGCCATTGACCGAATCAATTCACACAAGTATTAATCTGCTGGCGGATCGCTGTGTGAAATGCGGTCTCTGCCTGCCCCACTGCCCAACCTACAGTGAGGCCCAGAATGAAAACGAATCGCCCCGCGGTCGCATCGCCCTGCTGCAGGGACTGGTGAATGGGCGGTTGCACTACAGCGCAACCCTGGCCTCACACCTGGACCATTGCCTGCTGTGTCGTCGCTGTGAGCGGGTTTGTCCCTCCGGTGTTAAATACGGCCGGCTGCTGGATAAATCCCGCCAATGGATGTTTGAAAAAGGCCTGCGGAGAAACCGTTTTGCAGGGTTCATGTTGTCCTTCCTTACCCACAAGCGGCGCCTGAAAACGGGACTGTTTCTGGTGCGACTTTATCAGCGCAGCGGCCTGCAATTTTTGTTTCGCATGACGGGTTTGCTCCGCCTGTTGCGCCTGGAGCATCTGGACAACCTGTTACCGGATTCCATCGCCGGCACGCAGAAATGGTTGACGACCGTACCGACAAGCGGCAAAAAAATCGGCCGCGTTGGATTGTTTACCGGCTGTCTGGGTGAACAGTTGGACAGTCATCTCATCGACTGCAGTATCAAATTACTGAACAGGCTCGGATACGATGTCCTGCTGCCGTCACGACAAACCTGTTGTGGCGCCATGCATCAACATCACGGCGATATTGTCGCCGCATTGGCCCTGGCGGAACAGAATATTCAGGCCTTTGCAGAGACCGACCAGCTGGTATATCTGGCAACCGGTTGTGGTGTGAGTTTGCAGGATTATGCAAACCTGCCCTGGCGGGACGCTGAACAAGTCAACCGCGCCGCTGAGTTCGTCGCCCGTGCGAGAGAGATCACCGACTTTATCAATCAGTGTGATCTGGGATCACTGCCATTGCAGCCATTACCGGTCAAAATCAGTATGCACTCCCCTTGCAGCGAAGCCAATCAGCAAACTTCCCGGCAACTCCTGCAACATATTCCCGAAATTGATCTTGAACTGTTGTCCAAAGATCGTTGCTGCGGGAGTGCAGGCAGCTACATGTTGACCCAACCGGCACTCGCCGCGCAGCTGCGCGATAAAACCATAAGCCAAATCAGTCATTCCGATGCCGATATTGTCACCACCACCAATCTCGGTTGTGCCCTGCATTTACGTACAGCTTTACCCAAGCACATCAGGCTGTTGCATCCCATCGAAGTTCTGTCTGCACAACTGTTCAAAGAGGATGGAGACAAATAATCAAATCTGGCACGTGATTTGCTACTATTTCCGAACGCGATAACGGCAAATCACTATCACCGAGAGGGCTACACAATGATCGTCCACTTAAAAGAATCGTTGCTGTACATATTGTTATTTTTCTTTATCTTCTTCGCCGGATTTTCTGATGCCGCCGAACGTCCTCTCCGGATCGGTGTTACCGGCGGCCAGACCACGATTAAGACCTCCAACAGTCAGGACTACCAAATCGCCACCCATGTGGGGGTAACAGCGCAGATGGATTTGATCCAAAAACGCTCTCTGTACGCCGGACTGGAAGGCAAATATACCCAAACAGCCACCAGTGAAAATGTCACCAATACAACCACATCGACCACTTCGCTTTATACCGAAGAGACCCGAAGTCTTTACCTGTCCGTCCGAAACAGCGGTGATGTCTATCTTCGGGCAAAAGTCGGTGCGGTTAACAGGGTTATCAAAACCGATACGGTTATCCTGACCGATACCACCAAACCATCAGCCGGACTGGCAGTAGGGTTCAAACATCCACAGGGCCATATCCTGGAATTTGACTACACTATATATGACGTAGACACCAGTGTGTTCAGTATTGGCTATCTCTTTTAGCGCCGGACGAGGTTGCCGGTCGCTGGCACAGTCCTTGCTTTTTATTTTGAAAATGATTTGAGAGAGGATAAAGTAATGCGATTCGTCAAAATTATGTCTTTGTGCCTGATCTTTGGCATTTTCAGCCCGGTTGCACAGGCTGCCGGCGCCTATTTCGGTGTGAAAGGCGGTTTCTTTGAAGTTGAAAACTCCAACTACGATAAAGCTGTCAACGGCGGTATCATCGTCGGCGCCCACTTTATAGCCTCCTCAGTCCATACGGTCTCATTAGAAGGTGAATTAACCACGACGGTGCTGCCGGGCGATATCACCGGTGGCAATGAGTGGGAAATCGACACCTTTGGTCTGTTCGGTGCATTTCGTGCCGGCAGCGGGGTCTATTTCAAGGGCAAGATGGGATACATCGATCGGAGCATTTCCTATAAATTCGGCGGTGTGTCAGACCGAAACAGTCTGGCCTATGGCATCGGTTTTGGTATTCGCCGGGGTACAGAACGCCGCATCGAAGTGGAATACACCATTATTGATGACGATAACACCTTCACTGATATCAAGTTTCTCAGTATCGGTCTGATTTTCTAATCCCCCCCGCGGCAATTCCCTGCCGGTCATCCTCTGCCACCCGAGGCAAAGTTGACCGGCAGTGCCGCACCTTATGTTCCCCGCCGTCCATTTCGGCATTGAAACCCGGGGATGAATTTTGTATCTTGCCGGTTATGGAATTTCGCCAATACAGTCTGTTCGACAAACTCATCCGGCAATTCGATGCCGGGTTGCGCACGGTGGCCGGTAATCCGCCCTTGACCGAGCGCCCCAATCCGGCCGATCTCATTCCGGAGGCGGAGTTGTCCGCCAAAGAACGGGAGCTGGCGGGACGCCTGATGCGCATCAATCATGCCGGGGAAGTCTCGGCCCAGGGGCTGTATCAGGGGCAGGCCCTGACCGCCCGCCTGCCGGCGGTGCGCGAGAAAATGGAACGGGCGGCGCTGGAAGAGAATGATCACCTGGCCTGGTGTGAGCAACGCTGTAAGGAACTGGGCACCCACACCAGCCTGTTGAGTCCGTGCTGGTATTTGGGCTCACTCACCATTGGTGCGATTGCCGGGATCGCCGGTGACAAGTGGAGTCTGGGCTTTGTGGCGGAAACGGAGCATCAGGTCGTGCGTCATCTGGACAGCCACAAGGCACAGATCAATCCGTCAGATCAAAAGACCCACGCTATTCTGGATCAAATGAAAGAAGATGAAGCCCACCATGCGACGACAGCCTTGCATGCCGGCGGCGCAGCCCTGCCCGGCCCGATCAAGGCCCTGATGGGGCTGACCTCAAAGGTGATGACCAAAGCCGCCTACTGGCTCTGATAGCCCGGTCATCCCGGTCTATTTATCCACCTTGCTGATATTGCTGCCGTAGAAAATTTCCAGCATTTCCTTGTTCAGGTGTCGCTCAATCTTCTTGCGGGCGGCGGCATTCAGATCCGAGGCATTGGTCCCGAACAGATAATTATCCAGATCCAGTTCCTTGAGCATCATCTTGGTGTGGAAGATGTTTTCCTGATACACGTTCACATCAATCATTTGATAGATGTCTTTTGTATCCTTGGCAATGAAATTCTGGATGGAATTGATCTTGTGATCGATATAGTGCTTGCGCCCGCTGATGTCACGGGTAAAGCCGCGCACCCGGTAATCCATGATCACGATGTCCGAATCAAATGAGTGGATCAAAAAATTCAGGGCGCGCAGTGGTGAAATTCGTCCGCAGGTGGACACATCAATGTCGGCACGGAAAGTACTGATACCGTTCACCGGATGACTTTCCGGATAGGTATGAACCGTGATGTGGCTCTTGTCCAAATGGGCCACCACCGCATCGGGCAATGGGCCGGGAATCTCGTCATTATCAATCTGCTCGGACACAATCGGTTCTTCCGAGATCAACATAGTGACGCTGGCCCCCTGTGGATCATAGTCCTGATGGGCAATGTTGAGGATATTGGCGCCAATTATGTTCGCCACTTCCGATAAAATGCCGGTCAAACGCTCGGCATTATACTCTTCATCAATATACTCAATATAATCATTCTGCTGCGCGTGTGTTTCAGCGTAGTTGATATCGTATATATTGAAACTCAGGGTTTTGGTCAGATTGTTAAAACCGTGCAGTTTGATCTTTTTCTGAAGGCGTGGCATGTCACCCTTCCCCTTGACTGATAGGTGGATGAAAAATCATTTGGACGGTATTCCCGTCCGGGTCCAGACAATAAAAACTCCGCGCACCATCGCGGTGTGTTTTTGGTTTGGTCTTCATGGAAATTTGGTGTTCCAGTAAAAATGTGTACCAGGCATCCACATCAGCGGGCTTGTCCAGTATAAAGCCGAGGTGGTCCAGCCGTTGCGGTCCGTCTACCGGCTGCGTGGCGCGGTGCAATGCCAGATTATCATTGCCCGACGTTAAATAGACATTATCAGGATCAGGCCGCCATTCAACACGCATCCCCAGCAAGCCGGTATAAAAATGCTCGCAGGCCTGCATATCCTGAACATACAGGGCGAGATGGCGCATGCCGGCGGTTGGCGGGGGTCGATTCATAGGCGTGTTCCGGTCTCATATGCAGATGTATCGGACGTGACAAGGGGGCCATTCTAGCGAAAAACGCCATTACTGGTAATCTGTTTTTTTTCCCTGTAACAGTTGCCTTTTACAAAACAGCTATTTATTGAACACCTCCCGCCGGACACTCTCCCACAGCGGCTTGCCAAAACGCCGCCGAATCACAAACGGCAGGGCAACAGAACCCGCCGAGAGCAACTGGTCATGGAACTGTTTCAGGTTAAAATCTTTCTCGACCGACTTGAGCCTCTCCCGGGTGGCGTTAATCAGAGCCCAGCCGACAGCATACCCCATGGGTACACCGGGGGCCTGGCTGTACCAGCTCAGTTCAGCCATGGCTTCGCCCCGGCTGAAACCAAGCAGGGATTGCATACGCTCCGCCGCCATCGAAACACTCAAGCCGCGAGTCTGGATTTCCACATCAATCATTACCCGCAAGGCCCGCCATAACCGATCCTTGAGCAGCACGAAGGCCGATTCCGGTGCGGAAAGAAAGCCCTGTTCATGCATCAATTGCTCACTGTAGAGCGCCCAGCCCTCGTACAGGGTGGCCGAGGCATTCAACAGGCGCGGCAGGGTATTGGACGTATGACTCAGGTTCGCTGTGACAAACTGCAAATGATGGCCCGGCCATGCCTCATGCACACAGGTGTGTTGCAGACTGATTTGATTGTGCTCGCCCGGCTTCTCCCCTTTGGCCGGTGTGACGTAGTAATGCCCCTGCTGGTCCGGATCGTTGGGGGCCGGGTCCAGATAGGCGGCGAACGGGATCTGGTGTTGCAGAAAGATTGGTGTTTCCACCACCAGCAACTCCTCTTTGGCCGGGATGGAGACCAGTTGTTTATCAATGACAAACTGTTTGGCCGCCTGCATAACTTCGCGGTAAGTGCTGATCAGGTCGGTATTCGCCGCCGATTTGGCCTGCAGAGAGGCGGCCATGGCCGGGACATTTTCATCACCGCGCAGCCGGCGGGTTACCTCGTACAACTCACGCAAGGTTTTCTCAAACAGTTGTTCGCCGAATTTGTGCAGGGTATTGGCATCCACATCCAGATGATGCCGATGGGTCAACAGCATATTGTAGTAGTCCAGACCGCGGGCAAAACTACCCCGCGCCAGAGGCGCCAGATCCAATTCAAGAAAACGGGCGTAGTCCTCCAGGGCATGGGCCGCCTCTTCCAATAACCCCGCCAAACCGTAGCGGGCCAGTTGGGGATGCTGTTCCAGACTGCGGAAATAGATCGCCCCCTGGGTCGCCTCGGTCACTGCTGATTCCAGCCAAATCGACGGGATCTGTTCCGGTTGCTGTTTCAGCTGGGCGCGTGCACCACGCAGATAATCGGGGATGGCCTGCAGGCGCGCGGTGAAGGCCGCCTTGGGATCAGCCACCGGTCTGACCGTGAGCTGATAAATGGCATGCACCGGTAAATACCGGCCCGGATCCCGGACCCGCCAGTCACACTCATTCAGGTCCTTCATGTCCAGCAGGACACGTCCGCGCATCAAGGCAAGGTCTATTTGCTGATCTTCAGAGAGATCAGATTCATCCAGTTCTTCCAGTGTGGACAGCAACTTCTCATGCAATACGATCAGCGCGCCACGTTCATCCTCACCATAAGGGCGCAATTTTTCAGCGTACCCTTCGATACCAAGATCAACAGCGACTTCAGGGAAGAAACGGAACCAAGCTCGATAATAGGTATCGATCACCTGTGATAGATTTGACATGCAAACTGCCTTTAACCAAGCGTCATCATTCTTATTGTTGCACTAACTGCGAATTTCGTAGTCGTGTGTTATCTCGGCGGTCTTGCCCAGCATAATCGAAGCGGAACAATACTTTTCAGCCGACAGCTTTACCGCCCGCTGTACCTGCTTTTCCGACAGGTCCGCTCCGCTGACAATGAAGTGGACATGGATACGGGTAAACACCTTGGGCTCAGTATCGGCACGTTCCGCCGATAACTCAACCTCACAATCCTGTACAGCTTGTCTGCCTTTCTTCAGGATATGGATCACATCAAAGGCTGTACAACCGCCCATTCCCAGCAGCAGCATCTCCATGGGCCGCACCCCGACGTTGCGCCCCCCATGTTCCGGCGGGCCATCCATGACCACCGCATGGCCGCTGGCCGATTCACCGATAAAGGTGACATCTTGCACCCATTTCACTCGTGCTTTCATAAAAAACTCCAAAAAAAGGTAAATTTTCCCGCTCAATCCGTCGATACAGTCACAAATGGAGAGAGCGACGCGCATTGCGGTTGAACAGCAATAGCTTGATGGTGGATTTTTTCAAGCATATCAAGAATATCTGTTTACACCCGGTGACACCATTCTCAGTTTCCCGGTCACGAATATATTAAGCTTGCGACTCATCTGCGACCTTGGTATATGATACGACAGGAAACAAGAAAAATGACAAGCAGGAATAATATGGCCACGCTACCGACAGCTTCACAAACGGGCATTGATTCCCTGGATACCTTCCTGGAACACTGCCATCGCCGTCAATATCCGGCTAAAAGCGTCATCATCTATGCAGGTGATAAACCTGATGTCCTGTATTTTATTGTTGATGGCTCTGTCACCGTCCTGATCGAGGACGAGGAAGGGCGTGAGATCGTCCTGGCCTATCTGAATCGGGGTGATTTTTTTGGGGAAATGGGCCTGTTTGAGGAAGAACCCAACCGCAGCGCCTGGGTCCGCGCCCGCACCGCCTGTGAAGTCGCCGAAATCAGCTATACCAAATTTCGCCAGCTCTATCAGGATCACCCTGACGTCCTGTTCGCCATGGCCTCGCAGATGGCCGCCCGCCTGCGCATCACCAGCCGCAAGGTCAGCGATTTGGCCTTTATGGACGTCACCGGCCGCGTGGCCCGTACCCTGCTGGACCTGTGCAAACAACCCGATGCCATGACTCACCCGGACGGCATGCAAATCCGTATTACCCGTCAGGAAATCGGCCGGATTGTCGGCTGCTCCCGTGAAATGGTCGGCCGCGTACTTAAGGGCATGGAAGAACAGGGACTCATCTCCGTCAAAGGCAAAACCATCGTCGTCTTCGGCACACGCTAGGGTAATTCCTGATTCGTGCATCATTTGATGCCGTAAACATAACGCAAAGTCGCAAAGTCGCAAAGACGCGAAGGGCGCAAAGTTTTTTTTAATGCCCACTCACTTAACGACATCCAATTTGGAATGACGCCGATTGAGGTGCTTCCAATCAACTTATTATTTTCTTTGCGTTCTCTGCGACTTTGCGTTATGTCTGGGAACTCAAAAAAACAATTCAGCCAGTTTTACACCCGGGTCGGGTTCGCGCATGAAGGCTTCGCCGACGAGGAAGGTGTGGACATCGTGGTCGCGCATGAGGGTGACGTCGGCTTTGGTGTGGATGCCGCTTTCGGTAACGACGATCCGGTCATTCGGGATGTCGGCCAGCAGATCCAGGGTGGTGTTGAGTGAGGTCTCAAAGGTACGCAGGTTGCGGTTGTTGATCCCCACCAGCCGGTTATCCAGCCGCAGGGCGCGTTCCAGTTCCTCCCGGTCGTGGACTTCCACCAGTACGTCCAGTTGCAGTTCGGCGGCCAGGTCACTGAGTTCCGCCAGTCGGCTGTCATCCAGCGCCGCGACGATGAGCAGGATACAGTCAGCCCCCATGGCCCGCGCCTCATAGACCTGATAGGGGTCGATCATGAAGTCCTTGCGGATCACCGGCAGCTGACAGGCCCCCCGGGCCTGTTGCAGATAAGCGTCGCTGCCCTGAAAGAAGTCGATGTCAGTGAGGACTGACAAACAGCAGGCCCCGTGCTTTGCATAGGTTGCGGCTATTTCGGCGGGGACAAAGTTTTCCCGCATCACGCCTTTACTGGGCGACGCCTTCTTGATCTCGGCAATCACCGCTGCACGACCGGCTGCAATGTTGGTCTCAATAGCCTGCACAAAACCACGCACCGGTGAGGCAGCGGCCAGCCGGTTTGCCAGTTCGGATTGAGAGACCCGGCGTTTGCGATCCGCCACTTCCTCGGCCTTGCGGTCAAGGATCTTTTGCAGTATGTCAGGTGTTTTCGTCATATTCATCCAAAAATCAAACACAGAGGCGCAGAGACACGGAGGACACAGAGAATTTTTCCTCTGTGACCTCTGCGTTCTCTGTGTCTCTGCGTTGTATTTAAATACTGTTCGATAATTTTACCAGTGCATCCAGTTTGGCCATGGCTGCGCCGTTGTCGATGACTTCGCGGGCTTTGGCGATTCCGGCTTCCAGCGAGTCCGCCAGGTCTGCGGCGTAGATGGCGGCTCCGGCATTGAGCAGCACGATATCCCGCGCCGGCCCGGTTTCCCCGCTGAGGACGCCTTTCACGATGGCGAGGGAGGCTGCCGCGCCGTCCACCACCAGTTGTTTGATATCGGTGGTTTTGAAGCCGAACTGTTCCGGGGTGATTTGGTAAGTACTCACTTTGCCGTTTTTCAGCTCCGCCACTCGGGTCGGTGCCCCGATGCTGATTTCGTCCATGCCGTCTTCGGCATTCACCACCAGCACATGATGGCTGCCCAGTTTGTTCAACACCTCGGCCAGCGGTTGCACCAGATCGGCACTGAAGACACCCAGCAACTGGTTGGGTGCACCGGCCGGATTGGTCAGCGGACCGAGGACATTGAAAATGGTCCGCACCCCCATCTCCTTGCGGGGACCGATGGCGTGTTTCATGGCGCTGTGATGCAGCGGGGCAAACATAAAGCCGACACCCACTTCATTGATACAACGGGCCACTTGCTCGGGATTCAGATCCAGTTTGACGCCGGCGGCCTCCAGCAGATCGGCGGAACCGGATTTACTGGAGATGGAGCGGTTGCCGTGTTTGGCCACGGTAGCGCCGGCAGCCGCCACCACAAAGGTACAGGTCGTGGAGATATTGAAGGTGCTGGTGGCGTCCCCGCCGGTACCGACGATATCCACCACATGCTCTCCGCTGACCTTGACCCCGGCAGCCAGCTCACGCATTACCCCGGCGGCGGCTGCGATTTCGTCAATGGTTTCACCTTTCATACGCAGACCAATCAGGAAGCCGCCGATCTGCGCCGGTGTCGCTTCACCGGTCATGATGGTGCGCATAACGGCGGTCATTTCGTCGGCAGATAAATCACGTCGTTCGGTAACGGCGCGGATGGCCTGTGGCATATCCATAATCGATCCTTTGTGGCTGGGCTCGGGAAAATTGATATGCGGACATTGTCCCGTCTCTTTCTGCCGGAATCAAGCCGCCCGCTTCAGCCCTGCTCGTTTTCCGTGATCGCCTTGTGCAGTTGCACCGGTGTCTGCCGCTTGCGCATCCGCAGGTTGAGCATTTCCACGCCGGCCGAGAAAGCCATGGCAAAGTAGATATATCCCTTGGGGATATGCAAATCCAGACCCTCGGCGACCAGCGCCATGCCGATGAGGATCAGGAAACTGAGCGCCAGCATCTTGACCGTTGGATGGGTGTCGACAAACTCACTGATGGATTTGGAGGCCAGCATCATCACCAGCACAGCGATAATGATTGCGGCGATCATCACCTCCACATGCTGCGCCAGCCCCACGGCGGTAATCACCGAATCCAGTGAGAAGACAAGATCGATCAGGGCGATTTGCAGGATGATGCCGGAGAATGACACGGCGACCTTGCCGTTCTGACCATGCACCGCTCCTTCCAGTGCGTTGTGGATCTCCATGGTGGATTTAAAAAGCAGGAACAACCCGCCCAGAATCAACACCAGATCCCGACCGGATATTTCATTACCCAACAGGACAAACCAGGGTTTGGATAATTGCATCAACCAGGCCAGTGACAGCAGCAACATGATCCGTGCCAGCATGGCCATGCCCAGACCGATGATCCGCGCCCGCGCGCGTTGCTCCGGCGGCAGACGCCCCACCAGAATAGCGAGAAAGATGATGTTATCGATGCCGAGGACAATCTCCAGCACCGTTAATGTGGCGAAGGCCAGCCACACCTGGGGGTCGAGTAACATTTCCATACAATCACCAATAATCGGTTAATGAAAATTAATTGTGCAAGGTCAAAACAAACAGGCTCAAGTGAGGTACTCCAGCGATTTACGCCGGTTGACATTAATGAACATCAACAGGGATATCCCAAACATCAACAACATGCTCAACGCCAGATGCCGCACCGTATGAAACACCAGCGGCGCCACCACGCCCGCCACAAATGCGTTCATACTCATGTGGACAAAACTTTGCAAAGAGGAGGCCAGCCCGCGATGGTTGGGTAATTCATCCAGTCCGAGGATGGACAGCATGGGCATGCAAAAACTCATCCCCACACCGTACAACACCAGCGGTGAAATGAGATTAAACGCCGTGACCGGCAACCATAGTGCGTTCGCAACATTCCATAAGGACCCCAGCAACATGACAAGATAGCCCAGTTGCAAGGCGCGTTTCACCTGTAACCGACCGGCTGTGCGCCCGTTCAGGAATGCACCCAGCATCATGCCCCCCACCATGGGCACAAACATGATATGAAAGTCGGCCGCCGTCAGTCCCAGATGTTCAAACATGATCTGCGGCGAAGAGGTGATATAGAGAAAAAACCCGCCAAAATTCAGTGCCGTGATCAGACACAGCTCCAGAAAGTGAAAGCGCGACAGGGCATGCCCGTAATTCTTCAGCAAAGTAATCGGATGCATGGAGTGACGTTTGTCTTTGGGCAGGGTCTCCGGCAGACGCCAACTGACCAGTACCAGTAATAACAGACCGAATAAAGTCAGAAACATAAAAATCGAACGCCAGCCGAAGGCCGTCTCCAGCCAGCCGCCGATGATCGGGGCAATAGCCGGGGCCACACCAAATATCAGCATCAGGGTGGACATCACCCGTTGCGCCTGACTGCTGTGAAACAGGTCGCGCACCACCGCCCGACCAACCACAATCCCCGCACTGGCAAAACCGCCCTGAATCAAACGCAGAAACAAAAACACATCGGTGGATCGCGCCAGATACAAACCAATCGAGGTAAGGGTAAAACCGCCAATCGCAAACAAGATAACTGTCCGACGCCCCAACGCATCGGACAGGGAACCATAAAACAACGTCATCACCGCAAAACCCAACAGATACAGACTCAGGCTTTGTTGCATCTCCACCGGACTCGCACCCAGATCCTTTGCAATGCTCGGAAACGACGGTAAATAGGTATCAATACAAAACGGCGCCACCATAGCCAACAAGGCCAGCAGCAAAATCATGAGCTTATGATGAGAGGTATCAGACATAAAGTCCTTATACTGGAATTTTCAAATTACTGAACACAACGCAAAGGCGCCAAGACGCAGAGTACGCAAAGAAATTAAATATAAATCTTCGCGGCTTTGCGTTATGTTGCCAATATTGCTAAGTGCGTCGGCCGCTCTTTTGTTGCAGGAAATTACGCAACATGTCATGACCGTGTTCGGTGAGGATGGATTCCGGGTGGAATTGTACGCCTTCGATCATTAGCTCCCTGTGCCGCACTCCCATGATCTCATCCAGTTCCCCTGTATCGTTCTGCGTCCAGGCGGTAACTTCCAGACAATCAGGCACCGAGTCTTTCTCTATCACCAGGGAGTGATAACGTGTTGCTTCAAAGGGATTCGTCAAACCGGCAAACACACCTGTATCCTTATGATAGACCATGGACGTCTTGCCGTGCATGATGGCCCCGGCGCGGACAATCTTCCCGCCAAAGGCCTGACCGATACTCTGATGGCCAAGACAAACACCAAGAATGGGCAACTTGCCCGCGAAATGTTTAATGGCGGCGACGGAAATCCCCGCTTCATTGGGCGTACACGGCCCCGGTGAAACCACCAGATGATCGGGCTTGAGCTGTTCGATATCCGCTATCGTAATTTGATCATTTCGATAGACATGCACATCCGCACCCAACTCCCCGAAATACTGCACCAGGTTATAGGTAAACGAATCATAGTTGTCGATCATCAATAACATAATTTATTTCTCAACGCAGAGGCACAGAGAACGCCGAGGTCACGGAGGTTTTCTGTTGCTTGTTGTTTACTACCCTCTTTATGCCTTGCTTTAATACAGGCACATTGAAATTTATTAACAACCCTATTTCTTTACTACTCAAACGCAAATATGACAAAAGTTGAGCCGAATGAACCGGTAATATATTTTCAACCACTTTTAACTCGACAACGACACTATCACACACCAAAAAATCCATCCTAAAAGCAGAGGGAATGGATTTGCCTTTATATCTGGCGCCAAAGACCAGCTCTGAGTCATATTTTATACCACGCAAACCGAATTCATGTGCCAAGCACTGATGATAAACTGTCTCTAATAAGCCGGGCCCCAGTTCCCTATGCACATCAATAGCAGCGCCGATAATCTGTTCCGTTATTTCATTTTCACGCATAAAACCCTCCTTGGTTATATATTCTCTGTGCTCTCTGCTTCTCAGCGCCTCTGTGTTGTCTTTTAAAATTTTATTGGTGTGCGCCGTCCAGTCCCGCTTCGGCCATGGCGACGGCGCGGAAGACGGCGCGGCCTTTGTTCATGGTTTCGTCCCATTCGTTTTTGGGTACGGAGTCATACACCACCCCGGCGCCGGCCTGGATGTAGAGGCGGCCGTCTTTGACCACGGCGGTGCGAATGGCGATGGCGGTGTCCATGTTACCGCTCCAGCCCAGGTAACCCACCGCGCCGGAGTAGACGCCGCGTTTAACCGGTTCCAGTTCGTCGATGATCTCCATGGCGCGGATCTTGGGTGCGCCGGAGACAGTACCCGCCGGGAAGGTGGCGCGGATAACGTCGATGGCGGTCATGCCCGGTTGCAGTTTGCCCGTGACATTGGAGACGATATGCATGACGTGCGAGTAACGTTCGATGGTCATTTTCTCGGTCAACTGCACACTGCCGATTTCAGCGATACGGCCGGTATCGTTACGGCCCAGATCGATCAGCATCAAATGTTCGGCGATCTCTTTGGGATCGGCCAGCAGGTCCGCTTCCAGCGCCTTGTCCTGTTCTTCATCCTTGCCACGCGGCCGGGTGCCGGCAATGGGGCGCACGGTAACCATGCCGTCTTCCAGACGCACCAGAATCTCCGGCGAGGAACCAACGATATGAAAATCATTCAGATCCAGATAGTACATATACGGCGACGGATTCAGGCTGCGCAGGGCGCGATAGAGATCCAGCGGTCGTGATTTAAACTCGATGGAGAGACGTTGCGAGATCACCACCTGCATCACATCACCATCGACGATGTAGTCCTTGATGCGCTTGACGGCATCTTCAAAACCGGGTTGGGTGAAACCGGAGATGAAATCGGCTTCGTTGACCTCGATCGAACGGGTATTCACATGACGGGACAGGGGCGCATCCAGCATCCGGGTCAGTTCCGCCAGTCTGCTCTCGCCTTTGGCATAAGCATCATCAACAGCAGGATCAAGGTGCACGATCACATACAGTTTGCCACTGAGGTTATCAAACACCACCACTTCATCGGAGACCATGAGCAGGATGTCCGGTGTACCCAGTTCATCGGGTTTGCTCTTGCCGGCCAGTTTGGGTTCGATATAACGAATGGTGTCATAGCCGAAATAGCCCACCAGTCCGCCGTTGAAACGTGGCAAACCGGCCGGTTCCGCCACCTTGAACCCGGCATAAAACTGTTCAATCCACGCCAGAGGATCGGCAACGGTGATGGTTTCAACACACCGGTTATCCACCCAGGTCTGGATGTCATAACCGAAGACCTTGATGACCTTGCGGCAGGGCAGTCCGATGATCGAATAACGGCCCCATTTCTCCCCGCCATGCACGGACTCGAACAGGTAGGAGTACGGCCCGTCGGCCAGTTTCAGATAGGTGCTTAAGGGGGTATCGAGGTCCGCCAGAACCTCACACATCAGGGGAATACGGTTATAACCCTGTGCGACAAGCGAGTTGAATTTTTGTAGTTCCATTTTCCCTATCCAGAGATGTTATTCACAATACAACGACAGACGACACGCTCAGACGCGCCATCGTTTGCCGAACTGTATTGCCAATCTATTCATCGCTGGTCAGGTCCTATGCTGCACCCTGATTTTCGAGTACCGGTAAAATATCGCGCAATTCGACCATGGAATCAATCACCAAATCGGGATTGGCTTCACGGATATCCTTGCCGTGGTTATAGCCGTAGCTCATACAGACGATCTGGAAACCGGCCGCCCGGGCCGCCTTCACATCACTCACCGAGTCACCCAGCATCAGGGCATGGTCCGGTTCCACGCCGAAGAACTTCGCCGCATGCAACAGGGGCATGGGGTCGGGCTTTTTCTGCGGCAGGGTATCGCCGCTGATGATGATCTCGAAGTAATCACTCACACCCAGGTCTTTCAGAAGTGGTTCGGTAAATTGCGCCGCCTTGTTGGTGACACAACCCAGCTTGTAACCCGCTTCTTTCAGGTAAGCCACACCCTCGGCCACACCGGGGTAGAGCTTGCTGCGTTTGCTGGTGTTCTCGGCATACAGATCCAGAAAGATCGGATAGGCCTTTTCAAACAGTGCATCATCCGGTTCACCGTCCAGCTTGCCGATCAAGGCGCGACGGGTCAGACGCTCTACACCATTCCCCACCCACTCACGGACCTTGGCCTCGCCGTGCACAGGCATGCCAAGCTGTTTCATCATCTCATCCACACACCAGGCCAGGTCTGGTACGCTGTCGACCAGGGTGCCATCAACGTCGATGAGGATCATTTTGGGTTGTTTGATCATTTTACAAAACCTTGAAAATCCAACGCAGAGACACTGAGTTAAAGAGGCCACAGAGATTAACCATGATTATGCTCTGCGGCCTCTGTGTTCTCAGCGACTCTGCGTTGATTATTTTGCCTTGGCCAGTTCGTCGCGCATGGCCTTGATGACGGTGTCGTATTTGTTGGGATCGGCAGCTTTGGCTGCACCGAAGATGGCGGAACCGGCCACGAAGGTGTCAGCACCCGCTTCCTTGATCTCGCGGATGTTATCCACTTTCACACCACCATCGATCTCCAGACGGATATCACGGCCGGAGGCGTCGATGATCTTGCGTGCTTCACGCAGTTTGTCCAGCGCGGTAGGGATGAAGCTCTGACCGCCGAAACCGGGGTTCACAGACATCAGCAGCACCATGTCCACCTTGTCGATGACATATTTCAGGTAATCCAGCGGCGTGGCGGGATTGAATACCAGACCGGATTTGCAGCCTTCACCCTTGATGAGTTGCAGGGTACGGTCCACATGCTCGGAGGCTTCAGGGTGGAAGGTAATGTAAGTCGCACCGGCCTTGGCGAAGTCCGGGATAATACGATCCACCGGTTTGACCATCAAATGCACATCGATGGGGGCGGTCACGCCGTGTTTACGCAGGGCTTCACAGACCAGCGGACCAATAGTCAGGTTGGGGACATAGTGGTTGTCCATCACGTCGAAGTGCACGATATCGGCACCGGCCTTTAATACGTTGTCGACTTCCTCGCCCAGGCGTGCAAAGTCCGCAGACAGAATGGAAGGGGCAATAAAATTATCTGCCATGACAGTTTCCTCTCTTTGTAATCGTTACCCGTACCGCATGGTTAATCACCCGGGTACCCCAAAATTTGAACCGCTCACTCTACCGGATCAGCAGGAAATTTCCAGCATTTTGTGTTTATGCTAATCTTCGCTAATCTTATTGGTATTCAATACCTTATTAACCAGAGGTGTAATGATGATGCCCCGTTTCCTGAAGAATACCCTGCCTGTTCTGCTGCTGATGTTGTCCTTTGGCCTGCACGCCGCCTCGGACCTCGAAAAAGAACAGCGCTGGAAGGCCCAAATTGTCGATGCCCTGATTGTCGGTGAGGCGGTCACTCTCAAGGCCGGCGAGACAGAGTTTCTGGGCATTTTTGCCGAAAACAATACTGAAAAGGCGGTCGGCGGCGCCATTATCCTGCACGGGATTGGCGCCCATCCCGCCTGGCCGGAAGTGGTAAACCCCCTGCGTGCCGGCCTGCCGGATCACGGCTGGGCCACTCTCTCCATCCAGATGCCCGTCCTGGCCAATGAAAAACAATATGAAGACTACGCCCCCCTGTATGATGAGGTGATCCCCCGTATCCAGGCGGCGGTCGACTATTATAAGAAGCTGGGGGTGAAAAACATTGTTATCGTCGCCCACAGCATGGGGGCGGGTATGGCGGCTTACTATTTATCGCAAAAACCCGATCCCGATGTCACCGCCTTTGTGTCGATAGGCATGAGCGTGCGCAAACCGGATCCGAAGACGGACCCCAAGCTGCTGGAACAACTGAAAAAAATGGATAACCTGGTCGCCCTGCGCAAAATCAAACTGCCCATACTTGATATATACGGCAGTCGCGACCTGCCTGCGGTATTGACCACCGACAAGCAGCGCAAGGATGCGGTCACCAAGGCAGGCAACAAGCGCTATATCCAGCTCAAGGTGCAGGGTGCTGATCACTTCTTTAACAACATGGATGAAGACCTGGTCAAACGGGTACGCGGCTGGCTGGCAAACAATGCGGCCGGTACGGAAATCAAACAATAATCACGCCACGAAGGGGAAATTAATGTCTTTTGCCATTGCCTTACACATGCTTGCCGCTGTCATTTGGGTCGGCGGTATGTTCTTTGCCTATGTTTGTTTGCGCCCGGTCGCGGCGACCCTGCTCGACCCGCCACAGCGGCTGCCCCTCTGGGTTCATGTGTTTGGCAAGTTCTTCCCCTATGTCTGGATCTGCGTGGTCACGCTGCCGCTGACCGGCTACTGGATGATTTTCAACAGGCTGGGCGGGATGGCCGGCGCACCGATGTATGTGCACATCATGAATGGCATCGGTACGGTGATGATACTTATTTATATGCACGTCTACTTTGCCCCGTTCCGGCGTCTGAAGCAGGCCGTGGCGGATCAAAACTGGCCGGAGGGAGGGAAAAAACTGGCGCAGATCAGAATGCTGGTGGCACTCAACCTGACACTGGGCATCATCACGGTGCTGGTAGCCGCCGGGGGACGTTATATGGCGGTCACCTGATCGCCGACATAAAAGATATAGCGATTCTTGCCCTTGCCCTTGGCCTCATACATGGCCATGTCGGCCTGCTTGATCAGCCCTTCCATGTCATCACTGTTTCGGGGATAAAGGCTGATCCCGATACTGGTGGTGACGGCGGTTTCGTTGACACCGATGCGAATGGGTTCGGCGATGGTATCGATGATCTTCTGCGCGGCGATCTCCACCCCGGCCACACTGCCTGCTTCAGGTAACAGCACGGTGAACTCATCACCGCCAAAGCGGGCAATAGTGTCGGTCTCGCGCATTACTTTGCCGAGCCGTATCGCCACTTCCTTGATCACTTCATCGCCGGCGTTATGGCCCAGACTGTCATTGATCTCCTTAAAGCCATCCAGATCCAGAAACATCACCGCCACCAGATCCTGATTCCGTTTGGCCTGGGAAATGGCCTGCTTTAGGCGATCATGAAAGGCCAGCCGATTGGGCAGTTTGCTCAGGCTGTCGTAGTGGGCAAGATAGAAGAGTCGTTCTTCACTCTCTTTTTGTGAACTGACATCGGAGAAGATGGCAATGTAGTGACTGGTCTCGCCGCTCTCATCCATTACCGCCGTGATCATCAACCATTCCGGATAAATTTCGCCGCTCTTGCGCCGATTCCAGATCTCCCCTTCCCAGCGTTTGTTGCTGAGCAAGGTCCCCCACAACTGATCATAAAACAGACTGTCCTGCCGTCCCGATTGCAGGATACGGGGATTACTGCCAATCACCTCTTCCCGGTTATAACCGGTCACATCACAAAATGCCTTGTTTACATTCAGAATGGCGCCATCTGTATCGGTGATGATCACCCCTTCCATGGCGTTCTCAAACACCTTGCCCATCAGGGTGGCGATCAGACTCAGATCATGTTTTATCGCACCTTTCAGTTCACCGATTTGATGCCGAAACTGGCGACAGATACCATTAAACGCATCGTAGTCATCGACGGTAACCGATTCACCCTGCAACAGTTTCTCGACCAGGGTTCGCACCTGCGCATGGACTTCTTCATGCACCACGCCGATCGCCGCATAGGTCGGATCATTGTAGATATCGGGTTCATCCACACTGGCGTACCAGCGACCGAAGTAACACTGGTGCAACAAGTCCTGATTAAAGTGTTCCAGATCAGCCCGCTCGCGACAGACAAAGGCACGGTTCACCGCGGCCAGCCAGCGATAGTGATACTCCAGCGCCAGATCAATCTCATTGAGATACTGATCCAGTTCCGATGCGGTTAAGCGTTGAAAAAGTGTAAGGTCCATGCGGTTCGGACTTATATATTATAGGGTTATATTGAATAAAGGATTGCTATCCTACCAAATCTATACCCGATAAGCCCACTCAAATTATCGGGTACCACCGCTAATTGCCCCGATCTTTTTGGATCAGATCATAAGCCGACTTGATCTCCTGGGTCTTCTCATTGGCGATCTTGATCATCTCTTCCGGCAGACCACGTGCCACCAGCTTGTCCGGATGGTGCTGGTTCATCTGGCGACGATAGGCCTTTTTCACCTCCGCATCAGAGGCATCTGATGCCACCCCCAACACAATATAGGCCTTGCGCAACAAATCAGTATGCGACCTAGATGGCTTCTGCTGTTGCGCACCGAATCCGCGTTTAAAGGCTTCCTGGGCCATCACCATCCCTTCCAGTTGCGCCAGACGATAGTTCGAAATGCCGAGGGTCTTGGCTATGTGTTTCAGGATGCGCTCTTCAGCCGGCTGGATCTTTCCATCTGCATAGGCCGCTTGCAGCAAGGTTTCGATAAACATTTGAATGATATTGCGCTGGCCGTGACAAATCGTCCGAAACTGCTTCAAAGCCAAATCGAGAGGAAAATCAGGTTTCTTGCCGCGATTGAACAACTCAATCGCCGTCAAGCGCTGCGACTCATTCAGGGCCATCCGTTGCATCACAGAACGCGCCATGGCGATCTTGTTCTCACTCACCCGCCCGCCCGCCTTGGCGACATGGCCCATCACGGAAAACAGGGTGGTGAAAAAACTGGCCTGGATCTGCTCGACTTCCGAATGGCTGAGGAAAATGGCCTGCCCCAGGCCGATATCAATAAAATGCCCCAGAAACGCCCCGACGACAGCACCGAAGACATCGCCCAGCATATAACCGAATGCCGCACCCAGCAGTTTTCCCCAAATCGACACAGAAACTTACCCCAATAGCTCTTAAATTTTTCAGGATATATGGGCTGTTTTCCCTGATAACACCCTGTCGTGATACACCGATTCATTTTATGTGTACCCATCCCGCAAACATCAGGTGGAAAGATAATTGTAGCGGGTTTATTCTGGTTTCCACCGAGAAACCCCATCCCCGTATATGAACATGCGGCATACAACGGATACACACCGAGCAGGGATGAAACCATGTTGAAGATACTGAAACTGACGCTTGGATTTTTTATTGTAGTACTGTCATCGCCGGCCCGGGCGGATATTGACTGGCTCTCCTATCAACACGTCCCCCTTGACGATGTCATAAAAACACATGCCCCACACTTCAAGGCCGGCGATATAGATAAACAGTTCAGCGGTGCCCCGTTCAAATTCACCAGTCGGGTGATTTATACCGGCAAAACCCGGGAAATCAGCGCCGAAAAATTGCAGTTTTTGCAAATGTGGGGAAAAACCCTGCAAATTTCCGCAGAGTTCATTGCACAATACAAGCAGGAGATACTGGTTAAAACCAAACAGCAGGAGTTGTGGATACCCATGCAATCGATGGTACTTAACTTCATGGCCAGGGAGTTAAAACCGGGCGATACCTATTATCTCTACTACATCATGAACGGCATGCTGAAAAAAGAATGGGTGTTTACTGCGGTAGAATTTCAGCGCATACATCTATCGAGTCATGATCTCAATAATCCAACACTGGTGGACCATTTTCGATCCAGAGAGGATCAGCTGATTTGCATTACCGGAAAAACCGATCCGAATGCATGCTCCCATATCGGACCGTTTAAAATCGGCGCCCCCTACAAGGCCATGGATAACCCCTGGAAAGAAATCGCACAAAACAATGGCGTCACCGTTACGGCTTACCCCATTATCAACAATGATAAACACAACGCGTATTGGGTAATCGGACACAAGGCCGGCACAATCACCTCCCTGCAACTCACCGGTAACTATGCTGACGACAAGCTGAGCTTTTCCTCGATCAAACTGGATGACAGTCAGGACAAGGTCAAATCCATCCTTGGGCCGAGATACCGGGTAAAACAGCTACAGGATATAAATGGTGAGATGTGGGATTACTACCCTTTCCCGATCAGCATTGAATTTGTCAAAGGCAAGGTCTATTCGATCAGGGTGACAGAGACCAACAACCCGTAAATCATTACTTGTGCAGCTTGTGATTGACTCGTTCCCACGCTCTGCGTGGGAACAAGCTATCAGCGAATCGCAAGCAGTGAGATCAGCGCATGGGCCGCCTTTTCACCCAACACACCACCCCACCACTTTGTATCCTCACCATCTCTGAACACCACAATCACCTGCCGACACGGCAAGCCAAAGGCGACCTCAACCATTTGCCAGCCCTGATAGAATCGCATTCCGGACAACGCCCGGTTTAGACAACGCACCGTCACATCAGCATAGTTGTCTTTATCCAGCAGAAGGCCGGCAATTTGTGTTGACTTGCTTTGTTCCAGCACAACCGGCTTGCTGATAACAGGATAACCGGCGATACGGTGATTATTTGCCAGTGCATGTTCTTGCGATTCCACAGCAGCAACCGGTTTCAAACGCGCTGTCTCGACCCGATCAGGTTGCTCAACAACAGAGATATATTTGCCAAGCGCCTCGCGCAAAGAAAATGGTTGATCACCGGCGTGAGTGGCAAAAGGCAGGGCGATGAAGCACAACAAGAGAGATAAAAAACAGTTCAACGAAGTATGCACACGATGTCCTTTTCTTATGTGTTATAGCATTGCGGGAACCAGTATATAAATCCTTTGCGTTCTCTGTGACTCTGCGTCCTCTGCGCTATTTTCTCAAACTGGAGACAACCACCCTACTTCACCACCAACATCCCCCGATACATCTGCATCTGACACGTAAAGGGGTATTCACCGGCGTTTTCGGGCTGGAGTTTGATGTCGATGGTTTGATCGACGGGCAGGTCGATGGTTAAACCAAAATCCGCGAAAACGACTTTTTCGGCGCAGGGGCTGTGGTCCTTGCGGGTGAAGCGCAGGGTGATGGGTTGGCCGACGTTGACTTCAATGCGGGCCGGTTCGTAGACACCGTTGTCGACCAGGATGTCGACGCTGCCGCCCACGCTGTGTCGGGTGGCGGGTTTGGCGATCCAGAACCAGTAGATGATCAGGCCGATGAGCAGGACACTGATGATGTTGACCAGTGTAGCTGTCATGCGTCACGCCTTGTCTTGAAGAGTCGCAGGCGGTTGGCGTTGCTGACTACGGTGACCGAGGACATGGCCATGGCGGCGCCGGCGATCATGGGATTGAGCAGGATGCCGATGAAGGGATAGAGCACCCCGGCGGCGACCGGGATACCCAGTGAGTTGTAGATAAAAGCGCCGAACAGGTTTTGTTTGATATTACGCACGGTGGCGCGGGAGACAGCAATGGCGTCGGCCACGCCGTGCAGGGAACCGCGCATAAGGGTGATATCCGCGCTTTCGATGGCCACATCGGTACCGGAGCCGATGGCAAAGCCGACATCGGCGCGGGCCAGGGCCGGGGCATCGTTGATGCCGTCCCCCACCATGCCGACGATCTCTTTCGCTTCCTGCAATTCGGTCACCTTCTGGTGTTTTTCCTGGGGCAGCACCTCGGCCAGCACCACATCCACCCCGACCTGGTGGGCCACCGCCTTGGCGGTGGAGATGTTGTCGCCGGTGAGCATGATCACCTTCAAACCCAGTTTGTGCAGTCGGGCAATGGCGGCTTTGGAATCGGGTTTGACCGGATCGGCCACGGCAATGATCCCCTGCAATTTGCCGCCGATGGCCAGGTACATGGCGGTCTCGGCCCGGGTCGCCAGTTGCCGGGCCTGATCCTGCAAGCTGCCCACGGCAATGCGATATTTGGTCAGCAGGCGGGCGTTGCCCAGCAGGACCGGCTGTCCGTTGATGGTCCCCTGCACGCCATGTCCGGCGACAGCCTGAAAGCCGGTCACAGCCGGGAGGGTGAGTCCCTTTACCTGCGCCGCGCTGACAATGGCTGCCGCCAAAGGATGTTCTGAGGAGGTCTCCAGTCCGGCGGCACAGGCCAGCAATTCGTCTTTGGTGATGCCATTCACCGGGTAAATACCGGTCACGGCCGGTTTACCCTGGGTGATGGTGCCGGTCTTGTCGAGGACGATGGCGGTGAGCCGCCCGGCCTGTTGCAGGGCGTCGCCATTGCGGATCAAGACCCCGAATTCGGCCGCCTTGCCCACCCCCACCATGATGGAGATAGGCGTGGCCAGTCCCAGCGCACAGGGACAGGCGATGATCAGTACGGTCATGGTGGTAACCAGGGTAAAGCTGATTTTTGGTTCCGGCCCGAAGTTGAACCAGACCATGAAGGTGATCACAACCACGATCAGCACGGACGGGACAAACACCGCCGCCACCTTGTCCACGATACGACCAATGGCCGGTTTGCTGGACTGGGCCTGTCGCACCATCTCGATGATCTGTGCCAGCACCGTGTCCTTGCCGATGCGTTTGGACTGAAACAGAAAGCTGCCGGTGCCGTTGATAGTCCCGGCCGACACCTGATCGCCGGTCTTTTTCCCCACCGGCACCGGTTCACCGGTGAGCATGGATTCATCTATATTGGAGTGACCGTCGATGATCACCCCGTCCACCGGGATACGTTCGCCGGGCCGGACCCGCAGGGTCTCCGCCAGCCCCACGTCACCGATGGGGATATCCAGTTCCACCCCATTGCGCACCACACGGGCGGTCCGGGGTTGCAGACCGATCAGCCGTTTGATCGCCTCGGAGGTCTTGCCCCGGGCGCGCATCTCCAGGGCCGAACCGAAGTTGATCAGGGCGATGATGATGACCGCTGCTTCAAAATAGACATGACGGGCCGAAGGCGGCACCAGCGCCGGATAGATGGTAATGACGGTTGAGAATAACCAGGCGGTACCGGTACCCAGGGCAATCAGGGTATCCATGTTGGCGTTGTGATTGCGGAAGGATTTCCAGGCCCCGGTAAAAAAATGGCCGCCGGAATAACCGAGCACCCCGACTGTCGCGACTGAAGCGATCAGCCAGACCAGTTGCCCCCAGGGTTGATCCAGGGCGGGAAACAGTCCTGACATGCCGCCAATGAACAGGGGAACCCCCACCACGGCGGCGACGACGGTCTTGTGCAGCAGCGCCCTGTAATAGGCCAGCTCCACCGCCTCTTTTTCCGCTTCGCTCTCTTCCCCTTTCAGTTCAGCGGCGGCATAACCGGCCTGGCTCACTGCATTGATCAGGGCAGTGACGGAGACATTACCCTCCACGCCGGCCGTATGCTCCGCAAAATTCACACTGGCCGATGTTACGCCCGGCACGGATTGCAGCGCCGTTTCGACGGCCCCGACACAACCCGCGCAACTCATACCAGAGATGGATAAACGATATTGCATTAAATTAGTTAAGTCTTTATTAGCCGTAACAGGCAGCTTTATCGTTGCCTGATGACAATGTTTAACAAACCCATTCAATAACTGTGATAACTGTCACAATCATTCGGGCTAAAATTACTGCACGATTTATGTTTTTTCGGTATCAGACGATAAACCACTATAACGGCGGTACCGGTATAAAGAAAAGAAAAATATCAGCTCGCAGGTGGGGAGAATAAAAACAAACACCCATATTTGCTGCAAGAATTAGAATGGAGACGCTCATGGCCACGTTAAAACCGCGTGATTTAATCACTGCTAACCTGCACCTCGTCTCACTGCCTGATGTAGTGTTACGCATCAATGAAATGGTTGAAGATCCCAACTCCAATGCCGCCGAAATTGGCAGCCTGATCGCGGAAGATCCGGCCCTCACTGCACGTCTGTTGCGCGTGGTTAACAGTTCCCTGTTTGGCTTTCCATCACAAATCGATACCATTTCCATGGCCATTACCATCCTTGGTACACGGCAGTTACGTGATCTGGTCATGGCGACCGCGGTGGTGGATCAGTTCCATGATCTCACCAATGAAGTGGTGGATATGGAAACCTTCTGGTGTCACAGCGTCACCACTGCCGTTGCCGCCCGTACCCTCAGTGCTTATCTGAAAGTGCGCAACACTGAACGTTTTTTTGTCACCGGCCTGTTGCACGATATCGGTAAACTGGTGATGTATGTCAGTCATCCCGATGCATCAAAACAGGTGATCGAACTGACCGGTGAAAAAACCCTCGATACCTCACAGCTGGAGCAATCGGTGTTCGGCTTTTCCCATGCCGATGTCGGTGCAGAATTACTGCGTGCCTGGAAGCTGCCCGATTCACTGATCGAACCAACCATGTATCACCATCGCCCGATCCGTGCGACTCACTATAAGAACGAAACCGCTATTGTGCATGTCGCAGATGTTATCGCCAACAACCTGCACGCCCCCATCTCTGCCGACGATGACAACCCGGCGGATAAAGTCGCGCTGCTGACGCTCGGTCTGGGCCAGGACTTTATCGGCAAGCTGCATGAGATGGTCTACGAACAACTGGATGACTCACTCCAGGTCATCTTCTATGACAGTAAAAACAGCAAGGCCGCCTGAAACAAGAACAGCTTTGAGCTTGTACTGATTTCTGTTTACACTGGGCCGGCATTTTCTGCTGAGATAACCCTGTGACCCTGACACTACTGAATGCCTTTCTGGTCGGCCTGTTTAGCACCATCCATTGCCTGGGCATGTGCGGCGGCATCATTGGCACATTGACCATGAGTCTGCCCGAGCAAACCCGTGAACAGCCGCTGCGTCTGCTCGCCTATACCTCCATGTTTAACACCGGCCGGATCATCAGTTACATGCTGGCCGGGGCCATTGCCGGTGCCTTTGGTCAAACAGTCATGGAATTTCTCAGCCCCAAGTATGCCCACCTTATATTACAAACCTTCGCCACGCTGATCATGGTCGGCATTGGTTTGCATCTGGCGGGCTGGTTTCCCCGTCTCAACCTGATCGAAAGTATTGGCCAACCCCTGTGGCGCAAACTTGAACCCTATGCGCATCGACTGTTACCCGTACAATCACCGGGACAGGCCTTTTTGTTTGGGGTAATATGGGGCTGGTTACCGTGTGGTCTGGTTTATTCCGCACTGATCTGGTCAACATCATCCGGCACCGCCCATGAAGGCGCGTTGTTCATGCTGGCCTTCGGTGCAGGCACACTGCCCACGGTAATGGCAGCCGGTCTGGTCACCGGCTGGATGGTCAAACTGGGACAGATCCCGCATATCAAAACCGCTATCGGCAGTCTGATCATCATATTGGCCATAACCAGTTTTATTATTACCGTTCAATACGGAACAAAAGAACATCATCACGGGGGTCATGCAGGTGGAGACTTTCAACCAACAGTTACTCGGTAAGTCACCGATCTTTCAACAGGTCTTGCGTGCGGCAAAAATTACCGCCTGCACCGATGTCACCGTCCTGATCCAGGGCGAAAGCGGCACCGGCAAGGAGTTGCTGGCGGCAGCCGTGCATCAATTCAGCAAACGCAACAACGGCCCCTTTGTTACCGTTAACTGTGCCGCACTGCCGGAAACGCTCGTGGAGTCCGAACTGTTCGGTCATGTGAAAGGCGCCTTTACCGATGCAGGCAAGGATCAAACCGGTCTGATCCGCAGCGCGGAAGGCGGTACGCTGTTTCTGGATGAAGTGGGCGAACTACCGTTGGGCATCCAGGCCAAACTGTTACGTTTCCTGGAAAACAGTGAATGCCAACCCCTGGGCAATGGCAAATCGGTTAAGGTGAATGTGCGCGTTATTGCCGCCACCAACCGTGACCTCAATGAAGCAGTTAATGAAGGCAGTTTCCGCAAGGATCTCTTTTATCGCCTGAACATCGTCCCCTTGCAATTACCCGCCCTGCGTGAACGCAAGGACGATATCGAACTGTTGATCAGCAGTCTGACTGCACGACTGGCCCAACAACACGGGCTGGATGCGCCACGCTTCAGCGTCCAGACCATGGAACAACTGCAACGTTACAACTGGCCCGGCAATATCCGTGAACTGAAAAACCTCTGCGAACGTCTGTTGATCCTGCTGTCCGGTCAAACCATCCAGCCGGAGAACCTGCCGCTGGAATTCAGACAAACGACACACCAGGCAAGCAAAGGCGACATCCGTCTCCCCGAAGGCGGTATCGTCCTTGAACAACTGGAAGCAGACCTGATCAATCAGGCGCTGGACAAATCCCTAGGCAACCAAAGCAAGGCCGCCCGCCTGTTGGGACTGACACGCAGCGCATTGCTGTATCGGATGAAAAAGCACGCCATCGGCTGAATCTTTCACTGCGCCAACAGGGAGCAGGTGAGCTTAAGGGTATTACATTACTCACTCACACAGAACAGGGAAGTGATGAAAGTAACACGGAATAGTATTCTTGCATATTGCCCCCCACTGCATCCAGCAGCAACTATTCTGATCATTCAGGAAGGAGATAACAGCCATACTTGCAAGTCCTCGCATGCGCCGGCCGGCATATACACTTTTGCCTGAGCAGTCAGCAACCTTTTTCTTATAGTATTAAACAGGAAGTTACATATGAGCAGTTATGTCTACACAATGGCAGAAGAAAGTATCCAGGAAATTAAACAGGAAGGGGGAAAAGCATTAAATCTTGCATGCAATGACAAATATCACGCATTCGCCGGGCTGATGTCATTGCCTCCCTCACTTTTTGAATTAACAAATCTGGAAGTGCTGGACCTGACAGCAAATTGCCTGATGAACCTGCCGGAGTCGCTGGGAAAGCTAACCGGTCTGCAAGAGCTCTTGTTGAGTCAAAATCAGTTATCCCATTTGCCAGACTCACTGTGGCAATTATCCGGGCTATCGGAATTGCAATTAAGCACCAATAAATTGACTGACTTACCCGAAACAGTTGGCCGGTTGACTCAACTGATTAATCTGCAGCTAAGTGACAATTTTCTGACCTCAATACCCGATTCGATTGGGGAATTAACACAACTGCAAATTCTCACATTGGAGTTTAACCAGCTAACCCATCTTCCCGAATCACTGGGACGTTTAACAAACATGCAATATTTGTATTTGGAGAACAACAAGCTTACGCATTTACCCGAGTCACTGGGACAGTTGACAGATCTGCATGAATTATCTTTGTATAGTAATAAATTGACCCACTTGCCCAGGCAACTTGGCCAACTGACAAAGCTGCCTGTATTAATGCTATATGACAACAAGCTGATCAGTTTACCCGAATCAATTGGTGAAATGTTCAATCTGGAGGAACTCAGTCTTGCCGTAAACCAGTTGAGCCATTTACCTGACTCGATTGGCCAATTGGCAAAGTTAAAGAGTCTGGATTTGACGGAAAACCAACTGACATCTCTGCCCGACACACTGCACAACATGCAACAACTGGAAGCTCTGTCACTGAAGGCAAATAAATTAACCCACCTACCCAACTCTTTGGGAGAATGTACACAGTTGAAGAAACTTTCGCTGTCAGAAAATAAACTGCTTCGGTTGCCTGAAACACTGGGTAACCTGAATGTTCTGGAAAATCTGAATTTGCAGGAAAATCAACTGACCAGTCTGCCTGATTCAATAGGACAACTTGCCGGTCTCAAATTACTTAATCTTGGCAAAAATCAGCTTGGCAAACTACCCGGCACCATGGGTAATTTGTCGCAACTGGAAAATCTGCACTTGAGTGAAAATCAGCTTACAGAACTGCCTGAGTCGTTCAGTCGGTTATCACAACTGACATCACTCTATCTTGACGGAAACCGGTTTACGGATATACCTGTCCAGTTACTGCGTCTTGAAAACCTGGTCACGCTTAATATGGACAACAACCCGTTAAATCCACAAGCCGCTGCGGCCTATAATGATGGTATTGATGGTGTGATGAATTACTTGCGTAACAAACAAACCAAAACCGAGACAGTGTAAAGTTTCGTGTCTGAAGAATTACGCATGAAACCATGATGCAGAGAATTTATCCATCTTTCCAATATGACAGGGTAAAATTTACGCTGGTTAATATTTCATCATCCTGTTTGATTTATTGTTTCTGGCAGCATTGCCGGAAGGCTCTTCCCCTGATGTAAAAAATCATCGGAAATTGCGCTCTGAATATATACAAAGTTGAGTCACCAATGTATATACTCTGTTATTTAGTCTAATCTGGGATGTGTATGCCGCTCGATGACATCGGTGAAGGTCTTGTTAAGGCGATTTTTCGCTTCATCTGGTTTGTGCTGATTGATATCGGGCTGGATATTCTTATAAAAGGACCGGGCTATCTTTTACTAATGTACCGGTATCGCAACAGTGATGAAGAGCCTGGTGAAGTTTCCTGTATTCTCATTGGTATCGTCTTCTGGTTGATTGTCGCCACGTTGGCTTACAGCTATTTTCAATTTTGTTGTCCCGCTACATCATAGAGAGCCGCCATGCGCACATTTATCTTCACTATTCTGTTTTGTTGCTTCAGCATGAATGTCAATGCCATTAGTCTGGAGTTCACTGAACAGGAATTACAGGACAAGGTAACGGCCATGATGCCGCTGGAAAAGAAGAAAGGTATCATGACGATCGTTCTCACCAACCCTGCGGTCAGGCTGAACCAGGAGACCAACCGGATGGGTATCAAGGTTGATATGGCCGTGGATGTTCTGGGCAGTTTAAAAAGTACCGGCCATGCTGAAATCTCCGGTGAGCTCATGTATAACAAAAAACAGGGGACTTTCCATCTGGTTAAACCGGAGATTGGCGATATGCACATCGACAAGCTTCCGAACAAATACCAGCCAAAAGTGAAAGAACTTGCACAACAGGCGCTGGAAAAGACCATGGAAAAACGCCCGGTCTATGAATTGCGCGATGACAGCCTGAAACAAAAACTGGCCAGGGCGACTTTGAAAAATGTCTCGGTCAAAGACGGCAAGCTGGTGGTAGAGTTTGGTTTGTTTTAATCAAACCAGCATTCGCGTTTCACACATCAACAATATACTACTGCATCCGTAGCGGCACAGCACACACGACAGGAAACATTCTGTGCCCCTGCGTTGTTACATATCCCGTAGCTCAAACCGTATGGGTATGATGACCTCTGAGGCAATCTGCTCCTCATCCTCCAGGGCCGGTTGAAACCGCCAGCTCCACACACTGTCAATGGCGGCCGTATCGAGCAAGCGAAAACCGGAGCTTTGTTTAAGCTGCACGGCGGTCACCTTGCCCCGCTCTGAAACGGCCAGTTGCAGCAGTACGGTGCCTTGCATGCCGCGCCGCTTTGCGGCGGCCGGATAAAGGGGTTTGGGGTTATCGACCGGTTTGGCCTGTTTCCGTGTGCGCACGTTATCCTGCGACTGCACCGCCGGTTGGGATTGCGGCGTTGCTTTTGGTTCAGCTTTCTGTTGTCGGTTATTGGCAAGCGGTTTGACGGTCTGAGGTTTGCGTTCCGGTTGAGGTGGCTCGCTACGTTCTACCCGGGCCACCAGTTTTACCTCCATCCAGTCGGGCAAGGTCGGCACAGCAGTTTGCATTGCATCCGAAAACCACCATGCAAGGCCGCCATGCATGGCCACGGCGCACACCAACGCGAGAGATAATCGTTTTTCATAGGGCCGCAGGTCGGTCTCAAACGCGGAATGTCGTATACCTAAATCCATTTCTTGTTCCACCATCTGATCAGGCCGCTGATCACCAGCAGACAGGCCATGAGCGCAAACAGATCATTGATCCATTTCCATTGGTTGTGGATCAACATCCCGCTGTGCAAACCATCCAAAACGTAATACCACGGTATCACACCGGTTTGCGGATAGTTGATGGAAACGGGTTTAAAGCCTGTGTGCTGATTGCCCAAACGAACGCCGTCACGCACCTTGACCCACCACAGATCTTCCGTCAGTTGATTCACTGCGGTCGGCATGTGTCCGGCGCCTTTAACCACCTGCCATCGTGCCGAACCATTGGCGCGATACTGGTTTGGGCCGCCCATGGCGCCGATAAAGATCTGCTCATCCTGTCGATGCAGGCTCCAGATAAACAAGGCCTTGTTAGTTAACAGCGTTTCACGCCGCCAGCTTTTACCGCTATCTGTGGTGGTATACAAACCGCTGCGTGTTCCCACGCTGAACTCAGCCGGCTTGCCCGGGTAGCCGAGTATGCTGTATATCTCACCCTGCCAGGATGACAATGAATAGACCGGTGGCTGCCAGAAGCGACTGACCTGGGTGCGCTGCATGAACTCACGCAGCCCTTCGCTGTGATCCAGCATAATCCCGGTGATGGAGATATAGAGAATGGGTATACAGGCCAGCAGGCCAAGGAATGGGGCATGCAGCCGAAACAGCCAGCGCATACTCTGCTTCTTCCACACATGACTGACCGCGACACCGTCGTGTTTGTATCGACGCCACAGACGCGGCAGGATGAAGAACAGCAAGCCGGTGAATGGAATCACCAACAAGGCCACGCCTGCTATATCGTTCCAGAGCAGGGAATACGGTGTGGTCCATACACCACGGCCATAGTGCAGGTCACGCACCAACCGGGATAAACCAACCGCAGCAGGTAATTGGTCTTCCTCTACCGGTGACAAGGTGTGATACGCCAACTGTTTATTCGTTGTATCAAACACAAATACACGACTGCGATCCACCACACCAAGCAGAGACTGATCGGCGCTGCCTTGTGTCAGCGCTGTGACCGGCATCCCGGCAAGCGCCATTCGTTTGAAAGATCGACCACTGTCATCAGAATGCCAGAGACCATCATCCGTACCCAGCCAGAGCACGGAGACACGCTCTTCAATCGTATACAGCGCCGCGTAAACCTGCGGCATACTGTGTCTGTGACTGAACTGTGCAGCCTGCCAATGCTGTCCGGCATGACCACTCCACCAGAGACCGTTTTGTCCGCCGGTGATATGATGAAGCTGATTCAGCGGGTCGATGTAATACAGTTTAAACGGTCCGCTGGTCGCATCATGCTGAATCTCTGTTGTCACCAGTGCAGGTGAGACACCTGACTGCCACAACCAGGCCCAGTGATCGCGGTGATCCAGCAGGAATCCTGTCACACCCAAAACCGCAAGCCACAAAGCGGCTGAGAGACCCAGCCACTTGTGAATGCGATGCAAGGTTAACTTCTGCACGGGGGATACTAGAAGTCAACTTGCAAACCGAGATAAGCGGTTCTCGGCATACCGGGGGCATATTCAAATTTTTCCGGACGAAACGCCGTGGCGGCGGAATACTGGGCCGCCGTGGCATAGCGTTTGTCCGCCAGATTCATCAAGCGGCCATAAAGCTTGATCGTCTTGCCAAGGCGATAGCTTGCCCGCAGGTTCAAAAGATCATGTCCCTGATACATGTATGAATTGGCCGGATCCATCCAGTATTCACCCAGCTTGATCCATTCAAGCGCCAGATTGCCGCCGTTCAGAAACAGCGGGGTATAGATCAGTTGCACATTGCTCATCAGACCGGGGGCCATTTCGATCTCGTTGCCGCTGTAATTCACCGCAGCCGATGGTTGCCATTGTTCATAGGTGTGTGTGGCCTGTGACACAGCGACATGCAGAGTGAATTGATCAGCCGGTTTTGTCTCAAGACCGACTTCAATACCGGTATGTCTTGTCTCACCGGCATTCACGGTTTCACGGTTACCGGTATCCGGGTTATCGTAACTCAGGATGTCGTCTTTTAACCGCATGCTGTAGAGCGAGAGGTTATAGGTGAGTTTGCCGGATTTGCCGCGCAGCCCGGTTTCAATGCTGTCGGCCACCACCGGTTTGAGAGACAGGGTATCAACGGTACTGCCCGGGCGAAAGATTTGTCCTTCGGACGGCGCACGAAAGGCCTGCCGCCAGGAGACAAAACCATTGAGTGTTTCATTAAAGCTGTGAGTCAGTCCCAGCTTGGGACTCAACCGTGAAAAAGTCGCTTCACCATCGCTGATCTGGTTATAGGTCAATGTGCGGCCAAGATGGGTCGGCGTTGCAGTGGTGGTTGCGGTATTGATGTGGTTGTCAAACTCGTAGCGCATGTCATCGTAACGCAGCCCCAGACTGATGCGGGTTGCGGTGGAGGGTGAAAACTCCAGATGCAGATAGGGAGAGACACCCACATAGGTCACGTCATAATCATAGATAGTGACGCCCGTATTATAGCTGTCATAGATATTCCCGGTTTGAGTGGCATTGATGCTCTGCTCAAAGCGGCTGCCGGGGCTGTGATCGATATCAATACCGGTAATCAAGCGCGTGCGCATGGGCTTGAAGTCCCGACGATAACGCACCTGCAACCCCTGCGAGGTGTTGCCGGTTTCATAGATCGTGGGATCGTAGGAGAGTGACCAGTTGGGTAACAGGGTCATGCTGTTATCACGCAGGTAGGGTGTGATATTCAACAGACTGTCACCGCTTTCTTTTTCGTAGGCGGCCGAGAGACGATTCGCACCCACCTTGCGCAAGGAGATGGGCGTGTAGTTCTCGGTCGGGTTATTATAGTAATCATCCGCTGACAGGCGCGAGGAACCCGCCGTCTGCTGATCGATCTCGGAACCGGTGAGCACCATTTTCAGACTGGCGCCGTTTTGCAGGGTACTGTCCCAACGGGCGCCGGCACTGACACGATCATAGGCCGTTGCCTTGCGCCAACCGGCGGTTTGCGTCAGATTCAGATCCGCCCGATAACCGTTGTCGCCAATCGTATTACCGCCACTCACCAGCAAACGCTGAAAACCGAACTCACCGCCTTCCATGACCACTTCCGCCTCCGGTTTCAAAGGCGCCGGGCGAGTCTGTGCATTGACAACAGCGCCGATGGCATCACTGCCATACAGCGCGGAACCGGGACCTTTTAAAACTTCGATGCGATCACTTTGCGGCAGGTTGATCTCATACAGGGCGTTGTGGTTAAAAAAACCGGTGGAGCGCGTTGGAATGCCGTCTTCCAGATAGAGATACATGGGCTTGGTGGTTAAGGGCTGGCGAATGGCGGTCATGTGTCCTTCACCACCGGTCACATTCACATGCACACCGGGTACCCGCTCCATGATCTCGGCGGGATGTGACGGTTTCACATCCTGCAAATCATCAGCACCGATCACACCCACCGTGTGAGACGACTCTTTCATGGCCTGTGCCTCACGGGTGGCGGTGACGGTCACCTCGTCCAGTTTGGTCTCCGCTGCAACAGCCAATCCATGTGGAACAAAAACAGCACACAAAACAGACCCCACACAACAACGTATAAACTTCATCACCACTCCCCATACAACATGAAAATTCAACGGCTTTTTCCTGTCATATTGCAAGATCATTGCCAGAATTAAATATTGTTTTATTTCGGCAAGTTAGCGCTGCTGCCGGTGTGCATGGGCCGATTAAACTGTTTGTCCTTGATCAGGGGTGTCTGATATCAGACAGTTTGATCCGCAGGGCTTCTCGGTGCGTGGAATATCCATTACCATGGTCACAGACCGTTTCACCGGACGGAACAGGCAGGCATGATTAAAAACAGATTCATGATTGGGGCGACACTCATTATCAGCCTGTCGGCCGGTATCCTGATCTATCTGTTGCTGTCACGCCTCGATCCACAACAGCACACCGTACTGGCCGAAGTAAAAGAGCGCGGTGAGCTGCGTATCGTCACCCGCAATGCCCCCACCACCTGGTATGAGAAACATAACGGCCAGTTTGCCGGTATCGAGTACGACATGGCGCTGGCCTTTGCTGAGCATCTGGGGGTCAAGCCCCGCTTCATAATCAAGGAAACCATTGAAGATATTCTCACCAGCCTGAGCAGTGGTGAAGCGGATATCGCCGCCGCCGGCCTGACCATTACCGATTCCCGCGAGACGGAATTCCGCTTTGGTCCGTCTTACCAGTCAGTCAAACAACAGGTGATCTGCCGTCGGGATGCCAAACAACAACCCCGCGCTATCGAAGCACTGGACTCACAACAACTCCATGTGGCGGCACGCACCAGTTATGCAGAACGCCTGACCGAACTACAGCAGGACTATCCGCAACTCAACTGGCGCCAACATGACGAACATGATACGGAATACCTGTTGCGACGGGTCTGGTTGCGCAAGCTGGACTGCACGGTGGCGGACACGAACATCTTTGCCGTCAATCAACGTTATTATCCTGAACTCGCGGTGATGTTTGACCTGAGTGATGACACACCGCTGGCCTGGGCCATGCGCAACAATGCCGGCCTGTTGCAGGCAGCGGTGGAGAACTGGTTCAGCGGATTTAAAGAGAGCGGCAAACTGACCGTCCTGCTGGATCGCTATTACGGCCATCTGGACAGTTTTGATTATGTGGATACACAGAAATTCAGAAAGCGGATCACCTCGCGCCTGCCCCGTTACCGCAAGTGGTTTAAACAGGCGGCGAAAAAATATCGCATCGACTGGCGTCTGCTGGCCGCCCTCTCCTACCAGGAATCACACTGGAATCCCCGTGCCAAAAGTCCCACCGGGGTGCGCGGCATCATGATGCTGACCCAACCCACGGCACGCCAACTGGGCGTGAAAAGCCGACTCGACCCGGAAGCCAGTATCTTTGCCGGTGCGCGCTATCTGGCGCAGATACGCCGTCGATTACCGAAAAGCATCAAGGAACCGGAACGGACCTGGATGGCCCTGGCCGCCTACAACTTCGGATTTGGTCATCTTATGGATGGCATGCAACTGGCGGAACAACTGGGCAAAGACCCGCAGGTCTGGGTGGAACTGGAAGAAGTACTGCCCCTGTTATCCCAACAACGCTATTACCGCACACTGAAACACGGCTATGCGCGTGGAGGAGAAGCGGTCTATTACGTGAAACAGATCCGCGACTATCGGGATATCCTGACGGAAGTTACCCGTAATCAAAAAAGCAAACGCTGACTATAATTATTTTCGACTTGGGTCAGCGAACTGTTTTCTCTAAACTTTCCCCATAGTAAATCACATTCTATAGCCACTATGTCTATGTGGATGGACCACTCTTCATATTAGAAAAAATTATTGTCTTACACTGTTTTTTACTGTGAGTTTATAACACTATTACGTGACATAACTTTTAATCCAGGCTTGATGTTATATTTTCAAACCACAAACCACACAACGGTTTTGTTTTTGAGAACAAGTGTCACATATTACCCATGCATTATTTCTATAATGACGATCATTTTGTCGATTTTCACCATCCCATATTTCGTTACATTCCGGACAAATTCCAAATGACCTTTTAAGCATTGTATTTTTGCACGTTTGACTACAATAAAGCGCCTCAGGTGAAATACTCATTAAAGATAAAATTCCTATGTAACTTGCGTTTAAGACGTGTGGAGGCGTAGCAAGCTGGTCTAACAAAGATGACGGAGGGATTAAATAGTCGCCGGCTTGACGAAGTAGTTAATAAATGGTCCCTTCGATCTTTTTAATCAAATAATGGCATTGGTCGAATTGGAATGCATTCCGGCCATTGTCGACGATGGCTGGAAGGTCGATCACCACTCTGTGTACGTTTATGCCCATCTCCTATGCTGGCAACTGTTGCTGCCGTTAGTGCTTCTGTATAGGCACTTAAAATCACCTTTTCAACTCCTCTGGATACTAATGAAAAATACAACCGAGCCACAAATGAATCTAATGCAGTGTATTTCTCAGTATTTTGTGGTGTTCCTCCGTGACAGGCGAAAAGTTTAAGATTCTTCACATTTTTTGGCAGGCCATCACTGATCATTCGAGTGGCAAGTATTGGTGCTGTTATTTCAATTCTTTCACGCGCAAATATGTTGATATTATTGATCGTTTTTCTACCAATATTACAATGCGCCATAATATATACGGTATAACATTCCGGGTCACTATTCCTTAATTCGCTCAAAGGGCTGCCAGTACCGTGAACAAGTATTTTCGGAATCTTCCTCCTCGAAGAGGGAGATTGAAAATGTTGAGATGCATTTCTCCGCCACTCTTTTGCTGCTTCTGCCAACTGGGAATTAGACTCACCGTCTGCATAAGGGATGTAAATATAGTATTGTCCCGGCATGATAATCTCCTGCTTCAATCCTTCGGCGTATACTTTTTACTCACCACCCATTGGATAGAATGTGTAGCCTTTTCCACCTGTTCGTTTCCACCAAGAGGCTTTATAAACAGAGTCAACTTCTATCACTGGCTCTAATACTGATTCTTTAACCATTATATTTATTAGCGACTGATCAGTTTTAATTAAATGAATCGCTTTATCTTCAGCTTCTTCAATTGAATCAGCTTTGACAATTCTGGTTGTATAAAAACCCATATTTTTCACTTTTCCATCAATAATGACTTCGAAGTTTCGGCCTTCTAAAATAATCGAGTACTTCATTTTGCAAATAACTATAATCAGTGGTCAGAAAATCGCTTTTTCAATGACGCATTTATATCCAATTAAAAACCTTGCATCGAGATAATTAATAACTTTACCATTTTTAGTGGGCCTGTACCTGTTTGAGAAAGCCAGACATCCCGATTGGGTTATTAACTAACTCCTGTTTAAACCAGGGGCAAAGTGTTACAGCTATCCCATCAAGTACTGTGCATAATTGTTAATCAATACCTGTCAAATTTGGCTGCATTACTTCTACTTTCAGTCGCCGGCAACAGTTTGTCACCAGGCTCCACCCTTTGCTTTGCTTGCTTTCATTTGGAAAATGAAAGCAACCTGCCTCAGCCGCGCAGCGGCGGGCGGACCTGTGATCAATACCTCCAGCGAGTCAGTTGATTGATAAAGGAAACCCAAAATCAAATCCTTCCGACACCGATTATTATACCTTGTATTGTGGTTCGCCAGCTCACCCTGACCTGCGTGCTTTTATGAGGAGCCAAATCGAGAATGACATTTCACCTATAATACTCGGAACAGCTACCAACGCCAGGAAAACAGAGCTGTAGTTTTCATAATTTGGAAGCAGGAAATGCGCCGCAGTATCAACCATATACATGGCACCGGCAATGACGAGAAAGATTGCAATAATTTTTGGCCCGTCGATGATATTGCCTAAAAGGATGAGATGAATACCAAAAAAGAACAGACCGATGAGCCAAATAGTATTAAAAATATCAACTTGATTCAGAATGTCTTCACTAACGCTTAAAGCAAGCGCCCTCGGAAGCGCAAAAACGGCAACCCCCATAATTACTGCATGGGTCATCCTGAATAGAGTGCTCAATCCTGACAATGCATGCTCTTTAAATAACTCATAGAGAGCCCATGCAACCACAATGTCGAAAACGACAGTTATCATAAATGCCAGGATTCCCGCTCTTACAATAATGTGATTTTGCTGAACTGCAGCGACAGGGTTTTCACGAATCAATTCCAGAGAAAAAAAGTTTGCGAACATTGCCGCAACGAAAATGATTAAATAACCAACACCGGCAATCAGCGAGAGAGTTCCTGGCCGCAAGGTTCTGTCCATTTTTTATGTTTCCTTGGTAGACTGGTAAAGATACGCAGGCTGACGAATTTTATTTTTTCTTTGCAAAAAACTCGGACATGGCATGGTCCTCGATCTCCAGTTTGGAAATAATTTCCTGCATTCTTTGTTCAGCCAATGGATAGGTGCTTTTGGTTGCGTTGTAGTTGATGATGATCTCTATGGGCGCACGGATACGTGTAACGGCGCGCAGATAAGACGTATTCCCCGGTTCAAGACGCGGCACTTCACAAACATCTTCCTTCAACGCAAGTTTCTGATGCTCCTGCAAGGTCCAGCTTTTGGGCTGGATCACACCGGAGACCAATATACCGGAAAAGGTTTCATCACCAACCAGTTTTCTTGATGAGTCAAATCTGTACCATGCAGTGAGATGCGGCTGTTTGGTTAACGGCTTGATTTTTGTCAATTTCACATCCGGCATACCACCAAATATTTTGTTTATCGTTTCTCCGGGTTTGATTGTTTGCCCTTCCGGCAGGACATTGATAGAGATGACCATCCCATGCTGAATTCGAGGTTTCTCCAGTGGTGCCGCATCCAGATACAGTTCTGATGTTGGCTGTTCAGGAAGATAGCCTCGATACCGATCCGGTCGCCAGTCGCTCGACAGCGGCAGGTGAAAGCCAAACAGGTATGAACCAACCCTGGCGCCTTGCGGCGTCTCGGCAAAGTAGTAAGGATTATCCATAGCCTCATTTTTATCCGAGCCGACGGTATTTGGCATCATGCTGATGACAGACTGATAGGGCTCTGCGCATTTCGGGCAAAGTTTCAGCGCCTTTTCCAGGGCCGATACCATTTTGTGCGGTTTTTTGGAAAGCTGACAATGATAGGCGATGGCAAGTTGAACAAGCCCTGCCGCGTCTTTTTCCCCGGCTTTTGTCAACGCTTTACGTAAAACATCTTCCGCACCTTTACCCAGGAAAGTACTCAGCATGATGCCTTTCATGGTCAGAGGTAAGGCGGCATCCGGAAATTTGCTGATGAGTTTTTCTGTCTGCTCAAAGGCGGTTTCCGCCGCCTGCGGTTCATCGATATGGTGTCCATAACGCCAAAATGTGACGACCAATGCGCCGAGTTCCGGTGCTGACAACAATGTGGTTTCCTGCCGCTTCACCAGTGGCAGTATGGATCGCCACTCCTCGACCAGTTGTACTGCACCGCTCTCATCCTTGTAAACAGGCGGCCAGGTCGAATAACGGGCTTCGTTATTCAACAACCAGTTTTTCAGCTTGTGCAATTCATCATTTTTTTCAGGAACAACAATTTTTTCCAGATTGATCCACGGTGCCGGAGCGGTGGTAATTTTCCGGTTTGCTTCTGCATAAAAGGCCCGTCCTTCAAGTACGCTCGGTACGGCATGCAGGGGGCTGCTGTTAAATGCGGTGACAAGTATAAGCAGTGATAAAATCCGTTTCATGGCAAGCCCCTGTAAATAATCAAATGGAACTGATGATAATACCTACCCATGTAATTTAAGTATAGTCATCAACACACCATACGACGCCAATCCACATTAAAACATAAGCAGACACTAATATTTCAGGATAAAACGCGGCTGGTCTGCATCACCGGGGAAATAGATCATTTGATCATTCTGGTAGTATAATCCACTACTGAATCGGTCATCTGTACCAATAATCAACCATAAAAAAGGTTCAACGTGAAAATCGAATACCCCATGCGCGCCCTGTTCCTGATCCTGCTTTCACTGCATATCGGTGTGGCGGTGTTTGTCCTGCAACATCGGGGGGATGTGCGTCTGCCGCCCATTGTCAATCTGGTGATTGCCGTGATTCTGATCATCTACTGGGCTGATCGCTGGTATACCTATCTGGCGGACAAGGTCTATATCAACAAGGCCAGCGCACTGGTGCTGCTGTTCGCGGTGGTGGTGATGTCCATCTCCGTACTGCATCTCTCCGGTCACGAGTTTGCCGGCACGCTCCACTGGGTATTCTATACTGTACACAGCATCACGCTGCTCTTGTTGCTGTTGTTCTATCGGACCTTCCAACGCAATCGACTGTTTTAAAGGACATCGCCATGCGCAGAGCGCTGCTGGTTATTCTTATATATAGTGTTTGTCTCACCGCCGGGGCAGGCGTCGAAACCACCCTGGTCGAGGATCAATCGGGCAGTTGTATGATTCGTATCGTCCATAGTGCGGCGCCATCCGACACGAGCGGGGTACTTGTGTTGCGCAGTTATATGAAGAACAGCGGCCAGGTCATGGAGCCCTGCCCGCCCGACCGGGAACAAACCGGTCATAGTCTGCGGTTGGCCTTGCAGGCCTATGCCGCACAACAACTCAAACCGTTCAACGGCATCATGCTGGGCAGGATCATGCGCTATCCATGGTTACAGGCCTATCTCGCCGAACAACCGGCCCATCGCGGCAAGGTCACTCGCGCCTACCACGACAAGCTGTTTAATCATCCCGGTTTTTTGCATGAAGCAGTGCAACCCTTGCCGTCTGTGCTGGCTGATTTCAATCTGAAGATTGTCAGTGCGAGTTGTGAAAAGATCCTGATCGACAAGGACGGTAAAGCCACCGATGCCATCTGCTGGCTGAATGTGAAATAACGCAAGATATTGCAGGGAGAGTGCCTGCCCTGTTGTCATTACAGGACAGGCAACAGGTGATCAGGCGTTGAGCGCGTCGCGTACCCGTTCCAGCTTGGCCTTGACCTCACCGGCCAGTTCGTGAATACCGGGTTGTTGCACCAGATCCAGCACGGCAGCCGGGTCCATAAATGCCACAGTGATCGAACCGTTTTCCTCTTCACGCACCACCACATTGCAGGGTAATAACAAACCGATATCCGGTTCCGCTGTCAGGGCCTTGTTGGCCAGGACCGGGTTACAGGCGCCGAGGATCTTGTAGGGGCGTTTGTCCAGATCCAGCTTTTTCTTCATCACTGCCTTGACGTCAATTTCAGTCAGAACGCCGAATCCTTCCTTGCCAAGTTCTTCGGTAACGCGGGTCAGCGCGTCTTCGTAACTGCCGTTGAATGTGGTTGAAAAACCGTACATGAAAAACCTCCGAAAATGAGCGTATATATCCAAAAAGTCAGAATGGCGGGATTATATACCGGATTGGCCGGTGCTGCGCAGCGGAATCGGCAGGGACCATACATATATATAGTATATGTCTCGACAGTCAGTGAGGATTCACTCTGCCGGCATATACCGCTCAGGTTGCTGAATGAATTTTTGTTTGCACTGTTCGGTGCAAAACACCAGTTCACGCTGCCCGGCACGATGGCGAATTTTAGCGTTCCATGTATCGATCTTCATGCGGCAGACCGGGCAATTCAGCCACTGGTGTTGTTCCTCTCGCCGGTCGCGCAGGACACCATCTTCCAGCCACAGGATACGATCGGCGATCGCTTCCACACGTGGATCGTGGGTGACGAGGATCACCGCCCGACCTTCATCCCGTGCGATATCGCGCAGTACCATCATCACTTCCAGCCCGCTTTGTGAGTCCAGATTGCCGGTGGGTTCATCCGCCAAAATCAGGGGCGGTTGATTGATCAGCGCTCTGGCGATGGCGACCCGCTGTTTCTCGCCACCGGACAAGGTCCCCGGCAAGGCGTGTTGTCTTTTCTCGATACCCAGACGCCGGATCAAGTCGTCGGCACGGGGTGCCGCAGCCTTGATCCCGCCCGGCATCAAATGGGCCGGCAACAAAATGTTGTCCCTGGCGCTGAGCGCGTCCAGCAGGTTAAAGGCCTGAAAGATGAAACCGACCTTTGCGGCCCGGATGGCCGGCAGTTGCGCTTCGTTCATGCTGCTGATGTCGAGTCCCGCCAGCAGAATACGACCGCTGCTCGGAGTCAGGATGCCACCGAGCATGGACAACAACGTTGTCTTGCCGGAGCCGGAAGGTCCCATGATCAAGACCAGTTCACCGGTTGCGATCTCCATTGAGACATCATCCACCGCCACCACCCGGGTATTGCCGCTGCCGTATTCCTTGTGTAAATGACTTGCCGAGAGAATCGTCGAGACCATGCTTTACACCTTGAAGGCTGTCAGGGGATCAACCCGCGCCACCATCCAGGCGGGCGGGATCACGGCAAGCAGTGAGACCAACAGTGCGATATAACTCACCCGTAACAGTATCGCCTCCGTCAGTACGAGGTTGATCATGGGGACCAGTGCGGTCAATAAGGGTGTCAGAATAAACACTGACACCAGTGTAAATATCAGGGCGAGCAAACTGATGATCATGGATTGCAATAACATCATGCCATACAGCGTCCGGTTGGGGAAACCGACCGTCTTCAGAATGGCCAGTTCGCGTCGACATCGATCCACCTGCAAATAGGCGGTGAAGACCGCGATGAGTACGGCCAGAATAATCCCAATCAGTGTCATGATGGAAAGTACCTCGGCCCCCATCAACAGACCAATCTGATAATCATTGGCCAAAAACTGTTCGTGTGTAATCGCCGTCACCTTGTCCACTTCACTTTCAATACGTGTTGCCAACGCTTTCGCATCCACACCTTCCTCTGCATCGACCAGGATATAACTTAATGAACCCGACACAGCGATAAGATCCTGCAAATCGTCAAAACTGACAAAGGCGATGGAATTCGACATGGAAAAGGTATCCCTGGTAAAGCCGACAATCCGAAACGAATGATCCCCGATACGGGTCATATCACCCAGCTTGATCCCGGCCGCCTTTTCCAGCACTTGTGGCAACAGGATCTCGCCACGGGCCGGAAAGGCCTTGCCACTGCTCACCGCCCAGGGTCCCGCCCGCTGTCCGTCCTCCGGCAAGCCGATCACATAGGAAAACCAGTTACGTTTTCCTGCCGCAAAGACACTGTTCATATACAGGATCGGTGTGGCCCGTTTTACACCCGCCACCTGTCTGACTTTTGTCAGTTTCCAGTCCCAGACATAACTTGAGGCCATGTGCATGTTCGAAACACCGTGTTGCATGACCCAGACATCCGCCCGCATCTTTTCGATATAAGCAATGGTCTGGCGTGACTCACCGACAAAGGAAGCATCCATGATCACCACCAGCACCAGTGCCACCGCCACACTGCCCGCGCCGGATAAAACACCGGTCTTTTGCTGCCAGAGTGTTTGCCATAACCATTTATACATATCATTCCACCTGAAACACCAACATGGGATCAGTGCGTGCGATAACACGCAAGGGCAACAGACTGCCCAGCAGACTCATCACACAGACACCGAGCAGGGTCTGCAACAATCCGCCGATATCCAGTATCACCACCCGATAGACCGGCAAGTAGTGATCAATGACGACAGCGATGAGACCACCCAAACACAATCCCAAAGGCAAGGCCAGGCCGACCAGGATCAGGGTTTGCAATATCACACTTCGGGCGATCAGCCGGTATGGAAAACCCAGCGCCTTCATCACCCCGAAGTTGCGTCGTCGTGCATTCACATCCGCATAAATAATCAAACCAATCACCAGCATGCCGATCAGATAAGAAAGGTTTACCAACACGCCCATGATCGGTCCAAACAGATTCTCACCAAGCTCAACATCCTGTTGCGCCAGTTCGGCAGGGGTATAGACATCCACCGCCGGTACCCGGGCCTCAATTATTTTTCTGATCGACACCGGGTTAACGCCTTCAGCAAGTTCGATCAGCATAATGCCCAACAAGGGAAAAGTACTGATATCCGGTGCGATCTCCGATTCCAGAAAGAGATCGATCAGTCCATCGTAATTGATAAAGCCAAAGGTACTGAATAAGGCGGCACTGCCGGACGTAATACCGACAACACGAAAGGCATAACCGGAGATCACCACCGGATCGCCGATTTGCAGGGCAAAGCGTTTGGCAAAACCGATATCCACGACCATATCGCGACTGCCCTGCACCTGTCTGCCCGCGATCAGGTGAGTCGGACCACCCAGGGTATCGTAGACCATCAACAACAAGGGATAACGATAACCGGCGGGGCCATACATGACCCAAAAACCGGTCATGGGATGGGCCAGCTTCACACCTTCAATGGCTTCAACGTCAGCGCGGACCTGCTGCGGCAAGGTGGAACGTGCAGCGATAAAATTACTCACCCCGGATTGGGTCATTATCAGTTGTCCGCCGCGATCCAGCACGGCATCCCTGGACTGTTGATACAAACCCAGTTCAAAGCCCCGCAGTCCCAGCGTCACGGCAATCGCAGCGCCAATCGCCGCTACAGTCAAGGCGGACCGTATCCGGTGATAAATAATTTGATCTACCGCAAACTGCCACATATGCATAACCTTTAATTGGTGATGTGGTGAAATGGTCTGGTTCAGGCTGTTTTTGTAAACACGCAACTGAATGCCACGCCGTTTACAGCAATGGGCAGGCTGCGTCCGTATCACTCAGGTCAGCAGGCCGGGTTTGCGCGGACCCTCGCCTTTGGCAACATGTGTATAAACACATAGACCAATGCCACTGATCCTTCATTGATAATTATCAACTTTCACACAGTATTCGCCATTGTTGCCTGGCTTTCCGCTTTCCGTGCCGCCCTCCCTGTATATCTCTGTTTTTTTTGTTAGAATTAGCACAGACAGACAATAAGGATACCTCCATGTCCGCAAAGACCCCGTACACAGTATTCAGACAACTGTTACTCAGTTTGCTTGTGTTGACCCTCGCTGCCTGTGCCACCCGAAATGCCGACATCAGCGATTCCCGGCCGCCGGCACCGGTCAGCCAATCTTCACTGGGCCGCAGCGTTCACTATCTGTCTGTCAAGATCGGTCCGCGCAACCTCAAACACTATGACGGGCTGCAACGGGCCGCCAAATACATCCATCAGGAATTCACCAATCTTGGATACAAGGTGGAGCGCCAACAATATCAGGTTGAAGCAAAGGCAGTGGAAAACCTGATCATTGGTATCGGACCCAAAGACGCACCGCGTATAATCATCGGCGCCCACTATGACAGTTTTGGCGATCAACCGGGAGCGGATGATAATGCCAGCGGTGTGGCCGGCCTGATCGCCCTGGCCAAATTGCTCAAGCTCAGTGAAAATAAACTGGATAAACGTATTGAACTGGTTGCCTATACGCTGGAAGAACCACCCTACTTCCGTACCCAACTGATGGGCAGTTACCAGCACGCCAAGCGACTGCATAACAATAAGGTCAAGGTCATCGGCATGATCGCCCTGGAGATGATCGGTTACTTCAGCGATGAAGAGGATTCACAAAATTATCCTATCGGACTGATGGGCATGTTTTATCCTGACGTCGGCAATTTCATCGGTGTGGTGAGTAACTTTTCCAGCAGCAGTTTGAAAAACAGACTGGCGGAACAAATTAAAAAAGCGGACATTGATGTACAAACCCTGATGGCTCCCGCTATCCTCACCGGTGTCGATTTTTCAGATCACATGAATTACTGGGAATTCGGATATGATGCGGTGATGATCACCGACACGGCCTTTTACCGCAACCATCACTATCACAAACACAGCGACGTGATCAGTACCCTGAATCTGGAAAAAATGGCGGCTGTCGTGCGCGGGGTCTATTATGGTGTACTGGATCTGGCCATTGAAAAAGAACCGGAAGGGGCCGAGTCGATGCGCTGAATTTACACAGCTGTTTGTTCAACAGAATGGGTAATTATCTGCGCAGCGGTCATGCCGCCACCTGCTCGGATGAAGCCAATAACAGCTATAGCTATACGGAATATCCCCAATGACCGGATTGACAGGGGTGAAAAACAGCTCACCCCTGTCCTGTTTGGCTGTTTCTATCTCTGTGTGATCCGGTCACCACTGATCAGATAATTTGTGGTGGTCTTTTGTGACGGGCAACAACGCGGATCATCTTTGGTATAAGCAAGTGATTCCACCACCAGCATTGCCCCTTCCAGACGTATCGCATTAACCTGCCCTGGGACATCAATGGTTGAAAGGATGGTGAATGCGTCGCCATTAATACCCAGCAAGGTCACACGGTTCCGGGCATAATTGGCAACTTGATAAACCCAGTGCACCAATACTTTACCCGGTTCATTTTGCAGGGGAATGGTACTGAGTAATTCACCATGCTCTGTATCCGAAAGCAGGCCGGTATCGCTTTCCTTGTGTTGCGATTCGATGAAAAGGTTGACCGCCTTCTCTGTATCGGCAAAAACATTTGTAACTGACAGCATACATAATAAACTGATAAAGATGTTCTTCATACGCATCCCCGGTATGGTGCTGCCAACTTCCACGCAGACACCCAAAGTGAAGTTATTGTCCTTTTTCTATTCTGTACCAGGCCGCATAGATTTCATCCGGCCATTTTGCCTGGAACCACGCGATGATATCACGGATTTGCGCCTCATCAAGCTTGTCTTTCCAGGGCGGCATATTGCCACCGATGCGAATAGTGCCATTCCGAATGACATCAATTAATACACTGGTGGGATGATGCCAGGCATGGGCGGTACCGTTCAATGGTGGCGGCGGGTACTTGCCGTCCGGTCCGGTCTTTTGCCAGTTACTTGCGCCTTCGGCGTTTGTGCCGTGACAAACAGCACAGTGTTGTTGAAACAGCGCACCACCACGTTGCATTTGTTGAAAATCAAAATCACGCGGCACCTCCGCCGCTGCGGCTTGAGCAGCAACGAAGGTTGTGAGTAATGCGATGCACCTTACAATTATTCGCATATCAAACCTGCCTTAAAAATTTTTTATTAAACAATACAAACCCGTTATCACATGATCCGGCAAGCAACCTGTTGACACAGAGACGCGGGATACACAGTGAAATTTTTTCATGACACTTTGCTTTCCGCATCTCCGTGTTTTGATGTTGATTAAATATCTTGCCGTTTCAATCCGTGTTGTTTCCAGAGGAAGAACACTGCCGGAATCACGATGAGGGTCAGGACCGTCGACGTGATCATCCCGCCCATCATGGGTGCCGCGATTCGCTTCATCACTTCGGAACCGGTACCGCTGCCGATCATGATCGGCAACAGACCGGCCATGATGGTCATCACGGTCATGAGTTTGGGTCGCAGTCGCAACAGGGAACCTTCCACCAGCGCCTCACGCAATTGGCCTTCCGTTTCCGCCGTGCCTTTGGCCACACGGTCATTCCAGGCCATGTTGAGATAGAGCAGCATCACCACACCGGTCTCCACCGCCACACCGGCCAGGGCGATAAAACCAACGCCGACCGCCACTGACATGTTGTAGTCAAGCAGATAGAGGAACCAGAAACCACCGACCAGCGCCATCGGCAAGGTGCCCATGATGATCATGACTTCGCTCATGTTGCGGAAGTTGAGATACAACAACAGCACGATAATCACCAGTGTTAACGGCACCACCAAACTCAAACGTTCCTTGGCACGGACCATGTATTCATACTGACCGGACCAGGCGATGGAATAACCCGGCGGCAGTTCCACCTGCTCGGCGACCACACGTTGGGCTTCCGCCACATAGGAACCCAGATCGCGCCCCTGAATATCTACAAAGGTCCAGCCATTGGGTCGGGCGTTTTCACTTTTGATCATGGCCGGGCCCATTTCGATTTTCACATTGGCCACTTCCGAGAGCGGGATGTTGGCGCCTCTGGACGTCACGATGGGCAAATTACGCAAATGCTCCAGTGAATCACGCACCTCGCGGGGATAGCGTACATTCACCGGATAGCGTTCCAGACCTTCCACACTTTGTGTCACTTGCATACCGCCCACGGCCGTCCGCACCACATCATGCACATCACTGATATTCAATCCGAAACGTGATGCGGCGATTCGGTTGACATCCACCGTGATATACCGCCCGCCCGCCACACGTTCCGAATAGGCGGAGACAGTACCGGGCACCTTGAGCACCACTTCTTCAATGCGCTTGCCGATATCCTGGATCACATTCAAATCGGAACCGGCCACCTTGATGCCAACCGGTGTCTTGATACCGGTGGCCAGCATGTCGATGCGTGTTTTAATCGGCATCACCCAGGCATTGGTCAGACCGGGAAACTTGATCAGTTCATTTAATTGTTGCTTGATCTTGTCTATGGTCATCCCTTCCCGCCATTCGCTTTTGGGTTTGAACTGAATGGTGGTTTCAATCATGGTCAACGGTGCCGGATCGGTGGCTGTCTCGGCCCGCCCGATTTTACCAAACACGCTTTTCACTTCCGGAATGGTTTTGATCAGTTTATCGGTTTGTTGCAGGATCTCCTGCGCCTTGCCCACCGACACACCGGGGAAGGTGGTGGGCATATACATCAGATCCCCTTCATCCAGATCAGGCATAAACTCCGAACCCAGTTGGGTCAGCGGCCAGAAACTGAGTACCACCAGACCACCGGCAATGGACAGTACCCTCCAGGGCTGCAACAAGGTGTAATTGATAAAGGGTTTATAGATGCGAATGAAAAACCGGTTCAGCGGATTTTTCTGTTCCGGAATGATGTGGCCGCGAATGAAATAGCCCATCAACACCGGCACAAGCGTAATGGACAAGCCCGCCGCTGCGGCCATGGCATAGGTTTTGGTAAAGGCCAGCGGTGCAAACAACCGTCCCTCTTGAGCCTCAAGGGTAAAGACCGGCAGGAACGACAACGTGATGATCAACAATGAGAAGAATAAAGGCGGTCCCACTTCCAGCGTGGCTTCACGAATAATGCGCCAGCGGTTTTCCGGGGTCAGCGGTTCATGTTCGATATGTTTGTGTACATTCTCGATCATGACGATAGCCGCATCGACCATGGCGCCAATCGCAATGGCAATGCCGCCCAGTGACATGATATTGGCATTGATGCCTTGCATGTGCATGATGCTGAAGGCGGTCAAAATACCAATGGGCAGACTGACAATGGCCACCAGTGCCGAGCGCAAATGGAACAGAAAGATAGTACAGACCAGCGCCACCACAATAAACTCTTCCACCAGTTTCCAGTTGAGGTTGCTGACCGCCCGATTGATTAAAGCAGATCGATCATAGGTCTCGACGATCTCGACACCTTCCGGCAAGCCGGTTTTCAGTTCCGCCAGTTTTTTCTTCACGCCCTTGATGGTCTTCAGGGCGTTTTCACCATAACGCATGACGATCACACCACCGACCACTTCACCTTCACCATTGAGTTCAGCAATACCACGCCGCATTTGCGGACCAAGCCGGATATCCGCCACATCCTTTAACAGGATGGGCGTGCCTTCATCATTCAGTCCCAGCGGAATACGACGCAGATCATCGATCTCATTGATATAGCCGGTGGCGCGCACCATATATTCCGCTTCGGCCATCTCCACGACGGAGCCGCCGGTTTCCTGATTGGCATTGCGAATGGCTTCTCGCACCCTTTGCAACGGCAGGTTATAGGCCCGCATGCGTTCCGGATCCAGCACCACCTGATATTGCTTGACCATGCCGCCAATGGTGGCTGTTTCCGATACACCCGGTACGGTTTGCAATTCATATTTCAGAAACCAGTCCTGCAAACTGCGCAGTTGTGACAGATCGCGTTTATTACTGCGATCCACCAGGGCATATTCATAGATCCAGCCCACGCCGGTGGCATCGGGGCCGAGAGCCGGTCGCGCTTCAGCAGGCAAGCGTGTTGCCACCTGACTGAGATACTCCAGCACCCGTGAACGCGCCCAGTAGGGATCGGTGCCATCCTTGAAGATCACATACACATAGGAATCGTTAAAGAAGGAATAACCACGCACCGTTACGGCGCCCGGCACGGAGAGCATGGCGGTGGTTAATGGATAGGTCACCTGATCTTCCACCACACGCGGGGCCTGACCGGGATAGGTGGTCTTGATGATCACCTGTACGTCAGACAGATCGGGGATCGCATCCAGCGGGGTATTCTTTACAGAATAGATACCCCAGCCAATAAGAATAAATGTCAGCAACAAAACCAGGAAACGGTTTTTGAGCGACCAGTCAATAATACCGGTAATCATATCCGTCTCCTTATTTGGCGAGTCTGATGGTCTTGATCACATAACCGCCCGTCCCGTTTTCCAGTTCGAACTCCACCTTGTCATCGACGTTCAGACCATCAAGTTTTACCTCCGGTTTGACCTTGAAGTACATGGTCATTGACGACCACTGCAAGGCCGGGATGGGATCATGCGACATTTTCACTTTGTGTTCTGCGGGCAGGATCTCGTGCAACACACCACGCCCGCGCAAAGGCGCGGCTTGTGCTTCATGTTGGGAATGCTCCATAGCGGCCGGCACATTTTCGTCCTTCGCCTGCTGCGCGGAATGATCCACCGGTACCGGTTTCTCCATTGATTGATGCGCTGAATGATCTACGGGAGCTGGTGCCGATGTGTCCATAGTCTGACCATCGGTTTGTGCTTTACCGATTTTTCTGGTCTTGTCCATACTCGGTTCAGTCGGTTCGGATGGTGATTGCATACGACCGAAGCTGGCTTTCTGACTTGCTTCAGAGTCGATCAGAAATTGTCCGGAAGTGACAACCCGGTCACCTTCCTGCAAGCCGGCCATGATCTCGATCCAGTTGCCGGATTCAATGCCGGCCGTGACCCGAACCGCCCGAAAGCGTCCCTTGCCCAACGCCAGGATCACCCGATCATCACCGCCGCCGCGTATCAATGCCTCGCGGGGAATGATCAGTGTCTGTTCCTTGGGACCGCCGTAGATCGAAACATTGGCGAACATATTCGGCTTGAGGACTTCGTCGGGATTATCAAAGCGCAAACGGACCTTGAGGGTACGGGTCTTTTGATTCAGGCTGGGATAGATATATTCCACACTGCCTTCCCATTCGCGGCCGGGAATGTATGACAGCCTGACATCGGCAGGCTGACCTTCTTTCACCCAATTGGCCTGACTCTCAAACACTTCACCCAGGATCCAGATACTGGACAGATCGGCCAGACTCATCACTTCCATCTGGGGTGATACATACATCCCTTCACGCACCATCAACTTGGCGACAATGCCGTCCTGTGGTGCATAGACGCGGACAAACTGTTCCGAACGCATTTTTTTCTGAATCACCTTGATCTGTTGATCAGAAATACCCAGCGCCTGTAATCGTTCCCGTGATGCACTGAGCAGGAACTTGTTACCGGTGCGCAGCGCCTGAATATAATCATCCTGCGCATTGACCAGTTCCGGTGAATACAACTCAAACAGCAACTGACCTTTTTTCACTCGCTCACCTTCCGAATGAACGATGAGTTTTTCAATCCAGCCGGTACTGCGCAAATGAATGTGGGAAATTCGGTTTTCATCAAAGTCCACATAACCGACCGTATCGATCTTGCGCCACAACTTGCCGCGCTCCACCGGCAGGGTGCGTACCCCCAGATTGTTTTCCACTGCAGACGAAATCGTGACATCACTGTCACCGCCTTCATCATAAACCGGAACCAGATCCATCCCCATGGGCGACTTGCCCGGCCCGTCTCGTCGATAGGAAGGGTCCATGGGCGCCACCCAATAGAGGATCTTTTTCTCCGCAGGCTTTGACACCTGTTCCGGTTCTTTCTTGATCAACGTCATGCCACAAATCGGACAGTTGCCCGGTTTGTCACGAATGATATTCGGATGCATGGGACAGACATATTTTGGATCAAGATGCTTTTGCGCATGATCCATTGCCGTCTCAGTTGTCGTCTGATTCGCGGATTTATCGTCACTGCATGCAGCCAGTAATGAAAGAATCACCATGACCGGGACGAAGCCGACTTTATTGTACTTGCTCATTGTCTATCTCCAACAGGTCCGCATTTTGCGCAACCTGATTCAGAACACTGAATTCAATTGAACGATCTCGAACGTTCAATGTGTTTTAAAACAAGGGAGTGTAGTCAGGAAAATATCGTCGGTGAAAACCAACGTTTCCCTGGATTCAGACAGTTGAGCGAGGGGGACGGAATTCTCCGCCGGGGGAGACTCCTCTATAACGAAGCGTGGACAAAGAGTTGTATGAATTGTTGTAATCATTGTTGCCGGTATCCGAGTTCACCAGCACGGCGGCAACAGTAAAACAGTGACTGCAGTTGGAGCAATTGTCCTGACAAGCCCCGTCATGCTGACAGCAGCTGCCGTGGTCCATGTCATCCATTCCGGCCATCCCGGCGTGGTCTGCCATCGACATCATTTGGCAATGGGGAGAGGAACCGGTTGTGTGATCCAGCATGCTTACCGCAGACAGGGCGGACTGAAACGGTGCAAACACCAGCATCAGCCCCAGCCAGACGATAAGCATATTGTGACGTGTCTCACGCAACATAAAATTAACCAAAATTTTCCTTCTCACAAAAGTATTGCACATTCAGATGCTTATGCCAAATATCGGCAATATCCCCTGATATTTAAGTAAGTTAACCATAAAACCCCGGGGTAAATACTCATGCGATCAAGCCGATACGATACACAGTCTATAAGCGCATTCGACGCAAATCGGTGGAGGAAGTTCAGGTTCCAATGGCCAATAGTGAAATACAACAAGCACTGCGAAAAAAAGTATCCAAAATCAGAGAGTTGCCTGCCATGCCGGCAATCAGTAACCGACTCGTACAATTGCGTGAGAATCCCGATGCCGGCATTGCCGACCTTGCCGCGATCATCAAACTGGATCCCGGCCTGAGCAGCAAGCTGGTCCGTTATGCCGCCTCGCCCTTTTTCGGATACGGCGGATCTATCCAGTCAATCGAGGACGCAGTGGGACGGGTACTCGGATTTGACAAGACCCTTAACATGGCCCTGGCCATGGATACCGGGCAGGCCTTTGATGTACCGCTGGAAGGACCGATCGGCCTCAAAGCGATCTGGCGTCAATCCCTGTGCAGCGCCCAATTGATGCAATACCTCGCTGAAGGGGTATCACCGGCCAATGCGCCCAACTCCGGGCTGGTCTATATGTCCGGGCTGTTACATAACATCGGTTTCTTCTTACTCGGCCATTTATTCCGTGAAGAATTCAAACTGCTGAACAAACTGGCGGCAGAAAATCCGAAACTACCCGTCACCGATCTTGAACAACGCGCGCTGGGTATGTCGCATACCGAACTGGGCGTCTGGTTGATGCGTGAATGGAGCATGCCCGCCGAGTTAATCACTGTCACCTTTGAACACCACAATGCGTTCTATAAAGGTCGGCATTTTGTCTACGCCAACCTGACACTAATCGCCAATCGCCTGTTAAGACGCCTGGAGATCGGCGATGAAGCAGAGTCGACACCACCACCGGCGATGTTGCGACTGCTGGGACTGGAAGAAGCGCACCTCAATAATGCGTTTGAAAAATTGCTGTCCGGTCGGGAGCAGTTGGAGAGTATGATTCAGGAGTTACATGGTTAAGGGTGTTTGTGCAGGATATTTTTCCTACCATGCACGGCATTGAACGCTGTTCGTCTAGTCTGATATATCCTTGTTTCACTCCCTGTCGGGAGCGATTGAAATCAGGGGTTCCGCACAGAGTTCAATGCCGCTCAGTGATTAAGCAAGAATCGTTTTTTCATTCAACGTTGCTGTGTTTCGCCTGCCGCTGCGTGGCATTGGCGAGTGATGTTGCATTATTCCATGTTGTTTTGTTCCGCCTGCCGCTACGCATGAGGCTGGTTACTTTCTGTTGCGTTATCGCCAAGAGTGTTCTTACCGGAAAGGCCGCTAAATTTCGCCCGCCGCTGCGCGGCTGAGGCGAGTGACTTTTCTTTGCGTGTCCAAAGAAAAGTCACCAAAAGAAAGGACACCCCATCGGCTAAAACGTGTTTGCGATGGATTTCATCCTGTCATTGGCAGAAGGGGCGTCCTGCCCCTCTGCCAATGCGCGGCATCCCTGCCGCGATTATTTGATGATGAAATGCATCTCAACCACTCGCCGATGATGGGGCCGATCCTTGCGGCAAGATTCTTGTT
>JAOUNS010000025.1 GCA_029880855.1 Gammaproteobacteria bacterium
GCTGGGGTGTACCGCGCTATGACGCAAGCACTGAAACCGAAACCTACATGGTGGATGGGCAGATGCTGACACCGGTGGCGCATCGGGGCACACCGGTAGCGCGCAGCGCTGACAAGATTTTCCATACTCGTGTGGAAGGCGGCTTCCGCAAGATCATTCGTCATGGTAACCATCCAAATTATTACTGGTGGGAAGTGATCGACAAGAACGGGACCCGCTTCTTCTATGGCAGTGAGGGCAACGGTCAACATACCGGTTCTATCCTGGCGGAAAATCCCGGCACGAGTGGTGCTTTCAAGTGGATGTTGCGCAAGGTGCAGGACACCAACGGCAATGCCATGGTCTACAGCTATGAACGTATCAGTGACACCGGTCTGGCCAACGGCAAGGTGCCGGGTACACAGTTATACCTGAGTGAAATCCGTTATACGGATCATGGTGGTACAACCGGTGCCTATAAGGTGAAGTTTATTCGTGACACCGTGCGTCGTCCGGATATCAATATCGACGCCCGCGGCGGTTTCAAGACCGTGATGGCGGCACGCCTGAAGCGCGTCGAAGTAACATTTAATGATGGACTGGTACGCGCCTACGAAATGAATTATCAACTGGGTGCATTCCGCAAGACCCTGTTGCAGTCAGTCACCCAATTTGATGCCGGCAACAAGGCATTTAACACACACAGCTTCGAGTACTACAACGAAGCAGGGGAATCGGGTTCGACCTATGCGGCGTTTAATTCCGGTGTGAACTGGACAACCGGTGATGATGATGTGGATCTGAAACTGGGACCGAAACGTTTCGACAGCAGCTTATTAGGCAGCACACTTGGCAAGAACAACGGACGCACCTTCGGATTTGCTATTGGCTTTGGCAGTACCGAGTTCCGTGTTGGTCAGACTCAGAGTTCTGACAGTGGCAGTTCAGATACTTTAATCACCCTGATGGATATTGACGGTGACGGTCTGCCCGATAAACTGTTCAAGAAAGGCAGTCAGGTCTGGTATCGACGCAATGCCTCAACACCAGGGACAAATCCAGGTAGTGTGAAGTTTGATGATCCCGTTATGATTAGCGGCCTGGGCGCAATCGGCCATTCCAACAGTTCATCTTCAAATCGGGATACCAACTTTGCCGCCTATTCAGTAACCGGATATTCGGGTTCGGGAAGTAACAGTTCTATTGAAACCTTCTTCTTTGCCGATGTGAATGGTGACGGGCTGGTTGACGCCGTGAATAACGGTCAGGTGTTGTTTAACCATCTGGATGGTAATGGCAGACCGGTATTTACAGCCAATAGTTATGATACCGGTGTCCCGATTGGCGCCGGCGGATTTAAAGCCGGTGACATGCTGCCGGATTTGAGCGAACTCAAAGCACAGATGTTACGTGAAAATCCGCTGATGGATAGTGTGCGTCGCTGGACAGCACCTTATACCGGTGTGATTCGTATTACCGGAAACGTGGCATTGTTGAAAGATGACAGTGAAGAACGTCAGAAATACGAGACAGCTGATGGTGTGCGCGTTGCCATCCAGCATGGCAATGTTGAGCTTTGGTCAAAACGTATCGCCGCGACAGATTATGATGCCCACACACCAGGCAACGTTGGAAATATCACTGTCAATAAGGGAGATCAAATCTACTTCCGCGTCCAGTCGGTATTTGATGGTGCATACGATCAGGTGTCATGGGCGCCGGTAATCATCTACACCGATAAACCAACTAATGTCAAAGATGAAAACAACAAGAATCCATATCATTACAGTGTGACGGATGATTTTATTCTTGGTGGCCGAACCACTCACTTTAATTCCCCTTATAAAGGTCGCATGCAGCTGAAAGGTACGTTGATTAAAAAGACGACGACATCAGATGATGTGCGAGTTGAAGTGATTCGCGGTGGCAAGGTTGCCTATAGTCAAATAATCCCGGCGGCTGCGACTGGTGAACAGTTGGTCGACGCCACCTTTGACGTTGCCAAAGACCAAACTGTTGCAATAAAGCTGGCGGTGGATTCTCGTATTGATTTGACGCAGATCGAATGGAAGCCGGCTCTGTATTACATTCAGGCAGAAGGTGAGGGGGAAACACCGAAAGATGAAAACGGTAATCCTATTCTGGATGAAAACGGTAATCCAATTCAGACGCCTGTCGTGGAAGTGAAGGATGAAGAGGGTAATTATATCCTGCAAATGCCCACCATGTATGACATGGATGTCTATCCCCTCACCAGTTATAACCACCCGGCAACCCCCTGGATCGCTGATCGTTCAGGGGTAATCTATGTGGCTCCCCGGATTAATGTTGCACTGTATGAAGATGAGCAGGGCAACATGGTGCCGAAGGTACAAAACGGTGAGGTGAATTTTGTCGCCAAGCGCAATGGTGCCTTGCTGATGAAGAAACGGGTGGTGATCACCAACGGAGCAACGCTTGGATCTCATGCCATGGGTGAACTGATCCAGGTGAAGAAAGGCGATGCTCTGTATTTCAGCACCAACAGTCGCGATCCATCAATTAAACCGGGTGATATAAGTTCAGCTGCACTGGTCAGTTATGGCAGCCCGTATAGCTGGCGTGTACCGAAAACCGGCCCCGTCTCTGTCGCTTCGCTGTTGAGTATCTATAGCGGTGGTGATGATGATGGTGCGAATGGTTATGTGGTGTATATCGTGCGCCGTGGCATGGACATCCTGGAAAAACGCATTGTGCCTGTGTCCAATGGATCTGTTGTCGATCCGAATCAGCTGAATTTCAATTTGAATCTGACCAAGGGTGATGACATCTCGTTTGAATTCCATGTGGACAACAAACGTTTGCGTCAGGATATTGCGAGCAGTCATATCAACCTGCATTATGCCGATCCTTCCAGTGGCTGGCGTGCGCCGGTGACCGGCAAGGTGAAGGTAATGCCGGAGATGACATTTGATGTCAACCAGGGCGGTACAGATAATGGTTCCATGACCTTTACCGTGACCCGAAACGGTGCTGTTGCCGGACAGGTCACCTATCCGATCCGTGGCGGTCGAATTGATAACAGTGCCGGTCTGCCGTTGCAGCTGGATGTGAACAGCAATGATCTGTTGCAGTTGCACTTTGATACCGGCCATGCGGCCCTGATCTCGGCACTGGTCAGCACGGGTGCGGAAATCAATTACTATAGTGACACCAATCCGCCGCCTGCCGATATGCCGAAGCAGGCCTTCAACATAACCGGCGGCCGTGTCAATATCATCAACCTGTCTCATTCTCTTGATGGCGGTGAAACCGGTGAAACACCGCTGTATTACTCAACGAATCCAGTGTTGTTTGCACAACCTTATCGTGGCTGGACACTGGTGGGTTACAACGGCAATGAAGGTCGAGCAACTGCTCCGATCAATCAGTCACTGCTGGCGATATCTGAAAAACAGGACGATTATGGCAAGGATGTAAAAGAGATTTTTGCCTATCCCGCCTTGCCTGATCCCAACAAGTCAAGCTGGATCAGTGCTGATGAAGACTGGGCACTGACAGCAACCGGCATGACTTCTTCACGTATGGGTATGAATTATATCCGGTTACCTGAAGCCGCCGACTTTACAAACCCCGGAGGTGGTACCGGTTATGCACCGGCTGTGCGTCCGACACGCTTCGGTGCGGGTAATGTTAATAACACCGGTGGTGGTTATGTTCTTGCACTGAATCGCAATCGCGGTAACAGTCATGGTGGTATCGCCATGATGGATATGAATGGTGACCGTTTCCCTGACATTGTCAGTAACGGCAAAATTCAGTATTCAAAACCCGATGGTTCCCTGGAAAACCAGGTCTATGGTTTGGGGTCTGCGTATAGCCGCGCTTCAAGCAGCGAATCCTATACCGTTAGTCCCGGACCTGCACCCGGTACAGCGCCACTGGGTCCAAAAGGTGAGTCTCAAGTGGGCATTCATCCCGGCGGTGGACCGCCTGTCACGGCCAAGAATGACAATCCGACCAGCACACCGCTGCCGCTTAACCTTGGTTATAGTGAAACTGAGGAATTGGAAACCTATATGGATATGAATGGTGACGGACTGCCGGATCGTGTCAGCCAGTCTGGCAGCAATATCTGGGTTGCGTTGAACCTCGGTTATGGCAAGTTTGCCACCCAGGAATTCTGGGGTGCAGCAAGGATTGGCAAAGGCAAGAGTGTCACATTATCAACCGGTGGTGGTTGGGGTACCTCCAGCGGTAGTTTCTCCGGTGGTATTGGTTTCTCTTACAGCCAGGCGAGAAATTATGATGGTCTCACCGACGTTAACGGTGATGGCCTGCCGGATCGTATTTATAAGTCCGGTGGCAGTCTGGGCGTACAACTGAATAATGGCGCCGGATTCGATGGCGGTCGCCCGCTGGTCGGCGCTTATGGCGGTGAAACTGTTGCACGTAATCAGTCCATCAGCTTCTCAGGTAATGTCAAGGCCAGTGTCTATATTGGTTTCCCATGGCCGATCCCGTTTGGTGTTGTGTTTACCTGGGGCGCGAATAAAGGTTACACACTGTCTCGCAGTGAACTGGCCTTTAATGACATGAACGGCGACGGCTTTATCGACAGTCTGTCCACCGACAAGGAGAGCAGTGTCAATATCGCGCTGAACAAAGGCGGACGCACCAACCTGTTGAAACGCATCAACCGTCCGCTGGGTGCAGCGTTTGATCTCGACTATGCGCGTGACGGTAACACCCAGGCCATGCCGCACAGTCGCTGGAACCTGAGCAAGGTGACCGTACAGGACGGTCATGGTGGTGATGGTATCGATACCCTGATCACCAGCTTCCAGTACAGCGGTGGTTTGTATGATCGCAAGGAACGTGAGTTCATGGGTTATGCCCAGGTCACCGAAAGTCAGCACGATACCGCTGCGACTGCCGTGCCGGTCTATCGTCAGACCCAGAGCATGTACTTCAATGACAACTTCTATAATAAAGGACTGTTGGATTATCAGCAGATCAAGGATGCCGATGGTCGTGTCTATCGCAAGACCGTGAATCACTATCAGTTCTTTGATATCAATGCGCGTGTCATGCGTAACCCGGCGGATCTGAAAGATTCCATTGCGACGATCTTCCCACAACAGATCAAGACCGAGCAGTTCATGTATGAACCGGCTGCCTCGGCAGCGGCGGTGAAACAGACCTTCACCACGCATGTGTACGATGATCTGGGTAATATCACCGAGTTCTTCGACGCCGGTGATGCCGCCTCCACAGAAGATGATGTGAAAGCATTCATCGCCTACAGCAGTGATGAACCGGGCTGCGCCGCCAACTATATTGTCGGCAAGGCACGCGCCATTACCGTGAAAGACAAGAACAACGACGTCCTGCGTCAGCGTGAAGCGGTGTTCAATTGCAGCAACGGTAACCTGACCCAGGTCCGCCAGTTGTTGGATAAAGGTGCGGCGATCACCGATCTGGCCTATGACAGCTACGGTAACCTGACACAGGTCACCCGTCCAGCCAATATCAACAGTCAACGCTATGAGTTGAACTACCAATACGATACCACGGTGCGGACCCATATCACCGGCATCAGCGACAGCTTCGGCTACAGCTCAACCGCGACCTATGACTATCGCTTCGCCAAACCGAAAGTCACCACCGACATCAACGGCAACCAGACTGACTATCGTTATGACAGTACAGGTCGTATCGACGCCATCTATGGCCCGTATGAGATTGGCGGCAGCAAACCGACCCTGGCCTTCGAATACCATCCGGAGGCAACAGTACCGTATGCTGTCACACGCCATCTGGACACTTATCGACCCGGTGACACCATTGATACGGTGCTGTTTGTCGATGGTCTGAAACGCGTCATCCAGACAAAGAAGGATGCCTCTATCCAGACCGCTGACGGCAACAACCCGGCGGCGCCACGTGACGGCCGCACCGTCTCCGGCCAGGTGGTCTATGACGGTCTGGGCCGCGCCATCGCCCAGTACTACCCGCTGGCGGAATTCGGCGGCAATGCCGGTGACTTCAACACCGGCAAGGACACCAGCGCATCACCGACCATCACCGATTATGACGTGCTGGATCGCACCGTACGTGTGACCCTGCCGGACAGCAGCGCCACTCGCATGGAATACAGCCTGGGTCAGGATCAACAGGGCCGCCTGCGTCATATCACCCGCGTGACCGACGCCAACGGCAACAGCAAGATCACCTATAAGGACAGCCGTGAACTGATCACGACCCTGAAAGAGTTCGTCAAGGACAAGGACGGCGCCCAACAAACCCTGTGGACCTTCTACGACTACGATGCGCTCAAGCAGATCACCAAGGTCACCGACGCCAAGGGCAACCCGACCGAAGCCGAGTATGACCTGCTGGGTCGCCGTACCGTCCTGAGCAACAAGGACACCGGTAAGACCGAAATGGTCTATGACAACGCCGGTAACCTGATCAAGAAGATCACCGCCAACCTGCGTGAACAGAGTAAGGCGATCAACTATGCCTATGACTTCAACCGCCTGACCAACATCAGCTACCCCAACTATCCGGGCAACAACGTCACCTATATATATGGTGACGCCGGTGCAGCGGATAACCGTGCCGGTCGCGTGATCAAGGTCAAGCACCAGCACGGCTCGAAAGAACGTTGGTATGGCAAACTGGGTGAAACCCTGAAAGAGACCCAGATCATCGACTCCTTCAACGCGGTGGAAACCTTCACCACGCAGTACGCCTACGACAGCTGGGGCCGGTTACATGAACTGACCTACCCGGACGGTGAAGTGCTGACCTACACCTATGATGCCGGTGGTAACGTCAACCATGCCGAAGGCGTCAAACAACAGGATCGCTTCGTCTACCTGAAACGCCTGGACTACGACAAATTCGGTCAACGCGTCTTCCTGGAACTGGGCAACGGCGTCACGACCAACTACCAGTACGACGCCAAAACCCGTCGTCTGGCTGTGCTCAAGACACAGAGCAAACTCAACCAGTTGCAGAACCTCACCTATGCCTATGACAAGGTGGGGAATATATTGACCCTGGACAACAACGTCCCCGTTCCCAGCAGCCCGAGCGCCCTCGGCGGCCCGGTCAAACAGACCTTTGGTTATGACGAACTGTATCGCCTGACCACCGCCAATGGTGACTATGAATACAGCAGCGGCAAACACTTCCGCTACACGCTGAACATGCAGTACGACAATATTCATAACATCGTCCGCAAGGAACAGACCAGCACCAATGAAAGTGCAGGTAAAGTACAGACAAGAACCGAAGGCACCTACAGCTGGGATTATGCCTATGACGGCAAACAGCCCCATGCCCCGACCCACATCGGTGAACGCACCTTCAGTTATGACGCCAACGGCAACCAGACCGGCTGGACCCATGACAACAAGGGTGCACGCCGTGCTATCGAATGGGACGATGAAAACCGGGTTATGCAGGTCAAGGATGCCGGTTCCACCCTGGACTTTGTGTATGACGAAAGTGGTACCCGTCTGGTCAAACGCGGCCAGTACGGCAAGACCGTCTACGTCAACAAGTTCTACGTGGTAACCAATGGCTCCACCGTCAGCAAACATATCTATGCCGGTACCACTCGTCTGGCCACCCAACTGGTGACCGGCGAACAGGCCGACAAGGTACGCACCGGTGGCGGACAGACCACGACCTATAGCACGACAACTGCAACCACGACATCAACCGGTGGTACTGCAACTGTAGACACTGGTACAACCACCGCCTCAAGCACCACAGGGCAGGGCAGTGCCACGGTGGATACACAAGCCACAACAACAGCAACGGCTGATGTCGCTACACAGACCGGCAATGGCAAGGATGGCAAAGGCAACAACAAGCAAGCCAGGACAACTGCGTCTGTTGCAAACACCAACAGCAACAAACCGGAAACCAACCCCGGTCAGGGCCTGTTACACCGCAGCGACCGCGCCAATGAAGTGTCACAAAACACCGTCAAGAATAAAAACCTGGGCGGTGATCCGAAGGCTGACAACACCAACAGCGGTGGCAGCAACGGCAATGGCGGTTCCAATGGCAATGGCGGTAATACCGGTGGAACCGGTGGTGGCAACGTCGTCATCGAACGCTTCCTCTACTTCTACCACACCGATCACCTGGGCAGCACCAGCTACGTCACCAATGACGTGGGTGATGTGTACGAACACGTGCAGTATTTCCCCTTCGGTGAGACCTGGGTGGAAGAAACCACAACCCGGTTCAGGACTAGTTACCTGTTTACCTCCAAGGAACTGGATAGCGAGACTGGTCTATACTATTACGGTGCACGGTACTATGACCCACGGACGAGTGTGTGGCAGTCGGCTGATCCGATACTTGAGAAGTATTTGCCGGATACTAATCCAAAAATAAATAGTAACCTGCCTGGAATGGGTGGGGTCTTTAACACTACCAATCTGAGCATGTATGCTTATGTTGGTCAAAATCCAATTAGGTATACTGATCCGAACGGAAAATGGGTTCAATTCGCTCCCGCAGTAATAGAAGCATTGGTCGCAGCAGCAGAGGTAACTGCATATTATGGAGTTCGAGTGCTTGCCATTATTGGCATTGGTGAAGTGGCAAGCAATGTAGTTAATAATGAAAATCATGATGATAAAAGTTCCAGTAATGATAAGGCAGTGAATGATCTGTTGAGTGGTTCGGCCGATGCACCTAAAGAAGAGCAAACAAAAGGCAAGGCAAAGATTAAAAACAGGGAAACAGATATTACTAATCATGATGATGCAGTAGAGGCAGCGAACAAAACATTCAATGATTTAGGTCTGAAAGATGTGAAAGAATTCGAAACTGAGAGAGGTAAGGGAAGAACCGGTACAACAGATAATGGAACAAAAGTAACGGTCAGACCAAAGAGCTCGGATGGTCGGCCAACAATAGATGTTCAAAGACCGGATGTAACACGCAAGACGGAGATTCGCTTTGGAAACAAAAGTATTAAAAATGAAAATTAGTGATTATTTGGGAACAGTCCTAGATGAAAATTGTTTGCCTGACAATCAGTTTATCAAATCCAGAGACTGGAAATGCATAGTTATTCCTGGTGAACCAAATATGATGGAAATAGAATGGCTATCCAATTCTATTAATGATGCAGGGTTGGCAAAATTAATTAATATTTATTTTGAGTATCAAAAGATAAGAGTTGAGTATAATATAACAAAATCTTCCATTGATGATATATTAAAGGCTTTGCGGTCTAATTTAGAAAAATATAGCTTGATTACAAACGAGTCGTCTGACTTTATTTGTTTTAGGCATCAGTCAGGTGATTTTTATATGATTTGTGGACCGGAAAAATTTGTGGTTTCATCATATAAATGTTCAGTAAAGACGGCCAAGTTTATGTTTGATGAATATATTAAAGAATTTAAAATAGATGAAAAAAGAAAATTACAGGATGTTTGGGGTCGATATATGAATCTTTGACAAGAGAAAATCAAAATTATAGCCACCTAACTGGTCACCGGCGAACAGGCCGACAAGGTCCGCACCGGTGGTGGACAGACCACGACGTATAGCACAGCCACTACCACCGCAACATCAAGTACAACTGCCGTTGCGGACAGTGGCACCACCACCACGGCCTCAAGCACAAGCGGGCAGGGTAGTGCGACTGTCGATGCACAAGCCACGACCAATACTGTTGCTGATACAGGCACACAGACCGGCAATGGCGGTTCCAATGGTAATGGTGGAACAAACGGCAATGGCGGCGGCAACACCGGTGGAACCGGTGGCGGCAACGTCGTCATCGAACGCTTCCTCTACTTCTACCATACCGATCACCTGGGCAGCACCAGCTACGTCACCAATGACGTAGGTGACGTGTATGAACACGTCGTACGACATACAGGATGTATTAGTGTCGCGGAGCACAGGGATGTGCTGGAGCGACCTTCCCCTTCGGTGAAACCTGGGTAGAAGAAACCACAACCCGTTTCCGGACAAGTTACCTGTTTACTTCCAAGGAACTGGATAGCGAGACTGGTCTATACTATTACGGTGCGCGTTACTATGACCCACGGACCAGTGTGTGGCAGAGTGTAGACCCAATTTTCGAGAATTACCTTGATGGTAAAACCGGAATGGGGGGGATTTACAATTCTCTGAATTTAAATACTTTTGCGCACACACACCTCAACCCTATTAAATTTATTGATCCAGATGGGAATGCACCTGATTTAACTGAAAGCAGAAAAAGACACGAACAAGCAGTCAATATGCAGATTAAGCGTCTTAAGGCACAAGGTTATACACGGTTTGAAAAGGAAGTAAGAATTGCGCTGGATCTCGGTGATGGAAAAACAGCAATTCGTATCGTAGATATAGCTGCAATGAAACCTGGAGAAACATTAGCAGAAGCTTCATTTCACGAAGTAAAAACCATGGAAAAGAAGGAAGGTAGGAGTGGCCCTAAAACAATTGCCAAGAAGCTTGCTAAGCTATGGGATATGATTATACTCGCAGACAAAATTATTCGAGGGGCATCAATATTAAATCAATTGAAAAAAGATATTCATCTAAACGAAAAAGGTGGGACAATCCAGAGAACCCAAGAAAAGATTGACTCGGGTACAATGAACTGGAATATATATGAATATAATGACAAAGGTAACATGAAACGAAAAGGGCCCGCCATGCCAGTCGTTCGAGGTGATAAGTTTGCTGAAGACTTTAAAAAACAGTTTATTGATTAGGTAAAAACTATGATTATTTTAGAATTAGAAGACTTTGACTATTGGGCGGATAATCAAGTAACAGGAAAAGATGGTGTGTTAGTATTTAGTCCAATGTTTGTTTTTTTGATAGATTGGGCGTACAAATTTAATAAAATTGACGAATCACTATTAAAAGAGCCAGAGTTCAATAACGCATATTTGGCATTGAGTAAAAATAAAATAAAATTTTCAGAATTTGTTCTGGATATTTTGGATGAAAAGTTGTTGGATACCTACTTCACTGAGGAAGCAAGACAATTTATTTGCGACTATATCGAATACGATGGGTACATGAATGATTTATCAAGCACTTTTAAATGCGCCATGTGGGAATTACCTCATGAGTTAATTAACACAAATATATTGTATGACAAAATCAATAGATCACTAGCCAATTATATCAAAAATAAATCAAACTATCCTGATTTGTGTGTTTTTACTGATCCTGAAGAGCTAAAGAGGCAGCAAGATTTAGATAAAAAGTCACACTAAATAAGCAACAAACTGGAATTGAAGTAGTGAATTCAAGTGCCTGCCTTATCATTTCCCCGCCATTTTTGAAAAATCAGTCGTAATCTGCATGGTAAGAAATTAAAGAGATATACATCCAAAGCATCACACAATAATCACTAATTAATCGAATAGTTATTGCGCTAAAATAGCATAGCACCGTCTCCGGCCAGGTGGTCTATGACGGTCTGGGCCGCGCCATCGCCCAGTACTACCCGCTGGCGGAATTCGGCGGCAATGCCGGTGACTTCAACACCGGCAAGGACACCAGTGCGTCACCGACCATCACCGATTACGACGTGCTGGATCGCACCGTACGTGTCACTCTGCCCGATGCCAGTGCCACCCGCATGGAATACAGCCTGGGTCAGGATCAACAGGGCCGCCTGCGTCATATCACCCGCGTGACCGACGCCAACGGCAACAGCAAGATCACCTATAAGGACAGCCGTGAACTGATCACCACGCTCAAAGAATTCGTCAAGGACAAGGACGGCGCACAACAAACCCTGTGGACCTTCTACGACTACGATCAGCTCAAGCAGATCACCAAGGTCACCGATGCCAAGGGCAACCTGACCGAAGCGGAATATGACCTGCTGGGTCGCCGTACCGTCCTCAGCAACAAGGACACCGGCAAGACCGAAATGGTCTATGACAACGCCGGTAACCTGATCAAGAAGATCACCGCCAACCTGCGTGAACAGAGTAAGGCCATCCACTACGCCTATGACTTCAACCGCCTGACCAACATCAGCTACCCCAACTATCCGGGCAACAACGTCACCTATATATATGGTGATGCCGGTGCAGCCGACAACCGTGCCGGTCGCGTGATCAAGGTCAAGCACCAGCACGGCTCGAAAGAGCGTTGGTACGGCAAACTGGGTGAAACCCTGAAAGAAACCCAGATCATCGACTCGTTCAACGCGGTGGAAACCTTCACCACGCAGTATGCCTACGACAGCTGGGGCCGGTTACATCAACTGACCTATCCGGACGGTGAAGTGCTGAGCTACACCTATGATGCCGGTGGCAACGTCAACCACGCCGAAGGGGTCAAACAACAGGATCGCTTCGTCTACCTGAAACGACTGGACTACGACAAATTCGGCCAGCGCGTCTTCCTGGAACTGGGCAACGGTGTCACCACCAACTACCAGTACGATGCGAAGACCCGTCGTCTGGCTGTGCTCAAGACACAGAGCAAACTCAACCAGTTGCAGAACCTCACCTATGCCTATGACAAGGTGGGGAACATATTGACGCTGGACAACAACGTGCCTGTCCCGAGCAGCCCGAGTGCGCTCGGCGGCCCGGTCAAACAGACCTTTGGTTATGACGAACTGTATCGCCTGACCACCGCCAACGGCGACTATGAATACAGCAGCGGCAAACACTTCCGCTACACGCTGAATATGCAGTACGACAATATTCATAACATCGTCCGCAAGGAACAGACCAGCACCAATGAAAGTGCCGGTAAAGTACAGACAAGGACCGAAGGCACCTACAGCTGGGATTATGCCTATGACGGCAAACAGCCCCATGCCCCGACCCACATCGGTGAACGCACCTTCAGTTATGACGCCAACGGCAACCAGACCGGCTGGACCCATGACAACAAGGGCGCTCGTCGTGCCATCGAATGGGATGATGAGAATCGGATCATGGTCGTGAAGGATGCCGGCAGCACCCTGGACTTTGTGTATGACGAAAGCGGCACCCGACTGGTCAAACGCGGCCAGTACGGCAAGACCGTCTACGTCAACAAGTTCTATGTGGTGACCAACGGCTCCACCGTCAGCAAGCATATCTATGCCGGCACCACTCGTCTGGCCACCCAACTGGTGACCGGCGAACAGGCCGACAAGGTACGCACCGGTGGCGGACAGACCACGACCTATAGCACAGCCACAACGACGGCTACCTCAACCGGTGGTACTACAACGGCAACGGTTGATGGTGGCACCACCACCACCGCCTCAAGTACAGGCGGGCAGGGTAGTGCAACTGTTGATGCACAAGCCACTACCAATACCGTTGCTGACAGTACTACACAGACCGGCAATGGCAAGGGTAAAGGCAAGCAAAGCAAGACAACTGCGTCTGCGACAAACGCAGGTAACAATGGCAACAAACCGGAAACCAATCCGGGACAGGGCCTGTTACATCGCAGCGACCGTGCCAATGCAGTGTCACAAAACACCGTCAAGAACAAAAACCTGGGCGGTGATCCGAAGGCTGACAACACCAACAGCGGTGGCAGCAACGGCAATGGCGGTTCCAATGGCAATGGTGGATCAAATGGCAATGGCGGCGGCAGCACCGGTGGAACCGGTGGCGGCAACGTCGTCATCGAACGCTTCCTCTACTTCTACCATACCGATCACCTGGGCAGCACCAGTTACGTCACCAATGACGTGGGTGATGTGTACGAACACGTACAATACTTCCCCTTCGGTGAGACCTGGGTAGAAGAAACCACAACCCGGTTCCGGACTAGTTACCTGTTTACTTCCAAGGAACTGGATAGCGAGACTGGTCTATACTATTACGGTGCGCGCTACTATGACCCACGGACCAGTGTGTGGCAGAGTGCGGATCCGATACTTGAGAAGTATTTGCCGAGTGGTGATAAGAAGCGAGATTCGAAATTACCTGGTATAGGGGGTGTGTATAGTAGCTATAATTTAGGCCTTTATGGCTATTCACGGCAAAACCCGGTACTCTATGTTGACCCGGATGGCAATTTAGTCTTTATACCGGCAATTATTGCTGCCGTACAAGCATGCGCTGCAAGTGTGGTATGCGGGTCTGGTGTTTTAGTTGTATTGACTGCGGGCGCAATACATACGTCACAGCAAACCCAGAATGTGATGAATTCAAATTCTGGTTCAAATAGTGGAGATAATGGATCACCATCATTGTTTTCCTCTATGTCGACTCCTGCAACTCCACCGGAAGATCCTAATGATAATGAAAGGGATGTTAATTGGAAAAGCCGGAAAGAGTTTGGTCATACTTTTGAGACTCATGGAGCAGGTCCTAAAAACACAAGAAATTTGACAGGGAGAGCTGCCGGCACTGGAGAAAATCAAGGGCAGTGGTTGAACAATCAAAAAGCAGCTGAATTTTTGAAAGGTTTAAATGTTGACGGGCCAGCGACAGTCCGAATCCCAAATGGACTGGGACGAGTTATCAAGCCTGATGGTACTTTTGTAAATGCAAATTGGGCCAGAGTGGTACCAAATGCGAAAAGTGGTGGTATTAGAACTGCATATCCTGTAATTCCTTAAATATCGCGAGGAACAATAATGTTAATAAAATTAGTTGTAGCAGGTGTTGTGCATGAAATAAAGAAAGAAGATTATGATCTGGAAAGTGATGACGTTAGATCTATTTTGACGGATATTTGTGTTTCTATATCCGAATCAACCAGTGCGCATTTTTTAGTAAGTGGCTTTGGCGAGGAGCGGTGGCCAGTGGATATAAAAACAGATTTGCCTGTTCTTCTAGAACAGCTTCCTGATGCGTGTTGTGCTTTAAAAAAACAAACAGAACCTTTTTGTTTGGATTTCTATGAGCAAGGAATTGAGCGCGCACTAAATTTTGAACCGATAAATGGCGCATATAAAATTTATTGTAAAAGTCAAACGAATTGGCTTCCAAATCCAGAATATGAATACATAAGTACTGATGAGTTGATAGAAATAATTTCAGATTTAAGAGGTGTTTTTTTGAGTGCCATACCAGATAAATCTAATTTGTTATCACATCCCTGGTTACAAGAGTGGCAAGAACAGACCTTGCTAAGATAGGCTGTCAACTTGATAACACATGAGACTGTAAATAAAACTGTGTAACTGCTCAAAGCTCAATACTAAAATAATAAAGAGTTTAAAAGTGTCTGAGCATGAGCTAACCTGAGGAATTCCGGGGACAGTACGCCTACGACAGCTGGGGCCGGTTACATCAACTGACCTACCCGGACGGTGAAGTGCTGACCTACACCTATGATGCCGGTGGTAATGTGAACCACGCCGAAGGCGTCAAACAACAGGATCGCTTCGTCTACCTGAAACACCTGGACTACGACAAATTCGGCCAACGCGTCTTCCTGGAACTGGGCAACGGCGTTACCAGCCAATACCACTATGACGCGAAGACCCGTCGTCTGGCCAACCTGAAAACCCAACAGGCCACCGGCTTCAGTCTGCAAAACCTCACCTATGCTTATGACAAGGTGGGTAACATATTGACTCTGGACAACAACGTCCCCGTTCCCAGCAGCCCGAGCGCACTGGGCGGCCCGGTCAAACAGACCTTTGGTTATGACGAACTGTATCGCCTGACCACCGCCAACGGTGACTATGAATACAGCAGCGGCAAACACTTCCGCTACACGCTGGCCATGCAGTACGACAATATTCATAACATCGTCCGCAAGGAACAGACCAGCACCAATGAAAGCGCCGGTAAAGTACAGACCCGTACCGAAGGCACCTACAGCTGGGATTATGCCTATGACGGCAAACAGCCCCATGCCCCGACCCACATCGGTGAACGCACCTTCAGTTATGACGCCAACGGCAACCAGACCGGCTGGACCCATGACAACAAGGGCGCCCGTCGTGCTATCGAATGGGACGATGAGAATCGGATCATGGTCGTGAAGGATGCCGGCAGCACCCTGGACTTTGTGTATGACGAAAGCGGTACCCGACTGGTCAAACGCGGCCAGTACGGCAAGACCGTCTACGTCAACAAGTTCTATGTGGTAACCAACGGCTCCACCGTGAGCAAGCATATCTATGCCGGTACCACCCGCCTGGCCACCCAACTGGTGACCGGCGAACAGGCCGACAAGGTACGCACCGGTGGCGGACAGACCACGACCTATAGCACCACTACGTCAACGGCAACAAAGACATCAACCGGTGGTACTGCAACTGTAGACACTGGTACAACCACCGCCTCAAGCACCACAGGGCAGGGCAGTGCCACGGTGGATACACAAGCCACAACAACAGCAACGGCTGATGTCGCTACACAGACCGGCAATGGCAAGGATGGCAAAGGCAACAACAAGCAAGCCAGGACAACTGCGTCTGTTGCAAACACCAACAGCAACAAACCGGAAACCAACCCCGGTCAGGGCCTGTTACACCGCAGCGACCGCGCCAATGCAGTGTCACAAAACACCATCAAGAACAAAAACCTGGGCGGTGATCCGAAGGCTGACAACACCAACAGCGGTGGCAGCAACGGCAATGGCGGTTCCAATGGTAATGGTGGTTCTAATGGCAATGGCGGCGGCAACACCGGTGGAACCGGTGGTGGCAACGTCGTCATCGAACGCTTCCTCTACTTCTACCATACCGATCACCTGGGCTCGACCTCCTACGTCACCAATGACGTGGGTGAGGTGTATGAACATGTTCAATACTTCCCCTTTGGCGAAACCTGGGTAGAAGAAACCACAACCCGTTTCCGGACTTCATATCTGTTCACCGGCAAGGAGATCGACAAGGAGACTGGTCTATACTATTACGGTGCACGTTACTACGACCCACGGACCAGTGTGTGGCAGTCGCCGGATCCGATTTTGGCTCAGTATTTGCCTACTGGTAATAAGGAAAGAGATGCAAACCTTCCTGGTATGGGTGGGGTATTTAATGCTCGGAACCTGGCTATGTATAGTTATACAGGTTTAAATCCTGTTTTATTTGTTGACCCTGATGGGAATAGGTTAAAGATAAAACATGTGTTTTATAATAGAGAGGTTATCAAACATTTAATTTTACTTAACAAAGCTGTTCAGGAAGTTACAGGTAAACAAGACAATGAGTTTGATATATGGACTACCGGGGGAAGTCGATATATTGATGAAGAAGGTAATCACCGCTCACTCACAAATGACAAAATTATACCGCAGTCAGTAAAAAATAGTCCTCATTTAATAGAAAAAGGAGCTAGAGGTGCTGATTTTAAATATAAAGGTATTTCACGTGAAGACATGATGAAGGCGCTTAAAAAAGCAGGTTTTTCCTTGATACCTGGTAATACCAAAGATGATTATACTGATGGACACACTCATTCAAATCTACTAAAAGTTGAAATAAATAAAATTTCTGGCGATGATAAAAAAGCAGCATTTATGGATAAAACGTTCCGAAATGACGCAAGAAAACTTGATGCCGCCATACAAAACTTAAGATCAAATTTAAAAGATCCATTTGCGAGGCCAGATGTTGATTGTAATTAAAAGGTTTTTATGTGTGGTTGTCAGCGTTTTGTTAACGTTGGCTGTTGTATGGCTAGTGGATTATTCGAGTTTAAAACATTCGGATACTCAATCTGGAGTGGCTAATAAAGGAAAGGGATATTCCTCAAAGTATGTGCCTTATGATATTTTGTTAGACATGAAAAAAAATAACTGCTCACCAATAGAGGAGTTTTTTTCACGTCCAGGCATGGTTAACGCACCATTTGTATATGGATATTATACAAAAACATTAGTTGAACATTTGTCACCTTCTGATTTAAGCGTGATTTATTGGTGTAAGGATAATGAATCGGTTAAGTATAAGCTATATCAGATTGTTTTAGAGGATATTGATGTTAATTCTGTTTGTGAAAAACAAATCCTTGTAGAAGAATTTCTACCTGGTGGGCTAACTATAGAATATGGAAAAGTTAATATAAAAGATTTTAAATACACGCTGACAAAAAAAATAATTACTATTAATAAAAAATATACTGGAAATATACTGGTTAGTAACTATGATGGCCTTGAAACAAGAATGATTTGTTTGGATGGAAAATGGATTTATAGAAATTTTGATTAAGAACACACAAACGAGACACCCACTCTAAGTAAACTCAATGAGAGGGTGTTCAAAACTCTGTGTCACAGAAGTCATAGCGCGATATGCGCCTCCAGCCTGCCCAATGCCAGTGCGACACGCATGGAATACAGCCTGGGTCAGGATCAACAGGGCCGCCTGCGTCATATCACCCGCGTGACCGACGCCAACGGCAACAGCAAGATCACCTATAAGGACAGCCGCGAACTGATCACCACCCTGAAAGAGTTCGTCAAGGACAAGGACGGCGCCCAACAAACCCTGTGGACCTTCTACGACTACGATCAGCTCAAGCAGATCACCAAGGTCACCGATGCCAAGGGCAACCTGACCGAAGCCGGGTATGACCTGCTGGGTCGCCGTACCGTCCTGAGCAACAAGGACACCGGCAAGACCGAAATGGTCTATGACAACGCCGGTAACCTGATCAAGAAGATCACCGCGAACCTGCGTGAACAGAGTAAGGCGATCAACTATGCCTATTACTTCAACCGCCTGACCAACATCAGCTACCCGAACTATCCGGGCAACAACGTCACCTATATATGGTGACGCCGGTGCAGCGGATAACCGTGCCGGTCGCGTGATCAAGGTCAAGCACCAGCACGGCTCGAAAGAGCGCTGGTATGGCAAACTGGGTGAAACCCTGAAAGAGACCCAGATCATCGACTCGTTCAACGCGGTGGAAACCTTCACCACGCAGTATGCCTACGACAGCTGGGGCCGGTTACATCAACTGACCTATCCGGACGGTGAAGTCCTGACCTACACCTATGATGCCGGTGGTAACGTCAACCACGCCGAAGGCGTCAAACAACAGGATCGCTTCGTCTACCTGAAACGACTGGACTACGACAAATTCGGTCAACGCGTCTTCCTGGAACTGGGTAATGGTGTCACGACCAACTACCAGTACGACGCCAAAACCCGTCGCCTGGCTGTGCTCAAGACACAGAGCAAACTCAACCAGTTGCAGAACCTCACCTATGCCTATGACAAGGTGGGGAATATGACGCACAGGGATGTGCTAATGTCGCGGGAGGCAGGATGCCGGGAGCGACCCTCACGCTGGACAACAACGTGCCTGTCCCGAGCAGCCCCAGCGCCCTGGGCGGCCCGGTCAAACAGACCTTTGGTTATGACGAACTGTATCGCCTGACCACCGCCAACGGTGACTATGAATACAGCAGCGGCAAACACTTCCGCTACACGCTGAACATGCAGTACGACAATATTCATAACATCGTCCGCAAGGAACAGACCAGCACCAATGAAAGTGCCGGTAAAGTACAGACAAGAACCGAAGGCACCTACAGCTGGGATTATGCCTATGACGGCAAACAGCCCCATGCCCCGACCCACATTGGTGAACGCACCTTCAGCTATGACGCCAACGGCAACCAGACCGGCTGGACCCATGACAATAAAGGTGCCCGTCGTGCCATCGAATGGGATGATGAGAATCGGATCATGGTCGTGAAGGATGCCGGCAGCACCCTGGACTTTGTGTATGACGAAAGCGGTACCCGACTGGTCAAACGCGGCCAATACGGCAAGACCGTCTACGTCAACAAGTTCTACGTGGTGACCAACGGCTCCACCGTGAGCAAGCATATCTATGCCGGCACCACTCGTCTGGCCACCCAACTGGTGACCGGCGAACAGGCCGACAAGGTCCGCACCGGTGGCGGACAGACCACGACCTATAGCACGACAACTGCAACCACGACATCAACCGGTGGCACTGCAACTGTAGACACGGGTACAACCACCGCCTCAAGCACCACAGGGCAGGGCAGTGCCACGGTGGATACACAAGCCACAACAACAGCAACGGCTGATGTCGCTACACAGACCGGCAATGGCAAGGAT
>JAOUNS010000003.1 GCA_029880855.1 Gammaproteobacteria bacterium
ACCCCCCACGATGAGCCTGGCCGGATTTGTTGTCACTGACAACACGCTGGTACCCCCCGATGAGCCTGGCCGCATTTGTTGTCACTGACAACACGCCGGTACCCCCGATGACACTTCTGATTAACCAAATAACGCTTTCAATAAGTATCCTGCCTCGGCGATTTATTCATCGTTTTTATTCATGCAAATCTCATTAACATGATGCCTACTGATATTTCCAAGCACGTAAACTCGTACTTGCATATCCAGACAATGAATGTCGCACTAAGGCGGCAGTGAATGTTAAACGTAAAACACTTGCGCAATATGTGCCGTGTGTTAGTGGTAGTAAAAATTTCAGGAGCAAACATGACAAACGAAGAATTAACCGACTCTGTAACCATGTCACCAGTCAAATCCCCGTCAGACAATGTCGATCAAATAGTGAGTCCCGCCGAAGCAGCGTCACGCCCTGGCTCGTTACAAGGCAATGCCAGTCTCATCATACAGACACGGCAGGCGCAACGTCTCGTTCATGGGCGAAGAAAAACAGACACCAAAAGCCATATTATCGGTCTAATGCGTTTTGGCATGAACATGAAACGAATTTGGTCGTCGGCCAGTCGCAATGATCCTTATGCAGACTGGACGCTGTTACAAATCGAAGAATCGCTGATCAAGACACGCACAATCATTAATGATCTGTGTCAGGAGTTGGAAAACAAACTATCCACTGCAGCATCAGGCGTGCAGATCGACATTGCCAGCTCATTAGAACCTATCTCTATCCCCCTGCAGTTTGCCAATGCCTATGGTTATATGGGTGCTTACCTAATCTCAGATTATGATCAACTGGTCTGCACCATCCTCACTGCCCGACATGTCGGTCTTATGGATCGGCAAGAAAGCACCAGACAATTACACCAAATCGCACAGCGTGTCAGACATGCTTTTGCTTTATCCGGCTTATGGAAATTTACCATGGTCACCCGGACTGATTTTCAACATGGAAATCCCAAGGCAAGCAAAGCAATGGAGGTCATGGCCAATATGGGCGAAATGCCGCAGGAGATACTGGATGGCAGTCGGCGGGCAAAAATTGCGCCAGAGATCAGTACTGCTAATATCTCAACCGTCGAAGTCATGGATGACTGAGCAGATAATCCGGTTCAGGTGTAATACAGATAATGCAGTTTGATTCTAAAAGGCCCTTTCTTTTAGCTTTTAAGGGTAAGGGGGGCGATGTCGATTGGCGGTTGCGTTCGCTTCAGCAGCAGCTTGAATTGTTGCAGGCATCGTGTGTTGAGATTGACTGTGCGATGCAGTCGTTAATCGACCGGTTCAAACAGTCATTTCGCCCCCCCTGGCCTGCACACCTCATCTTGCATAACACCGGTAATGGTAAGTATGTTCGCTGGCGACTACCCGCCAATCGACTGACCAGGCAAACCTATTTCGAGTTGTTGCACAGTGACACCGGCATCGGTCTTTTGCAGTCGCTCCCTTCCGCAGTACGCAAGGTGTATCTTGAATTTGAGCAGGAACGCTTACAACTCAATCTGCTGTATGGATCAAGCCATTATGAAGCACGCAATCTTGAACGTTATCTTGATAGTGTTCGCCGTTTGATTTCTCTTAAACGCGGGTTATGACAAATAAATTTTCAAATTTGATTTTATATTTTTTGTTGGGCTGCAATGACCTCCACGTTACTGTATCACTGTGTTTTTCTATAACAACTTTGGAGTAAACAATATGGCGAATACATTTAAGGGCACGGGTAATCTCGGTGGTGATCCGGTTTTGAACCAGACGAATGAGGACCAGGATCAAGTCGCTAATTTTAGCGTCTATTTTGACCGTCCCGTCAAGAACGATGACGGCGAGTATGAAGACAAGGGTGGTTTTTGGCTTGATGTGGCTGCCTGGGGCAAGTTGGCTGAGGACGTAATGCGCGTACTACGGAGAGGGATGCGTGTCAGTGTACAAGGGATTTTGAAGGTGGATGTCTGGAATGATAAGGAGACGGGTGAGGAGAAAACCAAGCTTGTTCTTACTGTCAATGAAGTCGCCCTCATCATCTCGCGTATCGAATTTGTGCAACGTCGTCAATCAAAGGTCAAGTCTACGGATGAATAGACAAGGTTTGGCAAGTGCGCTCGCCAGTGAACTGGATGTCAGTAAATCTGACGCCTTGAAGTTTATTCAAACATTCGAGCAGATTGTTTGCTCCACTTTGTCTGAGGGTGGCGATATTTCACTGCCCGGGTTTGGTCGATTTTACCGCAATCGGCATGGTGCACGACTCGGGCGTAATCCCAGCACCGGTGAACCACTCACATTACCCGCACGTTATGTACCTGCCTTTTCCCCCGGCAAGGGTTTGAAGCAATTTCTGAATCAGGATGACAGTTAATGCAGCTTTATCTTTGTGAAAAACCCTCTCAGGCCAGAGACATTGCACAGATCCTGGGTGTGCGCACCCGTGCTGATGGTTATTTGCATAATCATGACATTACGGTGACCTGGTGTTTTGGCCACTTGTTGGAAATGGCCGCCCCCGAGGGTTACGACTCGGGGTATAAGCGCTGGAATTTGTCTACATTACCGATCGTTCCTGTGAATTGGAAAATGGATGTCAAAAAATCTGCTCGTAAGCAATATCGAATCATCCAGGACTTGCTCAAACGGTGTGCACATGTGGTGATTGCCACCGATGCCGACCGTGAAGGCGAAACCATTGCGCGGGAGGTATTGGCGCAATGTGGTTGGCGGGGAACAGTCAGTCGTTTGTGGTTATCGGCGCTGGATGGGGCGAGTATCCGTAAGGCCTTGAATCAGATCCTCCCTGGGAAGAAAACCGAGCCGCTCTACCTGGCAGGTCTTGGTCGCGCCCGCGCTGACTGGTTAGTGGGGATGAACCTCACCCGTGCCTACACCCTGCTCGGTCAGCAGCAAGGGCATGAGGGGGTACTCTCTGTGGGGCGGGTACAGACACCGACACTGAATCTGATCGTTGAGCGGGATCGTATCATCGAGGCGTTTAAGCCCAGTCCCTATTATGACGTAGTGGGGACCTTCCAGGTGAAGGCCGGATCATTTACCGCGAAGTGGACACCGCCGAGTCAAATTACCGATGATGAGGGCCGCTGCACCCATCAAGCGGCGGCCCGCAGCGTGGCACAGGATATCACGGGTAAACAGGGGATCATCTCAAAGGCAACCACGACCCGTGAACAGGAGCCCCCGCCCCTCCCGTTTGATTTGTCTTCACTGCAACAGGCCGCCTCAAAACGATGGGGGATGGGTGCGCAAGCCGTGTTGGACATTGCCCAGGCATTGTATGAAACTCATAAAGCCTTAACCTATCCTCGCACTGATTGTCGTTATCTGCCAACCTCACAACTGACTGAAGCAAGCAGTGTATTGGCTGCCCTGGCGCAGTCAGACCAGGTCTATGCGTCCTTCGTGAAGGACGCGGATACGAAGCTGCAATCTCGCGCCTGGAATGACAAACAAATCACTGCTCACCATGCCATTATTCCAACCGGCACCCCAACTGATGTTTCAAAAATGACGGAGCAGGAACGGCAACTCTATGACTTGGTTTGTCGGCGGTATCTCGCACAATTTTATCCTGCCTATGAGTATGACAAGACGGTGATTGAAGTGACCGTTGATCATCACCTGTTTCGGACGGTGGGTAATTTTCCCCAGGTGCCCGGGTGGCATTGTTTGCTTGGTAGTAGTGAGTTATCCCATTCGGAAGATAAACCCAATCTGCCGCCTGTGACAATGAATGAGCACGCCGAGGCGATCAATGCCCGTCTTGAAACAAAGCAAACCGCACCACCTGTAAGGTATACTGAAGGTACCCTGATTGCGGCGATGAAATCGATCGGTAAAGAGATCAGTGATCCGAAACTCAAACAAGTCCTGCGAGAGACAGCGGGGATCGGCACCGAGGCCACCCGGGCCGGTATTATCGAGACATTGTTGCAGCGTGGTTTTGTCAAAAAATCAAAACGGCACCTGATCAGCACAGACAAAGGCCGATCCTTGATCGAACTGTTACCGGCTTCCATCAAGGACCCATCGACGACAGCCTTATGGGAGCAGGCACTCGAAGACATCGCGCAGGCATGTGGTGATCTCGACACCTTTATCACAGGTCAGATCAAATGGATCGAAAACATTCTATACCATGTCCAAGAACAGGTCGCAGAAATTACTGTCGAGTCCCAGCACGCCTGTCCCCTCTGCGCCAAACCACTGATACGGCGTAAGAGTAAGCATGGCTGGTTTTGGGGTTGTACCGCGTATCCGGAGTGTAAGGGTGCATTACCCGGCCAGCAGGGCCAGCCTGGATCATCAAGCCAGGCTACAGGCCAACATACATCATCGGGCACAAGCGAGCTTTGTCCGATGTGCCAAACCGGGCATCTGGTGCAGCGCACGGTGAAGGGTGGCAAAAACAAGGGCAAGTCTTTTTTGGGTTGTACTCAGTACCCGAAATGTAATTACTTTGCATGGTCACGGTGATCTAAGACCGTTATGTTTCAAATCACTGTTATGATGAATAATTGTTTTCATATAAAAATAATATTTCGTTGAATCAGTCTTGTCTGTATATCATAGTAGTAGCCAGACCGCGATAAGTGGTTACCGATTTTCTACCCTGGCTACTTGGTTAAAGTAGCACCTTTGCTGGTTTTTATCAGCACCTATCGCACTTTGCAGGATCGTGAGACAAGTGCAACAGATCAGGCAATCTCGCCATTTCTGTCGATCCATTTTGTAAAACCCGACGGGGACACTGATCCCTTTCCGGGTCAGATGTTTCCCAAACTCAACTCAAGGAGAAACATCATGTCAAATGAATCAAGTCAAACTTCCACCGATGACAACAACCAGGAAAATCAGTTTTTTGATCTCCATATATCCGGTTTCGGTTATCTAAATCGTCTCCGAGTGGTGCCGGTGCAACGTGGCAAGCCTTTTTTGGCAGTCGATATCGCCGCCATCCATGGTCGTAGTGACAATGTTCAATACACACGATTTGACTGCCGCGTATCCGGCACTGAGGCGCAGCGCATCATTGAAGAGTTGAAACCCATCATCAAAGATGAGTCCAACAAGGTGCTGATCGGCTTCAAACTGGGCGATCTCTATGTCGATCCCTTTACCTACCAAAAAGGTGAAAAAGCCGGTCAACCCGGTGTTTCACTCAAAACGCGTCTGTTGCGTATTGAGTGGGTCAAAGTCAACGGTAAAGTCTACAACATCAAAACTGATGAGAAAGCGGCTTGAACGTCTCCCTCAACCTGACAGGACATGTCCTGTGGATCAACGCTGCCTTGCGGCGTTTTTCCAAATCGTCCTACTGGACGGTTCGGAAAGACGTTGCACCCAATGTCGTTCATGGAACGGCATTCTTTGCTGATTTCGATCAGCGCCCTCAGCATCATCGTCGGATCGAATACCAGGTGCAATGGCTCTCGCCAGCGATCCATCACTCAACTGATTGGAGTACGCATTCCAATACGGAGGCGACTTCATCAAAAAAAACAGGAGACTTACTGATGAACGAAATTACAAATACCTGTGCTAATAACGACACAGCGCTACAACGTTACCGGGAATTACAAGAGAAATACCGTAATCACTATGCGCAAGCTCCTGCTCGATTTCTTGCCGCATGGAAAGAAGCGATCAGACTGGCTGGTCCGCAATTTTTTTATTGTGACGGCATTGGACATTATGCCGATGCAACAGACCGCAATAAAATTCGTCCAAACCAGGAAGCGATTGAACGGTTTATGGCGGTATGCAGCGTCGGTGAAGGTGTCTTTCTTGCCGCAGTATGCAGTTTTTATAACGGTAACTGGGGTCAGGAATTAGGTCAACGTTTTGGTTATACCACACTCGGGGACATCGCCAACCGGCTGGAGCTGGAACAACTTAACGTACTTAGTGCATTGATGTTGTATCACACGGGATGGTAGACGCACTTTTGGTGGTTAATGACCGGGTATGACTTTTCCAAAGTTATATCCCGGTCATTTCTCACGGTCGGTCCCGGCGTGATTGTGGTGGCCTTTCCCATCGCATCATACAAAGCGATAGGAAAGGCCATCACGGTCTTTGCCTTAATCATCGCCGACCGCCTGTCGTCGGAACCGGGCGGGTCCCTTTGTGCGATAACACGTGCCCGGTAATCATCGATCTCTTTCCCATAGTGAGATCACGCCAATGACGGATGTGTCTCAATGAGACGCATTATGTTTATCCATCATGTCGAGGGAAACAAGATCTTTCAGGTCGAACAATCCTGCATGACCCGGTAAAAGACTGCCTGGGCTTGTATCCATTAACCGCTTCTGAATGTCAACTGACAGGTATGACCGGTGGTCACCTGTCAAGACGCCACAATCTCGTGGCGTCTTTCCCAAGTATCCGTTTGGATATGTAGTGCGACCGGTATTTTGGAAAGATTTTCAACCGTGGCATGTTGCGGATCAACATGCGCCCTTACTGGTTAAGCCGGTAGCTAATCACTTCGTCGGATCGTCATACAAGTGTCACAGCACAAGCTGTGCGATCCATCTTCAACCACCCAGACCTGGGAGATCATTCTCCCGCTGGGGGCGATCTCTTTTGTCATTATTTAAGGAGATCATCATGCCCACCAAAGCCATGAGAAAAACCGTTAAACTTTCCTCATCGCCCAGTGATTTAAAAATTGGAGAGATGAATATTATCGTCAAACTTGCTTTTGATATTCTCTCTGAAAGATCTGATTATTCAAAACTTCTATCCGTTGTGAATGAGGATGTCATAATCAAACTGGCCACTGACATTCTGGCGCGGCGTCACAGTCCTGGCATGTCTATTACAAACCCGACTGATACGAAACGGTATTTAAAAGTCCATTTTTCAGGATTTAAAAACGAAGCCTTCTGCGTTTTATTTCTTGATAATCGCCATCGAGTTATTTCTTTTGAAAAACTCTTTACCGGCACAATAAACAGCGCATCGGTTCACCCCAGAGTTGTTGTTCAACGTGCGTTGGAGTTAAATGCAGCAGCTATCATATTATCCCATAACCATCCCAGTGGCGTTGCTGAACCCTCTGAAGCAGATCGACAGTTAACTACTCGATTGAAAAATGCTTTGGATCTGGTTGATGTAAGAGTCCTGGACCATCTGGTCGTGGGATCTGATGAAATCGTTGCTTTTGCGGAAAGAGGTTGGCTGTAAACTCTCTGGAGGATATTTTCATGTCAAAAACAGAAGCCGTACCCGGCCTTAAAGCTGCATCCATGGTCGCCATAGCGCGGTCACTTGTTAATATCGACTTTGATATGTCAAATGACTATTACTGGGAAGCGTACGCCGCAGCTTATGAACTTGGCAGAATGGCAGCCTGTTCTGGCGCCAACTGTCCAAAGCTGTTAACCCTGTATGAACTTGACGACGTATTTTTTGAGAGTCTTTATAATGAAGCTCAGGCAATGCGTGCCGAACAAGCATGTTATCAATGCGATCAGCGGCATGGCCAGTGTTATTCGGGTTGTCCCTTTGTTTAATGCTGTATCAATATAGCGGGTATCCAGTCAGTAACGTATCAGATATAGATACGTTACCCGGATACCCACCCTTTCTATTATTGAATACATATATTCATCATTAATCCCTCCGGATTAATCCCCGTTCAAATTAATTTTCACAACCATGATCTAATTTATCATTGGTTTTCTCATCCGGTTTTCACAAACTATTACCACACACTGCCAATAAGCGGGTTATCCATGAAGCGACATCTTTATTTTTATGTCTTGTTGTGCTTCATCGCCGTCAACAGTGTCGTTTCTGAAACATGCTGGCACTCCGCTGCCGAACGATACGACATTAACGTTGACATCCTCTATGCCATCGCGCTGGCCGAGAGCGCAATGAATCCCTCAGCGGTTAACCACAATCATGATGGTTCCGTCGATGTCGGATTAATGCAGATCAATTCTCGGTGGTGGTTCCCACGCCTGGCCGAGGTCGGCATTCAACCTGGGGATCTATTGGACGAGTGCACCAACATTCATGTGGGTGCCTGGATATTGGCGGGCTATATCCGCCGCTTTGGATACAACTGGCGAGCTATCGGCGCATACCATGCCGGGCCTGCTTTAACAGAGAAACATGAGATCAAACGAAACCAGTATGCAAAACGTATTTTTCACCATCTGTCTCATATCCGCCGTACTAAGCGGATGCGCCATATCGAATAGTATTCACAACAAGGAGCAGCAGTTCTTTGGACTGACACAGGTCCGTGGCACACCGAATCAGTTTTATCTATGCACCGATTGTCCTTTATCGACTCCCAAGACACCCAGGCGCAAATTCTTTACCAGTGCCATTTCGCAACAACCTGAAAAGAAAACAATTTTTTCACCAAAAAAGGTGCTGGTCCATTTTGACCATGCTGCATCCATCTTGCATGAGGATGACAAAACGATCCTTGCCCGATTAGCAAAAGTAATATCACAAGGTTACCGGTTAACCATCACGGGTTATACCGATAGCACAGGAAAACCTCACACCAACAAGATCCTGGCCAAACAACGCGCCCAGGTCGTGAGGGACTATTTACGCGGTCTTGGGGTTGATAAACAACACATCACACTCAAGTCCGCTCCCCTTTGTTGCTATGTCGCAACAAACACCACCAACACCGGGCGAGCACTAAATCGCCGCACGGAAATCATCATCACTCAACCAACCAAAGAGGAAATTTAAACCATGATGTTGTATTCCACCCGAACTGCTTCCAGGCAATTCATTACCTTTCTGCTTTTATCACTGCCAGTGATGGCCTTTGCCGCCACAACCGGTACCGAGTTCCAGGCGTTTTACGATTTCATCCATGGAGCCGCAACCGGTTACCTCGGACGGGGTCTGGCCATTACCGGCGGCGTGTTTGGTCTGGCTTATGGTATTGGTAAGGGTTCACCGCTACCGGCAGTGCTGGGTATTGTCCTGGCGATCTTCGGCATGCTCGGCCCGACCATTGTTAACGCCCTGTTCAATTCAGCGACGATCTAAAGCATGGACATTGCGCGTTACATGATCCCCCGACACCTGGATGATCCGCCCATGGTCTTCATGTGGGAGGCCGACGAAGCGGGCACTTTCATCTTTTTGATGCTCTTCGGTGCCCTCTTCCAGCAATTTATTCCGGGTATTGTCCTGGGATTTTTTGCCTCACGCTCTTTGGCGCGGATCAAACAGGCGGGGGGACGTGGTCTGATCCTGCGATTTCTCTATTGGTACACCCGTTCTGATCTGTGGATCAAATCGCGTGCGCCAAGTTTTATCCGGGAGTTTGCAGGATGAATCTTCAACGTTTTCGTTCCCGGCTCATGGCCGCGCAATTTAATGGCAAATTGTGGTTTGTGATGGCGGTGACCATGGCAATGTCCAATCTATTATTGACAAGCCACGTCATCACAAACGACTCCCGCGAAAAAACCATCCTCGTTCCGCCGAAGTTGGAGCAACCTTTCTGGATTCACGGTAACGAGGCCAGTCCCGAATACCTGATCCAGGTTGGTGAGTGGTTTGCCGGTCTGTTGTTGTCGTATACGCCCAAGAATCTTGACTATCGAATTCAAACCTTTTTGCGTTACGCCTCACCAGGTGCATACAGCGTCTTGCAGACGCAACTTTTCGACGAAGCCAAACGCATCAAACAGCATGAGATGTCGGCCATGTTTTTCCCTACCGATGCCAGGGTACGGGGGGAATATGTCGCTATCTTCGGCCAACAAGTCATACGGGTCGGTAAAGAAATTGTCAGCGAGAAGACCATTGCTTACCGGCTGAAATTTCAATTCCAGAGTGGCTTTGTCCACGTCACTGAATTTAAGGAGGTTCAACATGATAAACCGTTTGTTATTCATCACGCTACTGATCCTGCCCGGTAGTGTCTTTGCTCTGCAGGTGATCGATGTCGTGGACGGCCAGACTGTCCAGCTAAAGGTCTCACAAAAAGAACTCAACCGGATCGCCATGGCCGATGGTGCGCGTATCGACCACATCTGGAGTGCGAATGATCGCATTCGGATCGAGCCCGATCAGAACGCCGGTCAACTTTTCGTGCGGGTGACCGGGAACACACCGTTCTCGATGTTTGTCCGCGCCGACAACGGAGAAACCTATACCCTGCTCGCCGCCCCCGCAGACATACCGGCACAGACCATATTTTTACGCCCACCCTATCGGAATACAGGGTCAAGTAAATCAGCGAATCAGGCGCTGCCTTACATGAAACGGATTGAAGGGCTGGTGAAATCTTTAGGTCGCCGTGCCCTCCCCGAAGGTTACACCCCAAAATCCGCACCACTCATAGTTCCGCTATGGGATGAAGTGCAGTTTAAACGCAATACAATATTCACCGGCAACACCTTGATCGGTGAAGTCTATACGCTGACTAACTTGACCTCGGAAACATTGCGTTTAGCAGAACGAGATTTCCGCATATTACCAGGTCAGCCCATTGTTGCCATTGCCATTGACAAACATGAGCTTGGTGCGCACGAATCGACCGATATCTTTGTGATTCGCGATATTAAGAAGGTGAAGTCATGAACAACAGCAATACTGTTCCTGACACAGCCGCAACGCGCAAACGCCAAACCATGATAACCGTCGGCATTGTGATCATTGTTTTTGGCGGGATATTGCTGGGCCTGTATCTAACTGATCCACAGCAACAACTCCCGGCACAGCCGGATCAAGTCACGGCTAATAAGGAAGTGACGACTAATTTCACGCTGCCTGGGCAGAAGGTTGATCCGCGAGAAGTCTGGATCGCCCGAGGTGAGAGTGATATCAACGCACTGAAACAAACCAATTCCGAATTTCAGCGAACAATTGAACAATTGCGTGGCGAGATCGACAAGCTCAAACATGATCAAAGCTCACCGCGACCTGTCGCACCGCCACAAACAAATAGCACTCCAACCACTTTTCCCGCATTGCCATTACCTCAGCCACGGCGCATGTCATCACCGGCATCCGCGCAGATGATGGATAAGGCCCTGTCCGGTGTCGCCACTGACGCCACTCACAATCTGGGGTTACAGGGCGGTCGAAACCAACACCCTGCACCGGCAATTCTGTCAGTGAGCCTGGTTGATCCCCAGCTTGCCAAGGACAAAGGGAAACAGAAACCATCATGCAATATCAGTAATTGCATCCCGCCGGGGGCCTTTGCGAAAGCGGCATTATTGTCAGGGCTCGATGCACCGACGGGCGGTCGCTCAGACACGAATCCTCACCCGGTTTTATTGGAATTGATGGATACAGCCTCACTGCCGAACCGCTATCGCTCACGCGTTAAGTCCTGTCGGATCGTCGCCGCCGGATTCGGACGTATCTCTGATGAACGTGCTTATTTACGACTTGAGCGGCTCGCCTGCGTGCTGCGTGGCGGTGAGATCCTTGACGTCCCGTTAAAAGGCTATGTCTCTGGTGAAGATGGCAAGGTGGGTATGCGTGGACACCTGGTTAGTAAACAGGGCACCTTGATTGCACGCGCTTTGCTGGCCGGCACTGCAGGCGGGATCGGCACGGCCATCTCGCAATCCTACAGTTCAGTCCTGACCTCACCAAATGGATCTGTCTCGACCATCGATCCTGGCAAAACACTGGAGTATGGCGTGGCCTCCGGTTTTGGTACCGCTCTGGGCAAGATCTCCGAGTGGTATCTCAAACGCGCTGATGAAACCTATCCCATTATCGAAATCGACGCCGGTCGTGTCGTGGAAATTGTCCTGACCGAAGGCGTTGAACTTGGTGTTAACCTAGAGGAGAACCACCGATGAATATCACTCACGGCATCGCCGTTATTTTTTGCTTGTTTTCTCTTTCTGTCTGTGCTCAGGAGAAAACCAAAGACAATATACAAAGCGTAGTAGAACAGACCGTCCATAAAGCCCTGCCGGGAACCAAAATCACATCGGTCTCGGCTTCAGTTATACCAGGCCTGCTTGAAGTCATCGCCGGTTCTAATGTGCTGTATGCCGACCCCACTGGGCAGTATCTCATGGTCGGTAACATCTATGACATGCACACCGCGACGGACCTGACGGCACAACGTCAACGTGAAGTAAAACAATCCATCAAACTCAACTGGTCGGATCTCCCTCTGGATACTGCTGTTAAATACAGTGACAAGGGGACAACCAAACTGGCTGTCTTCTTTGATCCCGATTGCCCCTGGTGCAAAAAGCTTCACGAACAATTGCAATTGCTCAAGGATGTGGAGGTCTTCGCCATTCTTTATCCGATCAAAGGTGATCACACCGGCTCACACACCAAAGTCGTCGATATTCTCTGTTCCGATAAGCCAAAACAGGCACTCAACTCAGTTATGGCGGGCAAAGCGTTACCCGTGACCGATAACGCTACGTGTGTAGCAAACATTCATGCCGCCCTCGATCGCGTTAATGACTTCGCTCGCCGCCATACTATTCACGGCACCCCAACACTGGTTTCCTTCGATGGTCGGGTACGCGCCGGTTATCTCGACGCCAAGGCCCTTACAACCTGGCTGGAGAACACTCAGGAAAAGACCAACAAGGAGGACGAAAAATGATCAAGGTGATCGCGCTGACGGTTCTTTCCAGTTTATTGCTATTAAGTGGCTGCGCCGGTCCCAACTATGCCTGCGGTGTACCCGGTGGGATCGGTTGCCAACCCCTGCGTAAGGTCCAGAAAATGGCCGAGGATGGGGTACTCAAAAGTCGGCCCGCACCGGATCAACGCGATCCGGCGTACAAGGATGACGAGGATGATAGTGATGAAGGGATTTCCACTGATGCACCTTTCCCGACCTGGAAACCTGAGCTGAAAACCAACGGATTGGTCACGGTCACCCCGGGTGCCCCGTTGTTGATCCCGCCCCGCACCCTTCGGGTCTGGGTCGAACGCTGGCCCGACGAGGACGGCACCTTACACGACGAGACTTTCCTGTACCTGCGGCTCGACAACGGCCACTGGATCGTCGAGGAGTCCTGATGTTAGCAGCCCTGACCAAATCTTTACGCAGCTTGTTTGCCGAACCTTCGCCCGGTGTTGGTTTAAAACACAAAACCTTACCTCCCAGCCAGGCACAGTGGAAAGCGTTACTGCAACAGCACCGGCTCAGTCAACTTCTGCCCTATGAGTCCTGGGATGAAGTAACCGGCCTGTACTACAACGAAGACAGCGTGGCCTGTTTGTTGGAAGTCACCCCAGCGGTAGGTATGGACGAGGAAACCCTGCGTATTTTGTCCGGGATCTACAACGGTCTGCCTGCCGGAACGACGGTGCAATACACATTGTACGCCTCACCGGATGTGTTGCCTTTGATGAAACGCTGGGCCGATCTTCGCCAGGAAGATGAGGCGATGAATAAGGGTGAGGCCCATCATCGCGCCCACCATCGTCACTCTAATATATATAGGGCAACCCTGCGCCGCCGGGTGGACTATTTGTTGGGTGGCAACTGGCAATCCCTCTTTTCCGACCAGGCGATGTTGATACGTGACTTTCGGATCATGTTATCGGTGAGTCGGCCACTGAATGAGGACAGTGCAGCGGATCAGATGGTGCAGATCCGCGAATCGGTCAGCGGCACGCTTCGCTCGGCAGGCCTCACCTCCCGCCCGATGGATGCTTCGGCTTTCATCAATATCATGGACAGTCTGCTGAATCCCCGTCCGGTACGCCGTGACACCCTCCGTTACCAGGACGATCAATTGCTCCGCGAGCAGATGGTCGATAACGACACCGTGATGATGGCCGGGCGCGAAGGTCTCGCCCTCCAGCATGGTGAGACTGTACTTGATCTGCGTATGTATTCGGCCAGGGAGTATCCGGCCACCTGGGCCGGTTGGGGCATGGACAAACTCATTGGGGATGTCATGAGTAATACGCTGCGCATCCCCTGCCCTTTCATGATGACCTTTATCGTGCACATTCCCGATCAGGTCGCCGCCTCCGGTGAGGCGAAATACAAGTCAGCCCGCGCCACCCAGATGGCCGATTCGCAAATGGGGAAATACGTCCCTGTTTGGAAAGACAGGAAAGCAGACTGGGATTTTGTCTCGACCCAGCTTCAGGCCGGTCATGCGCTGGTGCGCGGCGGTTTCCAGGTGGTGTTGTTTGCACCGCAAGGGACCGGCAACCTGGCCGAACATCAACTGAAGGCATTATATAAAAGTGCCGGTTGGACCCTGACGCGGGATAGCTTTGTCTCGGTCCATGCCTTTTTATCGGCACTACCCATGATGGCTGGCCCCGGTTTCGTTAAAGAGTTGGAATCTTTCTCGCGGTTACGCACTTTCTTAACGTGGTCCTGCGCCAATCTCGCCCCGGCCACCGCTGAATGGTGGGGTACCGGCACGCCGTTGTTAATGCTGCAAGGGCGACGCGGCCAAATCATGCACGTCGATCCCTGGGACAACAAGCAGGGGAATTACAACATGGCCATGGCGGCCTCCAGCGGTTCGGGTAAATCCTTCTTCACCCAGGAGATCATCATGAGCATCCTGGGCACCGGCGGGCGGGTCTGGACCATCGACCGGGGCGAGTCCTATAAGCACATTTGTGAACTGTTGGGAGGGCGTTACTTGCGTTTTGATCACGAAACCGAGATCAACCTCAATCCCTTCTCACGTATCACGGATGACAGCTTTATCGACGATCTACCCATGTTAAAGGCCCTGGTGGCCCACATGGCCTCACCAGCATCGGCCCTGGGCGCCATGGAATCAGCCTGGATCGAACAGGCGCTGAAGGAAGTCTGGCACACGCATAAACAACACATGACCGTAACCCATATTTATGACGTTCTCAGAGAAGATCCCGATCCCCGCAAGAGCGATTTAGCCGATTGTCTCTTCCCTTACACCAGGCATGGTGTCTATGCGAGGTTCTTTGAAGGCAAAAACAATCTCGATCTGGATAACCGTTTCGTCGCACTGGAACTCAAGGATCTGGATGCCATGCCGGATCTGCAATCGCTGGTGTTGTTACTCTTGATGATGCGGATCACCGAGGACATGTATCTGGGTGAACGCACCCAACGCAAGCTCTGCGTGATTGACGAAGCCTGGAAATTGATGGGCTCAGGTAATGCCGGGACTTTTATTGAAGAAGGCTATCGCACCGCACGCAAGTATGAAGGGGCTTTTCTGACTGTCACTCAGGGTGTTAATGATTACTACAAATCCGGTACGGCACAGGCCGCGTTTGAAAATTCCGACTGGGTTTTTCTGCTAAGACAGAAAAAAGAGAGCCTGCTCCAGTTACAAAAGTCCGGACGTTTTGCCATGGAAGGATCAGAGCTGTCCTTATTACGCTCCGTGCACACCATTCATGGCAAATACTCGGAAGTCGCTATCTACAGTCCCGAAGGCATGGCTATCGGTCGTCTCATCGTCGATCCCTTTACGGAAAAATTGTATTCCACCAAGGGTACTGAATTCGATGCGATCCAGCACATGGTCGGTCAGGGGCTGACCCTCACCGAGGCTGTCGAGAAACTGGCCGAGGGGGTGGTGCGATGAATCGTACTGTCTTGCTTGCCGTTCTCATGGCCACTTTGGTGGGCAGCAGCACTACCCTGCTGACCATCCGCTGGCTTGGACAGCCGCGTCAATTGGCCACACTCGATCCAACTGTTTTAGTGGCCGAACATTTAAGAACGCTTGATCCCAAGCAGGATAAAGCCACGTTGGAAGCACAAGGCAAGGCCTTCGCCAGACGATTGGATCAGGCCGTGGCGGAGGTGGCGCAACAATACCATGTTGTCCTGTTGGTTAAACCGGTTGTGATCACTGGCGTACCGGATCTGACTGAGGAAGTGCGCAGGAGGCTCTATGCTCAAACGCGCTAGACGATTTGTCACACAAAGTCTGATCGGTATCGCCATAACGGCAATCAGCATCTTGCTGCTCCAGGCGGCGCTTTCACCCTGGTATCTGTTCGGTGTGAACGTCAATGAGAGTTTACCTGGTACGTTATATCTTGTGTACCGGGGCGAGTTACCCTCGCGTGATGACATTGCCGCGTTCAGAACACCACCGAATCCTTATTACCCGGTAGATGTCCCTTTTATCAAGATCGTGAAGGGGGTACCGGGTGATCGTATCACACGTAATGGACAAGAATTTTCGATCAATGGCAGGACTGTCGGCCTGGTCAAGCTGAAGACCCGCGACGGATTACCCTTAACGTCCGGGCCCACCGGCGTCCTGCCGCCCCATCACTATTTCTTCTGGACATCGCATAAAGACAGTTACGACTCACGCTATGCCGAGATCGGCTGGATATCAGAGGATCGCATAGTCGGCCGTGCCGTGAGGGTATTTTAAATGCGTGGTTTGTGGATTTTGATCGCGTTTAGCCTGAGCAGCGTGGCGGTCGCGGGAACCGGGATTGATCTGGGTCGGATTGGCCAGACGTATGCGATTGCTGAGCCTAGTCTCCTGGAACATCTTTACACCAAACTGAAAACCGCAAAAGAAAATGGTGACCTCAGCAAACTCGAAACCGTAATGAAAAACCGGGTTGCCGAGTATGTCCATCGACCAGACGGGATCGACTTACCTCGGAGTCAACAAAGCCGGGTACATTATTACAATCCCGCCGTGCGTTTTAGTCAGGACATTAAAGATCAGGACGGAAATGTATTATGGCCGGCGGGAACGATGGTAAATCCATTGGATTACATCACACTGTCTCAGCAATGGATTTTCTTCAATGGTGACGATCCCGATCAAACTACCTGGGTCAAGCAATATGCCAACCGCCAATCAAAACAGATCAGACTGATCCTGACACAGGGGGCGGTACTGGAACTGATGAAGTCCTGGGACAAACGGATCTACTTTGATCAACACGGCAGTTTGGTGAAACGCTTTGGGATCACATCCCTGCCTACGGTGGTCCGTCAGGAAGGTAAACAACTTCGCGTCGAGTCTTTTGTCCCGGAGGTAAACGCGCATGGTTAAACGTAACTCTATCCAGAGAGTGTGGATTGCTGCGTTATTAATTGTGACCTTGTACAGCCCAATGAGTCATGCGGCGGGTAGTTGCGGGGCCATGCCTTTTGTCAATCCTGTCACCGATATCTGCTGGCGATGTATCTTTCCTCTTTTTATCGGTCCGGCCCCTGTCGCCACCATGGGCCAGATCGACTCCGGTGCCGCCAATGGCTATCCCCCGCCCGTCTGTGTCTGTCCGACCGCAACCCCGCCATGGTTTCGTGTAGGAATTGGCACAGTGTTTTGGGAACCGGCGCGGATAGCCGAAGCGGTACGCACCCCCTGGTGCTCGCCCACACTGGGAGGCATTTCACTGGCTTCGCCGGACATTGCCGTAGCCGGACGGGGAGACAATCGCACGACTCATGAACAACGCGAATCCATCGCCTTCTACCACGTGCATTGGTTTGTCTACCCGGTCATGGCCTGGTTCAACATGATGGTCAACCAGCACTGCGTCGAGACCGAGCAATTTGACGTGGGCTTTTTAAGTGAACTAGATCCGATGTGGAATAACGATGAAATGACCTTCATCCTTAATCCTGAAGCCGTACTGTTTAACAATCCGGTTGCCCAGGCCGCATGCGCCGCTGATTGCGTGGCGGCGTCGGCCGGTTTCCCCCTTGACTCATTATTCTGGTGCCTGGGCTGTCAGGTTGGCCTGCATCCCTTATCCGGTACGGTCAAACCCCATGAAGGGGGACTGGCCTCTTCCACCGTCGCCATTCAACGACTGCACGCCATCTTGCATCGCAGCCTTGTGGCCTTGAATGTCAGTACCCCGGCTGCCATGTGCATCGCCCAACCGGCACCCATTATGCAAAAGAGCTGGTACAAGACCCAACTCCTGCGCCCTATCCCCACCCCGTTAACTGCCAATCCGTATGGCCGTAGCACGACCTTGAGGGGCATGGGTAAAGAATTTCCCATTAACGGCGAAGATTTTTCCTATTTGATTTGGAGACGGCGCGTATGTTGTACAAGTTGATCGTAACCCTGTCCCTGTTAGCCGTATCTGTAATGGCATTCCACAGTGAAGCTGCACCAACGAGTGCAACGACCTTTGATGATGCAGCGCACATGCAACCACAAGTGCAACGCCAAACCACGAAAGTCTTTACACAGGCCGAGACTCTGGCGACATCATCGGATTTCCTGCGCAAACTGGAGAAAAGTGCAGCGGCATTCAGCGACAAACTCAATAAAGCACCAACCATGTCACTACCCGATTTACCCGATCCCGACCCGGAACAACTTGCACGTGCCCGTGCGGCGATCAATCAGCTACTGGATCAAGTCGGAGAAAATAAGAATTTGTCTGCGCCACATCAAGGTGAAGAATCACAACTCTATATCTTTGTATCCTTCTCGATGCCTGAACTTACCCTGCTTCGCCTGCTGGAACAGTCTCAGCACCTCAATGCACCACTGGTCTTGCGTGGACTGGTCAATAATGACATGAGCCAAACCCGTCTCAAGATCAATCAATTGCTTGGTGCAGATCAGCAAGGACACACGACCATCAGCGGTGGATTTACGATAGATCCAACATTATATGAGCGTTTTGGAGTCGTTGTCGTCCCGACGTTTGTGTTGACTGAAGGGTCTGTTCGTCCCTGTAACCAGACTGATTGTCCAACCCCGACTTTTGTGCGTCTGGCCGGCGACATCACGATGGAGTATGCCCTGGAGAGTATGGGGAAGAGTAGACCATCGATCCGGCCAATCACTGACACCTTATTAACAGAATTAAGGAGAACACATTAATGAGAAGCCTGGCTTCGTTTTTGTTACTGATACTATACACAAGTCACGGTTTAACCCAAACAATCAGTGTGACGGATGCCCTGGCTGAAGGTCAATCATTTGGTTCGAGTTCGTTGCAACAAAGCCCGTCCCTCGCTACCGACCAGAATCCAAATAGTGTCCCTGGTTTCCAGGGGACCAATATTCCGGAAACGCAACTCTCCACTGATCCCCTCTCTCTGGAAAATGCTGCGCGAACCCAAGTCAATCAAAATGATGCCGGAACCTTTGTCAACGACTCTTTATCCTCACGGCCACAATTTTCATTTGATCAACAAACTGATCCGCTATTAACTCGTTCAGCGAATATAGAAGCAGCCCCGCAGTCCGTTGCTGGCAGTATTACCGGTGAATTCACCGGTTGTTCAAGTACAACCACAACAACCCCTGCCCAATACAATACCCAAACCTGTGTCGAATGGCGGCAAAGTCAATCCGCCACCTGTGAGGAATCATTGGCAATATCATGCAAACGTCCGATTGAATGTGACACGGGTGGCATCCTGTTGAGTTCACTCAATAGTGATATGCAGTGGAACTACACCTATCCAATCCTCACCCTGGGTGCCAGTGGCGATAACATCTGGAGTGGATGGTGTGCTATCTATGATCGGCGCACCACCTTTACGATTGAGGATATCAATAAAGTTAAGGAGTTTACGTTGATCCAGGCCGGATTCGATGATTGGATCAGGATCAGCGTCAATGGCAGCGTCGTGTATGTCGGCCCCTATGGGGGTGACCGGTTATTGGTGAACCGTGATCTATCATTCTTTCCGGTCGTAGAGTATGGCGATGGATTCTATGGCAGTTGTGAACTGCGCACGAACTGGGTTAAGAATCTTAATATTGACATTAAACCCTATCTTCGTACCGGCACCAACACGATCGATATGCGGGTAGTGGTGGCCGGGTTTGGCGAAGGCTGGATGAAATTCCGCGCCAGCCAATATTGTGACTGTGAATGGTCGGAGACCTGGCAAAGCAATTGCGCTGATCTGGAAACGCAATTGGCCGCCGGACTCTGTACCTCACCCAAACTCACCTGTCTGGAACCGGCTGAGACCCGGACAATAGATGGCATTGATGTCTACCGGGATTGCTGGCGTTATGAAAAACAATTTGAGTGCGCCGCCCCTTCCACGGTCGAGGAAGATTACTGCGCCGTGCTACGCAACCAGGGCTGTACACAAATCGGTTCACAATGCACCGGTACCCTGCCGAACGGCCTGTGTGAATCCTTCGAGCAGACCTATCAATGCGAAACTGCACCGGGCGTAACACAGAACATTGTGAATTGCAGTGGCCAGACCTTGTGTCTGGATGGCGGCTGTTTTGATACGTCGTATGCACCCAGTACCGACTTCGGTATCGCGGCGGGCAATCTGGGGGCCATCAGCGAGGCCGGGGCGGACTTTGATCCCAATGGCAATATCATTTTCAGCGGCGAAGACCTGCGTTGCAGCAAGGCGATCCTGGGATTCTCTAACTGTTGTAAACTTGATGGCTGGGGACAGGATCTCAGTCTGGATCAATGCACGGCTGACGAACAACGACTTGCCCTCGCCCGCCAGGCTGGTCTTTGTCACTACGTCGGGAGTTATTGCTCCAATAGCACCTTCTTTGGTTGTGTCAGTCGCACAGAGACCCACTGCTGTTTCAAATCAAAACTGGGTCGCATCATCCAGGAACAGGGTCGTGTCCAGTTGGGCCTCGACTGGGGTATACCGCAAGCACCCAAATGTGATGGGTTGACTGTGGTACAACTTCATGCGCTTGATTTTTCACAGATCGACTTCTCCGAGTTCTATGCCGATGCCTATGCCAACGCTATTGGTCCCAATAGTACAGATTTACAAAACATCATTCAAAATTATATCCAACAATCCTTACCATGATGAAACAGATAACACTATTCATAATTTGTCTGATGGCATTACCTACCGGCGTAAATGCGGTCTCCCATGAGCAGTGGTTCGGTCGTCATGCGGAAGGCTGGTTTTGGTATGTCACGCCACCTGTCGATGAAGAACAGCGCACAGATGATAAAGCGGGATCACTGCCCTCCACGGTAACAATGTTGCCCCCAAAAGCGGCGCTCAAGGCATTTCAGGAAAAACTGGAAAACGCCCAGGCTCTGGCCATCATGAAACCAACCGATGAAAACGTTGCGGCCTATCTCCACTTACAGAAACAGGCCATGGAAAACTCACAGCAGTTTGCCAATGTCTGGCAACAAGTGGTGTGGACCACGCCGGAGCTTGATCACACGCTGGTTCGTCCTACCAGCCCGCAGGCAGTCAATGCCTATTACGACAAACAAAATGCGCAACACAAGGTAGAACTCTCTTCTATCGCCAGGACTCACGGTTTGTTTTACTTCTTCAAAGGCAGTTGCCCCTATTGCAAACGTTTCTCGCCCATGTTGAAAATCTTTGCTGAACAACATGGTTTTCATATTACCGCGATTTCTCTGGATGGAGGTAACAGTCCCGATTTTCCCAATCCACGTCTTGATAATGGCACGGCGAAACGTTTGGGCGTCAATACGGTACCCGCTGTCTACCTGATCCAACCACGTGAGCGTTCTGTTCAGCCGGTCTCATTCGGCCTGATCAGCCCGTCCGAACTGGAACAACGCATCCTTACGCTTATCAATCATCCCACTGGAAGTTCTTTATGACAAAACCACTCTCTCGTCTTCTTATTCTACTGCTTTGCTTCTCATTATTGCCGCTGGCCCAGGCTGATGTTGGCAGCGACATGAATAACTTTTTTAACGACATGGGTTTTAACTCCAATGTGACCCCGCCCGGTGTCTATGAAGGTCAGGCAGCCGGATATTTCACCGCAGGCGGTCTCTACCTGCGCACGCCGTCGCGCAATTATCAACTGGCCTCTGTGCAGATGCCAAGTTACCGGGCCGGGTGCAGCGGGGTCGATCTCTATGGGGGTGGTTTCTCATATATCAATTCCGCACAATTGATCGCCGCCCTGCGCAATGTCGGACAAAACGCGGCCAGTTATGCCTTTATGTTGGGGCTGCGTGTTATTTCTCCGCAAATTGCGAATGTCATGGAATGGGTAAAAGATAAAGCCGAGATGATCAATAGTCTGAACATCAATTCCTGTGAGGCGGCGGCAGATCTGGTTGGCGGTATGATGGGGATCGACGCGCAAGAAAACAGTCAATGTATCCTGACCCGTTACGGCAACGGGGATTCCATGGAAGATGCCCGACAGGCCTGTGGTGCCGGTGGACAGCGTAATGCTACCTTGGCCGGTTCACAACTCAACCAGATGGCCTTTACACGTGGCAATATTGCCTGGCGTGTCATGTGGTCGAACGGGTTTCTTAGAAGTGACACCAACCTGATGGAACTGATGATGAATCTCTCCGGGACCATCATCCTGGTCAAGGATTTGAATAACGAGGACTCAACGACTCAGACGATTACTGTTCCGTCGATCATTAAAACCAAGCGTTCCGAACTGCTCAACGCCTTACTCGATGGTAATCAGGCCATTGTCATCCAGGGTTGTACCGACACCAGTGACGAAATGGCGTGTACTCAACTCACGAACAAGACCATCCAAATCGGTGCCGGAAACGGGTTAAGAAATCGAGTATATGTGATTATGAACAGCATTGCCGACAAGATCCGTAGCCGACAAGCCTTGAGCAGCAGTGAAATCGGTCTGCTCGGGGCCACTAAAATCCCCATCTATAAGATCCTCAACGTCGCCAGCGCCATGAACAGTGCTGTGGTGACAAACCAGACCAATAAGTATGCCGATATCGTTGCCAAGGACATCCTTTACTCCTATATCAACGATCTGTTGGATATGGTCGTCGCCTCTACGTCAGGCAGTGATTTTATGCACGGAGAGAAGGGCAAAGAGTACATGGCCGGGATCAGCGAATCACGCCAACAGGTCAACCGCATGAAGTCGGATAATTTTGAGGAATTGTCCCGTTATGTGGACATGATCCGCGAGACGCAACTCTATGAACGGATGCTCGTCGCCACCATGTCCCCTGCCCTGGCGGAAAGTATGCGTTATGCGCAATCATTAAGGTAGTTTGGTCCATGTCGTCCTGGGAAATTTTCACGTATGGCGGGGGTGCCACCCTGTTGCAACTGTTCAATGGCCTGGTTGCCATCATGGGCGATAGCAATTATCTGGCATTACTCAAGATCACCAGCTTGATCACCGTGATTTGGGTGATCATCGAAGCGATCTTTATGCGCCGTCCAATCAGCATCCAGCCATTCATTATCGTCATCCTGATCTTTTATATACTTTTCATTCCACGGGTCAATGTCATCATCACTGACCGGGTAAACCCGGCCAATAGCGGCGTGGTGGCCAATGTGCCCATCGGTGTCGGCTTCACCGCTTCGATGGCGAGCAATGTGGGTGACTGGATGGCGCGAACGTTCGAGGGTATATTGACGCTGCCCAATGATCTCCAGTATGCCAGTAATGGCTTGTTATTCGGTTCAAATCTGATCCGCGCCTCCAGTCAGTTTGAGATCACGGATAGTCGCCTGGCCGGAAATATCTCCGAGTTTATGCAGCAGTGTGTGTTCTATGACATCCTGACCGGCTTCTATACCTGGAACCAAATCGTCAATGAGCCGGATCTGTGGAATATGTTGCGATCCTCAGCCAACCCGGCGCGATCATTCCAGTATCAGGAGGCTTCGGGGACAAAAGTGATCATCACCTGCCCTGCAGGGGCACAGCGCCTGAACACAGATTGGACCGCTGAAATCACACGTGCCAGACAGATTTACGGTAATCGACTGTTTCCCGGTGACCCACTGGCTGAGGCTAAATTTATGGCCGTTTTACCTGTCTCATTCGCTTATATGAGTAACATCACCACCACGGCAGCGGACAGTATTCGGCAAAACATGATGGCCAATGCAGTTAAACGATCGTTGACTCGCTTTGCGGCCCGTGCAGATGCCGGTGCAGCAGCTCAGGACCTCGCATTGGCCCAAGCCGAGGCACAACGACGGACTTCTTATTCGGTACTGGGTGAATTAGCCGGTAAGACCCTGCCCCTATTGCGTAATGTCTTTGAAGTGCTGGTCTATGGGATGTTTCCCCTCTTTCTGATCCTCATGTTTACACCAGCGTCGGGTAAAGCTCTCATGTTTTATCTAAAATCCATGTTCTGGCTGCAACTGTGGTCACCACTTTACGCCATACTGAATTTAATCATGATCAGTTATGCTGCCCAGTCCGGCATTGCAGTTGCAACACTGCCGGGTGGCAATCAGGAGTTAACCCTTGCCACGGCAACCGCGTTGGGTGCAGTAAATGCGGATATCGCCAGTATTGCCAGTTACCTGGCCTGGATGATTCCACTCATTTCATGGGGGGTGGTGAATGCCGGTGCCGGAATGTCCATGTCCATGTTGGCTTCAGGCCTGGGTGCCATCACTCAACAGGCGGGTTCCAGTGCAGCGGCTAATGTCTCACAGGGTAATGTAAACATGGGGAACATGGGTCTCTATGGACAATCCGGGTTTAAAAACGATTTTGCACCTGTCCACGCTGGTGGTATTGGCACTATGGTCGATGGTCAAGGTACTACTCAGACGATGATGCCAACCGGGGCCACTGCCTATGGTTTTCAACAATCGAATTTAGGTTTCAGTACCCAAATCACCAGTGCACTGCGATCCAGTGTGAATACCCAACTCAATCATGCCAAAGAATCCGCTTTGCAAGATACGGCAGCTTACGGTCGGTCACTGGCGGCGAATTACAATGAAATAAAACGATTCGTTGACCAAACATCCACGGGTACCGGGACCAGTCACGATTTCACAATGCAGGACGGAACCTCTGTCCAGCAAGAAATGGGTGAGTTGACATCCATTGTCAATGATTTTGCGAAGAAGTATGGTGTCTCCAATGATCAGGCTATTGCTGTACTGGGCACTGCCGGATTAAGCGGGAAAATTTCCCTCAGCGAGTCAGAGGCATTAAAACTCAGTGGTGAACTAAGAGGAAACTTCAGTAATGCAGACAAGTTACAGAAAGCCTGGTCAGAAGCACAGAAATTGAATGAAAGCACCAACTTTTCGGAGCGTTATCAAAATGTCACCCAGGCGGTCCAGTCTGAAGCGGCACAGATCAGTGCGAATGAAAGTGACAGTTATGCTGCGGAAGTGTCTGCGGGCCTGGTCAAACAACAACAGCATCGAGAGGACACGCAGGCCAGCTTAAGGGAAGTTGATCAATGGCAGCAAGCCCAGGCTCGTGTCGATGACCACGGTTTCAGCTTCCAGAGTGATATCGGGATGGCAGTCAGACAATTCATGATCGATGAAGAGCATCGTTCCCCCGCCGAGGTGGACAATATCATTCATCGTCACAATATGGGCGATACCCGTGCCACGGCGACAATTTCCGAATCTGTCTCCCGTTATGCCGAAGCCCATGGTAAGGATCTGGCAGGTGTTCAACCTGCTCCCACGACATCAGCGGTCACAGAGAACAGCGATATCCGAATTAAAGAAATTGGCAGACAATCATCGAAAGTAATGGTAAGGGGACAGTCTGATATGGACAGGGTTCAGCGTGAAGCTGATCAAGCCGGTGTCCCCGACAACCAGGATATTCGAAATAATGCGGCTTCTGTCATGGATGAGTCCGGTAACCACATGGATACCACGAATAGTAAAATAGATCGTGGAAATCACATATTATCGAATGAGAACAAACGCCTGAAAGATACCGTTCATGACAAACAACGTATCTATTCAAACTTTAAAGCACCCAGTATGCTCGAAAGCCTCGACAAGGCAAAAAAGATATTGATGAATAAATTTAGAGAATAATGTAATGAGACAACGATCAATCATCGCTATAGTATGTGCTGTCTTTTGTCATATTACGAAGATCATCTTGTTGTGATGGAGAAAAAACCGCATCACTTGTCTCCTGATCCCATTCGCGACTCACTTTCAGTCTTTTTTTCCGGATGTTTGGGGGAAGTTTAGCCATACGGGTCGTATGAGCCTTGTATAGCCAGCGGAAAATGAGAACGACGACAAGGGTCAGAAAAAATCCCAACGCATAATTATTGTAAAGCGTGCTCAGACCGGGCAAAAAATTACCAAAGACTGTCAGAACAGCGGTCAATGCGAGAATCCCGGTAATTTCCTTTACAATTTTCATGTCCCGTTCCTTCTAAATTTTCCTTTTGTGTCTCCCATTATACTGACTCAAATCTGATATAAGCAACAGAAAAAGTTCACACGAAGGGTCACTTATACGCCTATTTCGTGCAAATATACAATGTTATGATAACTCAAGATCGGTTTCTTCCTCGTCGCGCCTTAACATTAGGATACCGACTAACAATCTAAAGCGCATCACTAAATAGCGAGATTTCACTCCTTCTATCCTGCTTTATTTCATGCGTTCGCTGCGCGGCTTCAATAGTTCACGTTCAGCATATCCGGTTTTTGTGTGGCCACGACAACTTTGTGGCACCATTGCCAGCGACCGCTGGCGCCTTTGTATCCAGTGAAGCTCCTGCTTACAGGTCCTATTTACGGATACAGCGACACTACTGTCGCAGGACCATTTGTAACCCAGTTGGGTTTTCACCCAACGCAGGGTGATCTCCCGTTTCTAAAAACCTTCAGGAGGTAACCCATGCTAAACATCAATCCATTAACATCAGACAAGAACTTTTGTTATTTTATTGACAAATCAATGAAGGATGATAACGGTGATTATCACCCTGTCATTGTCATCGAAGACGATGCCTGTTATTACGAAACCGACTGGAATCTTGGGCGCGACTATACCTGTGCCCGGGATTTTGTTGATATCAGAAACACACGACTAGGGCTGTCTCAGAATGAGGTTGATACTATCGTGATCAGTTCTATCCGTAGCTCAATAGTCAAAAACAACCTTATTCATTAACTCTCAAAGAGCGAACCTGTATGGTCCGCTCTTACTTTTAAACAATGGTGTAATTCATGGAATTAAAACTTAAAGCCCACTGTTATACAAGCATTTTACCTCTACATGCGCGAATGACTTCAATTTTTGTCATTTCCTCATAGGCATCAGTGGCATGCAAAAACCCTATATTCTTATCATGCGATCTATCTATTAATCCCAACAGCAAATCAATATTATCTCCTTGAACCTGATCCAGAGAGCAGAAATCAGAATGTATTTGATCTCGGCTGTTGGTATTAAAATAGCTGTATAACTCACCAACCAGACCAATCAATACATCAGATAGCTGTATTAATTGGTTTGATGTAGAATCAACAAAACTGAAATTATCAATCTCTTGTAAGCCATCCATAACTTTATATTCCGACAATAATTCTATTATTGATTCTTCACGATCAAAGATGTGCCTGGAATTTTTGAACATATAGACCGGGCGCAGATAAAAACGAGAGAAATCCTTGATGAGCATAAAGTCATCGTCATTCATAAGAAAAGGCAATGAGTCTTTCTTTCTTGCTTCTTTTAATATCTGTCTGAGTGACTCCAGACCAAAATGAAATTCCATATCATCAAGATAATCTACAAAGAGATTACTCATCTCCTCGATAAATGCTATAACTTCATTTTGTTTTATATTCGGGTAGCCATATTTGTGAAATAGAGAAATAACTGAATCAATTTCAAGCCTTGCCAACTTATACAAATCATTCTTCATTCTGTTAGCAAACTGTAGTCCAAGCTGTTGGCTTGCTTCGGAATGTGCTATCGCTGAATCAACAATATCTACTATTGACCAATAGAGTATATTCAATCTTGAGTAGTGTATAAATAAATTACTACCACCGACGTATTTAAGGAACAGATAGAGTTTTTGAGATTTCAAACAATCAATCAGCCCTCCTTTTGCAATATGCTTGAACTTAAGCTCTTTGACTGATTTCTGTAATTTTAAGCTATCTATGAGCGGCTGGACGTCAGGCACTGGGCCTTCATGCACCAACCCGCCTAGCACAAAATTTTCTGTAAAAGATGAATTGAAATCCGTCTCTCTTACGTAGAATTTTCTAATATTATTTGTTTCGTCATAGTAAAATGTATAAGTGCCATCAAAATCAGCCGATGGGGCTAGCATTTTTGTGTATTTCCTGATGTCGGTTATATCAAAAGTTATCATCAATTAATGCCAATTGTATTTTATGTCTAAAAGTTTAAGTAACGAGACCCCTGCCTCGTTATACATTCACAGTGAAACTCGACTTTGACGAAGATTATAGCAATAAATCAATGACTTCCTAATCATGTGTTTCGTTATATGAACTGGGAAGGGATTGAGACACATAATACAGTGTTTTTCTTATGGGAAATTGCCCATTTTGATAGAGAAAAGTGTTATCCTGTGGCATGGCAAATGGCGGCTTTAGTTCATCTTCTGCCTTCCAAGCACATTTTACCCGATTTTCCCCGTCATCGTCTCAGTTCGGCCAAAAGCGGTCTGTCATTATTCGTGGTCTGTCCCCTATTGTCTAAGTTGATTTCACTACGCAAAGCCACCAATAAATTGCATGCCAAGACCAACCACTAATAACACAAAACCTCTGGTTTGAGTTTTAAATTGATTTTTGGTGTCTTCCATTAATTGCTCAACAGCAAACTCTATGTGATCCATGTCAGTTTTATGTTTTCGAATTGTCTTGCTTGAATTATAGGCAGAGAAAACCAGTGTGGCAGCACCAACTACTTCAAGCACTATCCCTGTTTGCCCAATAAACCATAAATAAGTCATGAAACTCTATTCCTTATAACGTTAAAGGCCATGCGCGCCAACGACCGCGAGAGAAACGAGTGGTTTGGCGTCGCGATGGGCCGCCTTGTTATGCCTTCTACCCTTTACTAATAGCATGTAACTCAAATCCAGTAGAAACAGCCAGCATATGTATAAACATAGTAGATACAACAAAAATAATTACCAGTGCGACATTAAATAATATTGGCAATGTATTATTTTTAAACAGATAAAATGTAGTAACAGCACATGACATAACTATTAAGATCGTCACTGGCCAGTACCCTACAGAAAACACAGCCATTAAAGATGCATTATTATCGGTTAGTTCAGATATGCGGCCTTGCCATTCAGATACAAAGCTATAGTTTAACCAACTAACAATCGCAGCCCACAATGTAACCAGGACAAGAATTACTGCGGATACTTTTTGAGTGATAGCTGCTTTATTCATATTTTAATAGGCATAACGCGTTACTCAGCGGCGCGCCTTTTTGCGTCCGCTGGAGTTATTTGTTAGAGCGGATTTTACAAGCATTTTACGTGGCGCAATGGCTTCTGATGCTCGATTGCCTGTAAATGAAATTGAATGTGCAGGACGTTTCGTTCCCTGCTTATTTACTAGCTCACAGCCTTCAGAAAGAGCGTGATCAATTAATGCATTTTCAATTAAGTTGAGCACTTTCTTTCTATCCTGTCCTTTCTTTAAGTTTGCCTCGCAAAATAATAAAATTCGTTTACCCTGTTGAGCATTTTTAATACTCATCATTAGTGGTACATGATTAAATTGTTGTTCAATTCTGCTTTTAAGATTATCAGCCTGCCCAATATAAATTGGCGAAAAACTATTACCATGCTTTCTAGCAAAGACATAGATTCCAGGTTTGTTGGGGACAATATTTATATCAGCTATGGAATAAATTAGATTCTTCTTTGAACCATCTGTAAGATCAATAGCTTTGCTCCATGTTGCTTCGATGTTTAGGGCCATATTCTATATTTCCATATTAGGTCTAACGTTGAAGCTGTGCTGCGCAAACGAAGCGCAGCGTAGTTTGCGTCCGAACAAGCGACTTGTTATGTGCTGGCGTCATTGTTTACTTCCAATGTTTGATTTACCCAAGCATTTAGCTCGTTTTCAGAATGAAAGCGGCCAATTAGTTGGGTAACCTCAGCCTTACCTTCACCTGTTAAGAAATAGCCTCCACCTAGCGGCACTTCTGACAACACACAAAGCAGTGGCTCATTAAATGTAAAAATAGCATCAAATGTTTCTTTACGAGACTCTTTGTTTCCTTTGCCTCGGATAGTAACCCTTTTCTGTTGCATAAGCTCTCCACTCCTAGAAGTGTCTCTATGCACGGCTTTAACTTTAGTTTGATTACTGTATTCTTCCTTGCTCATATCTAGAATTCATTTTGCACATAACGTTGCAATGTGTGGCTGGCAACCCAAAGCGAAGCGGCGGGTTGACAGTCCCACACGATTGGGTTGTTAGCAGTTTTTAACATATAAAATAAAATGTATAAATAAACGCCATTAAAGCACTTAACCCAGCCAAATAATAAAATACCACTGCATAATGCACTCCATGCCATGTGTTCACTGGCCTCTTTATGATATTTATAAATGAATTAATAATAATTAATGGCCTTTTATCAGAATCCCATATTTCAACTTTGACATTTTCTTTGTTTGAAGCGTCTGTATATGTATTTTGGTCATTCCTATATAAATAATTAAGTATTTTTTTATCTGTCCATGAAACCAGCCATGCCGACACTACAATGATGCTAATAAAGAATTCTGGTGTAAGGAGTACTTTGCACATAATTTTTACTGCTAACGACTCAATGTGGGGCTGACAACCCAAAGCGAAGCGACGGGTTGGCAGTCACACACGATTGGCTTGTTATGTTTCAATTTCCACTCCTTCAGCCTTTAGTAGCATTTCTAATTCTTGGTATCCTTCCAGTTCTAATAACAAACGGCCTTTTTCAGATTTGGCAATTTTAGCCCAATGTTTGCCCTCTATTGCGCCAACCATTGCATAAAGAAAGTTTAGACTTGGTTTTGTACTACATTCATTTCGTAATTTCAGAAATGCTTTAACTGGGCCGACACTCTCTAAATCAGTTCTTGTTTTGATTCCTATTTCATTTAGACACTTCTCTGATTTAGGACCAAGACCTTGAAGTTTAGCGAGTTCGCCCATTTATTCATTCCTTTGAAACATAACAGTTGATTATACGGACCCCGTTGGGTCCGTATAACAAGAATCATTATTTTCTAATATACTCAACTAACTATATGACATTTCAATACGATATCTAAACCCTGCCCGTATAACAAGTCCGACGAATGCGGACAAGGTATTGCAATATGCAACCTTGTTTGCGATCATACGAATTTGTTTGGAGGTAACATTATGGGGTCCTGAAAACGTCTCTCAGCCACACAAACCGAAGCTACTCGAGCGTATCAAGATCGCCTGTCTTCGCCGTCAATACAGTCCTCGTACTGCTTCCAGTTATGTTTATTGGAGCCGTCAATTTATTCTCTTTCACAATAAACGCCATCCTGAGGAAATGGGCAAAAGTGAGATTGAAGCCTTTTTAAATTACCTTGTTACTCAGCGTCGTTTGTCCGCCAGTTCCCAGTCACAGGCATTAAATGCACTTATCTTCATGTACAGACATGTCCTGGAAATTGAGCCAGGATGGTTGGAAAATCTGGGGCGGTCAAAACGTAAACAATTCCTGCCAACAGTACTCAGTATCCAGGAAGTACGCGATGTCTTAAGTCACATGAATGGTGTTCCTAAACTGATGGCGGAGCTTATTTATGGGACAGGGATGCGTGTCAGTGAATGTACCCAGTTGCGCATTAAAGACATTGATTTTGATATGAAGACCATTATCGTACGTCAGGGAAAAGGGGGAAAAGACCGGACGACGTTATTGCCACAACGCCTGGTTAAACCGTTACAACGGCATCTTCTCAATGTCATGGGCTTGCATAAAGATGATTGCTTAAAAGGGGCTGGTTTTGCCCCACTGCCGGGGGCGCTTTATAAGAAGTACCCTAAAGCCGCACAATCTATCGGCTGGCAATATGTCTTTCCTTCCACAGCCATTCGAATGTGGCCCCCCACAGGGCAACATGTTCGCTGGCACTGTTCGAATACCACGCCGCAGAAAGCATTTAAACGGGCACTGCATCAAACAACGATAACGAAACATGCCAGCATCCATACGCTCCGACACTGCTTTGCAACGCATCTTCTTCAAAATGGAACAGACTTACGCTCTATTCAAACTTTACTGGGTCATAAAAATATCAAAACAACGATGATCTATACGCACATTATCAAGGCAGAGCAGAGTACAATAAGTCCATTGGATATATTGTAATCAGTTATAAGGGGTCAGTTTACCTGGCCCCTGGATTATTTCGTAGTCACAGGTGAATGTCTGCTTTTAAGCCAATCAAGGGTTATGGTCTATTGATAATATATGTCTGTAAACGCAGCAAGACAGTCATATAGTCAAAGTTTCATGAGAGTCCGCTTCGGGTCGAAAACAGACATATATACCTAATATTTCCTTTTAATTTCCGACCTCTGTATCTGCCCTACTCTTATGTATCATCCTTTCTACTTCATCCAGCCATGCAATATAAGCACCTTTTGAGAGATTATTATCAGCCTCTTTTAAAAGCTTCTGAGCTTTTCCCAATAAATCATTGTAAATGGATGTGAAGTCCATATATAAAATCTAAAGCCTATTTGCCTGATAGGTTTCTATTGGGTCTAGCTTATTTAAAATCTTTTCATAATCATCTTTAGAGCGTATCGGAATTGCTCCTTTTTGTTTTACCAGCATCTCCGGCCCTTTATACTTTAAATTCAACTTATTTTCAGGTGTTTGCGGTAGCACAGAAAACAAAAGATGATTTTCATTTAATGCGAAGTTCGCATGTGTCATTGTCCCGCTCTTTAATTCTGATTCAACAATAACGGAAGCAATCGACAATCCAACTTGTATTCTATTTCTGGGCACAAAAAAATTTTTATTTGGGCTGGTGCCTTCTGGATGTTCAGAAACCCACGCCCCGCCATTGTCTAATATCCTTTTTGCTAGTCCTGCATTCGCTTTCGGGTGTGCTTCATGTAATCCATGAGCGAGTACAGCGATTGTACTTTTTATTCCACCTTCGTGAGCGGCAGCATCTATACCCAAGGCAAGACCTGAAACTATTGTATATCCGTGCTCAACAAGATATTGAGCGATCCTTTTTGCTATCTCTGCGCCAGCTTTTGAACAATCGCGAGTACCGACTATTGAAACGCCAGGATTGTATAATAGTTCTGCATTACCTCTGACGTATAATATCCCTGGAGGATTTAGAATACTTTTTAATCTGACAGGGTATTCAGGTGAATCTATAGATATAGATTTAATATCAGCCACTAGTTTTACTTAGTTCTATTGAGATTATTTCACGTTACGTCTAATAAACAACCAAGTTATTATAAAACAAGCCAGTTAATTTAAACGGCAGTTTCGTTCCCAACTATCAAATATCCAATCTGCCGTTATTCGATGCAAGCTGTATTAAGATGTTTTCAGCCTTCTACTTTGTATTAGTTAATCTTTAAGCAGGTCGATTGATAATTTTGTGTTAAAAGTGACACCTGTCAGCCCACTTTTTTCTATCAGACTTTTAAATGCTTCGGTGCAAAATATGTTACTGTACCCATCATAGGATGTTGTAAACATCAGGATGCTGTCATCTATATCTTCATTCTTAAACTCTAAATTGTCAATACCAGCATCCATCCCTTCAAAATAGGCTTTCTCGGATTTATCAAGATCGATGTACTTGTCGTCTATTGGTGTAGTTACATTGAAAAAATAATACGTGACACCGCTAACATTAACCGGTAATGCTTCGCCGACGGCTTGTAATTTATCCGCAAGTATATCATAGGCCTTTTGATTAAATATTAAGCAATTTGCCCAACTTGATATATCTGGCAAAGATATTGCACCAGTGTCTGATAATAAAAATGTGGCATCAGGTGTTTTCCATATATCCGCAAGGGATTTGTTACCCAGGGCAAAGGTATCAAAATCTTCGCCCATCTTTGATAAGATTTCGTAATCATCCATGGCGAAGTACATATAGTCATCCGAGTATGTGCTAATGCGATATATCGTAGTCACAGTTATTCCTATGTTTTTGTTCTAAAATCGTCTTGGCCTTTTTTAGTGAGAATTTCCTGCGCTTTTTCCCATGTCATGCTAAGCAATTTCATTTCTATAATTAAAAGCCTACCCTGAACCACTTTTTTTGATCTCGAATTTAGTAATGTATTGTGAACCCAATTTGCATATTTATTGGTGTGAATATAGTGATGACCGACTGCATTACTGTATGGTGTACCTTGCGCATACTTGTGTTTTTTCGGTAACCAGCAACCATTATCAGGATCATTTATGCGGTACGAATATTCGAGATATGGGTCATTACCAAGCTCCCTTTTCTCTTCATCAGTCAACTTATAATTTCTCAATAAGATAAACCTCGACGAAGCATGACTTGAATGTCTGGAGCAAACTATATGATGTGCCTCAAAGTATTCATTTGTTTTAAATTTTCCATAAGCAATTAGATTTTCACCTAGAGTTTTAGAATTATCAGTTTTAGCGGCTTCGACATTTCTATCAATTAATGTCATATCACTTGATGATCGTCGATATGAATCCAATTTTACTTGAAGGGCGGCTATATTTTTTAAACGTGCTGTCTCACTAATCATAAACACAAAAGCCTTATGTGATAAGTCGTCGCCATTTTCTTTTGCCTTTATGATTTCATTATCCAGCTCCTCAGCTCGTTTGATTGCTGCCTCTTCAATATGCTGTAACGGCGTCTTTAAATGCGTGTCTCTGACTCTATCCGACATATCTGGTCCACTCATATCTGCTCCTTGTCATTTTATTAACATTGGTAACTGGTCGAAATTTGCCCAATTGAAGGTAAGCTAGCTTATCTTTTCACTCCAATAATTGGTATATACTTGAACAAATAGATATACTACATAATATCCTGCCTTTATAGACGGGACTATCACAGTTAAGTCTAACTACCAGAGCTGATTGAATACCTGTCAAATACTGGGATCAATGAAACATAATCAATCCGTGTTATGCTTATGCTCACCCCTGGATATCTTCACTTCCTTGGGAGCATCTATCGACAGTTTGACCCGGCCATGTTGTGCCTTAGATACCAATATGGTGATCGGGCCGTCTGAGGTTTCAAGAATGATGGTTTCTTCTTCCTTGCGTTCAATTGTGAGCATAATTTTTCCTTATTTCTTGATCTCTGTATGAGGTAATAAGTATTACATGGGCAACAAACCAGACAAAAGGATTCCTGATATTGTTAGACTATTTCACGCCTAATGAACAGGGCATTATAATAAGCAATAGACCATTTATCGGCATTATTATATTTTCAAAATTACTCATTTCCGAAAAAAATAATTTCAAATCCTATTCCTCTAGTTTGTTGTTGATCGTAGTCCATAGCGCCATCTACAAAGATGTTTATTGCATCCGGAGATAGAATGTGACGTTTCGGTTTCTTTTTACCCATGGTATCTACAATTTGAGTGTCCGCTTTGTACACTCTACTGAACCACCTTACTAAATTATCAGCTTCCGATAAGGGTCGGAAGTAGCCATTGTTACTTGTTTTAAAATGTGATCTATTTTGAAGTATTGCATTTATGGCTACTTCATCGGTCTTTTAAATTGCTTCAAATTTTGCACAATTTGAAAACCCAATTGATATGACATTTTTATGTCGTAATCATTCAAAATAACAGTTCCCCAGTTCAACACGATCAAACCACCGAATTGCCTCAACACGCGAATACTGATAACGCCCCTCCATGCCACTAAAAAAGTATCCTGGCATGTTTACAAACTGCGTGACTTGTCCGACGACATGTACTTTAATCTTGTTCCCGTTCATGTTTTCAACATATCCAAATAAATTTGTATCGTATGTACATACTTTGTCGCCAATACTCAACGTGGTTGACATCCGGTTCTCCCATCTATCACGCGCTTGTTTTGCCTGCATTCTATCGTTTTGTATTTTTTCCTCATTCGCTGCGATAGATGACGTCCTCGCATTTATCATATAACCAGCATTCTCAGCACTAAGCTGCATTAAATATGAAACAACATCATCAAGATCTTTGATTTCACTGGTAATGGCACGGTCCAGATTAAGTGCCGATCTTTTACTGTTCCATTTACCATCGTATCTAAAATAAACAGGGCCTGCATTGATGGCATTTTTTAGCTTTTCCGGATATTCTTTGTATCCATCGAAGATGGCACGAAATTCAGGAGACTCGATAAAATTGAGATGGCCGCTGCCCATCATTTTCTCACTTGTAAAATTCACATTCTTACAGGGAGCGTTATCTTGGTAATAGAGTGGCACTGTGACAAAAATACTGGTTCTCGGGTCATAAACCGTTACCTGAACAACATCCCCCAATCGTTCCCGGCTTACCAGATACAAGAGGGACTCGCTGTGATAGGCCGCCATACAACCGGTGCCAATTTTCTTTTCCCAAAGAAAACCATACTTTTGAGGATCGACGGGTTTCGATTTAGTTGTTTGACACGATAGAATTATCGTGCAGAATAAAAGCAGGATTAGATTTTTCAAACTTTCTCCCTGTATACCAAATCGTGAATTTTATTTCGTTCACACATCTTGATCATTTAAATTGTGACAATCAAGCACCATTATCCCAAACCCGATAATGGTGAATATGCACGGGTATCCGGGGCTGGTGTGGAGGGTGCTGGTTTTGACGATACAAGCTTAAAAAAGCGGAAAAGCTGCATCAATCATGGGATCAGCGGTCCATAGAAACATCATACGCCGCAATAGCCAGGCTGCAAACTGCTAATATAAAGTACCAATTGGTTAACTTTTCATCACCCTGAGCCTGATAAAAGGGCCAGACAGGAAAGGGCCTGAACGGAAGGGAGTGATAATGGAAAGGCCCTATCCAAAGGGCTGGCAAAAGGGCCTCTGCACCCCACTGTTCCAGCACTCCAGTCCCGGGTTGACCCAGAAAATTGTTCATTAGCAAAAACTAATTTATCGTAGTCCTGGTCATTCCAGACTTGCTACAAACGACTCATGTTTGGATTTCATCGCAAGTCAACGCCACCACACCCAGAGTGCCTGCCAGTCAAGCTGCCATCAGACCTCCTGGCACCACATTCCCGGATGGTTCGGGAAATCCAACAACTAGTCGGCGTCCCGCAAGCCCACTGGCAGGCGCTCTACCAGGACGCCCTGCTGGCCTATACCAACTACGTCCAACTCATGCCAGCCTCCGAGGCACACCATCACGCAGTTTCAGGCGGCCTATTACGACACGGCCTTGAGGTCGTACTCCACGCATTACGCCTGCGACGCGCCCACCTGCTGCCCCAGGGAGCAGACACTGAGGAAATCGTGGCAAAAAGAGACGTATGGACCTATGCGGTGTTCAGCGCCGCCCTGCTCCATGACATCGGGAAACCTCTGATGGACCAAATAATCACCTGTTTTGACCAGAACGGAAAAGAAATCGGCCCCTGGGATGCCCTGACCGCTCCAATGTCAGCCAATAGTTGGTACCGTATTCGCTTTCGACGGGAGCGGGAATATGGCCTGCATGAGCAGGTCGCTCCCCTCCTGACCCGACTCATCATCCCCTCAATTGCACTGACCTGGCTTGCCGCCGATCGCGGCCTGCTTGCCACCTGGCTCGCCGCTGTCAATGGGACACATGAGGAGGCGGGTATTCTGGGCGAGATCATCCAGCAGGCCGATGGCCTCTCCGTCGCCGCTGATCTGGGGGCATCAACCAACACCACCCGCCTACCCGGCACTCGCCAGCCCCTGCATGAACGCCTGCTCACCGGTCTGCGTTATCTGCTAAATGAGAACCAGATCCCGCTCAACCGTAATGGTGCGGCGGCCTGGTTTGATGGTGAACGGTTATGGCTGGTGAGCAAGCGCGGGATCGATACGCTCCGGGAACACCTCACACAGGAAGGACATACCGGCATCCCGTCGCGTAACGATCGTATTTTCGATGAATTGCAGCAAAACGGCATCCTGATCCCCAATGGGGATCGGGCGATTTGGAAAGCCACGGTATCGGGTGACAACTGGTCACATACCCTCACGTTTATATGTCTACCGGCAACACGCCTCTGGCCCAACTCAGACTCCAGGCCGGATATCTTCGAGGGGACCATCACTCCCCATGAGGTGATGAGTAATAGTGAAACGGGTACTGATGATTCCATAATATCGAGGGGCACACCACAACAATCTGATCAGTCTCACGCCCATGAAATTCCAACTCAATCTGAACCAGATACAACAGATTTACCTGTGACATCGACCAGTGGTTTTGATCCAATCGCGTATTACACTGTGACATCATCGCCGAATAATCAACAGACTCGTAATGATGCTTCGCCAGCGCCAGATCACCACGCTACGGCAAATGATCCAGACACGGAGAATGATCCCGGTCAAGCCTTTGCTGCCTGGCTGCATGAGGGTCTCAAACATCATCGCTTTGAGACCAATTCGACCAATGCGCGCATCCATAGTGTTAAAGAAGGTCTTCTTCTGATCAGTCCGGGAATATTTAAAGACTTTGATCGGGAAAATTGGAATCTGGTACAAAAACGCTTTCAGAAGCTCAAGCTCCATAAAAAGACATCTCAAGGCACCAACATTCACATTTACCAGGTTACCGGTAAACGTAAAAAGAGTCGCCTCAATGGCATCCTGATTGAAGATCCCGAACAGCTCTTTGAGGGCATCGTATTGCCACCCGCCAATTCGCATTTAACACTATCAGATAGTGTGAGTTGATTATCAGATATGTCAGAAGCCTTTGATAATCGTTTACGCCCCGTGGTTGAATTTTTACCTGGTGCCATTTTTATTTGTAGTGCCGCTGTGATGTTTTCTGCACCGGCCACGATATTTCCAATCCTTCCAGGACTGGCAATTGTTACGGCATCAGGATTTACCACGCTGGGTTTCTGGCGATTGTGGCAAGGTATGCAGATATGTCGCTACCAACGACATTTACGACGACTACCCCGCTATGTCTTGAATGCCAGTCAAATTCCTGTCTCAAATCACAAGTTATTTCTGGGCCGTGGCTTTAAATGGGATCAACGACATACCCAACGCCTGGTTGAATCCCGTCATCCACAAGCGCAGCGTTTTCTTGAGCCTGGTGTACTTTACCGGCTGGCAAGACGCATAGAGATCCGACTGGAGCGTGTGCCCTTCCTATCCTGGCTACCACGATTGACACAACGGGACAGTAAATGGAATCCCGTTCGCCCGCTTCCCCCTGTGGGGGGTGCACCAGCACTGCATGGTATTGGGACTGAGGAGGAAACTGATATCTGGATGGATATCGGTGAACGCGTCGGCCACAAGTTGGTCCTTGGTACGACACGGGTTGGCAAAACCCGGTTATTAGAGATCCTGGTCAGTCAGGATATCCGTCGTGGTGATACTGTCATTTGCTTTGATCCAAAGGGTGACATCGACTTGCTACGACGAATGCACGCGGAGGCAAAACGTGCGGGACGACTCGATCAGTTTCATATCTTTCATCTGGGCTTCCCCGACATTTCTGAGCGTTATAACCCCGTGGGTGATTTTGCACGAATCACGGAAGTCGCCTCACGGATTTCCGGCCAACTCCCATCCGAAGGGAACAGTGCCGCCTTTCGTGAATTTGCCTGGCGCTTTACCAATGTTGTTTCCCGCGCCCTGGTCGGCCTTGGTCGTCGTCCGGATTATCACACTATCGCTCGTTACGTGACCAATATCGAACCGCTGCTTACCGACTATTATCATTTATGGTTAACCACGGTAGCACAGGATGATTGGAAAAAAAGCGTACAGCGTATTGAGGGGACTCTCAATGAGAAGACTCTGCCCATGGCGTTACGTGGTCGCGCTTTTCACGCTATTGCCCTCACCCGATACGCCAAGGATCACAATCTCTTTGATCCGGTGGCCGATGGACTGCGCAGTGCCTTTGAGTACGACAAAACTTACTTCGACAAGCTAACTGCAAGCCTTTTGCCATTACTGGAAAAACTCACCAGTGGTCGTATTGGCGCCTTACTCTCCCCTGATTACAAAGACAATATTGATCGGCGACCCATCCTGGATTGGATGCGAGTAATTCGCGAACAAGGCATTGTCTATGTGGGACTGGATGCCCTGACCGACGCTGAGGTTGCAGGAGCCGTTGGGAACTCCATGTTTGCCGATCTCACTTCAGTTGCAGGACAACTGTACAAACATGGTGAAGTACAAGGATTGCCACAACTGAATGGACATAAGGGTGTAAAAAAAACAATCCATGCCGATGAATTTAATGAACTCATCGGGGATGAATTTATTCCCTTGCTTAACAAGGCCGGCGGTGCAGGATTCCAGGTGACCGCGTATACACAGACGGCCAGCGATATTGAGGCAGGCATTGGAGACCGCGCCAAGGCAGGACAGGTCACCGGCAATCTGAACTCACTCATTATGTTGAGAGTGAAGAACGAGATAACCGCACGCACCCTGACTGACCAGCTCCCCAAAGCACGTGTCTACACCAAACTCGCCGCTTCGCAGGTCACCGATAACAATGAACCGGGGACCAGCACTGATTTCACGACCAGAAATGAAGACAGGCTCACTGAAACAGAAATGGACATGCTGACGCCTGCGGATCTGGTGCAACTTCCGAAAGGCCAGGCCTTTGCCTTGCTGGATGGTGGTCAACTCTACAAGCTTAGACTTCCGTTACCAGGGAATGACCCATTACTTCCGGGTAACATGGCAGAGATCGAGAAAGAACGGCGTAACTTTTATGGATTGGACGATGAATGAACCACCACGCCAGACCGGGTTGTTATGGCTCGTCAAATGGTACTTTTTGCTGACCCTGTTGGTATTTGTTGTAGACATCTTCTGTGTCTTTGTGCTGTGGTCCCCAAACGGTTCAGAAAAGCTGGAATCCGTATTTCAGCAAGAAATCACTTATCTTGACTTGAATCCTGATCAAGTTGCATTTCTTGTTAATCTGTCGCAGGGTATATATGAGAGTGTATTTGTTTCAACCGGCATTGACGGAATGGTACAAGAATCAACAAATACCAGGTCGCCGGAAACAGCGCATGATTTTATCAATGTGATATGGCCTGTTTTGGAAACAGCGACTCTTGGTTTGAAATTATTTTCCCTACGCATCGGTATCCTGATATTAAGCCTCCCGTTCCTGGCCGTTGTGACAGTAGTTGCTATGTCTGATGGATTTGTTGGATGGTATTTACGGCGTACTGGCGGAGAACGTGAATCCGGGTTTATTTATCACAGGGCGAAACGTGGGCTGGCATGGTCGTTTCTACTACTCTGGATAGTGTATCTGGTTCCGCCTGTCCCACTGGACCCTAGATATCTGATTCCACCATTCCTGTTTTTATCAGGCATTGCGATTCGATTGTATGTTGCGTTTTTCAAGAAATATCTTTGAGCCTCACCAAAAGCTGTAATATTTCTCCATATTGAAATAAATTACGATTCATTTTATCAGGGATATGTAAAATTTTCTAAAACAGGCATTGCAATCTGTTCTTTCCGTTTATACAGTTTCTTTCTCCGGATACCACTTGCATGCTGAATTCAGGCTGGTTTGTCGGTGTTATCATCAACTTCATGCCTTCCAGTTTAAACTCTTTTGTATATGTTTTGCACGGCTTACGCTTGACTGTTTTTCTCATAAGAACTCAATAATTGAACCACTATGTTCTGCAACAACCATCTCGCCATTACCAATCCATTCTCCTATTAATGTATATTGATCGTTTTTCAGTCAATTACCAGTTTTCGACATTGATGATGGAGCAGATATTGACATCTAACTTTTCCAAAAATGCCATGGTCTGATTAAAACATACATTAGACAATATGTTTTCCCATATCGGGATCATTTAATGCTAATTATTCAAGGAGTTATATATGAAAAACATGATGTCAAACAATCCTAACTGGCCTAGCAAAACCGGTAACCCCTCTGGACCTGGCCGAGGAAGTAACCCACCTAAAGGAAAGTAGCCACTACAGAGCCGAATCATCCAGATTCGGCTCTTATCCCTTCAAACCTTTTCTGAGATAGAGAAAAATAATATGTATATTTTTCTGTTAAAATATCTATCTCTACACCAGCAAGACTTAGAAGCCGTGCTAATCCCAACCAAAGTGCAGAGAAATAAAAATACATGATCCCTCCAGTTCTAGATATAGAATTAATTAAGTCATGATTCTTGATATGTTTACTTTCTTTAAATCGATAGAACTGGCGCACATCAATTCCAAGTGATTCCGCCATACATTCATCAGTCTTTCCTGTTTGGCGTTTCCAAAAATAGACTAAATACGCAAAAGGGTGTTTTGCTTTATTATTTTTAATATCACCCAATATTTTAACCAGCACTTCTTTCCCAATACTATCCTTTTCCCGGTAACTGCCAATAGACAACTCAAAACTGGCTGCGATGTAAAGCGTAATATTTAAGCTGAAAACTGCACCAAACACACCTGTATTGCCAATATCGAAATAATTATCATCATCAAAATCAAACCACTTTAGCAAGTCATCATTTAAACAAAGCATTTTTATATTTTCTTCTGTCAAATCTTTATTCGCATAAAGCTGCCTTGCTAATTTCAATGCATCAAATAGCGCTGTTAATTCTTTGCAAATAAAGCTACCATTTAATTTTAATGCTTTTAAGAAAACCGCGTATCCCTCTTCGATATAATTTATTAACTGAAGATTAATATTTGAATTTAGACTAGCATCCTCCATGCCTGTGACTTTTGAAATAAAATGTCTGATGCTTTTTACGGTTGTTTCAGACTGCTTATGCTTGCCGTTAAAATAATTTTTTAAGTTTTTCCTGAGCGCGCCAGAAACATTAACGCCTCTAGATTTTGCTAATCTCAAAATTATTTTATCACCCAGTCTATCGCCGGTTATAAGCCAAAATATTTGTTCAGGGCTAACTATCATTAGATTATTAATGTGTCACAAATGTCTACACGTAAACCTGTTTGTCTTCCTGTAAGCACACGGCATTCAATTCCCGAGTATTATTGTTATCTTCCCTGACTATTGTCTATAGTTTGGAGTCAGTCTTTATTTATTCCAATGTTTCATTCTTCCAAAAAGCAGGCTTTGGAAGTATCAAGCTCTCCCCAATATCTCCAAGTGACAAAATTTGTCGGGTTTTTAGTGCGCTGTTCAATTCCTACCATGATTGACGACATGTGACCCGCGCCAACCAGAAACACTCCTTCCTTAAAGTCTGACTGCTGGCAGAAGCTATGTATATTTTCGAGCATTGAAGAATCTCGTTTACGGATCTGTTCATCCCATTGTGAGAGCTTGCTTTTTGCTAAGTCATTGCCGTAATTTAATATGGTCTCCTTATATATTCGTTCTGATTCTTTGAAACTAGAAATGAATTCCAAACTGTTTAAGTAGCCAAATCCAAGCTCAAACTTCTTCCGAGACATCTCATCCATTGTTTCACGATATGGAATACTATTCGAGCCAACAAAATCGTCTAACGCGTGCATATATGCCCCAAAATCATCAGGCATCTCGTAATCATCAACAGGGACCTGACGACACTTATTACTCTTCAAGTACTCTCGAATTGCATGCATTTCAACAGTGTGCCTAGACACATCAGCATAGAGCGATTCATGATCAGTCGGACGAATCTCCTCAAAAATCACTTCTGGGCCTGCTGCTTGGAGAATTTTTGCTAATTCTTGTACATTGCAATTACCGCTTTCACGGTGAGCAGTGCATATGAGAGTTATTCTTCCCACTCGAAATTGACCTAGTTGTTAAACAATTCCATTTATAGAAGTATGACACAACACTATGAAGTTGATATGATTATAGATAAGAGGTAGCTGCTTGACTCTTTATTCCATTGCCATAAGGTTAATAACTTAGCCGCGCTAATATATTATTTAATATTTTTCTGTATTGCGGAAAATAGTGATATGACAAATGTGGTTATAAGCCCTATTGTTAGAAAGAAATAAAATATTCTATGTATTACACGAGTATTCCGCTCCCCTTCCTCAATACAAGTTTCTGATATAAATCTTATTGCAGAAGTAGCTGTACCACCACAATTCTTGTATAGTGCATAGTTTCCATATCCAACAATTAGCCACAACAACAATATTAATAAAAGCACAACAATTGTTTTAGGGTTAGTAATCCATGACACGAATAAATGAATGATATTTTTCATATTATTATATAAACTCCTTATATTATTTTCTCAAATTGCCGACTCATCGTATATTAAGTTATTTATACCAATAGTCTTTTACAGTCAGGAACAGTTAATTACATCTCAAATGTCACAGGACTGATTTGAAGTCAAAGCAGTTTTCTTAGATTTCGTAAAACTTGAAAAAATTACACTGTCCAACCATAATTCATGGATATATCTGGTTAATCATTTCAGACGTAGTTCGTAATGTTTGAAGACTACTTGCACGGAGCGTCTCAGAACCGTGTGCCAAGTCATTTCTCAACTTATGAACTGTCGTTGATAATCTCTCCACCAAATTTATCTCTGCTAGTTCTGCCTCTATCTCACCTTCACTTGGCATATCAACTGTGATTATCTCACCCACTTCGAAGTTATTTTTCATAATAGTTTCCATCATTTTTCGTTGTTCTGCTGAATGTCTTGCTCGGTCATATTTACTTGGAAAATCTTCGTTTTTTATCCAACCTTCAACTTTTGCGTGCTGTAGAAGAGTAAATAATGCAGGCGGTCTGTTATCATTTACTTTATCTGGATTTTCTGTATAAAACCGTTGTCGCAAAGCCATCTCCAGGGAAGAATAAGCAACAAGTTCTGCTACTTGGTGAAAACGATAAACAAACCATGAATACAGTGATACATTCTTGGCTGTTTCAAACAATTGACTTATATCAACAGGGACTGTATCGTTTAAGACTATTTCCGATAATGCTCCATGCCAATCATCCAAATCATAATTCAAGAACCTCTGCCTTTCATCTGGCATACAGATTTGTCTTAAGGGTTTTAATGGGTCTTGAATTTCAGTTTCATCCGTCATATAAATGCCATATATGTAATCAAACGCTTGCATATAACATCTACACACCCATACCTATCCATTGGTCAGGCCTTGTAGTGCAAGTTTACCAAAAATATTATCTATTTTTGATTGGCTGTTTTCAATGTTTATATAGAACAATCTCGAGAATATTCTGCCCATGCTTCTTCAAATGCAGGCAACGCTGCATACGAAAATTTAGAAGCAAAAAACGACTGCCACCCATCATATGATGAACTATCTGTTGGTTCAATCTTGTCTAATTTAAAATCATTCGCAAGATCACCAACTGGATCATCTCTATCTACTTGATCCATCAGCCAATCTCTAAACTCTACTTTACTCATATTTATTCCAATATCGTTTCAATACTTAGCGAAGATCATTATCGGCGGAAATAATCCACCAAATAAAACAAGATCGGTCGGAATAACCTTAGGTAAACAGATTGTGTCCAGGCTTCACCGTAGATAGCGCTTCTGAGCACTGTGTTATTCAGGTCTGTTCTAGTTCAAATGCAACTATCCCCCAGCCTTTTGGTGGCGGTGCTGACAGTAATTTATCGATGATATCTTTGTGAATTATTATTTCGGATGGGCATTCAGCAAGTCTGAATAAATAGAGGTCATGGGTTTTATTCTTATCAATTACCAAATTTTGGAAGCCGGCAAAGGGTGTGCCACCCGGCCACTCACCTATACTGACAAATTTCGACTTTTCCATATCCGCAGCAGAAACCTTTCCGATAATGTTAAGAGCAAAATACCCGTCCCATACGGTTTCATTCGCATAAGTCGTTAGTATCGCAGGAAAGGTCTGGATATTGTCAATGCCTGCGGCTTGCAATGCATCCAGCATTAATTTGGAACAAACCGGTGCAACACCGGCCATATACTCCAGTGGCGGATTTTCATCATCGCAATTTGTTTCAAATTTAAGTGGCAGCTCAAGTTCTGCATCTATCACCGTACCTCTATTGAAGTAGACGCCATCCGGTAATACGGGATCTTCAATGATCCCGTAATCTTGATAAATATCAGTTTCAAGTTTGTAATACATACTATAAATTATATATCAGCCAGACCTTGCTGTTGGCGGCCTTAACTCTTTGGCGAGATTTTTTGCAAAAGAAGAAAGAAAATATGTCCAGGTGCTTGGAGGCATCAGTCTTATCTCTATTTCTATCCAGATCGAAATCAGATCCAGTTTCTCGTTGATTTTCCAGGTTGGAGTGTAAGGTGGTTTAGTGGGTTTCGTCTTACCGTCTATGAGACATTCTTCCGACCAGGCCCTTATGAAAGATTCCAGATCTGTTAGCCGGTTTCTCACTTTTTTCGTATAGGTATAATGTATACCTTCATCATCAAGTATCTTGTGCTGACCATAGTGAAACTGACCCGCATTACAGTTCATGGCATAATATGCAATTTCTGTCTTTTGATCCTGTGTTAGAGATTTATCTGGATTCTTTTTCGCTTTAGCAGCGCTATTCCAGCCAATATCCGGGTTCTGGTTGGATTTGTTCTTTTTGTGAAGCACGGTGGCAGACGGCAACCATACACCGTTATCCGAGTTATTTATCGAATATCCCGTATCACGATCAATTTTGTCTCCTTTCTTTATCCATTTTTCAATAGGATGCCCAGCCATAACAGTGACTGGTTTACCTGGTTCAACCTTTTCCTTGCCGGGAATGAGGTGGTGAGCCTCATAGGTGTATATACCGTATACATCATGGGACAGTGGTGGTACGGGTGGAATTTTGGGTGTGGAGCGTTGTTGCTGATTGGGATTGCCGTTTTTCTCACGGGCTCCACTGTCCTTGGAGGAAAGAACTGATGGATCAGCCATAATATCCTTGAGTCTGTTTTCATCTTTGTCCGCCCCGGCATAGGTTTTGTAGTCCTTTTTTTCTTCCTTTGGGGTGGTGCAAAATGGACATTCCTTTTCTTCTTCTGTGTGGCAAATAGCAGGAGAAATGATTTCACCAATTTCCATAATCAATCCGTAGTTTGTCAATTCCAACTGATTTGAACAGAATAATCAGATTCAAGAGGTATTTCAACACCATTATCCCGTCCCGACAACAAGGAGTAGCCTGCCACCTTTGCATACGAGTAATATATTTTATTTATGTATAATAATTAGGGATTTATACGCTATCACACTTCTGTATATTTTATGCTTCAGCAATGCAAATGGCGCCACGTGGAGCCAATTCTGATGAACACCAGGCCATTAATGGCCCCTTATAATACCCTTTACTGAGGCCGATGATTCCCAGCTGAACGAGCATCAGACCCAGCGCTGCGCCGGTATCGCCAAAGCAGTCTGCAGGATGAAACAAATCATGCTGCGGATCGAGTTTCTCGCTGTTTCGTATTACAGATACTCCCCACTCCTTACTGTTGAAGGACTCTCCATTAAAACCCGCAAGGATGGTTTTGATATGGCCATGCTTGAGGTGCTCTAGAGCCTCTGTAACAGCCACGGCCAACCCCTCTCCCTTATAAGGTTCGTTTGAATATCGATGGCCGACCTCTTCAGCAATCCCGGGTGGAAGCAGCAGGTTCTTGCTATTTTCTGTTGCCGCTTTGACTACAATAAACGCGGCACCTTCGGCCGGAGCAAACCCATCCTGGCATCCTTCCGCCAATACGCGGCCGTGACGAGAAAGACTATCCAACAGAGTGAGATCAATATAACTGTCAACTGCGCCAACAATAACATATGGAGATATTCCTTGTTCAACCATCAACATAGCACCCTCAATGGCTTCGAAGCTGCCAGCCCTGCCACCGGGGAACAGATAACTGTTAGTCAGATCCAATTTTACTTTCGACTGAACTTGTAATAATTTGAGAAAATTATCATCTACCACGGAACGTCGACCAGGTAGTTTTTCAGGGACGGCTAACAACAACGGTAAGGGAATTTTTCCTGTATATGATTTTACTAATTGTTGCAGGGGTAACGTAGCTAGTTTTAACATACGTTTCTGGCGCGCTGTAATGCCGGGAATTTCAGCGAGTTTCTCCTCCAAGGGTGGCAAGGCTTCATCTGGTACCAGGGCCATGGTTATTGGACGATGTTGTGTATTTATGATGCTGGAACTGGCATAAGCGCTAATTCCGGCTCGAACTACTGCTGCGGATTGAATTGCATTAGCGCCGGAAGGGGATATCATTTCCATCGCGATGACCTCAAGTGGAAGCACCGGCTTACGAAATTGTTCCTTGTTATTTTGATTCGTTGAAGTATTCACTTGATTACCATGTGTTGTAGTGAGACATGAAATATAAGAGGTGAATAGCGCCTGAGCTATGGTGGTTGTGGTTAATATTCAAAAGTTATTTGCTCGAAATGATGAATTTAGTAGTCACATGAATTATATGCAGACTGATATATATTTCACTCAAAATATTGGGTATCCACACTTTAAACAAAATTCATCACCGATGGCAGTATTGTAGTGAACACCACCACCCCAGCCACACTGAGGACAAAATTCATCGATTTCTGTATCTAGCCATTCCCATGGACCCAAAAATTCTGGAATAGCATCCGTACCATAGCCAAGAAACTCACCTGCATTAGATTGAGTACATATATATGATGATGTTCTTTCTGCCTTTAATTCTTCTAGTACGTCGTAAGGTTCTATCGAAAACCATTCACCATTTATCCTAGAGGATTTAAATTTCTTATGCAGTCGCTTCTCAAGTGATGCATCACCAGTTTCAATCCATCCCATTAGGGCTAGTTTTCTCGAATTTCCAGTTTGTAACTCTTTGATTCTCTTGGCAGGCTCTTTGCTAAAACCAATTTTAATTCGGTGAATGTCGTTGTCTTCATTTTCTATTATAAAGTATGTGTACATATCAAGGCACCAAACTTTTTCAGCTACCAATTTGAAAATTTGAACTAAGTATAATACTTAAAATTATGCTTCCATTTATCAGGTGATAGACCAGGATTTGCCAATAAGATTTCGCCAACTCGATCTGAGTATTTGACGGTAATTGGCTGTCCTTCACCCAATTGACATGAGTTATAGTTCAACTTTGTAAGCCCGAGGATGTCTCTTGCAACTTGCAACAAATCTGCATCTCCGTGCTGAATAGTGATTGCTACTGGTACTGGTACCTCAAACCCATCGTATGTTCCTATCCGGGGCTTAAACCCATTAGTAAATAATAGCCCGTGACGTTCTGAACGTTGCCAAAAAACACCACGCTGAACCGGATGTTGACCGCGCTTAGAAACATTTGGATTCTCGTCATATCTGTATAGTCGTTGACCTCCGCGATCTTGACGTACCCGAATCGCAACCAAATTTACATCCTTCGGGCATCCTCGCTTGAAACCTTCATACTCTTCCTGATCTATACCAGAACGTGCATGTAGAAATATTTCTTTCAATGGACGCCCATCTTCTTGCCTGTAAGTTTCAATGGTACCACGGAGCAATGCTTCAGCCTTGTCGGGTGGCAAATGAAACTCACCTCGTTCTTTTGAGTACCAAGGTCCGAATTCACCAACAAAGACAACACCGTCACCACTGTCCAAGAACAATTGAGCAGCACAACAAGCGTTTCGTCCATCTTCGGTTAGCTTATAGGAGAGTCCAACGTAACAAACACCGTCACGTGCCCATGGTGTTTTCCACGGCTTGGAGCCGCATTTATAAAACACAGCAGTGCCAAAATTCCATAGTCTATCGGATAAAGGGTTAGTCCCAGGTTCACCATTTCGCACCTGTGCAGTAATACGTAACGTTGATTCCTTAACAATTTGTACTGGCAACTCGTGTGCCATCATTCTGGCCTTTAATTGTCGTCGAAAATCAGGGGATAAACCACGTGCCTCCTCGAATTCATCCATCGTTTCAAGCATGGCCGTAACGCTTGGATCTCCATCATCAAACATTCGAGATTGACCACTATTTCGATCTGATATCGCATTTTCAAGAAACTTCTTCTCTGCTTTTGTTCGGGTAGCATCACTTCGTTCAGATAAAGCAATTGATGATTTAGGGCGACAGTTCTCGTAGACTTCATCTGGGACCACACATATCGCCAATGCAGGACGAGTATCCAACTTGGATAACCGCCTCAGTGACTCCATATAATTATTGGCAACTGCAAATGCTCGATCAAATCTGTCAGCTTTCCTTGATGCCACTGACAACAATTTCGCATCTACTGAATAGCTACGGATAGGGCTTGGCCATTTTGTACCAAATGCCACATCAAACCCTGGGAAAGGTGGCCACGCCCGATGACGCTCGGAGTCTACACAGGCTGAAGGTGAGTTCAGAACTGCACACCATTCCTTCCAAAGCTCTATCCCTTGAGGCGTGCCAATAACAATATTTTCCGGTAACTGTAATCGAGGTTCCGCGGGACCAAAAAGTGCCAACCCATCGTGCGGATCTTCTGTCGTTTGTTCGTGACCAAACTGGAGTAATGGCTCTCCAAGAAAATGAAAAGTATCAACCATCAGATCGATTCCTCATCTTCGTCGTCTTCATCTTCATCGCGTGTACGGTATTCGGCAATCTCTTGTCCTATATCAGATATTCCAGAAAGTGCCAGAACATCCAGCCCAACAGGACACTCCCAACTTAATGGCTTGGTCTGCATAGACACAGTTCTATTTTTTTCACCAATTTCTATAACTCCATCAGAGGTTTGAAGTGCTTGAACAATACCAAGCAAACGGGCTAACCACTCCTTGTTCCACCAGCTCTTGCTAACAACCTTCCTGCGCCGACCAATCTCTTTTCCCTCGAACAAGTCTCCGTCAAGAGTAGTAACTCGTATGTACGGGTTAATAACTACGCTCCATGTTCCATCAACATCCCATTGTGGACGAAAACGTGGGGCAAGCTGATATAGGAAGCGAGAAGCTCGATCACCCCATCCCTTAGTCCGTACACCAGTAAGCTGTACTGATGTCATACGTCCATCGACATGTTGAATCGATTGGTTCCACTCGCCAGACTCTGGCATTGGGAAGTAGAACACCTTTCTATCATTACAGTAAGATAAACCTTTCTGTACACAGACGACATCAAGACTACGCCAAACAAGTTCTTTTGCGAGATTGATGGTCTTCTTGCCATTCTTCTGTGGCATGTCCGTCCAAAAAAACTCCGACTCCGGCGTAGGTTCAATTCTTAGCTTTGAAATAGCTTGCAGCGGCGGAGGAGTAAATGCGACAAGGTTCAATGTGCTTAACTGTACAAATGCCCATTGTTTGCGGAGTTCAAAGCTATCTTCTTCTGTTAGAGGTTGCCAAAGGTTGAATATCAACATTGTGTTCGGTAATTGAAGAGGAAATACATTTGCAAAGACCGGTTCAGGCGTAGCTACAGTGACTCGAGTCGGCAGATAATCTCTGAGAGCAATCTGTCGCCCTCGGTCAGGTTCAAGAGAAGGTTCCATTCCCAATGTATGTAGGCGTGTCAATACCTGGTTTAAACCCACATTCCACGAAGTTTTGAAATCTGCAAGAACCAACTTGGCAACTCGAGAAGGCATGCTATTCTCTATGTCATCAACCAAACCACAGGGGAGCACAAAGTCATTTCTGGATGCTGAAATGGTGCAACGCTCAAGAAATTCACGGTCAGACAAGCTGGTTTTAGAGACAATTGGTAAATAAAGGCATGCACGTGTCTCGAGTAATTTTCGCACAGTTTCATCTGCGTTTTCCCCAGCAAGTGGGGCAGTCCCGTGACACCAGGTACGAAAACCTGCAAGGGAGAGGCGTCGTGCCAACCAAGTAGCCACCGCATGATCAGTTATGTCGTGGTCAATGAGAAGTGTATCCCTGCTTTCTGCGATTGATTGACCACCACGCTGCTGAAAAAATGGTGGTGTGAAGATACTTGGATGTTGAGCAATCAGATGGCTCTGAGGTCCAACGAGCTGAACTCTTAATCTCTCTAGATCAAATAGGTCAAGCCGCCAGTTATAGTTCTCCATAACATATTCGTGAGCAAAGTCCTTTTCCGATGCAGACAATGCTTCAGTACAAACGAATACAAAAACATTTGGGTCGTGTCCTTTCTCGTGAACTCTCTTGCAGTCACTTGTCAGCTTTGCCCGCCAATCTGAGCGTACGGTATAGGCAAAACCTATTTTTTGACCTGCCTCATCAGACCGAATGACAGCGTCTCGTCCCTCATCACCTGTACCTCCTAAAGGATCTAGACCATGATAGCCTATACCAACCATTAAAGCTGAACAGAAACGTTCAAAATCTCGGTAAGCAGAGACTCGTTCCAGGCAATATGTAATTGGATCGGCTGACATCTTATATACCAATATTCTCTGACAATTTTTTCTGCTTAATTATTCCAATGTTATTTACCTGTGATTAAACAAGATTATCCCTGTTTCTATCAAAACCAGGATCAGGATCAAATATCCATTTATCAATTAATTTATCCAGATGTTCATGTGCGCTGATATTATCATCATTTATTTTTGTGTTTCGGTGTTACAAGCATAACAAAACTTTCCCATTTTTTGCATTTTTTTGTATATATTGAATGGTCATGCGCATAATTTTCAACTTTTTGACATTGCTGCAATGATGAGAATACACCAATTACATTAGCAGGTTCGCCGCTACTCTCAATATATGAAAATGTATATAAATCATCTGGAAGTTTATCAGCTTTCTTAATATCTTCTATAGTTGGTAATACATACGTATATGCCATACTATTTAAATCACACACTATTCTTGGTTTCTTGAATATCTCTTGCATCAACGGCATTTCATTTATTCCGGTACTTTTTGATGTTTGTGTTTCAAATGAATCTGCAATCGCACATTGCACGTCTTTGTTAATTTTAATATTACTGAAAATAGAGGCAATCTCGAATGAAATTTTACTTAGTTTTTCATCCAACATTTTATTTGATTCATTATTTTTGATGGAATCTGATTCATTATTGCAGCCAGCAATAGAAATAACCAAAGTTGCAGGAATAAGAAACAATCTAATCTTTTTATTGAACATTCTAGGCCTGCTATCTATAGTTTATGTTTTCTTTTATCTCAATTAGTATTCATTAGCAATTGCGCGTATGACTAACAAGTTAACTCTCATGAATTCAATGAATATTACTATATGAACATACTCCCATGGTAGGCTGATACACCTTACCCTCTTCACTGACTCTGGATGTGTAAGTCATGGTCTCTAAATTAACCATAACCGTATCAACCCAATTTGGCTTCTTTTCTTTGTTGATCAATTTGTATACATCAATACCATTTTCTTTGTTGTGCTCAGCAGTAAATATTCCACCATTCTGATGATATAATTGATGCAACTTCATCTCAGCAAAAGATGTCCACTGTATATCGTGGTGCAGAATGACAAAATTACCATCGTTAGACACATTAAAAAAATAGTATTTCCATCTATCACTTCCTAATGTAGACTGCCCCTCAAAAGGATTTAACTTTTTTGGTCCACAAGTAAACACTTTGTCGTACTTGAATTCGTAAGAAAAAGTATCAATTGAAATAAAAACTAAGAATGTAGCTGTAAAATATAAAGTTATTTTCATTATTTATTTCAACATTGATATTCAATTAATATGACTACTCATTATCACTATTATCTTCTTCGTTATCTGAGCCCTGAAAAGCATCACTATTTGGATTAAGTTGATTTGAATGATTATCCATGCTTGATTGATAAGCATCATTGTTTGGGTTTAAGCTATCACTACGATCATCATTTGGTGTTCTACTCATTATTTTCTCCTTATATTTAGTCCAATGTTTCATTCTTCCAAAAAGTTGGCCTTGAAAGTGTTAAGCTCTCCCCAATATCTCCAAGTGACATAATTTGTCGGATTTTTCATACGCTGGTCAATCTCCTCCATGATGGACGACATGTGGCCCGCACCAATAAGAAATACCCCCTCCTTAAAATCTGACTGTTGACAGAAGCAATATATATTTTCGAGCATAGAAGAATCTCGTTTACGAACCTGTTGATTCCATTGTGAGAGCTTGCTTTTTGCCAGGTCATTGCCGTATTTTAAGATGGTCTCCTGATATATTCGCTCTGATTCTTTGAAGCCTGAAATGAATGCTGAACTGTTTAAGTAGCTAAATCCAAGCTCGAACTTCTTCCGAGACATCTCGTCCATTGTTTCACGATATTCAATACTATTCGATCCGACAAATTCATCTAATGCATGCAAATATGCCCCAAAATCATCAGGCATCTCGTAATCATCAACAGAGACCTGACGACACTTATTACCCTTCAAGTACTCTCGAATTGCATGCATTTCAACAGTGTGCCTAGACTCATCAGCATAGAACGATTCATGATCAGTCGGACGAATCTCCTCAAAAATCACTTCTGGGCCTATTGCTTCGAGAATTTTGGCTAATTCTTGTACATTGCATTTTCCGCTTTCACGGTAAGCAGTGCATATGAGAGTTATTCTTCCCACTAGACATTGACCTAGTTGTTAAACAATTCCATTTATAGAACTATGACATAACACTATGATATCTCGCTATGAAACTGATATGGTTCAAGATAAGGGGTAGCTGCTCGCCTCTTTATTCCAATATCAATTTATAACGAATGATCGGTGTTATAATTTCACCCCAGGTAATATCACTACAGCTGATACAGGAGGTAAAGACTCAAGCGCAGAAACAAACGAAGAGTCAATTTGTTTGTTTGCCTTGTTGTAGATGAAAAATACTAGATTCCTATAGACTGTAGTTGATGAAAAGTAACCAACTGCATCTACCATCAATTCTTCTTGAAGTTTTTTTAAATCTGTCTTTTCGTAGACAACCTTTACTTCTATAACAGTAGCTAGAGACGGAATTCCGAAATCGTCTTGGTAATGCTTGAGGCCAAACTTACATAATATTTCTTCATCAACCAGATCGCTATAGTGTGATCGCAATATCGTCCATACAAGCCGCTGAACATCTTTTTCGTTAGAAAGTTCTTGTTTATGAAAACTATAGTCCCGTTTTAGACAATAAGGAAACGATTCTAATATATTAATAAGCTCAGTTATCGGGGGTATTTCATATGCCTTAAAGTTTGAAAACTCTACTTGTGTTTCACCATAAGTATCAAAGCCTATATCACCACTTTCGAACCATGAGTCTTCTGCCTCTAGAATAGTTATTCCTGAATTTTTTAATGTGATTTTATTACCTGTAAATTCCACTCGAATATCATAAGGTTCTTCAAAGCGAATATCATCAGCCGAACCGTCTACTGCTAATCCCTTTGTAAATATGCCAAAATCACCACGCATTTGCTTAACAATCGCAAAATGTCTACCATAACCACCAATTCCTGCATAATAACAACCTGAAGGAGTACGCCGGAAAACCAACCTACCACTTCTATCGCCTACATCCCAAACACGTATGGTACCCTCAATCGCTCCATCCCGGAGCTGTTTGTCGCATACATACAGATTAAACGAGTTAGGCTCTACTCCAGCAGGCGAGTGCAAGAAAGTCGTACCTTTTTGCGACCAATTACCAGCAATGGTTGCCCAGGTGGTGTTTTTAAGATCTATTTTTCGAAATTTTTGGACCTTCATATTTTTCTTTCTAAGTTACTCGGGCTGCAAGTACTATAAATTTCGTCTAATTTTTTCCAATGTCCTTTGTCGACCATATATTTACTGTTCCCGAATATTTGATCGGCATAAATGAAGCGTTGTTAATTTGATTGCCAGCATATTAATTTACTAAACATGTAATTTAACCGATAATATTTCTCTACCATGAACATAAATTCCACTTAACTTTTCCGCTTCTTTTTCATTGAATCCTTTTTTAAGTAATAACATTTTAAATTCATATTTGTTTAGTTTTACACCATGGCGATGACAATGCTTAATAAAAGCATGAAATCTGCACCTTTCGAGGGGGTGAGCAATACCACTCTCTGGATACATTGTAAATAATTTGAAATGTTTCTCTGCTCCTGGAGGGAGCACAATTTGTTTTTTTCTAATTTTATGTATTGTCAATCTACACTTCGTACCATTTTTACGATTATAAATATTCAATGCAGGTTTGAATATATTATCTGCATATTGAGCATATTCCTCCTGCGAAGGAAAGTCGTTAGCCCATCGCTGCGCTCTAATTTCAATCTCAATGCGGCCAGCATCTTTTTTCTTTGATATTAACTGACCAATTAGTTGGGTATTGCCATTTTGGTCTTTTGGCATAACTGCTACAATACTAAACTCCCCGTCTCCCATAACATCCCAATTTGTTCTAACTTCTGATATTTGAATGTCATCCTGAAGTATCTTTTGCATGCTCGACAAAAAATTATAAGCCGGTTCATTTATTTTAATTGTAATGTCGGGTAATGGCATTCTTTAAATTACTTTATTCCAATGTCGTTTATTCATGTTCAAACGACATGAAAATGGCCTAAAGTTCATCATCAAATACTACCTCATAGTAACAAAGACAAAATCCTACCTGTGATTCATTATAGGCAGTACAAGAACAATTATGATTCGGTAATGTTTGATGCATTATCTCATCGTCTAGCTTTACCAATTTTCCAGATAGCGCTTTACAGCTATCGCATACTCTATTCCCTGGTCCGTTAGCAATGATTCGGACGTGGTTGACAACTAAATCACAATCCTCAGCAATCTCTAACAATTGGTTATGATTAAGTTTACGTAGATATGGTAGATAATCCTCACCTGATTTAGCGGCACTCCATGCTAATTTTAAGGCCTTCATCTTTTTTTTATGTATTTCTTTCAGGTCCACAGTTGTTAATCATTCCCTATCAATAAATTTACCCGTCTTGTCTATCTCTCAAGATTAGCCCGTGTTATGTCACTTATATGATTTAATGCCCACTTATGGCCACAATAGTAATCAAGTAGCCAAATCGTATCATGTATTGCTTCTAGTAGTTCATCTAACAAATCAGAACCTGGAGGCTCTCCTCCAACGTGAGCTACCCGATTTCGTATGCTTACAGCTTTTTTAATTTTGTCAATTACTTCTGGTGGTGGTGGGTAAACGCGCCCACTAATCATATTTTCCACAGGAAGCGTAGGCAGATACTCAGTCAGTAATCTCGTAACTGGTGGAGTAGGAATATTGTCAACAAGCCAAGATGCATTAGGTATAAGTTCTGCGATCGATTCCTTTATTGCTACTTCAAGGGCAGATAAACCGATCAAGAGAGAACTCCTTGGGTTTCCGCTTCGTTGTCCCCACGCTTCTCTGAATAAGTGATGGTGAACAGGTTCATGATAATTTTGACCCACAAGAAACTTAATTTCTTGGTAAATTTTGTCCGTTATGTGAATTGTGGAGGACATACTAAATCGGGCTTCAAACTGAGATGGGACTGGGTTCCAGAAATCCTTGTCACGAGACCAGAACATACCTCGACTGCTTATTGGATTATGTGGTCCAAGCGTATTTGTCCTCCATCTCACAGCATCAATTACTAACCGGATTGCTTCTCTCAATTCTTTGTTAATTTGCCGAATAAAGTCATTAAAGTATCCTGGAAACTGATCAATGCCTGGAAGCCTTATTGTTTCCCCATGCTGATCCGTGTAGCTTTGTCGTAAGTTTGCCTCAGTTACTTCGAAGCGATTATTTTCAATTTTCTTAAAGACTTCATTAATTTTCTCAGAAACTTCTAAATCTAGTTCTGCGGTAGCAAAAGCATTAAATGCTGAATGCCCCTTTTCCTCATCTTCTTTATTTGGACATCTAATTTCAACGTTGATGTTATGGGAATGTTTTACTGCAAAGGTAAGAGGACTTTTTTTTGGAATTGGCATTTCCCGAATAGTATATTCAAGCTTGAAGCGCATAATTTTCCTATAATTTTGAGTCAGTAACTGACCACAAGTGATTATTTAAGTAATTGACAGATTAATTTTCACATAGATGAGAGGTTGTGTGTTTTTCTGGTTTGTTTATTCCAATATTCCTTCACGAACAAGAGCTGTCTAGAGATAATTCAAATGTGGACGTTTAACGTCGAAGTTATGAGGCTGAATGTCATTGTGCGTCCATTTGTTCATCTAGGGTAATTTTCCATAGGCTTTGAGTACACGATAAGTACACATACCATCCATGATGCAGTATTTACGGGATCTTCCACCTGGCTGTATGGCAAACGCTCGCAATGTTTCCCGTACTGCGTCACCTATTAAATGGGAATGCTGTACGACGAGCACCTCAGCCCCTGTTTTAGCGAGTCGATAGATTTGGTCTGCTCGCTTACCGCACATTTCGAGAGTCATTTCACGGAAGTTAGATGGCCCCTTGAGAAGAAATGCTGTAGTTCTCCTACGACCGCCTATCGTGGTACTCGCTGAGAAATGATCGTCACTTTCACCACCCCAGTCTTTCTTTACTGGCTCCGCCAAGATTCCAGCAATCGCTTCCTTTACCCGTTTTTCAGGCAACTTAGACATAACTTCTTGCCATTCTGATTCATTAGTGATCGTTACATGCTTAGAGTCAGAGAACTGCTCTATGTCTTCAACGAGAATTTCTCCGAAGTCCTGACCTGCCCACATAAGTTCTTTGCAGTCGTCGCCATTACGCGGGTGATCAAACCAAGGCGCACCGATAACTATTGGTTCAACCCTAAAGTAATTTTTCTCGTTGTGAAGTATTCCTATTATTGATTCGACGTATCCTTCTAAACCACCTTCGGCCAAAGTCATTGTGCCTGTATCACTTACAAGATGTGTTGTGTGGTAAGCGATCTTTACGGGTTTTTCCAGTTCGAATGGGATCAGTACTTCGTGTTCAACTCGCTTTTCATCGTAAATCTCTGGGCATGGAGTTAACCTCTCTGTACTACGAAACATCAAACGAGGCTCGTCCATTTCGAGCGCTTCGAATAATGTCGGCAATTCTAGATGCTCACACAAATCTTCAAGCATTGTGACCAAAAGATGGTCGTTGCGAAGAATTGTCATGTGGTCGGAACCAACCTCGGCCTTCTCGTGGTATATTTCAACCAACTGCTTTGGTAAAGCGCGCAAGGCCAAACGGCGATTTAGGAATCCAGCATCTATGTGATGAAATACGTCTTTTACTCTCAATTCGTCAGAGATTTGATCAACGCTCATTATTCTTGTCCAATTTAACACTCCAAAAGTGTCGTATACTAATTAGTCATTTATTCCAATGCTTTGCTTGATAAGAATAGATACACTTTCAGGATAATTCTGAAAGTTATAACTGGATATTCTTAAGTCAAATTGAGTTACCTTCTGAAATTCGCTCACCCCAAGAGCGAAACATTACACTTGACTGAATGGCGCTCTTGCATTCCATTTCTCTCTATACTTATTTTGTCAAGAATAGTTGAATCACTCACCTTCATCGTCTTACATCATATTTCTAAGGCGGTTGTGTAGCTTGTCATTCTCTACACTAGAATTTCGGCTGATTTTTTCATGTATTAATTACCATTTAATATACGCGAACTCTCTCGCTATCAGTGAATACTTATGTTGTAATGTAAGATGGACAAGCTTTTTCATATTGATGAAAATGTTTCCTTGTTAGATGTAGACAAATAAAATGTACTGCAATATTCACATATAACACATTTATACTTGCCAAATTGGCACTACTATTTTTTTCATAACTTGTAGTAAGTATCGTATCTATTGTGTTACCACTATGACTAATGGTGAGAAACTCTTTGTGCGTCCTGTGATTACTCTACGTTTTAAATCAACATGTGTAGTGATGTCTTGATAGTATTTGCCATTCCATTGAAGCATATGTATAGCATTCCGTGGTTTTCTAAAGATAGCACCTCCTGTATGAATGCTGACATCCATATATCCATCATCTGCTAAAGCGCCAGTGAATTCTAGTTTGTATGATGCAATGGGCCAACCAGGTTCAAATGCTTCTGCTCTTGCGGGAAGACCATTCACAAGTTTAAGATTGAGCTCACCTTGAGTTTGAACATTCCGTATTATTCCCCACATTACACCTTTGAAATTATAAGCCGTTACAGCGGTGGCTGGTATATTTTGTACAGATAATTTAGGTACTCTCCAGTCCAATTCCATAGCATTTGCTATTTCAAGTACGTTTTCAAGTACTGCTGGCGATGAGATTTCCTTGTCAGCAGTATTTGAAATTATTTCTTGTCCTTGTGTTTTAAGTTTTTCAGTATAGTTCTCACCGAGAGGTGCATCTTTTAGCATGGACGAAAATACTTTAGAGATGCCTTTTCCTGCACCTTCTAATGAAAGTGATCTTTGCAAAATTGTGTAAAATTTATGCATATAATCTGGAATCTTTGTAGGTTTCCATTGCGATGAGAAAGAACACGGGGACAATTCATCTGGTTTATGTATGCATTCAAATTGAGTAAATACATTTTTCTGCTCAACAAATATTGGTTCATGCTTTCCTAGAGGAGACAGCTTGAAAGAACCAGGTTCTCTAATCCAATCTCTGAAATTAAATTTCTGACCGTGTATCCTTATTGATTCTCCATCTACGTAAGGACGATATTTAATCGTTATAAAATCTGATTCTTCTCCTATAGCTTTTCTTCCTGTAACATATAAGCTACTCCCTGGGCTTGCCACAACTATAGCAGTAGCATATTCAGCTTCTACATGCCCACCCTTGTTTGGGTGACGCGCAATCCATAATCGACCGCCAGTTTCCCTGTCGTACTTAATTGTTATTATCTCAGGAGGATCGCTTTCAAGGCTAAAATTCTGCTCAATACCCGCTAACTCCAACCGTTTACCAAACTCGATAGCATATTCACCAGGCCAATTTCTAAGATAATAGCCGGATCCAGTCACAAAGAGGTTACCGTCATAATCCGTACCTACGTCGCTCAGGCATGCTTTTAAATACTCGAAACCACCAGATTCTTTCCAATCCATGCGCCCAGTATTCTGATTAAAGTTGAATACGAACCAATCGTTACTTTGTCTATAACCACATTGGCTATTACCCAATGCTAAGTAAACATTCCCTTTGTTATTAAGTGCAACATGCGCCTTCCCTTGATCGCTTGGTACTCTCACATTTTGGCTATCCGTTTCTGCCACCCATAGCGGTACGCCCTCGTTATAGTCAGGACCATACTTTATGAGTAAGCCTATACCATAGCTGGTTGCAGCTACGTAGACGTTACCAGTGGAATCTACTGCTAAATCATGACCTTTTTCGTTACCTGGAGCTGGAACATTATAGTTGTACGATTGGTCAAAGCGCTTGACCCATTGTCTTTCGCCCGTTGTCGAATTGTATTTTGATGTAAGGATATCATCCCCCATCTCGCCTGTAATATAAAGGTGATTTGAATTATCTACGATCAGTGCCCTAGGTTCTGCATACTCTTGTGAAACTGGTGTTCTTTCAAACCTTTCCCAGCGTAAATCTCCGTTTGGCTTATAAGAAATGGTATACCAATGGGTAAATGGTACCTCAATGGGATTAGAGCAACGAGTATATGTATCGACTTGCCCCGTCAAGTATGCATTACCGTGATTATCTAACTCTATTCCCGCTAAAGTATGATAATAACAGCTTGTAGTACCACCCCATCTTTTTCGTCTCGTCCACAGTTGTTGTCCAGTGCCCCCTGAATACTTTATGAGCAAGTAATCCCTGCCATTCATATTATTATCGCTATGTGCAGCAACATAGACGTTACCAGTGTTATCTATTTTCAAGCCATGCGCACATTCATTTTTTCCGCTATCAAAGCGACTAAGCCATACTTGCTCACCAGTCTCACCGTCGTACTTGATAGTAACTATATCATTGCTTCCCTGAACTCCTCTGCTACATCCAGTCACATAAACATTGTCATCATTATCGAGAACGATATACTTGCCGGATTCATTAACAAATGAAGGTCGGTTTACATAACTGGAGACCCAGTCTGGCAAAGTTCCAGTAAACCTTTTAACGATATCATCATTAACCGTATATATCTTGCTATTGGAAAAAGACGGATGTTGCGCAAATATTCCAGACGAACAGAATACTAGAAGAAACGACGCTCCGATTGTACTAAATCTTAGGTATTGGCGAGAATGATGTATATTTTTCTCCAGCATGATTAATGCTCCTTGTGATGGACAGTTGCGCAAGGATAGTCGATGAGTATATTTCCCATCATGGACATATACTCACTCCCATGCAATCACCTCCACAACATTTTTGGTTTACCAAACAATCTGAATCTCTTGTACATATTGATTGTCCTCGATTTACACACTTTCCGTTACACCATCCCTGTGGTGTTATGGTTCCAATACATCTCTGTCCTGATTGACATATACGTGGTGTACAAATGCCAACACACTTACCACCAGTTATACTTTCACCAGTACATGCTTCACCTGCTTTACACTCAATAGGAGTAACACAACTGCCTGCACATCCCCCTTCTGAGGTTACAATCCCAATACATGCCTGTTCTATCTGACAAATGCGTGGCGCACAGGCGCCAATACATTTATTATCTTGTATAACTATCCCATTGCATACTTGGCCTATTCCGCAACTTACCCCAGGACTACCTATCGCAACTCCAGTAAGTACAGCCATACTTGTGTTGTCACACCCATTTGTTTCATTTGTATTAGGGTTAGCACTAGGCGTATACCATATTTCTATAATTTCTTCTGATGTCTTCGCGACTACTAACATTGCAAGAAGACTTTTCCCATGTGATGTGGTATGATCAAACTTAAGAAATTCCCCCCACATACTACAAGTATTGCCTGGTTGTCTGGTCATGCCCACATATACTCCTGCAGTATTTATTCTAATACGCGCCAGCATTAAATTATTGGCATATTCTTCCGCGAACGCTCTATGCGCCAAAATTGTTGATAAAATAACTAGAATAAAGAATTTCAGTATATTCGACATGGTCATTATTTCCTTGTGCAAAAATACCGCAGCTGACTTACTCACCGAGCAGCATGTGCATGAACGTAGGCGCCAAGTTTCGTTTACATTTTGTCTTTTGATAACGCCCTTCATGCACTATCGGAAAACAAGAAGCCGCTCGCAAAGGTGTTACTTCTGCATCAGAATACTCAAGTGGTTCATTTAGCCAATAACTCATAAGAGCACGTGGAAAAAAATAATCCAGCCCTCCCGCTTCTAACATTACGTCTATTCCACTGGCAATTGTTTTTTTAAATAATTTTTCGTTCATGCCACTAGCTGCTGAATGCACTCCGCTGCCTTTTGCTAAAAACCGACGTATATCGCCAGGTCCTCTTTCCCAACAAAAATCCAATCCTACCCTAGCTTTGCCTTCTTCAAGATTTTTACTATTATGCCAACGAACTGGCGCAAGCCATGTCCCTTTTCTAACTTCTGCCGGCTCACCTAACGGGAGGTTATCCCACATTCGACTTCTTGCACCTAATGCACCATTTATGCGTTCTATATATAAAGGGCCAATTGGCGCGATCGGAGTAATAATGCAACGGATATCGTCAAATGGAATAAAGCGTTGCAAAAGCCCTTTAGCAATAACTGCCGCATAAAGATCATTGTCTGTGGTCCCTACTTCATAACCGGGTGGCCATATCTGTGGAATTGGTTGCCTCTCGCCACACAAAATAATTTTCGTTAGGGAAAATGCTGCTTCTGCGACTCGTTTAGCACTGTCTTCTGTATTATTTGTCTTATTCACCTCATCATCTAACGCATAGTGCAATGTGTGTAGCGCCATGGTATTGTTATACCAATTTTCTGTACCCCAATAATAAACTACACGTGACTGGACTAATATTGTCAAAACATACCTGTTGGCGGACGATTTCAATGCACCAATATCAATATTAACTTCCTTTAATATTGTTGATGCCAAACTCCCAAGAGCGCTTCCCATATCCCCAGCAACAAAATTAAAATACCAATTATTAAAAGCTCCATCAGCATTTTCGATTGTAGAAGCTATGTTCTCTATAAAAGCATTTTCCCATTTCTCTGCTGAACTAGAATCGAGATAGCTATTTTTTGACCATATATACATAAGACCGAGCAGCTCCAGTTTATCAGTTCGGTAAATTCTTTCTGGAGCATTAAGATATATTTCCCACAATCTATTAGAAGTGTCGCGATAGTCATTACTCGTCGGCTCGTAGCGTTCGCCGGTGATTCTTTGCAGGGCCTGTTGAACAGCCCATTGGTAAAGGTAAATCCCAGAGAATCCTTTCTGAATAACGGGATTCACCCCTGGCCCTATCAGCAGAAACCCATTTTCTTTCAGATTTTGACCCAACCGTCTGGCTAAGCCGCGGATCCTTGCACGTTGAGTTCCATCTTTAGATGCGATATAAAAGTAGTAAACACCAAGTACTAATCCTAATATTTCCTCAGTAGAAGCATGAAAATTATGACCGCCGATTTCCTCCAAGGTTTTGGATTTCATATAAAAATGATCGCAACGAAAGAAGAATCCAGCTTTTTCTCCACTTGCTAACAATGCTTCTGATGATTCGAAATATCGAAAGATAAGATCTGCATATCGCAAACTACCAATATCATTTTTTGACATTGCCTCAACGGCAAAACCAGCCATTGCGATACCACCACGCAGTAGTGGATTTTCGCCCCCACCAAAAAGCACCCCATCTGGAGAAATCCATGGGATATAAATGCGACTTTTTGTCGATTGTTCTGGATAGTAATCAGGCGTGACAAATGTACGAGAGTACTTTAGCAAATATTCAGAATCTACATCCGGTTCATACTCTTTCAACCAGAGCTCAGATATATATCTACCTGAACACAGTATGTGTCTCTTAATAATTCCATCTCTATAAGAATTGTATGGGTCTACATTTCCTGAGAAAACATCTCTAATTGGGCAGCTAGAAACAAGCAGAATTTTTGTTATAAGACTTAAAAACTGTCTCCTTGTTACAAAATATACCATTGGATGTTATCTCATGTTTTCACATAATTTTCATTAAGATATTAGAATGCTTATTTAATATATAGCTCACGTGATCATATCGAGCGAGGGCAGACTTATATTTTTTTGATCCAGATCAATCAAGTCTGTCAATATACATAGAAATAATTAAATCTTGCGTGTTGAAAATAAAGTAAATTCTCCAAAAGAAGCACCAGTGTGTGATTGGTTTATTCCAATGTTACATTTCGGGCCGGGCCTAACAATTAATATCGACTATTCCGCGTTCTCGGAAGTCTCGTGAGCAAATTCTGCCTTCCCTGTCGGGTATCCTTACTGGACTGAACTCGGCTACCGGCGACCTTCGCGGCCCAATCTGTACTATGTTCGGTATGCCATACCTACCACATTGATTCTACACGAGTTCCCTGCGCTACTCGGGTCTATCGCCCTCCGTAGTCATTCTCCTTGGCCGACAGATATGGTCCCGTCTCCGATTATTAGAACTGGATAGCGATCCTGATAAGATCAATCCTCTGCAACCGGCGGGACTGGTCATCGATCACTCTATACTGGTCGATAAACACGATAAATAACAGCAAGTTATGGTATTTCACAGTTACTTTCGTAGTAAACCTCTCATTTTTTTTTATTTCATTCGTAACTGCGTGTGTTGAAATAACTCTGTCGACTGATTCAGTCATTCGCTGAGTCAAAACCGCTTAACCAGTTAAGCACCCGACCTCAAGTAGGTGATGTTATGAACATGAACCAAACAACGAACTGGGTTGAAGCCATCAAACTCACACCAGCCGAATCGCGGTCGGTGTATCAGGCACTGTTGCCTATCGCGGCAAATATCAATAGCGATATGGCGCTGGTTACATATGCCAACGAGATCGCCGAGGCGATGCGTGATGCTTTGAGTACCAGTACCGTGAATGCCATCGCTTCATTTACGGAGCGTCCCGAGACCTTGCAAGTCATCGATGGATGGCCTATCGATTTGTTGTCTCTACCCGATACGCCCTCGTATCATCCTGTACATCTAACAAATATCGCACTGTACGCCATGATCCTGGTGGGCTATTGTCTAATTCGAGGTGAATGTCCAGTTTCCTATGTTCACGAGAATGCAGGGCAGCTAATACGGCATGTAACCCCGAAGATCACGCAACAAAGTGAAGTATCGAGTCATGGGTCGACCATTCTTGGCCCTCATACCGACAATGAACACAAGCCCATTGCTGGGGTAGAGATGGGCCAGGAGCAAGCCGCAGCGCCTTCGACGTTGACCTTGTTGTCGCTGCGTTGCGACTTAATGGTACCCACCTTATTTGCTAGTGTGCAGGATATCGTCGCGAAACTGCCTGAAAAAATTGTGCAGCAATTTGTACAGCCGGTATTTATTGCACAGCCGCCACAGTCTTTTTCAAGTGCGGCTAGTGCGATGAAGGAAGTGCCTGTGTTGATCGCGGCTAAAGGTCGGTATTACGCACGCTATGGTAATATCAGTGCTATATCAGAGATTGCCGTTGACGCCCTGACACAGTTACGCACACTGTTAAATAAGGATAGTTTATGGCTGCCATTACCATTACTACCGGGCTCCAGTGTGTGCTTTAAACAAAACGAGGTGTTGCACGCAAGAACGGTATTGCCACCGCGTCCGTTTGATGGTGGGTCTCGCTGGTTATTACGGCTGTATAGCATGCAGCCAGAACATGTTAAACCCATCAATAGTGAGATGTCATTTCTGCAGTTGTGATTAAAACGTCATGTATTGCATCCCTCGTATTATTAGAGGGATGCGAGACTTTTAAATGTTTGTAAACTTAACGTGACTGTCCTTTTTCACGATTTTTGCCCCATAGCAGAGTAGATATTCTCATAAAAAATGACTTCAAGAGGAACTCGCCATGAGGAGGAATCTTTTTATTGAATCACAGATTATTAAGGCACTAAATAATCATGCAACCAGCATATAACTCAACGATATTTTTCGTCTCAACAAATTATCATATGCTATATTTTCAAACATTGTTTCTAAATTTAATTGCAAGTTGACAACTATATGCTAATTTTCGTCTTTGATCGCTACGAATATGTACTGTCACCACTTCCAAATATACATTTCAGTTCACATTGTTTATTCCAATGACATTTTCTGGCCATAATCGGCTGATTTTCATACCTGGAGATGAAGCATCCTGTGTCGATCCAGCTTTGCTTGTTAGCCGTCAATGTTATTTGCATAGTCCAGTAACTATTCCGGAACCACTCATTGACATGGCTACAAAAGGTTTATTTTTTGCTTTGATAAACTCTTGTATTTCTAACAATTGAGCGTTTGCGGTATATTCTTTTGTTTCATCACCAGCAGAGAAAGGTTTATTAACCGCATCAAAATATGAAATCGTTTTAAATGAGTAATCTTTTGAGCCTATATTAATAACTTTGGTTGAATTTGCTAATAATGTTGGAATTGAAGATCCGATTATTTCGCCGGTAACCCTTGAAACCGAAAAGGTTTTGTTTTTCTGTTGCATTTCATATGCCGATTTTTTTAATGCTCCGTTGTCAGCAAGATCATAAATATGAGTCACTATGCATGTATATGAAAGTTCGCCAGCAACAACAGAATGACTTGAAGTTGCAATAACCAACAAGAATATTAACCTATTCATATCCACTCCAAATTGTTAATTTATTCCAATATCTCTTTACAACTGTTGATTCAATGTTTCTCTTGGGAAAAGAGTATGCCCCGTACTGCTCAAAGTGATTGTTAGCCTGGTTTTCCTGTCCAATAGTGAATTGCACCTACCAATTGCACCTCGTTTACTCCACTAACCTTTAGAACCTCCTCGATCATCCCTTCCGTCGAGCGTACCGCTAAAATCGCATCTTCCTTTTTTAATGCGTCGTACTCCGTGGTATCGGCCATACCTTCAATAAAACCATCTAAAACACCAACCGTTTCGTGCTTCGATGTAAAATGGACCAGGAAATTCCTAATCATCTTTATTGCTTGGAACTGTTGACCTGCGCCCTGATCAAATTGGATGCACTGACCGAAAACGGCAATCGGCCACTTTCGTAACTTTTCTTCGATACAAACACGCTTATTGATATCAGCATTTACCCACTCCCTGTGGATTATATATTCTTCACTTTCTACCAACATTTTGAAGAACACATTCATGAATGTCTCAACGACTGTTACAGACATTATGATAATCAAAGCAGAATATTTTCGTTCCCACGCCTTGTCTCCCCACACTTCTTCCATTGTAAGTAAATGCCTCAAGATTTCTAAATATTCCCAAATCATGCGATTTGGTGTTGAGTGGACTGGTTCTATCTTTTTTGTCATCGTTGTAATAAGGCTATCGATTGTAGTCAGGGTGGCGAAACTGATCGCTTGAGCCGAGAAGTAGGTTATTCCATAAAACCCTTAGGAATATTTATTCCAATGTTGGTTGGCACGCCATCAGGGCCATTTTCAGTGGCGCCAGATCCCCGATTTTCCACGCATTCCTCTGCCCGAGCGGTGTCTGTAATAGACCTTCAGAGACGCCGGAGCCCGGTTCAAAGGCAAAGCAATCATTTGACAGTTCGTCCCCGTTTTGTCCGGCAGGAACTATGCGAAGAGTATTCCTGAATAAAGGAAAATGGCGGCCGGGATCAGTGACATGGTTCCCGGCGTCACTGAAACCAAGACAGTTAGCGCAACACCTCACGCCAAAGTTCATCAAACGCCTCCGTAAAGATATGTGCAATCGCGCTATTGGTAACGACAAGTGTATTTTCATCGTTCTCTTCGTTCGAACAAGGTCGATAGCGTCTTGCCGCTTCGGAATCATACTGTCGCAAGTTCTTCCTGTTTCGTATGAGAGGATGATTGAGCCGCAGATTCCGTAATCTGATAGGTGTGTTTCATACTCATAATGGCCTTAAGCTGTCGCGTTACCAGCCAATCAGGTTCAAACGGGGTCCGGCAACCGAGAAGCTGCATTGCCCGATAGGCCTGTTGTCGTAATTCAAACGGCGACTGGGGATCATTCAGTTCCATCAGGCAGGACTGAGGACTAAAGGGCCGTCCGTGACGCCAACGGACTTCCGGGGCAAAGTGTTTATGGTGGGCCTGCCACCATTTTGTCCATAGTTCAAAAGATTGACTCGGGCGGGTCACTTTTATTGTTCGAGCGGGCGTTTGTTGCGTCTCTTTATCCGCCTGGGCGGTTGACTCCCCTGTGATCTCCTCAGGTTCTAACTCTTCGATCTCTTCATCGGGGAGTTCGACCGTCTCCTGCAAACCCGCGCCGGTTATCAACGCAAGCGCCTCGGCGGTAGCCTGTTTAATCTCGTCATCATTGTTCAGCAATGCCTTGATCAAGGCGGGTACTACCCGAGCATCGCCAAGTATGCCCAGAGCCTGCAAGCTTGGGAGCGCCATGTTCGGCAAGGCTGCTGCATTGTAAATGAGGTTAAGGTCGTTATGCCGTCCTGCCAGGGCCAACTGTGTTAGCAATGCCGCAGTTACACCCTCTTCCGTTTTACAGCGGTCACGACAGAGGGCCATTGCCCGTTCTGAACCGAGCTGCATTAAGGCAATAAGGTCGTGTTCAGCAATATCGGCCCCGTCACCCGAATGCGAGCGATCAAAAAACCATTGCTCAGCGGCAGGCAGGGTCTCGGTAGCACTCAGGGCGGCATAGATGGCCAGGGTATGGCTGCGGATGTCGGTATCGGCATGATGCAGGTAGGGCCAGATCTTTTTCGGATCCACATCATGGCGATAACAGAGGATGGATTTGCAGGCCGAACGGATCAATGGACGATCATGGGCCAGTAAGGGGATCAGGGTCTCCGAGATCAAGGGATGGCCGCCATGGCCCAGGGCCATTACAAACGATGGCAAACTCTCCTCCGATGCCTCAACAATGGCCTTCAATACCGCAGACAGGCGGTGATTATTCGTTTTGATTGTTGCCAGGGAATAGACCGCGCCCAATAGCTCGTCTTCATCATCAGAGGCCAGGTATTCTAATGAACACTGATAAGCCAGTTTCCCACCCAACTCCAGCGCATCCACATGGGCCTCGATCCGCTGCTCTAATTCATAGACCTCAGGCCAGAGTATTTCAGGATCAGTGAAATAGGCGTGGGTAAAAGACAGCAGTGAACCGGTCTCAGTGAGGTGTTCCTGGTAAAGCTCTGTAAATAACTGTTTTTCAGTTAGTGCCATAAATATGTAATTTGTCTGTAAACCGGATAAGCCCATAGTGATACAGAATCTATGAGTTAAGCTGAAGGTTTAAATTTATCCGATAGTATTTGTTATCCCAAGCCGCGCAATACCGGGCATATGTGAATACTCCCGTTCGGTATGAAACCCAAGCCTGTCTGCGATAGACAATAAGGCCAGCCCTTCCATAAACAGTGCTTTCTCAGTCAGAAACATCCAGTCTTTCCAGGGTAAGCGCGAGTTTTTTTCCTGATAAAACTCAAGCCATTCCATATGTAAGGCTTGCAGGCACCCATTAAATTCATCCTCATTCGCATTGCAAAGTGCTTTGCACATGTCTAGACGCGCACTTTCTCCACCTTCCAGGGCTGTTTCAAAGCGCTCCAGCAATTCGAGGGATGTTTCTTCCACCCTGAAATTATTGTAAATGTACGAAAACAAAAACTGTGCATAGCAAAAATCATCTTCAAATTCATCTGATTCAAGCCACTGCCTGGGTGATAGTCTTGAAATCTCGGCAGTCAGCGCATCATCCCCGGCAATCAGGGCATCAAAATAGGGCTCCAGAACACTGGCGCAGGTAATATGGTTTATTGGCAGATTGCCCTGGGCAATCTGTTGCAGATAGTGTATTCGAGCACGGGCGGATTGCTTTAAGTGGTTAAAGAATGTCGACCGGTCGGCATCGGCCAGAAGTACACTGATCGCAGCGCCGCGATAACGGCGCCATAGGTCACGCCATGCCTGTGCCTGTTGCCCGGCATCTGGGTTTGTTTGGATGAATTTATAAAGGTCATTCGCCTCGGTGATTAAATCAGCCTTTAAAAAGATAAAGCTCATTGCAAAAAAGTCCTGGTGTTAACCATCTGTTCGCCATTCTATGCCATAATTTTCTAACTTGATAAACAACATGCCGCGGCAGTCGAACTCTCGGTAAATATTTTTTGCCAACTCGCGTTGAACTAGCCACAAGCTAGGATCCTCTTTTAGTGCGAAGATCTTGATGTTATCTGGAATTTTATCCTCTCGCAGAACAAGACGGCGTATTCTTGTGGCGTGTTCAGTGTTAATAGGGTTTATTGTAAAATCTGATTTTTCCCGATCCATGCAGTCGAGAATAATGCGCAAGTGAGCCAGGTAATAGCTGGCCTTGACTATGCGGCCCTTTTGGTTTCGGATGGTCACGGGATAAAAATCAAACGCGCCTTGACATTCTGAATCCAGTATCTCCTTGAGCTTTTTGGAAATTATATGAAGTCCTGTTACTGTAGGTACGTAGTCGGCAAGGCGCACGCCGTAATCAGGTGATAAATCAAACACCACCTCCTCGGGCCACCAGTGACTGATACTGGCCTCTTCATGGATGAGGTAGGATGGTTCGTCGATTTCCGGTGGTTCGTCAATGATCCACGCATAGCCATCGTCATTTATATCATCAATCCAGGGTAAATAGTCCATCATGAGACCTTTGCTTGTTGGAGTTGTCTATACATCTGATTCTTGCGTCTGTGTTGTAGGTTGAATGACATTGTTAATCGCATCTTCCTTGGACGCTGTGATTATGTCCCAGTAATCGTTTTGCAACTGCATTAATTTTTCAAGAATGCTTTGAGGGGGGGTGTATGTTTCACATTTTTTCTTTTCTCGTACAGCCTTATTGAGATCCTTCTTTATCGCTTTTGAGTCTTTTAATACAGCACGACTATAGGTTGGATGGCTACCGTTGTGTTTGGGGAGTTTGTGTATATGCCAGCCGGTATTGTTTGCCGGTAGAAATACAATGTTTTTCCCGTTATTGATACTGTATTTAAGCGTCCTCAGGATCGCCTTCTGTTCTGAGTCCAGGGGGTCCCAAAATTCCTGGGGGAGCATATGATGGGCCTGGTTATAATAAGGGATCCGATAATGCGTAAAGTTTTTACCATATGCAAAATGGTATCTTTTTGCATGAGAGGTCTCTGCCCGATCCGGCACCCTTGGAAAGGGTAGTTTCGCCAGCCCAGCTTTTATCTGGTTGGTTTTATTGTAGCGGCTCTTGCGGCCACTACCTTTTATCTCTTTATGCCCTTTTTGTCGGTAGGCATTGCCATGATATAGATCCGCATTGTTTTGTTGGTTGGAATTGGGGTGTGGGTTATTGTCTGCCATCATATTTCCTCAATTTAATGCCTGGTACAGGTATAACGATGCCCGTTCACTCATGGTGTCGGAACAGAGTACTGTCGCGTTGTTGCCAGCGGCGTAGCCGCGTATAAAGGCACGGTAGGCCAATACGGTGGCTAATGCCCCATAGGCCACCCCCGTGTCTCCGAAGGACTCGGCCGGTAAGTGCCGTAGCCATCGTCTTTGCTGTAATGACTTGCTGGTCATGACTTCAGTCAGTCCCCATTCGTGGGAACGGTAGGTCTCCCCATTTAGGTCATGATATAGATCTCCTTCAGGTGATGATGATCCATTCAGTTTTGACAGTGCTTCAGTGAGTACTTTCTGAAGAGCGCTACCGGTAGACGGTATGCCACTGTAGTAGTTGTTGGATTCTCTGGCAAAGCTGGCCGGGCAGAGCTGGACAGGTAATTTGTCAGGGGTTCCACTCAATGTCAGCAGTATAAAGGCACATGCCTCGCCCGGCATTATCCCGGCGGCATTTTCAGGCCCTTTCAAACGTCCTGTTTCACATAGCTGCATTAGCTTTGGTGGGTCGATAAGACTATCTACTGAACCGACAACACAATATTGGTAATGTTGGTTTTGCAACATATCGATTGCTTTGTTGACCCCTTTGAAGAAACCAGTGGCACCGCCGAAGTAGTAATATTGATTTTTTTCTGGAATTTTTATGCCGTTATGATAGCCGGTTCGGGTAAAGAATATTTCAGAATAGTGTTTTTCAAGTGCCTTAATGTCATCTAACAAAGACTCATCATCAGTCATTTCCTCAACAAAGCATGGCAGAGTGCATATAAATGCCGTGTTATTAACCTGATTTTGATTGAGATGCGCTGAATCGATCAACTCATGAAGTGCTGCGCTGCCCATACGGACATAGCGTCCCAGTCCTTCAAACGACTCCGTTAAGAAGGAGATTGGGTAGCCACTGTAGGTTGGTGATTTTTCAGCCTCATCATCATCACTGCTTATGTCTTCCAATATTTTGGTTCGTGTTACTCCAGCTCGAAAGGCCGCGGCACTGCTTATGCTATTTCCCATGCAGGTGCATGCGCCCACGGCAGAAATAGCAATTGTGTTATCGGCATCAGGTTTCACTTCTGACTCACTAAAGTAATTTTATTTTCCATGGGGTTGCCGTGTTGACGCGCTTTATCACCATTTCCCGGTCAGGTTTTACAGGTCTTTTCCACAACATAAACATTTTGGTTTATCCAACTTCATGATGGCAATAATCGGTGCCTGTAACACCGGAACCGGTGGTGTGTTTTTGTCATTATGCAGCATCATGTCAAAGGCTCTGGGGACATTTTTGCCTTCGATCTTCACATCCATTGAGTAGTTGATAAATTCAGACTTTCCCTTGGTCTTGCTGGAGGCGATGCCCTTTAAGGCCCCGGCCTCGTCGCCGGTACTGGTTTTGAAATTGGAGTCCTTCAGGCAGACCGGGTTGCCATCGCACTTGACCTTTTTGCTGCCCTTGGCCGTGTCGCTGGACTTGGAGATGTTGGGATAGGGAATGGGTACGACCGGCGGTCCGCATTGGGTTTTGCAGACATCGGGAAAGGCGATGGAGACGCCACTACTGTCTTTATGTACCACGGAGAGATTATTTACGCCTACGGTCACGCCCATCTGAGGCCCCCTTAATAATATGTTGATTCTTGCGTGGAAAAATATTGTTGGTTAACAGTATTCATTTATTTTACTCATTCCGTTTAAGCCACAGCCTGATTTAATTGCAGATGGCCGTGTTTGACGACTACCTTATTGATTGCGTAGATTCGGTTGTAGACATTCTGACAGGCACGCCACAACAGGGTTAATGTTAAATCATCGCTATTGATAATGACTGCATCAAGCATTGTGCTGAGTCGTTTTTCCTCTTCATAGTCAAAAGAAAACAATACAATGGGTTGGTGCCCTGGCAGGTATGTACGCAGCCTGCCGTTTGGCGTGAGATTGAGCAGGTCGATTTCCTCATGGCCCTTTAAAAAGCCTTGTGCGACCAACCCGGGAGAGGCGAAGTTAAAATAACGGCGATCAAAATCGCTAGGCAGCAGAGGCATACGATCCTGTTGCCATGCTTCATCGCAGGTGCCCGCATAGGTTAGGCGGGGTTGCCAGTCTGGTGAGATGGCGCCGAACCCGGTTGGTGCCGGTCGGTCGCTGATGCTTTTTATTGGCTGTTCGATATCTTCGATATTGGGCATCCTGACCTGGGTAAGTTTGCTGTTTTTGGCGATCATGCCGGTCCCGACCAGGTTTCGGGCTTCATAGACATGGTCTTTTTCATCGTCGGGGCTGAGATCCTGGCCACCAAAGGCGCGCTCGTAGACCAGGGGCATCTTGCTAAAGGGCTGCACCTCGGTTTGTTGCCAGCGGTTGCCCAGTATGCCTTGTTGACGAACCCAGTAGCGATCACCGATAACGCGGGCGATTTTGGATAAGTTGCCTACACGTAGTCCGACGTCCAGTTGGGTGACCTGCCTTCCTTGCGGGGCATGGGCATGCCCGATCAGGACAACATCCGTAGCGTTTTTGGTAAAGCAGGATTCGGGGGCATATTTTATGGACGACTGCCCCGGCTCTCCCCAATATTGCCCCTCCGGGATCAGTTCTTTTTGTTCCGGAGCAATAGAAAGTGCACCGTTACCATAAATCTGGTATGTCGCTTTTACCATGACGACGAAACAGTCCCGACCTTCCTCATCCGCCAATAGATAAGGTTCAACTTTAAAATCGGTCAGGTTTTCAATACCTTGATAACTCATCTCATATCCCTGCGTGACGGACACACTATTTGCGGCTAATTGATATTTACGCCTGCGCCCTTGATCCGGTTTATGCCACGTGAGCGGCTTAGAAGATCGGTTCCCTTGATTTGTAATTTGCCATCAGCAGTAATGATGATAGAGCCTTTGCCACATTCTATCACGAGACCTTTATCCGCCTTGATCCTGACCACCTCATCCTCCAGAGCCGTTACAGAACACGGGCTTTGAGCACTCAACTTTTCTTCCAGGGCCTTACGACTCGTTTTATAAGGTTCAATCAGCCCCATGACACAGCCGGGTGCATCTTTTTCGCCGGCGGGTAAATAGAGGACTCGATCACCTATATTGATCTCAGGCAAGGAGGCTGCTGAATTACGTAAGAAGAGGCAGTCTATCAGCATATTGGGCAGCCGTAGATCGGTCACGGTAATAACGCCATCAACACTAATCGAATGAACGATCCCGTATCGGGGAACCTCTTCGTCGGTAGTTCTCGTTAGAGATTTATTTTGCTGCGCGGTCATTATGTACTCCCTCTTTCCATTAATCGTAATATCCTAATTTTCGTGTATCCTAAACCCAATCTGGAAGAGAGCTCAACCTGTTAATATAAGGTATAAAACTAGTCAATTTATTATGGTGTAGGGTAGGATTGGGTGTGATGTTTACATCAAAGGTCTCGATCGGTTTGCAAAAATAATTCAGTTATGTCGGGTGTCCATGATTAACTGGACTCGATCTAACCGACAACTTTCGGCCCGAATTGCCCTGAGTCCGGTATGGCCATACCTACCACAATGGCGTTGCACCGCTCTCTGGGTTAGTCGGGACATCAACCTTCGTGGTCACTCTCCTTGGCCGACAGCGGATGCCTAGAACCCTAACCAAGTGTAATTATTAGAGGATTACCAGCTTTCTCGATGTGTTATTGACAGCACTTCAAATGTATTACTATTTATTCCAATGTCGTTTCTTGCCAGGCCAAGACCTTCACCTGTATGCTAACCAGGTGCCGCAATCAATGCTGACAATTAAAGATTTCCTTCATTAACCCAATGTTCTTCATTGATGATCACCAAGGGTACCCCATCATCACGATATTGCATCGCTTTCTCTATCTTTCTTCCGTAATTTTCATGTGCCCAGCTATCGGTGACGTACGTTCCTAAAACCAAGTAATTTAACTTTTTTGTAACACCTTTAGCATTTATCCCTCCAAGCGACTCAATTGCGGCTTGGCATTGCTTTCTTGTGCCATAAGCACAAGTACCAGTAAATAGAAATTGCATATCCTCAAATGTAATAGACGGAAGTGGGTTATCTATGGGAAGAGATGTTGCTTTTGCTAATTCACCTATTTCAGATGGTTCGCCAGTAATTTTATGAAGAAGGCAAAGCAGCTCTGCAGACTCGTCGCGATCTAAAACTCCGTCTTCCAGAATCGCATCTACTTTGTTTAGAAGGTTGACAATTACTGGATTGTCTGTATTTTGACGACTTTGAATTAACCAAGTCACTAAGAATTCGGCTTCCGATTGTTCTACTTTACCATCAGCCACAAGACCTTTGCTTATACCTATCAAGGTATCAATTTGCCTATCGTCGATATTTTTTCTATTAAATCTTGTTATTAAATCCATCAAAGCCTCCTTTTTCTTTGTTGGGGCCCAACTACATATTCATTCCAATATCGTTTTTCTGCCTCTAAAAAGATCAATTGTTAACTTCAATGTTTAAATGCTCAAGGACATTCTCTCCAACAAACAATGGGTGGTATTTCATTTTTTTTGCTAAATCATCTGCAAACCCATAAATCATACCGCCTATACCATGTTCTTGCTGTTTAACTACTGCGAATGTTGTCATAAATGTAATATCAATTATTTCGTATGTAGGTAAGGTTAACCAAGCATGTAAACCGATAGTGTTGATTGCTCCGTGTTTGAACATCTCTTCTAATTGTTTATCTGATTTTTTGTATATAGTTTGGCCTCCTACCTCTAAATAACCAAAAGTCAATAGAGCTTTCAAACCAAACAAACGAGAAATAGGGTTAAGCATTTTATAGTGAATATTAAAACACTTTCCTACGACAACGGGTGGCGTCAGATAACCAAATTTATTAAATACTTCGTTTTTTATTTTTTCTAATGCTTCACTGTTTAGAAGTGTTCCATTGACACTGCAGAAGTTATCTGGCGCTGATATACCGAATATAATATTTCGATTGAAAGCCTCTTTAAGTTCATCAGCATACATAATATGTCTACTATTTCATTTAGCTTTAGTAATATTGTTGTCGATACTATTTCTTTATTCCAATGTCAGTTATTTAACTAGCTCATCATCTGTCATATTATAGTGCTCAGCTATTTCATAGCTGCCATTCTTAAGCGATGCTTCTAGATGTGCAACTATCGACAATCTTCCTTTTTCTGATATTTTTCCATTTAGTTCTAGTTTTGAGAGCCGAGTTTTCAATTCTAATAATTTCTCATGAGTACTTTTTTCTATTTCCATTTGTTATTTCCAATATTTTCTAGCAATCTACTTCCTCAATACTTAAATAAGGAGGTAGCTGATAAAATTGCTCCCCTGTATCTACTTCGAGCCAATGAATTTGATCGTCCCTTGTTGATGGTGGTACAACTTTCATTTTTCGTTTCTTACCATCTGAAAACTCGATAATGTAACATTTAGTAAAATCAAGTGTGATTTTATTGCCCATATTTTTATTCCAATGTCCCTTCGTTCTCAAGTTTAAGTATTAACAAACTGACTCATTAATACTTGTGAATGCATATTGTGTGGGGCCTGTAATTAAGGAGGTACAAGCCAGCACCCAGGACTCGCGCGGTCAAAGAACTGGACATTGGCTGCAGCTTGCCGTTCTCTGATGAGTGCTGTTACTCTCACCATCTCCTGCACAAGGTGAGGCCTGGCTGGATCAATAGCGATGGCGAATCGAAGTGCACTGCCACTGCAAATTGCATCGAGAAGATGGTGATCATTCTCACCAATGGACCAACCGAAGATAGCGATGCTCTGTCCCATATATGGAAGCAATTCTCCATACATAGTCACGAGATAGGGACTGCGGCGAATTGAAGCCAACTTCTGCTCAGTGGTTCCTTCGCTAACAAATACTGGACTGTAGTTTCCCGAGCTCCAACCATCATAGATGGTCTCAAGCAAATTGGCCCCTGCTACAACAAGCTTACGCTCGTCCCCAATTAAGTCTGCTGCAATCGCTAGATTTCCATGAGGATAACCAATGATCGTAGTTTTTGTTGCTGGTGGTATCGGTTCCCTGAGTTTGTTCCAAGATTGTCTAAAGCGGTGATTATCTACGAAGCAGTCCTTGAATATATGCTGATTACCTTCTGTATTACCCACAAGGATTGCCCAGTACACAAGCACATCGTAGTTCAGTGATGCAACAGTACTGAAGTGCTTCATGAAGTTCGCTGCAAGTCGAAGGCGGTCAACAACTTGCTCATGCTCTACATGGATCGTACGTACTACTTGTATCAGTGCATGTCGAACACGTGCATACGCTGCAGCAGTTCGAGGCTCGTCAATACCAAGAGCTTCATTAATCTTGCTCGCGTGCCACAGCATTCGAAGGACTAGTTCGAAATCGACGGTAGCAAGATGATCAAATACACTCTTAACATCAGCATCAATTAGACCATCGGTTTGAGCGCGTTCTCTAAGGGATGTATAACCAAATCTCTCATCAAAGGCGATTGAAGCACCATTCCCGAGCACTAGGCCATCAGTAAAATCACCTGCTATATCCGCCCACTGGTGCACAGGCATCCTTATATCTCCTTTCTATCGAGAGCAATAAACTTGCTCATAGTGCGGGTCTCAGTTTGATCGCATTATTCGGCTATTCTTAATCATTTTCTATTCATTAATATGGAATTGGCTTGCCACATTGCGCACAACTAGCTGCGTTTAATTCACTGACTTTAATAGGATATCCGTGTATTTTATTTGTGTCTGAATAACACACAACCTTTACAGCAGACATTTCACCGATATACTTGCCAGCCTCTAGGGCTATTCCGGTACTATCGGAGCCAACCCAGACAATATTTATTCTATTGCTATCATCTATTTGAACATGCCCAGATGAAACTGCTGTAACAATATAATTTTGATAACTTTTAGATGTAACCCCTGTAAATACCGTTTTGTAGTTAGCGTATGAGTTTGGAATTGTATGCTTTAAATATTTTTCCAGTTTGTAACTATTGTCAGCCAGGTCATCTCCTATCGGAGGGGATCCTAACATCCCAATTTGGGCAGCGCACTCGTGGCAATAGTAAATACTCATGTTTCAAATGTCTATATAGGACCATCTCGATAATACTCTGCCCATGCTTCTTCAAAAGCAGACAACGCTGCATACGAAAATTTAGAAGCAAAAAACGACTGCCACCCATCATATGATGAACTGTCTGTCGGTTCTGACTTGTCTAATTTAAAATCATTCGCAAGATCACCAACCGGATCATCTCTATCTACTTGATCCATCAGCCAATCTCTAAACCCAATTTCACTCATAATTATTTCAATACCTATTATATTCCGAAGGCTGGACTCGAACTAAATAATTTCCACCCCATGCTTCAGCGCATAGCGTTGCTCACGCTTGCGAAAGGCTGTCGTACCTCCTTCGAGAATACGACATACTTGCGCTCTAATATGTGGTTCCTCCAGTGCTCCTGCTTCATAAGTGATATAAGGCAAGCCACTATCGCGACGTGCGCATGTTGCAATAATGACTTGCTCTGAATCCCCGTTAACAACAAGATTAGGATTATGTGTAATCAGAATAATCTGTCGTCTAGATTTTGCAGTTTTGAAGTAGCCTGTTAGGAGTTGATAGATAGATTCGTTATCGAGATTCTCATCAGGCTGGTCTACAATCAACGGTCGCGAATCCGACACATCCATCCCAAGGTAAAGGATGAGTAGAACGATTCCCTTAGTTCCAGGTGAAAGTTTTTCAAGCTCAGTTCCATTATACTTAAGACCATAATTAAGCTGAATGTGTTCTGTTTCATAGAGCCAGTCGAACACATCCTGCACAGTTATGCCCGTTCGCATATATTGTGCTGGTGGAAGGTCCTTGTTACGAAATTCCGTCAAAAAATCATCCATTGCAGGCTTGATTTTCCCTGGGTCACCCGAAGCCCATGCCGGGACCAGCTTATCCTGAGCGGCTTTCTTTAGGTCTGCCATAGTGCCGTAAGGAATAATCCGACGCTGGTCAAATAACCTTTCACCTCGTGTCATCCATGTGTCAAGATCTACTTCCCATCGAATTGAAAATTCAAGCGCCTGTTCCTGAGCTAGTGACATGTCAGACTGTATACGGGCAGTAATGGGTGAATACAGCTCCGCTAGAGTTCGATGCTCGATCTTGAGATTCTCAAAATAATCACGATAGGTATCCATGCGTTCTGCCGCGATGGTCTCTATACGTGCTCGGTCAGGGCCCTCTATTTGGGCAATTTCTCTATGTAACCTTTCTGTTTCGGTATCAATCCCTGCAATACGCTTTTGAATGTCTTCAATCCGTTTAGCTCGCGCCTTATCTGCACTTTCCTTTTTGCCTAGTTCTTCAATTGCTTTTTCAATTCCGCGGATTGTTCCATCTGCAGGTGAATCTTCCGCACCAAGCCTTGTAGTGATTGTGGCCTCTATTTTACTTTCCCGCGCGGAAAGAGGATGCTCCGTATCCTCAGGAAAAGCAGGCTTGTAACGTGTGCGATCCTGTTCTGGGATACCAACATCAATAAGGGCAGGTTCGAGCTCGGTGTAGAACCTGTTCATACGAGCTGTAAAAGCAGTTATCTCTGCCCTGATATCCTTTATCTTTTGTAGTTTTTGTTTATCATCTCCTGCTGCTTTTTGCAGAACAGATAGTGCCGTACGTTTATCCTGCAGTTCTTGCTGTGTTTTCTGTTCTTCCGGAGTGCTGGCCTTGGGAAGCTGTTTAATCAGCCCTACTCTTTCCGCGGCGAGCTTATTGATCCGCAGTTTCTTCTCTGGTAGAGCTCGGGCCTTGTTGCGCAGCTCGCAATCTTCGGCTATCAGACGCTTGATATCATCACTCAGACGTTGTCCCTGAGCGAGCGTCCCTTCTGTCCGTAGTGCCCGTAGCTCTTTAAATGATGAAGTGTTTAGTTTTTCGCTTTCATCAATATAGGAAAAAATCACATTCTCGATTTCATCGACTAGCTCTTGACCGAGCCGATCATCTGAACACAAGCGTTCGACGAATTTTTGAGACAGATAACGGACGGCGATTGCATCTGATTGTTCACCACCAAGCAGTGTTTGCGTTTTCTTGCCGTCGCACCATTCAAGTTCAACTTGCATGCCATCAAGCAGCCCCCCGGCACGTCGTAAAAAGCTTCCTTTTTCATCAGTTGCCCAGCTTCCTGCTGCAAAAGCCGTTATCTCAGCTAATGCGGATTTGCCAGAGCCTTTTTGCCCTATGATAGAAACCAGGCCAGCATTGAGTGGAATTTCAACATCATCAAACCATCCATCAGACTTTGATAGTCGGATCGCTCGTATAACGCGGGATTCATCATGATAGATTGGCGCAGTGGGTCCGATATGGACACGGGTTTCCGGCTCATAAAGAACCTGCTTTAGCCCTTCAAAAGTGGTATCGGACTTGATCCAGCAAAATCGGTCATGGTCTGGTTTAAATAGTTTATCGATGCAGTGTGCATCCGAGCCATGCAAACAAGGTTTCATGCCGCCGAGTCTCATGACTGTTTTTTTGTACTCGTGTGAGCCACGGCATAACCAAAAGTCTCGTTCACCTGGTCTGCCGGAAAAAAGTGCTCGGCTAAATCGCGTGATCTCATCACGCCAACTGGCCCACCCGCCATTGGTATAAAAACCCGATAGCCCATCATCACCGGCAGCAGCTATAATTATGGAATTGGCCTTCAACCAGTGTTCACTTTGATACCATTTACGAAAACCGGAAAAGTCGATTTTGAACTGGGTAACACCAATGGCAAGAGCACCTTTATCTTCAGTTTTACTGGAATCAATCACCTTACCAAGAGAGATGAGCTGGTCACGAAGGCAAGAATAGATCTTGCCGTCGTATTCCCAAGTCAGACGGGCTAGTGCATTGTGAATCTCTTGTTGGTGATTAGGGTCTTCTGGTGAAACGATAACATGCAGATTGAGAGCTGTTGCTTTCTCAGTCGGTGGTGCTATGCGAAACTCAATATTTGGAATGAGAAGATCTATATTTGGTATATAGCCATTATCACGATACTCTTTGAGCTTACTATAATTATCGAACAGAAAGTAATCGGTAACGCCAATGACTTTAACTGCGTTCTGGGCGGCGATGACATCCACATATTCTTTCCAGCTCCCATATCCATCCTCAAGTGCCGTATCAGGTGTATGGACATGTAAATCCCATCGTCTCCATTCTGAGCCACGTTCTAACATGATGTATTTCCCCTACATAACTTGCTCAGTCGAATGATTTTGCTGAATATTTTTCGTGAAGTCTGGCATTCTAATGCCATGCCATAGGTTCTTCATAGCAGCATCTATACGGGTAACATTAGGATCAATATACTCTAATGACATTTCCTCATCCTCATGACCCAATATTTTCTGGATAAGATCTAAATCATACCCTTTATGATCCATCAACGTAGCTAGGCTACGACGACCCGAATGACTTGAACCACCTTGAATGCCTGCACTTTTTATTATTTCTCTAACCGTATTCTCTAATGAGGCACACACCAAGGTCTCTTTTATTCCGGATTTGGTTTTATATTTTTTCACATTAAATGCAAATTTTCGCCATGTTCCCTTCTTTGTTAAAAACAATGGACTGTCACCGCTTAAACCACCATATGAGGTAGGACTGGTTATCATGGCATTATCATCAATTCGATGTAATCGCCAGGCTTCTATCGAATCACGTTGCTGAGGAACGATAATATATGCTGTACGTGGTTTACCCGTCTTCGTATAGGTACCAGGGATGACAAAACTCTTTTTAAGTTCACCATCTGGGTAATAAACATCAGATACCTTCAATTTCCCTACTTCAGACACCCGTAAACCAGAAGCAAATAACATCCACATGATAGCCACGTTCCTTCGGCCCATCTCACCATTCGATGCGACAAACAAGATATGGGATAAATCTTTCGGCGTACTGACAACTGCAGCTTTCCCTTCACCCGGTTCATATTTGTCTAACAAACGCTTAACTGGTCTTCGTTTTGCCATTCTTAATCCTTAAAATGTACCAAATTCCAATGTTGTTCTAGATAATCCTTCAAATACCGTAAAAGCCAATAGTTACGAGGGTTCATTGGAATCTTCACTGCGGTGACAGCCCGCATCCGTCGTGTCTCTGGACTGCCAATGTCACACCATTCGTCAGGCTGTCTTGGCTTCAGGCACGCTACCGCTCTCCCTGTATCAGTGTATATTAATATACCAATATTGATAGGGCTATTAATTGATTTATACCGCTTTCCTGGCTCAAACAGAAGACTGCTATATTATGGGATATTTACAGGAGCATAATTAGGGAATAATGGGAGGAAGAGTAGGGAATGGTGTCATGGATTGCCTGGCTGCCGTGGTGGGACGATCCCTTAAGCCATTACTCCGCAGCAAACGCCTAGGCACAGCAGTGGCACACATTCTATTACCGACAGATGAACTCTCAGCTACGATCTTCTTTCATCCGCAAACCCGAAGGTTGGCATTCACTGCGATCGGTAAGGATTGGGTCAACATTTAACCGGCACAATAATCGGTGATTCGGGCAACTCGGGTTTAGTGCTTATAAAAACAGGTTTACAGCCATCTTGCAGTATGTGGAGACGAATATCTGGCACCTTGATACCCAAATAATTCCTGGCTGCGACGGCAAGATCGAATGTTCAGCCTAACTTTCTGTTCCAACGCCAATTCGTGTATGAATATTTTGGTAATATCCGGCTTGTCATGCCAGATTTTTCGTCTGTTCAATTCAATCCGGGATATAAAAACACATAAAAAACTGAACCTCAGGGTCATGTTATTCTAATTTTTTCCCCAATACTTTGCATTTATTATAGCTCACAGGAACCCCAAATATATCGCTCTGCAATTCTTAAGGTAATCGGTAAAAAATATATAATTTATTCAATTAATTGCTATTTTTGTTAGGCATTCATAATTACTTGTAAATCATGAGATATATTGTATTGAAATATGAAAATGGATATTAAATTGCTATTAACTTTATCGGATGTAGTAGAAATTGTTTCACTGAGTAGAGCAACAATCTATAGACGGATAAAAGCTGATAAGTTTCCCAAACCAGTACAAGTCAGCGACTATTGTGTACGCTGGAGGCGTTCAGATATTCTGACTTGGGTCGCCGATCCCGAAAACTGGGCACCTGTTCCCAATACGGAGATTAAACATAGCTAACCATATATTTTATGCAATGGTGCTTCATTGCATATTATTATGTTCTTCCTCACAAGCCATGATGTCCTTTAATTTGCTTTCCCACGTTTTCAGGGCTTCGCGTTTCTCCTTCAAATAATCATATCTATTGTAATGTTTGTCAGTCACATCTCTTTTTAGGTTATGATCTTGCACTCGATCTCGAATTTCTTTCGGTATGCCAATTTCTGACATTCTTGTTTCTACGGTGCGTCGTATATCTCTGGGCACAAATCTTTCAAGCATTAATTGATTAGAGTCACTTTTTAGTTGCTTATATTCATTTGTTTCACAGAACCGCTTAAGGGCTGTTGAAAAGGAGGTAATGCTATATGGCTCATCTTCTTTATTAATTGCGGGAAAGAAAAATTTTGAATCACCTACAATTTTTTCCATTTCATTAAGGATATTTAAGGCCAATGAAGTTAGTGGTACTACGTGGTCATGGCCATTCTTGTTAATACTGGCTGGGATGACCAGTTCCATTTTCCTGAAATCATAACAAGACCTATCACAACGCAGCACTTCACCATGTCTTTGTCCTCCAGTAGCCAAACAAAATTTTATTAATCCGTTCGCAATCTTATTAGTTTTGGTATCCAATAATGGCCAAATATTTTTTATTTCATCAAACTCCAACGCCCTTTCTCCTGTTCGTTCCCACTCACTTACAACGGGAACACCGGATACAGGGTTGGACTTTAGGCCGAACCGAATATCACACCCCAACAAATCGCGCGGATCATTTTCTTTTTTAATACCAACTTGAAAAGCAGTATAGAGATTGCGACGGATTTTGTTAACCTGGGTTGTTGCTCCTGTTTTGTGATTTGGACGGTATTTAGACTTCTTCTTACCAATACCTTCCTTGTGAATTCTTCGTAAAATAGAAGCTATATCGTTCGGTGTAATTTCATTAGCTGGTTGTTTCAACATCAAAGGATAGTGATTTCTAACATAGTCGGTAAACCATCGATCTATCCGATCAGTTGTTCTACACCCGCGAGAGCGCATGTCTGCTATATAGTGATCAAGTAGTTGTCCGAATGTACCACGTTGTTCGCGTTCCTTAATCTCGCGCTTCTCAATTCGGTTTTGCTCCTGAATATAGGTGCGCAGATCTATCCCCTTTTGTAATAATTCTTGATATTGCTTGCTGAGTTCTGCAAATTGTTGTCTGGCCTCTACCAAAGATATGCCCGGACCATTAGATTTTTCTTTATATTCACCAATTATGACGAATCGACGCTTACCATTGGAGTAATACTGAAACTTGAACGTTTTTCTACCTGAACGTTCAACGAAAACCGATAACCTGCCATTGCGTTTGTGCGGTGAATACTCGATTTTAAAATATTTATCTTGTTCGGCCTTGAGGCTTTTCAAATATCTGTCTGTGAACGTTAATCTTTCTAGCATGTTTCATCTCTTGAGCAACTGTTTGAGGGACGTTCCAAGGGACGGTTAAAAGTGGGCACTACAGAAACGTCCTGATACGACATGAGCACAGAATAACACATATCTTATTGATTATAAAGTTTTTATTTGGATGTATGAGACGACATGATACTCGCTGAGACTGCTAATTTACCGCCTCCTAAGCGGCAGGTCGGACGTTCAACTCGTCTCCGGGGCGCCAATCCCGGAGCATCAAACAAAGCCCGCACAATGTGGGCTTTGTTGTTTAACCCGGATGCGGCTTTTCAATCGGCATCCTGAATATCGAACAATAGCGAATCGACCAATCCGGATGCTTTTTATCAAATGGCTCCAGTCCCCAATATCGAAACGGCCAGTCTCTGGTCATACTCGAGTCAGCCGAGTGGATTGCTTCAATATTATCAGTCACTGGTTGCCAATACCGTTTTTTCGCCAGATCGGTTCTGACTTGTAAATCCAGACCGGAGACAAACAGGTAACCACCCGGTCGTACCATGTCGGCAATAACCTGCAAGACGCGGTATTGTTCATCCGGCGGCATATGAAATAACAGACGATTGGCGATCACAATATCCTGTTTTTCTATTCTGGAAAGTACCGGCTCCCGGGTTGGGTCCGCCGACTGCCATTCCACCTGATCCCGAAACTGCTGTTTGATCACCAGTTCGTCATTATCCTTGTCAAATAACTCATCACGTTCATGATCACGGGTCAATGACAGGATGTTGTCAGCACTTGAATAACGACCGCCCCTGGCGATCATCAGTGCCTCTTCACAGATATCATAGGCCTGCAGCTTTACAGGCAGATCGGCACAGGTTTTGGATAATATATATAGTATGGAATAAACTTCTGCGCCTTCGCTGCAACCGACCACCGTCATGCGCAATGTACCGGGATCCGGCATTTGCTGTACTAGCTCGGCCAGTTGCGCCAGTTCCGGACGATTGCGGAAAAACCAGGTGGTCGTCAGCTGACGGCGTTTGCGCAATCCCGTGATCCTGAAGATAGCCCTGCCCCAGAGCAAACCCAAGCGTGATTGTCGAAAAGACTCAGGCACCAATGTCCATAAACACTGGTTTATCCATAACACCGCATTACCTGAGGTCGTGAGTATTTTGCTTCTACCTGCGCTTCCCTGTTGCACATTTCCTCCCTGCAAAAAACACGGGGATAATGAATAACAAAAATCATTTCCCTGCCGTTATTCTCTATAGTCTGGCAGTATTACCTATCTCTCAACAGTCCACAACTGTAAGAAATGGTTAACTTTGCGGTCGGCTTTGTAAGGCGACATGTTCCAAATCCTTACAGTAATAGGTTGACACTGACCATCATGGAGAAAATATAATAGGAGACAGTGCTTTTCATACTGCAAGTACCGGTGGCAATGCAGAACAGTTTACAATCAATACGGGTGGATTAGCGGTCCGTTTTCTTCAGACAATTTCCGGAATAACTGCTGCCGGCATCCAGGCACAGACAGCCAAGCCCTGTCGGACAGACTGCACAACACACCGCCACCCGGGTTATCAATATAACCCTTTGTTTTTATTGGTTTTATTTAGGAGTGTCGTTGATGAAAGCCGGGATCAGCAGTATTGGTATTTATATTCCCCCTCTTTACCTTTCCCATGATGATCTTGCGGACGCCCGCGATATCCCCCGGGACAAATACAAAATCGGCCTCGGCAACATCAACATGGCCATTGTTCCCCCCTGGGATGATCCTGTCACCATGGCGGCCAATGCCGCCAAAATGGCCATGGAGGCGGCCGGTGTGGAGAAGGACGAGATTGGATTGTTGATTGTCAGCACTGAAACCGGCGTGGATCAATCCAAGCCGGTTTCCAGTTTCGTCCACGGCCTGCTCGGCATCGGCCGGCGCAGCCGTGTCTATGAAATCAAACATGCCTGTTATGGCGGAACCGTCGCCATTATGAACGCAGTCAACTGGGTTCGCAGCCAGCACCATCGTGGTAAAAAAGCACTGGTGATCACCACTGACATTGCCAAATACGGTCTCAATACCGCAGGTGAGCCGACTCAGGGAGCGGGGGCCGTTGCTTTCATCATCTCCGATGAAACGGAATTCATGCATTTTCTGCCCTCCATGAATGCCTTTTATTCAAATGATGTCCATGACTTCTGGCGGCCGAACGGCTATGCCACACCGATGGTGGACGGTAAATACTCTATTCAGTGTTATCTGGATGCACTGGAGTTTTGCAGTCATGATTTACAGGACAATCTCATGCAGGAAACCGGCAAACACTTGCTCGATTTTGTCGACTACTTTATCTATCACCTGCCGTTCACCAAGATGGCCAAAAAGGCACATACCAAAATGCTTGCCACATTGCGCCCCGAATTAAACGAAGAGCAAATCGCGGCTATATATGAAGCCGACTATGCGGACAAAATACAACCGGCTCTCACCGGTTCGCAACAAGTGGGCAATATATATACCGGTTCGGTGTATATGTGTCTGTTAAGTTTGCTGGAATCAAAACAGGAGGAACTCGAGAACAAAAATATCGGTATTTTCAGCTATGGCAGCGGCTGTGGCGCCGAGTTTCTCATCTCCCACGTCGGTCGCGGCTTGCAACAGCAATTGCAGAAACTAAATTTCCGCAAACAGATTGACCGTCGCATCAAGATCAGTATGGATGAATATGCCGCGATCTATGGCGATAAGGATCAAGCCGCCGCATTACAAATGGGCATGGAATTACAGGATGCCGATCCGTTTTCCCGTTTTATCTTTACCGGCATCAAGGAGCATAAACGGCAATATGTCAAAACCGGCTCACATTGATCACAACAATTTTTCCGGCAACTTGATGTGTAACTGATTATGCAAGGACTATCCATCAAATCAGGCAGGCTTTATCTTGTCACCGGCGGGATACTGCTGCTGTATATGGCAATGATGCTTGCAGCCGGCAATATTTTCCCGCGCAATCGGGTAATCACCATCGACCCGGCAGATCGTCAAGTAGCTGTGAATGGTTCCGGCATCCGTTATCGACAACTCGGTATCGGCAAACCGGTGGTTATACTGTTGCACGGTTTTGGTGGTTCACTGGATGGCTGGCAGCCAATCCAGAATGAGTTACAACACTACACTGTCTATGCGCTTGATCTGATCGGTTTCGGCGGTTCTGATGCACCGGCAATCACCTATGATCTGGAAACACATCGCCGATATTTAATCGGGTTCATGGATCAACTGAATATTAAACAGGCCATTCTGGTCGGCGGCTCCATGGGCGGTTCCATTGCGGCCTGGACAGCCGCACATTCGCCCGAGCGTATCAGCGGGGTTGTTATGATTGCCCCGTCCGGATTTCCCGGCTCATTACAAAAACCATTTCCGTTTAACTGGTTTTTCCGCCCCGGCCTGCCCAACAAACTTGCCGGGCTGGTTGTCCGCAATCCACTTTATCGACTGTTTTTTCCCAACAGCATTGCGCAACAGGCGCTGGATGTTACCAGTGCTTATGATCAGGCTTTTGTTGACGTACTCGGGAAAATCAAACAACCCGTCTTACTGGCCTGGTCCAGTGGAGACCGGACCGCTTTATACGAATTTCGTCAGCAATATCAACACCACTTGCCCCAGGCTGAATTGATCACACTGCCAAAAGAATATGCACACAAGGCCTTACGTGCTGATCCACAGGGGATAGCGACCATGATTAACAAATTCATCAAACGGGTCATGTCCGCCGGACAAGGCTGATTAATAAGGATATAGCAGTGTTATGAGCTCGAAAACGGCAATACTAAAATGGTTGTGGAATAAACATGGTCTCGGCGGCGTTATCCTCTATATCAGCCGCAAACTTTTCTGGCCCAGCCGGGAAGGCACCTCCTCGCGTATTTTTCTGTTTGTTCTCGATAAACCACGCCCGACCGCTGCCGGCATCGAAGCCGCCAAAGATCATCTCTTCCGTTTTGCGACACGCGAGGATCTACTCAACCTGCAACAGGAAGCGGCCTGGGATATTCATGACAGGGATATTGCCGCCTTTGACAAAGGTGATCGCTGTCTGCTGCAACTGGACGGCGACAAGCTGGTTGGTTACGCCTGGCTGGCCGGTTCGCAACTGGTGGAGATCATGTGGGGCTTTCATTACAACATGCCTGATGATGTGGTGTACAACTACAAAGGCTTTACCAATCCCGAGTATCGTGGTTGTGGTTTTCAGCCGTTGCGTCATCTGAAGTTACTGGAATTTGTCAAACAGCAGGGACAGCATCGACTCTTTGGTTATGTGGATCATCTCAACTTTAATTCTCTGCGCGGTGTCCGCAAAAGCGGCTATCGCAAGATTGGTTCACTGCATTGCGTGATCAAGAACGGTCAGGCCAAATTCAATCTCAAGGTCACAGATGACAGCTGGAGCCGCAGCAAGCGAACCTGATCCGGGTCAGCAGGGAAACACAGCCACCGTTATGCATACAGCAACACAGACAACACCATCATTCCGCATCGAGGCGCTAAGTGATACGCAGGACCTGCATGCACACGCGGCTGCCTGGAATAGACTGGCGCAGCAAACTACGCCGCATTTACCGACCTGTTCGGCCGACTGGCTGATTACCTGGTATGAATTCCATGCCGACCAACAGCCGGACTGGTGCTGTCTGTTTGTCTGGCAGGATGATTCACTGGTCGGGGTGATGCCCCTGGTCTTGCAACACACCCGGCGTTCCGGCCTGCAACAGGACTGGTTGGCATTGCCCAGAGATGAACACACCATCGCCGTCAGTCCGTTACTGTACACCGGGATGGAAACGGCTGTCTTGCATGCCTTGCTGACAGCGGTCTGGGCGCGTTTCCCGACTGCACAGGGTATAGAGATGAATGACATTGCGCCTGATGCCTCTGTTTTGCCCTGCCTGAGAGCGTTCCGTCACCGTTATATCGCGCAGCGCACTGCCGCTTACCTGCCCTGTCATGGTGAGCAAGCGACATATCAAACCTCACTGAGTAAAAATTTCCGCAGCAACCAACGCAAGGCCGAGAACAAGTTAAAGAAAATGACCGGCGTGGAATTTGAATTTCTGACCGGTACACAGGCCACCGCGCAAAGGCTGGATCAATTTATGCCGGTGGAAGGCGCCGGCTGGAAAGGCGAACGCGGTACGGCGATCCAGGAATCCAATGAGCTGATCGCCTTTTATCGATCCCTGACCAAACGACTGGCGACATCGGGCCGGCTGGAGTGGCACTTCCTGCACGCCGAGGGCAAGGCCATTGCCGCCAATCTGGCCATCCGCTTTGGTCATGCCGTGATTGTCTGGAAATTGGGTTATGATGAAGCCTATGAAAAATGCTCCCCCGGCAAACAACTGTTCCAAAAACTGATAGACCGATGCTTTGCCGATGCAGATATTACGGAAATCAATATGCTGACTGAAGCGGATTGGTATAACAAATTCAATATGCAGCGACGTAATTTTCATCACATACGCCTCTACCGCCCCGGACGTTTGTCTGTCTTCCTCTGTAATTATTGGCCGGATACACTCATTACAACCCTGAAGCGCAATCCACTGCTGCGCCGGCTCGTCAGACAATTACGCCGCACGGGTAACACTGCATGAAACGGTTGCTGCAGCCCACACGGGAAACGGGCATCGTCGGCTATGGGGCCTACATCCCCCGTTGCCGGATCACCGCCAAAGAGATCTCGACAATTTGGCGCGGCGGACGTGATATCGACAACCTGCCGGTGGATGAAATCAGTCTGCCCGGGCCGGATGAGGACGTGGTCACCATGTCTATCGAGGCCGCCCAAAATGCCCTGTTACGCGCCGGGATTTCCCCCGACGAGATCCGCGCTGTCTACACCGGTTCCGAGTCCCACCCCTACGCTGTAAAAACCACCGGCACACTGATTGCGGAAGTGCTGGATATCGCCCCGCATACCAGTGCCGCCGATCTGCAGTTTGGTTGCAAGGCCGGAAGTGAAGCACTCCTGGCCGGGGTTGGTCTGGTGGGCAGCGGCATGGCGGACTATGCCATGGCGCTGGGTGTGGATTCAGCCCAGGCCCGTCCCGCCGACGAGCTGGAATATACCGCCGCCGCCGGTGCGGCGGCCTTAATCCTGGGACCGGCCACAGAAGCCGTAGCGGTGCTGGAAGGGGCCTACAGCTATGTCACCGACACCCCTGATTTCTTCCGCCGCGCCTATCGCAAGTATCCGGAGCACGGTAACCGGTTTACCGGTGATCCCGGCTATTTCAAGCATATTCAAGCCTCAATCTCGACATTAATGGAGGAGATGCAACTGCGGCCGGAGGATATCTCTGCCCTGGTGCTGCACCAGCCCAATGAGCGTTTCCCGCGCAAGGCCGCCAAAACCCTGGGATTCAGCCAAACCCAACTGGAAACCGGCCTGCTGGCGCGCAAGCTGGGCAATACCTACTCCAGCTCCGCCCTGCTGGGCTTGACCGCTGTGCTGGACAGCGCCAAACCAGGAGACCGCATCCTCATGGCCGGTTACGGCGCAGGGGCAGGCAGTGACGCCTTCTGTTTTGTCGTGACCGACCGCATCCTGACCATGCGGGACAAGGCGCCTGACACCCATACCTATATATATAGAACCCTGCCGGTGGACTATCTGACCTATGCCCGCCTGAAAGGGAAGATCAACACCGGCGGGGAGTGAGGGAGGCCATGCGTAAAGTCGCCATTGTTGGTATTGGCCAGGTCCCGGTGCGGGAGCACTGGGACAGCGGTCTGCGGGAGATGGCGGTCCGCGCCATACTGGATGCCATGCAGGATGCGGACGTCCGGAACTGTGATGCCCTCTATGTGGGCAATATGCTGGCCGGCTACTTATCCGACCAATCCAATCTGGGCGCCCTGCTGGCGGACTATGCCGGTTTGCAGGTCAGCGAGGCCGTATCACTGGAAGCGGCCTGCGGTTCCGGGGCCGCCGCATTTCGCCAGGCCGTGTTGGCTGTCGCATCCGGCATGGTGGAGTCGGCCATTGCGGTAGGTGTGGAAAAACTCACCGAACACAGCGATGTCTCCCCCACCAATGGTCTGGCCACCGCCGCCGATGCCGATTTCGAAGCGGCGATGGGCTTGAGCTTTGTCGCCATCAACGCCCTGCTGATGCGCCGTTATATGCATGAGTACAAATGCCGCAAAGAAAACTTTGCCGGTTTTGTGATTAATGCGCATGACAATGCCCGGCACAATCCGCACGCCATGTTCAGACAGGCGATTCATCTGGAACAATATCAGCATGCCAAACTGATTGCTGATCCCATCAACCTGCTTGATTCATCACCGATCGCGGATGGTGCTGCCGCGGTGGTCATCGTCCCGGCCGAGCAGGCCAAACAGTTTGCGCAACCGGCAGTGATCGTCAACGCCTGCGAGGTCGGTGTCGATACCCTTTCCCTCAGCAAACGCAAAGACCCGCTGAAACTCGGCGCCGTGACCCAAAGTACACAACGCGCCATGCAGACAGCCGGTATCAACCACACTGACATCGACCTGCTGGAAGCCCATGATGCCTTCAGCGTCATGACCACGCTGGCACTGGAAGCCGCCGGTTTTGCTGAATATGGTCAGGGAACACAACTAGCCAACCCGGCGACGATTGGTATCAATGGCAAGCTGCCCCTCTCCACCTTCGGCGGCCTGAAGGCACGCGGTCATCCGGTGGGGGCGACCGGTATGTATCAAATCGTGGAAGCGGTCACGCAGTTGCGTCATCAGGCCCCGGACGCCATTCAGGTCAGCGATGCCAAACGGGCCATGGTGCAAAACATCGGCGGCAGTGCCTCCTATGTGGTCACCACTATTCTGGAACGCGACAAGGCATAGGAGAGCAGAATGGACTTGCCAAGAATCTGGCGACTGAAATCCCAACGCTATAAGCTGGAAGGCAGTCAATGTAAGTCATGTCAAAAGCTGAGTTTTCCACCGGTACAGGTATGCAGTGATTGTCGCAGCCAGGAGATTGAACCGTTCCGTTTTGCCGGCAAGGGTTCGGTCTACAGTTTTTCCACTGTCTATAACCCGTTAACACAATTTACGGAATTTGTGCCCTATGTCGTTGCGCTGATTGATCTGGCAGAAGGTCCACGCATTACCGCCCAACTCACCGATGTTAAACCGGAAGATGTCAGCATCGGTATGAAGGTGGAAATGGTGATACGCAAGATCAGCGAACAAAGCGACAAGGGAGCGATCGTATATGGCTACAAATTCAGACCGCCAATAAAATAAGGAGCGCAGACATGGACACCATACCGGCAGCAGCCCGCGCCATGATCGGCCAGGAAGCCGTTGAATATTTCCTGGTGACGGATCGGGACATCCGCCGCTTCGCCCAGGCCATCGGTGATCCCAACCCAATCTATTCTGATGAAACAGTGGCAAATAACTCACCATACAAAGGTATCATCGCGCCACCCCTGATCTGTCAGATGTTTGCCTACACCGACTGCCCGGCCGGTGAACTGAAACAGGACGGCTCACCCAAAGAGATCGATGTTCCCCTACCCACCGACAAGGTGCTGGGTGGCAGCAGCGCCTTTGAACTGGGTGAACCGATCCGTATCGGTGATGAAATCAAGGTCACCAAAAAGATCATCGACATCCATCGCAAGAGCGGCCGCAGTGGCGAGCTCTATTTTGTCGTAGTGGAAAACCGCTGGGAAAACCAGCACGGTCAACTGGTGGCCCGTGAAGTCGCCTCCTACATCAATCGTTAGGAGATTGCCATGACCACCAACTTACCAAATTGGGACTCTCTGCATATCGGCGATGCGATTACACCGCTCGTCAAACGTCCCACACCGGTTCAACTCTTCATGTTCAGCGCCGTCACCTGGAACCGGCACCAGATCCATTACAACAAAGACTATGCCAACCACGACGGCCTGCCGGATGTGGCAGTGCATCGCGCCCTGCTCGGCAACTTCCTGGCCCAGATGCTCACCGACTGGCTGGGCGATGCAGGCAGGATCAGCAAAATTGAATGGAGCGTGCGCGCCGGTGCACGCCCCGGCGACACCCTCACCTGCACAGGCAACATCACCGGAAAGCATGAGGAAGATGGCAAGCGATATATTGAAGCGGATATGCGGATCGAAAATCAGGATGGGACGTTGATAGCGCCGGGGAAGGCAACGCTTTTGATTTATTGAATCTACGGAATTTCTCCAGAACTATCTGACAGGAGAACATGATTGGTCACTATTCTGTACGGATGGAATACCGGCAATGTTCCAGACCGTCTTGTTCATTTCACTCCTGATAAGTAAGAAAATCTCGTGCCGCATTTCTTACACGCTGAGCTGGATCTTCTTTTTGAATATACTCAATTAAAGGAACCAGTTCAGGCCAATCCGGGTACGCAAGCGCAGCGATGGCTTCCATCCGCGCATCAGGCTCGGGCAGTTCAAAAAAGCAGTAAACGCATCAAAATAATCCTGACAGAAGATCTACAGTAGTAGTTTATAATTATTTATTGCGCACTCATTCTTTATCTTTTGGCTTATAGAAATCAATATAATAGGAACAATAAACTTTTATATAAATTATTTTTTCTATTTTAAATCTTTAGTCAAACACTCCATAACAAACCTATTTAACTCATAGACAGAGTCCGTTTCAAAAATCTGATTTTTACTTTCCCCATGAATCACAAACAATCCATTATGGTTATTGATTTTAACATATTCATCCATAAAGTTATACAACTCGATGTTTTTACTATCTCCCCTGACCAACTCAACCAATACTTCCTTAAAATAGACTATTGAGTAGAGTTTATACTTATTCGTACTGCCGGAACCCAGTTTATAACGCATTTTAACTCTGGGTGATATATCCCTTTTCCAATTTGAACTATCGATTGTGCGTGCAAAAAGAGCAAGTATTTCATCAGCACTCTCATGCCCTGTTAGTTCACATCTGGCGATAGGCTCAACACCAAATGTTTTTCTATCCAGCTCTTCATCAACAGCATAAAACATTTTAAATGACTCATAATTAATGATAGCCAAACTATCAAATTGGTATCCTGACACATTCAGATCTTCGACAATAACAAGAGACTGTTTTTCACTAAGACTATCAATTCCTGATTTTTCAACAAGCTCAAGTATTGCATCACACAGTTTCTCATCAAAATGGTTTCTTGATATCAGCACAACACAGGACTCATTATCAGGTAAAATCTTGAATACTGTTACGACAAAAAGACTATTGACATCTCCCGCATCTGTACGCCAACAATGTTGGTATTTCTCGTATGGTTTTATTTCATAGTACTTGCTTATTTTTTTTTCAATCTCCAGCATATAATCACCTTCTTCACTATTGACTGTAATTTTTTCCAGGATTCTTTCATTAATTGGCTTTACCCTTTGACTTGCCTTTGGCTTTCGCTGTGCCCTTGACCTTCTTGCCTTTGAGTTTGCCTTTCCTGCGGCCCATGATCTTCTTCGCCAGGCCCTTGATCTTGCTGCCGATCTTGGCAGCACCTTTGGCCAGTTTGGCCAGCAGCCAGTTGGCGACGAAGTCGATGACGGCAATGGCGGCGGCGGCCAGTGCCGTGGCGAATTTGGGTCCGGCATTGCCGCCTTTCACCGCCTTGAGGAAGGCGAAGAAGGCTTCAAACGCGGCAATGATGAGTAAATATCGGGATTTATGCCGGATTGATCCCCATATATTTTATAAACAAAGCTTACAGGTTTTTTAAATCCTGTTCATAACCATATTTGTAAAGACATCCATTTTTGTAAACATCACAATTTTTTGTCCACCATGTTTTTGCATTCATGAAAAGAATATTTTGCCTATCTAACGACTCATATTCATTTAACCCAAAACTCTCGCCTGTTATCAGCCTCAATTCTTTTATAACCTGTTCTCTTTTATGAGGTATTTCCAGTAATATAATAACATCCTCAAGGTTTATAGGTTTTCCCAATCGATAACATATACCAGACTCATACTCTTTCTCAATACTTGACCACCACTCATATAAATTTGATATTCCCTGAAGCTCTTGAAATGGTAACCCTGTTAAGTCACTTACTCTTACAAGAATATTATCAGCCAGTACTGAATCCTCTTTCTCAAGACGTTTTACTAATTCACAAATACACTCTTTTGTACCAATATAAAACATTGCCTCTATGGCTTTTTCTCTAACCTCATAATATTCATCCTGAATCGATTTCATCAAAGAATCAACAACACCAAGTCCTACTGTGTATTGCATAGAATCCACTGCCATTGATCGTATTACTTCATCCTCTGAATATGGGTCTTCACTGGAATACTTAGATAACAAAATAATACTATTTATAAAATCGTGCTTACCCATTTTCGCAAGGGCAACAATCGACTTTATCAAAACAATAATCATATCCTCATCTACATACAAATCACTGCCTGCACCATCGTTTGAAAATGCAGGCGACACATCAGGCTCAGATATAAGAGCAGCAGCAACAGAGTTCAATGTGTCAATTGCAACAGTTTTTCCAATATTGCCTAATGCTTCTGCAGATAGGGCTCTTCTTGTAGGAGGTTTATCCGAATCAACTAGGTACTCCTGCAATTGTTCGATTACCTTCGCGTCATCTATCTGAGAAAGACCTAAAAATGCAGCTATTGCCAAATCAGAGTTTTCATCGTTAATAAGCTCCAACAAAACCGGAATAATCTGAGAATCCTTAATTTCACGCAAGATTATACAGAGTCTCCATGTGGCGCCTGGAAACCCATGTCTTATAGCATTTATAACGGGTTCAATTACAGGCATGCCGATTTTAATTAATTCTCCGACAGCTTGTTCTGCGATCGAATCCGGCCCATTTGTTTTTTCAATAAGCGCATCTATATCTGACATAACATAACCCAATTTACTTACAGTTAAGTAACTTCACTTTCTATCTCAGCTTGTTTTCTATCCCACCATGTTTTAAATGGTGAGTGCTCACCAGTTTTTGGATTCTGCGAATTGGCTAACTCTTGGTCACTCAACAGCGTGATCCGCAAGGTGATTAAAAAACGCAAGTTATTCCCGACGGATGATGCAGCAAAAAAAGTGGTTTACCTGGCCATACAAGAGGCATCGAGAAAATGGACCATGCCCATTCGGAACTGGAAAGCTGCACTCAATCGTTTTATGATTGAATTCGAAGGGCGTTTAACTGACTATATTTAACTTGAGCAGTTACACAGAATTATTTACAGGGTCTTATTTATGCGATTTACTTCATCAAACGATCATATCATGTGCATTTATATGCAAACTCGATTTAAACAATACTCCCCAACAACAACGGGATTCATGACATAAAAACATAGACACATTCACTTTAGTATAACTATCGCACGCCTGCCTGTCTTTTAATAACACATATATCACCATGTATCTTAAAGCTCATACAGCGAGACTTAATCCAAAATAAAGCCATATCAAGACGGCTTTTAAACCTTTCCAAATCCTGATCGTTTATATCAACACCCTCATCAAGTTCAATAACACAGACAAGTTTTGAATCAGAGCTTGAAAACAGCTTTTCCAGAACATCCCACTTTCCTGCTTTCTTCACGAACTTTAAAGGCATCTCATGCATCAACAGCTTGTTTAATTGTAATGGCAATTTATATATAACCTTTTCAAAAACCGGTGCCAATTTAGTTATTGTTCCGCCTGAGCCGTTAATCTTTAGGATAATTTCCAACGTAGAGGGAGATGTCTTTGAGGTTTTATAAATCCACTCTGGTTCTGATAGCATGATTCTTGAATCACCTTTCTCTCCGTCAGGATATATATCACGCGACATATTATTCAAGCTGCCATAAATCAAATCCCTGGCCGACTCACCCAGTTTTTTTGCAATAAAAATAACGCATGCGGTTACCCCAGACATTTGCCCCGCACCTGACAGTGCTGCTTCGTAAAGAGAAAATATTGCATCATCTATATCCTTTCTGCTCAACTGTTCTTTACCAATAATTTTTTTGGCAAGAAACATGGTTTCCAATGTTACTATATTATTAGTAAACTCCGGACTTAACCATGAACATATAGTCCACTCTCTCTCCATTTCCTTTATTTTTCCACTGAGACATGCAAGCGCAAGAGCAGACTGATGTATGGCAAACTCAATATCTCCATGTCGCCACGACTCATTTACCAAAGCACTTTCATAAAGCTCCCAGGCTCTGTCTATTGCCTTATAATTTGAGACACCAAATATTTCACCCGCAACAATAACCTCGACCAATCTATTAAAGCCAAGTTGAGGATCATCAATATTAATACTATCAAACAGCTCTTTTAGTTCCTCTTCCCATTCTTCCTTCGGTGCACCTAGCAGAAGATAAGTTAATTGCAGCCGCAAAAGAGTAATAGCCTTCATACTTGCAGATTCAGGTGTGTGGTCAATAATAGCAGGAATGTCTGCCAAATTTCTTTTATATGGAGATATTTCGTATTTTTCCATCGCTTATGTTCTCAATAGTCATCACAGCCAAATTAATCCTCTATCAATTCACCTTCATCTGTCAAACTTCTCTGAATGTCTGTAATATTAACATTCTCAAGTTGCTTTTTGGAGGACTCTAGCAATAATTGAATTGCCTGTTTTTCAGCATCAGGTGGTGTGCCGGCAGATTTCCTTTGTGCTATTATGCGCTTAAGTCCTGACCCAACACCTGCTAATATATTTCTAACTTTTTCTGCCGCTGACTTTAGTTTAGCACGTTGAGTTTCATCCGGTTCTTTTTTGGCTGCTTCATCAAGATAATCCAGGACCCTCTTCAGATTAGCTCTTATATTTGTTGTAATTGCAGAAATCTGATTTTCAAAATGGACATCCCCTTCAGTCAATACTGCACGCTTATCGGGATCAGTTAGACGTTCTGCATCGTCAGGATTTCTTACCAAATGTCTTGCACCTTTTGAGCCTTCTCCACGTTTCCCTTCACCTGCATCAAGTGTGATTGACTCAGTATTTCCAGGTAATGCCTTACCACTCGCACGTTGTGTGGTTGCTCTTGCTTTACCATGCTTGACTTCATATGCTTCAACTTCCCCGGTTTTCGGGTCAATAACTGTCACATCTATACCACCAGATTTACCACCAATATCGCCTTCTGAAACAACAATTTTACCCTGTGCTTCTGCCTGCTTTCTAATATTTTCTGTGGCCTTATCCTGAAAAACAGCCCCTTCTTCTGCACCGCCAGCTTTTCTGGTTTCCAATTGATCTTTATGCTGATCAATAAACTGTTCAATACCACCTGCTGCTTCAATATCATCCTTAACTTTTTGACGTGCAGCCTGTTTTTCCTTGTTACCGGTAAGAGTTTTAATTCCAGCTAAATCATCCAAATAACCATAAAATTCATGAACACTTCTCCCTGCGCTCTTCAAAAGCTTGGATACTTTTTTCCTTTCTTCACTCTCTTTAAACCAACTTGTTTCTGAGGGATTAATGTAAAGTTTAAGATTCCAACGCTTGCCAGTATCTTTAAATTTATACCGAATTCGATTTTGTTTTGCTACACGGGCAATAATCTTTCTTGCCTGTTTTGCCGGCATAACTGATTTTATATTTGCTTTGATTGTCCGCATTGCACGCTTTATACGTGCCAGTTGATCTTTCTTCTTCTTATCTTTCTTATCTTGCTTCTTCTGCGCATTACTCTTCTTCGGTTTTTTCGCTCCGGGTTTGCCTTTTGGTTTTCCTTTGGGTTTGACTTTTCCTTTGGGTTTGGTTTTACCCTTTGCCTTGCCTTTGGCTTTAGATTTCGCTGTGCCCTTGACCTTCTTGCCTTTGAGTTTGCCTTTCTTGCGGCCCATGATCTTCTTCGCCAGGCCCTTGATCTTGCCGCCGATCTTGGCGGCGCCTTTGGCCAGTTTGGCCAGCAGCCAGTTGGCGATGAAGTCGATGACGGCAATGGCGGCGGCGGCCAGTGCGGTAGCGAATTTGGGGCCGGCACTACCTCCCTTGACGGCTTTGAGGAAGGCGAAGAAGGCTTCAAACGCAGCAATGATGCGGCTCACTGCGCCCCAGGCGGCCTGCAATCCTTCCAGGATCAGTTTTAAGGCACCGGCTGCCGGGACAATCATGGAGACCAGTTTTTCCACCAGGATGGTGATCAATGTCACCGGGATCATGGCCTTCAGGCCATCCCAGGCCATTTGTCCGACCGTGGCCAGTGACAATCCACCGCTCTTGATCAGATCCCACACGGTCTTGCCCAGGCCGAGGACCTGTTCTAGTTTGCTGGAGAACCACTCCTTGATCGCTGCCTTGAAGGCCTTCCACAGATGGTTGCGGATGCCATCCACCACGGCCGCGCCGAGATTTGAGATCCACTTGATGGGGCCTGCACCGATATCTTTTGCCAGGGCGATGAAGGCGCCGATGGCCTTGGCCACGCTCTCGGCAAATTTGATCGCGCTGTCGACCACGGCGGCAACCGCATCGACGATCATCGTCAGGCCTTTTTCCAGCAGGCTGATCAGTTTGTCCAGCCCGGCGGCCAGGGCATCCAGGGCCTTGGCCACGCCTTCTTTGAGTTTCTCAGCGTATTCGTTGACCTTGGCGACGGCCTTGTCCACCTTGTCCTGGATATAGTTGCGGAAGCGTTCGCGCATTTCCGGGAAGGCGGCCAGCAGTTTGTCGCCGATGGCGATGAGTGCCTTGCCCACCAGTTTGATCGCGGCAACAATCGCTTTGCGTGCCTGTTCGATGGCCCACATGGCGGCTTTCTTGGCCGCTTCGATGGCCTTCTTGATCATCTTGCGGGCAAAGTCGAAAGCGGATTTGATCGCGGCCTTGATCTTGTTGAAGAAGGCCTTGGCCTTGCTGGCCAGCCAGCCGAAGAATCCGGATTTTTCTTTTTCGCCCTTGTTCTTTTCTTCCTTTGCAGTCTTCTCGGCCTTCTCTCTCTCCTTGTCGGCCTCTTCGTTACCCTTGTCGATTTCGTCGGCGGATTTTTCGTCGGCCGCTTCTTTCTCTTTGTTGATATCTTCCTTGCCCTTCTCTACCTCACCATCGGCCTCTTCTTCCGCCTCGGTAACAGCGTCATCCTGTTCCTGGGTCCACTCACCTTTCTTCTCGGCCACATCGGCCTGTACGTCTTCCCGCGCCCTGGCCTGATCTTCACTGCTCTTTTGTTCGAGCTCGGCGATCTCTTCACTGGATTTGGTTTTTTCATCGGTGACCGAGGTGTTGTATTCCTCCTGTTTCGCTGCCATGTCTCCCTGGGCCTTGCTCACTTCGGCGGATATCTCACTGCCCTTCTCTTCCTGTGCGATCAGGGACAGTGCATCCATATCCGCCCCTTCGCCACCACCACCAGCCGCCGCCTGTGCACCGCCGCCTTTTCCGCCACCACCACCACTTGCTTCACCGCCGACAGTGGGCACGGTTGCCGTTAAGGTTTCCGGGGCAAACAGGGGGAAGACTTTGGTGTTTTCACCCATCTCTTCAGCGGCATCTTTTTTGCCCTGGGCGAGATTTTCTACCGTCGCAGCACGTAATTCTTCCCGCTGCGTATCGGCCTGGGCCGGATCGGCATTGCCACTGAGCTCAACTTTGGGTGCCGGCCCGGCATTCGCATCAAGACCGGGATCATTGGTGGGCAATCGGCTGATGGAACCCGATAAACGCTCAACATCACGTTCTGTCATTTCCCCTTTTTCTGATCCACTGACAGCAGGCGTGCTGATCTTCTCGGCAGGTGAGGGTGGCAGTTCTGCCAGAGGTTTGGGTTCAGGCGTGGGCTTATCAGTACCTTCCGGTGCCTGTTCCACCTTGTCTGTGGCCGTTTCCGCCGTTCCGGTTGTTGCTTCACCCTTGCCATACAGATTCTGTGGCGCACCGGACGGTCTTTCCATGGTGGGTGGACTTGCTGCCAGTTCACTGCGCTTGTCACCGGAGGCCTTGCCGACAGCTGAATTAACACCACCCAGTGCCTGTTGCAATTGTGCAGGGGGTAAGTTGCCGACGGCAGAGAGTGCAGAACCCGGTTCCATGGTAGAGACATCCGGTACCGGCGGAGGCGCCTTTTCCGGAATCGCCGTACCACCACCGCCGCCACCCGACGGTGGACCACTGCCACCCACGCTGGTACCGATGGCATCCAGCGCCGCATTTTGTTCGGCACTGGACAGTTCCGCCGTTTCGCCTTCGCTGTCTACCGCACCACCCAATTCCGGTTCATCACTGTCGATACCGCTTACCGGTGGTCCCGGCTCTTCAGCTTCACTTATTGCCGCCAGTTCATCTTCTTCCGCTGTTGATTCAATTGCGGCTTCATTCTCGACAGCCGTTTCTTCGGTTAATGAATCCAGGTCCGGTTCTGAAATATCAGGTTCAGCGATTGCTGCCTCTTCGGTCTCCTCCGTATCCTCTCCAAGGGCAAGATCAACCGGATCGGCTTCATCGGCGGCGGCACGTTCCGGGTCCGCACCGGCCAACACCTGTTCGATTTCCGACTCACCTTCTTCGGCGGTACCGGTTTGCAGCTCTTCACCGCCTTCAGTTGCCGGTGCTTCTGCACCACCTTCCGCTTCTGATGTGCCGGTTTCCATTTCCCCGGCCGCTTCACCTGCTTCGGCTTCTGTATCAGTCTCTGTTGCTTCTGATTTTTCTGATACCTCGGCGGCATCTGTTTCCCCGGTTTCTTCGCTCGCTGCCTCTTCCTCACCTGTCGGCGGCGTTTTCTGCAAGGACTCTTCCACCAGTGCCGCTGCCTGTTTGAAGGTTGCATCTTTATCGGGTTTGGTTTCAGATGAGGTATCTGACGAAGTTTCAGACATGGTTTCGTCGACGGATTCTGTTTCATCCGCCATCGTTGTTGCGGTATCCTCGCCGACCTTGTCCTCTGTCTGTGTATTGCGAGCCTGCGCCTCATTTGCGTCACGATCACTTTGTGATGTCGCTTTGTTTTCAGATTCTGCCGTTTTATCTTCAGCCTGCTTGTCTTCACGGGGTAGCGGGCGCTCACTTGCCATGCGTTGTTGCACCTGCTCAAGAACCTGCATCATCTTGCCGGGGGGTAATCCGGCCAGACGCGTGTTGACCACCCCTTTTGTATCCTCAGGTGTCTCTTTCAGGAAATCGACAATCCACTCAACCAGATCTTCAACAGAATCTTCCTTCGTGGTACCCATGGGTTCCGCTTCTGTCTTGCGCATCATTACACCAAGCTCACTGGTGGATTGTGTAGTGAAAGCTGCCCGGTTTAAAGGTTGTATCGATGCCGATAAACGACGCTCGGGTTTGGTCAACGTCTGATTACCCGGCAAAGGCGAGATACCACTTTGTTGAATAGTATGGGTTAACTCATGCGCCAGTAACTGACGTCCTGATGTTGTTGCCGGTTGGTAGTGGCCTGCGCCAAAGAAGATATCACGACCGATAGTAAAAGCCTGGGCATTGATTTGTCGCGCGGTCTGGGCCGCACGCCCATCGGTGTGAACCCGAACACGACTGAAGCTGTGGCCAAAGCGGGGTTCAAAAAAACCACGTTCTGATTCCATCAGGGGTTGTCCCTGCCCCTGCACACTATTTATATAGTCCTCGTTTTCCTTGTCCAGCCGGGGCTTTGATTTGCGCCGGCCGGATTTCATTTGCACCGGTTCTTCTTCCTCCTCATCCTCCTCCATTTCCTGGCGTTGAATGAGTTTGGTCTGAAGCTCTTCTTCCTCTTCATCCTCCATTTCCTGGCGTTGAATGAGTTTGGTCTGAAGCTCTTCTTCCTCTTCATCCTCCATTTCCTGGCGCTGGATTAGTTTGGTCTGAATCTCTTCTTCTTCCTCCTCATCCTCCTCCATTTCCTGGCGCTGAATGAGTTTGGTCTGAATCTCTTCTTCTTCCTCTTCATCCTCCATTTCCTGGCGTTGAATGAGTTTGGTCTGAAGCTCTTCTTCCTCTTCATCCTCCATTTCCTGGCGTTGAATGAGTTTAGGCTGAACCTCTTCTTCTTCCTCCTCATCCTCCATTTCCTGACGCTGGATCAGTTTGGTCTGGATCTCTTCTTCTTCCTCTTCGTCCTCTGTTTCCTGGCGCTGGATCAGTTTGGTCTGGATATCTTCTTCTTCCTCTTCATCCTCCATTTCCTGGCGCTGGATCAATGGTGTGATTTGAGCTGCGATGGGTTTGGTCTGTACTGTCTTCTGTACCTTGCTCCCTTCATCGTCATCGTCCGGTAATCCCTGAGCAGCGGGTTCGGGCATACGCATGACCTGATCGGCAACCTCATCCGCTTCATGTTCATATTTGTCATCAGGTTCGCCGACGGTTAACTTTGCCTGTACGACATGACGTGATGGCGAGACAACAGGTATCTGCGCAAAACTATACGTGTGATTTCCGGGTAATGAAGGTGGTGTCGATGGAGTGCCTGCTGTAAAGGCAGCAGGTTGCCAAAGGGTTTGTTGCAGAGGGTTGTCCGTCTGTTTATCGACATCATGCCGCGACACCGGGCTTTGCGCCTGGGTGGTGATCGATGTGGCAGCGGGTGTAGCTGCATGTGTGACGGTCTTCCCGCTCATGCCATGTTTCGCCCTGATCTTGCTTTAAGTATATAAAAAATTCACCGGTATCAGATGCCTTCGTTACTACAGTATCCACATATCTCAGTTAACAGCGTTTGTGTCGAATAAATGCGCGCCATCATTTCCACAACAGGCAAACAAGCTTAAATTTCCCTGTCATCGATATTTAACATAGAACAACAAAATTCCATTGGGCAGTTACGTAATACATTCATATAACCCGCCGATTCAAGTGTCATTCAGCCAGAACGCGTACTAGGGGCCGGTTATGTCTCCTGTCACTACCGGTGTTCTTGTTGCCGTATCTGATGTCAAATTGAGATTGGTATTCACTATCACCGGGTTCACAGTAAATGTCGGTTTGGCCACAGCATCAAAGTTCAGTGGTCCTGTAAATACGGCCTGCCGCCTTACCGGATCGACACCAACGGCCATCCAATTGACGATAGTACCGGCACCGGCAGCCAGAGTCGGCGTGATGTTCGGCATGACAAGATAAAACCGGAAACCACCCGCGCTCGGGTTATGCAAAATACCTGTGGCAAAAAGCGGCTGCCCATCATTATTCGCTGAAAAACTCGTATAGTACTGTGGTACGCCGCCCATTCCCGCGGCCGAGGTATTGATATCAACGAATACGGCATTTGCGCCGGCCTGCACCCAATTCGGTACACCGGTGGTTGGCACTGCAACGGGAATGACACTACCATTGAATATCCGTAACGGCGCTTTATTTACATTCGTAGACGCACCATAGAGTCGTCCGGTTACATGTACGGTGCCGTCAATATCAACGTTGCCGTTATCTTCTATTCTTAATTTTTCACCGCTTGCTGTCCCCACAGAAACGGCTGCATTTGGTATAGCGGCATTGATACTCAACGAGTTGGCCGTACCGATTGGCGCTTCCGATGCAAAACTGAGGATAGTTGCCTTTCTGACCAGGCCCTCATAAAAGTCCAGTGCCGTATTGGAAGTCGTGCTGCCGCCGGATATGCGGATGTTACTGTGTCCCTTGTTTGCATTGACGTGCAGATTACTGTCCGGTGACACCGTCCCGATGCCGACTCTGCCGCCGGTGTATGAAATACCTGCCGTTACACTGTTCCAGAGCCCCAGTCCCTGGAACAGGGGCTGGCCGTTTTTGTAATAATCCACTGCATTGACAATGCCGTTTACATCCAGGTCAAATTCCGGCACGGAGGTTTTAACACCTACCCGGTTATCAAAAACAGCAGCGGTTTTATTACAATCAAAGGCAAACACAACACCGGTAAAACCGTGGTATGTTTGTCCCTGGGGAGGCTCAGATCTAAAACGAATGCCACTGACATCCTGTTCTGTGAAACCGATATTTAACCCATTGAAGGGAAGGTCCTGTCCGGCTGGAATCTGGGTTGTCCAGATTTGGACCCAGTTTCCACTCGTCGCTTCACGAACATCGATAAACAGCGTAACTTCCGGTGTAGCATGGGCATGAGCAAATCCATTACCTGTTATGACCAGATTATTAACCTTTAATATTGCCGCAAACTCGTTGAATTCTGAATTAAACGCATCAGCCTTGTTCCAGGTATGTGTCCCGCCACTATAGCCGGGACAGGAGACATGCAATCTGGCCTGAGGCACAGAGGTACCAATGCCGACATCATCTTGTGGATTCACCATCACGGCCGGAGTGTTTCTGTTGGGCAGCGGAGAAAACAGTCGGGAATGACGGTGCAACCCGTCTGCCAGACTGTTGTTTGTTAATGTGCTCCAATTCTGACCATAGGCGAGGTCATGATATTGATTGGCAATATCCCTATCTCTCACCCGCCACCATTTCCTGTCTTCATCCCAGAACAATCGTGCTGCATTTTCTTCGAGAAGCTTGCCGCGAAAAACCTCAATACCGGACATTTTTTTCGTTGGCTCATCGGGGGTTTCATTCGACCTGTTCAGTGTCACGAATGGGTCTTCAACGACAAGCTCGGTAGTATGAATTTCCGTCTTGCCACCTTTTACAACCAGCTCGCCGTTAATTGTGCATTTACCGTTCACTTCACATGTGCCGTCAACAAGCAGGTTATTATCGCCCGGATCGCTGTCTCCGCCGATATGCACCCCGCCATTAACAGCCAGTTTTGCCGCCGGAGTGGCAGTGCCGATGCCCATATTGCCGGCAGCCGTGATTTTGACCCGTGGATCACCGGAGGTAAGGATATTGATGTCGCTCTCACCAACAGTCCCCAGATTCAGCGGACCGCCTTTTTCGGCATGGATTCGTGTATGTACCGGGATCTCATCAATGAAGCTGATCTCCAACAGGCTCTCTGCATTTTCCTCTGCACTGGGATTTCTCAGTGTCAGGCTGGGCCGGCCAACGGTATTGTCACGATTCTCGTTGTCATACTCGATTATCAACGGGCCGGTCATCATGTCGCCGCCTCGATTGACCTTGATTTCATACAACTCATCTATCGCATCCTGGACCGTATCAGCTGGTGGTGTCTGAATGCTTTCTGAGTGAAAGTCGTAAGAAACCTCTGCTGCAATACTCAGATTGGCGTTAAAATAGAGGACATTTTTTTCGACATCGACCAGAGTTGAATCGGGACATTCCTCTAGTGTTACCTTGACCTGCTGGCTATATGTTGTTTTATCAAGTCTCCAGTCGCATCGTACCAATCCATCATCATCTGATACGCCAACAAATACTGTATCGAAGACCGCACCACCAGGTGGTGCAAGATATCCATTACCCAAAGACACTTGAAACAAAACACTTGCACCTTTATAAGGCCAACCACCATTTGCGACACGAACAATCAACGGTTGTGCCAGTGCTTCTCCACGCCGGGCTTCCTGTCCATCACCACTGACATAATAAAGCGCCATATTTTCGCGTAACTGATCCAGCGCGATTTCAATGTTTTTGGCTTCCAGCTCGTTGTGTTGCGGAAAGGGGAAGCGTGCCCCGCCATAAGTATTTTCCCACGCGACACCGAATGTCGCACTGAATACCACCGGTCTATCCAGTGAACGGTATTGGGCTGGAGTGACCTTTTCCAGCAAGGTAGCCCTGACCTGTTGCAGCGGCAAATCAGGTTCTTCCTGCGCATCATTCACCAGTGCGATTTTACTTTGCAGTTTCCAGCGAACTGCCGCCTCTCCGTCGTCATTGGTCAATACCAGCAACTCTTTATTGGTATTGTTATATGAGGCAACCAACTGCCCCGCCACAACTTCGATCAGGCCGTCGCCATTTGGGCCTTCCCTGTCCAGCTCAAATTTAACAAATGCACCTTTTGTCTTGCGCATACAATGGGCTACGCCGACACGCAGTGCCTGTGGTAAATATTCACCGGTCTCCCCTTCCTGGCCGTCACCACTGATGTAATAAAGGTCCGGCTCAGACAATGCGGGGAAAAACGGTCGACAATCCCGTTGTACGTTAAATTCACCGTCACTGTATTCCACCAATGCCAATCGTGCATAGTGATGTTTAATACCATGCGGTGGCAGGTATTCACCTTCCGGCCACTCTATAGTGGCATCGACCACCCGGCCGGGAATCAACCAGTAATCCCCCGTCCTGAATACACCGTTGGTTGGGAGATGGAATGCGACATTCACCCCGTTTTCCAGTTCGAAAAATACGGTTTCTTCATTGTCTGTCTCAACCTGGATGACACCGCTATTCACGTCACCGCTGTGGTCCCAGCGTCGGACATAAACTTCCGGCGCACCATCGCCCACACTCGGCTGTGGATTCCCCATCCAATCCTCGATAATCAGGGTATTGCTGTTGACCTTCGCCAGTTTGACCATAATTCCCGGCCGGCCATTCAGGATGTCATTCTCAGTGATAATCTCGACCCACTGTTCAGCATCGAAATTCAGGGTGTTGTCTCGACCGCTGTCTGCGACAGTCAAGGTTGTATCGTCATCGATACTTAACAACCTTGTTGCTACTGTGCCGTTATCCCGTGACCACTTGAAGGTGGCCGTCGCCGCCGTACCACCATGGTGAATCTCAACCCGATATAACTGATTTTCCAGGCGAGTATACCCGGCCGCTGCCGGTACAATGCAGGGTTTTGCCTCGGCATCCGCAGCCGCATCCACTTTCGCGAGCAATTCACCAGATGGCTTTGCCGCAAATTTATTCCATTCTTCAGAAAGGTCCCAACAGCTTATCGGCGTTTCATTACCCAGTGAATGCAGTTTAACCTGCCAAATAATCTGGGTCCGGGTGGCCGTATCGGGTCCACCCAGGGCGATTTCCCTGATGGCAGGATCCTCCATGGCGGTGATATGCCGTTCCCAGACATCCAGATAGGCCAGATAGGCGCCGTCATTGATGGGAGAGTCTGTATCCGATACCTCTTCAGGCACCACATAATAGGGCTGCTCATTGAAGGCGATGGCATCATCGTTTTCACACAGGATCCCATCCACATACATTCTGCCGGCTGCGATTGCCAGATGTGAATTACCACCTTCACCGTCATCACGAGTCGTGATCTCAAAGCCGTTACTTTTACTGGGCACCCCGCTGTGACCGATGACATCAGTGGATTGCGTCCGTTCAAGATAGTTATTGATATCGACCTGTTCATTCCAGTCTGCATCCAGTTGTACCCTGCCCTGTTGCAATCGAACGCTGCTGAACCGTTTTTTCGGATCAAATGTAAAACGGGTAAAATCACCTTTCATAATATCCTCCCTTGCTCAATCCCGGTATCTGTAATAAAGCCATCAGGAACCAAGGCCAGTTGCAATTTCTTTGTAATTAACATAAAAAATCTCCGCGCTCATACCAAAGCGTAAATATTCATCCAGGTTTGCACGTATATTTGCTTCCCGTTGAGGCTGCTTCAGATGGCTGAACACACCCATTTCAGAGCCATCCTCAGCGCCAATGCGAATACCTCTGGGACAGATCGGACATCCCATGCTGAGTTGGGCATAGTCCGGATCGCCGTAATCTTCGGAACTGAATTCAGGCGTCATCCACAATTTAATCCTGTCCAGTTCAATCTGCAGTTCCTCAGGTGTGAGTGATTTAATCTCACCGCTCTCCTCCAGTTCTTTTCTTCTATCATTGATGGCCAGATCAGGTTGGCAGCGGAAGCGCTTGGGCACCACAGAACCCGGCGGAACATAACTGAACCGCACACACCCCGCCTGCAGCCGTTGCACAGTAACCATTTGGGTGAAGATGCATTCTGAGGCCAGCGTCAACTCCTTGACTTTAACCATACCGAACACCGTACTGCGCTGTATGGTTGTCGGTGGGCCATCATTACCCGCATCACTGATGGCATACTTTGCACTGTTTGTACCGCCAACACCGTCGATAATGCTGTCCATTATCGTCAGGGAATTGATCGTATCCGGCAGTTCTATCGCACCACAGATAGTTCGTTCAATCTTCACCTTAAGACGGGTATTTTTGGAATTATCGAGTTTGATCGACGGCAGCGGTTGGAACTGGGGTGGGGGATTCTTGCAACGGGACAGATCCAGGATCGTGCAGTGGGACACCTCAAATTTCTCCAGATCACCGCTCATGATTTTGAAGCCACCCTCCAGCAGGATTCCATTCATGTAGAACTCACTGCCGGTTGCTCCTTTGATATGTATTTCTCCCTTGATCCTGGGTCGCAGCCGTGTGGCGGTGAGAAACTGATTCAGGCCGAGTTCCGGACTCCATTCCTTATCACCCGGTGTTCTGCCGCGCAACCACTCGGCACTGACAATAAACAGCTTTTGACCACTCTTTAGTTCTATTTTTCCTGCAACGGTGAGATCCTCTTCATAGGTATAACTGTCGAGAATGACGATGACCGCGACCGGGGGGTGAGGCCTTTCAGTGCTTTGCCATTCATCGATGGCATCACGAATCGTTGTAAATTCCGGAATGAAGTCACCGGTCTGGGTATCGTAATAATGTGAAACGCCGGCCCAATATATCTCGCTGACATCGGCAAACATCCCTTCCAAAGAGTCACTGCGATTATAGGGACCGCCGCCGATATCAGCACTAAAGCCATAGGCGTAACGGATATCCACCTGCTCTGGCGCGAATCCACCGCGGAAGGCCAGCCTGCCCAGATAGGGATCGACCTGCACGGCTATGCCGTTGGCAAACGGATTCAGGCCGCTATGCCAGTCACTGAGATCACAAATGGCGATCTCTTCCGGTTGCAAAGGTACACTGGATTTATCCAGAAATATTTCAAAAACCGGCTGTGCGCCGAAATAGATTTCTGTCGGGTCGTCGCCTTTCAGAAGAGATGCGCGACGGGCTTCCAGTTCATCGTAAAGCGGACGTCTGCGCAATGGTCCCGGTACATTTTGTTCTTCCGCCAAATGGGTAATTTCCGTTTCGGTTCGCGGCAGATTGAATAACTGTTGCTCCAGACAGAATGGGTGGATGAAATAGAGATTAGTATAAGGTGTGTTATCCGGCTTCAATGCCCGTACCGGCTCGACACGATTGAGTTCGTAACTTTGCAATCGCCAGACGAACAGACCGATATTGGGAATGTTGTATTTGCCCCTCCCCCCTTGAATACTTCTTACTTCAACACTGTATTTCGCGGTCTGGAACGGACTGCCGAGTAATTCGAGTTGATTGGCGTTACGCAAATCGGCGTTCGCCGGTATCTGTGAGCGAATGTGATTGAGGTTTTGCGTGGTTATCAGTGATTTCTGAAATTCCACCGCCCGGGTCGGCCAGCCACTCACATCACGGGCCATTTGTTCCAGCACTGATGCCGTTCCCTTGCGACGGCGATAAGCCAATACATTGGCAACATAGGAACGCAGTGAAAAACCTTCGTTTCCACCGGTTTGTAATTGTGCGACACCCAGCAGATCTGCAATATAGGGAACGACCCATTCGTCACAGGTTTCGATAAACCAGTTGTCATACAACCCTTGAATATCAGCTTCCAGTGCATCATATTCGCTTTGTAACACGGCAAACAGGGCACGTAACGGCAAACCCTGTTCTGCGTCCTTGACCCGGTAGATCGCCGGTAACAAATCATAGAGTGTTTTACTGGTGGATATACTCATGACGCCATCTCCGACAGAATGATCCCGTCATTTGAGGTACTGATTAACAACAGGTGTGCAGGCAGAATTATTATCCGCTTGGTCTTGTCTTCCCAGTCCGCTTTGTTGGCCCTGAGATATTTCATATTCAGAACATTATCGAAGGTTTCCAGTTCAATCTTCTCTTCCACCACCGCCAGTTTGTCACCGGTCAGGTCTGCAGCCAGCACCCCCTCCACGCCGGTAATCACTGTCAGGACTTCGGCTTCGTTCACCCCTTGACCGAATTTGCGTTTGGCAAAAGAAAAGGCGTCCCACAGAGCTTCCTTCACTTCAGCCATGACCTTTTCCTTGATATATCCGGGATCAATCAGCAACTTTGCCTCGACGGTAAAATGCACTTCGGTATAACCGGCGACCTGTACCTGGACCGTGGTATCCCGCACCCGGTCAAGGGCGGTTAACAGGTTGGCATATACCGCATCAGTGTCGCTAACCGTTCCACCACTTGCTGTTGCAATAGTGATGTGCACAATATTCACGGCGCCATTCCACAATACGGTTGCCTGGGCCTTGCCGATACCGGCAAAGGCAGCGGCAAAATCCTCGAAGTCATCCACTGAAACAATTCGATCCAGCGTCAATACGGTTAATGGTGCATTATCACGTGCATCGGCCAGCACCTCGGGCGAGGCCGCACCACTTGCCGCCAATGGATTTCTGACTTCACGAATGCCCAACGGCTTGGACTTGAGCAGTTTCAGGGTTTCCGCCCTTACCTCACCATCCAACCCAATTCCATTACGATAGGTTGCCTTGATATTTTCATGCCCGGTGGGCAGGCGAGCCCCCTGTTTACCATCACCAAAGGTAATGATGGCATTACTGTCATCATCATGTCTGATCGTATAAACCTGATCACGCGGCCCCTGTTGATAAAGCGAATCCACCTGTTTCCACAACACGCCATTGACCCGTACTTCCAGGGTACTCTCACCACCGCTGGGGGTGGGTGCTGATACATAGGTAAGGGGTATTTTCCTTAGGGTAAACTGCTGGTTGATTTGTGTACCGTCACCACTGCCCATGACTTCACTCAATACCGTTTCACCATGTGTGGCCGGGGCTACATTGGCGTTAATGGTGACAGTATCATGATCGTAGATATTGACCAGTGGTGTAGTAAATTCCAGCACCGTATTGACCAGCAGCAGGTCATCATGGCGCTCTTCTTCCAGTTGCTTGATCATCACCAATTCACTGACTTGTTCATCTTCTTTCAACACCGCCTCTTTAGCCTGTGCGTTTTTTTCTTCTTCTCTGGCAGGGATCAGGAGGATCTGTTCCGGGTTAACAGTGACATAGCCGACGAACCCATTGCGGTTCTTTAAATGCCATTTGACCCGGACATTCTCTTGATCAATTTTTGCAATAAACCCTTCCGGCGTTGTCTCCCAGCTTAAAGTGGCAGGGTCATTTTCTGTATTTTTGTCTGTTTTTACCGCAACAGGTCTGGACATAGCCAGCAGGATATCGTCGACATCCAAATCTTTCTCGGAAAGGGTATCCAGCGAGGTTAGTTTTATTTTCTTTTTCTCGTCGTTCGGTAAATTGTTATTTTTAATTAGTGCACGCATTCGTTTGCCGGCCACCACGACCATGCGCTCCGCTTCCAATTGTGGTGTTAATTGATCCAGTTCAATCCTGTCAGCTTCGACCGGATGTTTGTCCGGAACTTGCTCCGCATAGGGTGCAAGCTCTTTGCTTTGCACATAGACACTGGTGTCCCGACGGCCAAACCAATTCAGGTGTTCTGAATTATCAAGCGACAAACTGGAGACATCTCCTGCTATATTAAATTGCTCGTGCCAAACCTTTTTTGCCTGCTCGACGCGATACAGTTCGGTGTAGGTCGGCTTGTCCAGTACAACCCAACTGTCTTTAACAATGCCCGGAAAGTGATCATGCAACAATACGGTGGGCGCGGCGGGGTTAAATATCAGATCATAGTCCGGCCACTCAGTAAGGTAATCAATTGTGTCGTTATCGAAGGTTTGCAGTAATGTGAGAGTAACGACACCCGTATCCTTGACTATGTTTACATTCCAGGCTCGTGAAATACCGTTTATGGATTGCGAATACACCTTGAAATCATAGACATCAGAAGAGATGACTATGCCGGAATTGAGCGTACTCGCCGGAAAAGCAACGGCAATAACCGGTCCGCTGTGTGCCGGCCCGTCCGGTGTATCCCTGAATTCATGGCCCAACCAGCCATTGTCGCCTTTTTTCCAGAATTTCAGCGTGCCATCCGCTCCACCGGACAACAGCATCTTTGCATCACGATTAATTGCCATACTGGTAACAATATCATCGTGTGCCTGTTCATTAACCGGCTCAGGCGACCATGTTGAAGTAAAGGTCCAAAGCACAAGTGCCTGCTGATCAGAACCAAGCCGGTATTTTTTACCATTGTGACTGGTTGTGGTCTGAGGAATGAACCTGGCAAGTTTAAAGCCATCACCGGCATCCCACACCTGTATGATTTTGTTGATGTCGATAGAAACAAAACTGTCTGCATTCGGTGAGAAAGCCGTATTGGTGATTTCATCGTCATGCGCACGGACTGAGGCCGGGATCGGGTTTCTGATCCAGACTGAGCCTGATTTTGTCACTTTTGACAAGGCGCCGTCTGCATGGCCCAAAATCACAATACTGTCACTGCCGGATTTTGACACGGCGACACTGCTTATCTGACCCACTACACCGTCGCCGGCAGCATCGACATCTATCGCATCTTTACTCCAATAATAGGCCTTGGTCTTGTTATTCCACACCCTTGTCCAGACGTTAAGAATTTTATTGCTGCCGGCAAAGACCAGACGTGATCCGTTGACCGCAACGGATATGCCACTGACTGAACCAAGTATTTTCTCAACATAATCGGCCTTGGTTGCATAAGGCAACAGATCCCAGTCCGCCGCATTCTTGCCAAATAGTGAGCTGACTGTATTGAATGAATAAATTTTGACATTGGCGGAGGCCGGCTCAACATCCGGATCGATATGACCCAGCCCACGGTCCCATTTCACCAGGGTAAACTTATTATCGTCTGACTGGCTCACTTCGGTAAGAATTCGAAAATCCCAAAATTCCGATTCCGGTGCCGCTATCTTCTTATCACCGACAAACAGCAGTCCGTCACCTGCTTTTAAGCCCAGGCCGACCCCATCCAGTCGATAAGCAGTGATACCGGCCTCGACAGAATCTTTCACATTTTTGATTAGTGTATAAGGTTTCAGCGCATTCCAGTCCGCCCTGGCGATGATCTCCTCAATGGTTTCAAAGGTCTGAGGCAATTCGTCCTTGCCGGGGATGCTTAATACCTGCGTGCCGACAGGAACAGTGGCGGAGAGCGGTGAACCGGGACTGTTATCCGCATTAAAGGCCAGCCAGGTGGAGGCAGCCACCCCCGGATTTAATTCATAACCGATGGCATGAGCCAGTTCCAGCACGGAACGTCGTTCGATGGCGGTGCGAATATAACCTTCATTGGCGATACGTTCCTGATAAAAGGTCAACACGTCAGCAACCACCGCCCATGCATCAAGCATGGCAATCGAGGGATCATCTTCCCGTCGCGTTCCCAGTTTCGCCAGCGGCCGCTTGTTCGTCGCACCGGTTTGTTCCTCCAGCAGGAGCAGATCTTCTGAATTGACTATCTGGTCCCGGGACAGTCTCGCCAGCATTCGCTCAACAAAACCGCTGTGTGTATTCAGTCGGTAACGGATAGCCGCTTGACCTGGACGATTGTAATGTTCCGGGTAGTCGGTTGAATCTGTTTCACAGCACCCGCAGTTATCCAGCGTAGTTTTGTCACTGCCTGTACTCATAATCCACCTTCCATAATGAATTCGATTTTGCCGTTCTCCGGCGCATTGGGATCGTTATCCAGTCGGGCAATTTCAAGGCGTCCCATTTCCAGTTCTTCGATATCTTCCCACTCTTTATCCGGTGCTCCCCAGCGCTTGAAGGTGATCGGATCAACCCAGGTTACCCCGGCCACCTGCATGGCAGTGGCGATCATTCTGCTCAGATAAACTGACTGTCCAAAGGTGAAGTTGTCCGGATGGAAGAAGCCAAGACGGCCGGCAGACAAGCGCCGTGTGCTGAATGCCTCCAGCAGGGCTTCCTTGACTTTACTCTTTAAAAATTCACGTTTCACACAGACCCGGAAGGCCGCCTCCAGCGCCACCTGACGCGGTGCTTCGATTTCCAGTTCATGGCCCATCATGCGAAACGGTTCCAGATAGTCACGGATCTTCTTTTCAAAATCGCTGTCCACTTCCAGTCCGCCCATCCGATCCACGGTGATAAATACCGTGTGCCAGCTGCCTGTCCAGCGCTGATTGGCCACCGCTTTTTGTACCTCGGGATGAGACTCCGCCATGGCCGCATAATCGCCGGTGGTAACCGCCCGCTTCTGGGTTCGAAATGCCTGTGGCGCATACAGTCTTACTTGTTCAATCGGCTCGGGATCAACACCGCCCTGTGCCGCCATGGGATTGCGTACGGTGATATGGGATTCGGTATCTGCATCCGCCTTTGGCAGGATCAGTGTCTTGATACTTTCCTGACCGATATTCCCTTCGCCCCCATTGCCGACACGATAAGTGGCATCCAGTGTCAGGCCGGGGGCGGGGCGTTTGCCCAATACACTGTCACCAAAGCGCAGGAAGGCACGCCCGTCATCTTCCATTTCCACAACAAATTCTGTTGCAAAACGGTTGGAGCCCAACAGATCTCGCTGTGGTTCCCAGATTTCACTATTGCCGGCTTCAAGGAAAATGTCCGGTACACATTTGCGCGGGTCCTGGAGCAGTAATCCGCTTGCCGGGTTTGCGGCCGGCTTGTCCTCAGCCTGTGTGTAATTGAACAGCTGATGATGAGTGACCTCAAGACGACTCAGATATGGCCGAAACAGTGTGTCTGTAGCAGGCACGATGTCCGGTTGTAGGGTTTCACGGCAGATGGTGCGCCCGTGATCCGCCAGCACCACATTGCCGCGCGCCACACCGATCATGGCAGATTGTGATGTGCCGTTTTCCTGAGGTATAACCGCGCGCAGACACAGCGGGAAGGGCAAGGCATCCTCCAGTGACCACTCAATATTCAGGATACGCAAGGCGGTTTGCGGTACGTTATTGACGAAATAGGGTTCGGCTTCTTCATACAGTGGATCAGTGTCAGCCGTAATTTTGGTGATACGCACGGCATGTTTATGGTTCATATCGCGGTCTGCTTTATATCCACTGACCCCCATGATCTCTTCGAATAATAAAACATCCCCCTTCTTGAGGTTTTGCAGACGGTCTGCTTCGTTATAGAAACTGGCCCGGGTTGCGCCCCTGGGCAAACAGCAATCATCATCACCCCAGGTATAAAACTCGATACGGTTATGATTCTTGTAAAGTGTAGTCGGGTACATTGTTTCAAATACATGCATACCCGGCTCAAGGTTTTGGATACAGAAACGCAGATCGGTCAAGGCCTTTAGTGAGTCCTCTGCTGCGATATTCCTGAACACGCCGCCTTCAGCGACGATAATCTTGCGTGCGAAAAATACCCCCGTGGCATTGACCCGTTCCCTGATACGAACAAATGTTTTCGGTGCATAGAGATGGGCATTGATAACATTGTCCTGTCCCAATTCAATTTCCGCATATTGTCGACTGTGGGTCTTGCCCTTGAAAAAGATGGTCACCTTGTGTCTGCCGGCTTCCACATCATCCTCATCCTGATTGATACGCACATCGTCATTGGTATCGAGTTTTTTCAGAATCCTGATCTCGGTATCTTTTTTGAATATCAGTTTGACGTAGCGTTCGGCGACCAGTGACAGAAAATTATATGTCCCGCCGGTAAAATTCACCTTGGCATGTTGACCTATTTTCAGATTGCCATAACTGCCCGGCAGCAAGTTCAGTTCACCGTGCTCCTCGACTTCGATATCATCCTCGCCCGGCTCAAAATCCGGCACCACCGGCAAATCATCGTCATGGAATAAAGGAAATTTAATATCATCATATTCCCGCCGGGTGATGGTTCCTTCATTCACCAACTCGGTGTGGTATGCCACGTTAGAAACTCGGGCATTGTTCTCAATTCTGACCGTATCGCCGAATGCGACTGATTCGGTGGAAAGCATATTTGCGCCGGCATCGATTTCCACAGAATAGTCATGTTTGTGGTCGGTCTTGCCTTTATGCTTATGAGTTGATTTATTGCGATTGACAAACATTTCATTCGCGCCGATGTGCCCCGCTTCGATACTGACCGCACCGCGCAAGGCGACAAACTCCTCCGCCAGAAAAACGAAATCCTCGAAATCGGCATTGTAGATAGGTTCGATATTGGATTTTGGTGTGAGATCCAGTTCTTTGACATCCGGCCGCGGGCCATTGGTCAACAGTGGTGCATGTTTTGGTACGATATATCCATCAGATACATCATCGGCTTCCAGCACCACCCAGGTTCTGGCATTACTGCCTTCGTGCATTTGATAATCCAGCAGGCGCGCGTGGCGGCGTGTGGAGACCCTGCGACGCGCCGTATCCAGATAGGCCTCGGTGGCTATCGCATCCTGGTAATAACTCAGGTGATCACCGGCATACGCCAGGATTTCCACCACCGCCATACCGAGATCAGACGGATTGCGTTCTTTCCATGCCGGTACGATGTTGGCCATCCGGTCAAGCATCAATTGTCTGAAGCTAGCGTAGTCCTTTGCCAGATAATCGATTTCCGGCTCAGTGTGTTCGGGTTCAGGGCATTCCTGATCCTGCTTACAGTCAAACTCATTGGTGCACCCCACCTTAAATGAAAACTCCACAACAGCCAGGATGGGATCAAGCCATTCCGGAGCGGTGGTCACTCCGATGCCGGAAACGATACGCAAAGTATAAATGGAGTAATCACCGACATTCTCCAACACAACCTTGAGTATATTTTTCTTTCCGCCGGGATGTGCCTCAAGACTTTTCACCTTGATGTTTTTAATACGCGTACCGCCGTCAATACGGATATTTTCCTTATCCAGGGCAGCCAAATCACCGTTGGCATCATCCTTGACAAAGTAAATTGTCAGTATTTTCTGTGTAGCGGTGTCAACCTCAAGAAAATCAATCCCGTTGCGAATTTTGCCGGAATCAATCTCGCGTATGCGCGATTTTCTTTGCGGGTTGTTACAGATGTACTGAATAGCCACAGATCACACCTCTTTGCTGAATTGGGCAACCTGGCGTTCCTGGTTGCGCAAGACGATATACTGGATGGTGACCTCCAGTGTGGACTCAATATTCCTGATTTGTACCGACTCCACCTGAATCAGTTCAGCCAGCCATTGTTGCAAGGCACCCTGCACCAGATACTCAGTTGCTGTTGCCAGTTCATCACTGTTGGGCGCAAACACCATTTGATACAATCCGGTGCCAAAGTCAGGCCGATTGACTCGTTCACCGGGTGAAGTAAAAAGTAACTGTTCGATCAGTTGCCGAATATGCAGGTCATATTCGGCACCGGCGGTACGACCGGTGTTATCAATGTGATATGGATAGGCGATCTGTTTCATTGTGCCTTGACCCTGAATTGTGTCACGACCACATTCAATGGCGTTCCGGTAGGTGTGCAGACAGCCTGACTATCCTGCAACAATACCGGCATGCCACTGGCCTTGACACGCACCGCCGCACTGACCCAGGACGCTGTCACGCAGGGTCCATTGGCCGCAGGTGGTGGTGGCAAGGTGCAACCCGCTATCGTCCAGGGTCCCGGTTGGGTGACAACGGGTTGTCCACCAACCTTCACCCGCAAGTCTGTTACCGTTGGTTGTGCCTGGCCCGCATGTGCACACAGTACCGTTGCACCCTGGTGTAAAATAAATCCCGGCATTACATTACCTCCAGTGCACCGTTGTTGATTGAGACATTCGCTGCAGACAGGTTGACTGACTGTGCCCCGTTCTTTAACTCCACACCGGCCGGAGAAAACTTGCCGGTTGCCGTGCTTTCCACATCCACGCTGGCAGCGGAGATCTTGACCTTGGATGAGGCATTGCTTGATTCGATATCACTCGGCGCCACTGTTATCTTTGAGGGATCGTGTTTGATCTCGATAGAGGCCGGTGAAATCGTGATACTTGGCGCAGATGAATGCGTCGCCTGGATCTCCGTTACCGTAAGCTTCATATTGGCAATGCTGTTATTGTCAATTTCAATTCCGCTGGAATTAAAAATCATTTTCATGGGCGTCGCGACCGCAGGTGGATTCACTTCCAGCTTGAAACCGCCGGCACCCGGTACATCGCTCAACTCCATCGTGATGTTTTCTGTCTTGAACATTTTGATCTGGTCAATGGCCGGTATCGCCGGCACTTCTCCCACTCCCCAGAAGCAACCCACCCAGATGGGATAATCCGGATCACCGCCTTCAAACTCGACCCAGACATTTGCGCCTACCGGCGGGATGGCAAAAAAGCCGACTTGCGGACCGGCATAAGGGGTACAGGGCATGGCCCAGCTTAATTGGCCGGATGCCAGCACGGCAGGTACACTGACCTGAATACGTCCCAACTGCAATGGATCAATCGTGTTCGCCACCTTGCCGCGATATTTGCCGAAATACTGTTTGCTCATACTCGTACCACCGGGGTTGTTGACCCTTTACCTTCACGGGTCAAGGTGAAATTTTGTTTGTACTCACCGCTGCCGGAGATGTTGTGGGTGAGATTTTTTACATAGAAGAACCCGTCATGGGCATAGCCTGCACCACGCACACCCACCAGTGCCCGCGGTTCGAGGATATCGCCGTACCGAGTCACATCCAGTTCGCCGGTGGCGGTCAGTACGTTGTCCATGCTTTTGTTGGTTTCCGCCTGGGCGCGCGCAAAGGCCTGGGCATAGGTCAAGCCTCCAATATCTTCCAGTTCTGTGTCCTTGATATTGGGAAAATCAAACGGAATAGCGGGAAAGGCCGCCAGCGGCGGCAGCCGGGTGGAAAAGAAAGTGCGTACCGGTAACGAGGTATTCAGGTTTCTGTCCATTACTTCTGCGTGATAGGTAGACGCGGATTCCGAGTCATACTGGAAGTCGAGACTGTTCACATTGGTCATTGAGCCCATATTCAGCGTTAATGCTTTCTTGGGCAGTCCAAGGCGAATGGGCGGTCCCCAATAGGCGGTATTGGTGCCGGGCAGCGGACCTGGGTCGATATAGAAAACATAACCGAACCTGGCAGCCATCTTTTTCAGATATGCCAGATCGGTATCCCGTTGTACCGGAATTCTTTCCACCGGCAATGGAAAGTCGATCATAAAAGGCGGAATCAGCTTTGGTATCAACCCATAGCGGGCATACTTGGCCACCAGTTTCAGGGCGATGATATATTCATTCTGCGCGGGATGTTCGACCGTCTCTTCCTTTTGATCCAGCATGACGCTGATATCCTGGCCGGTTATGGTCACCGTTGAGGAACCCGGCTCCTGACCAGGATTGAATTGCTGGTTTTCAATAATACCATCCATGATCACGCGGGGAATGGCATTGACCGTGACCATGATAATGAGGCGATTACTCGGTTTCAACAACGGATTGGAAAGCAATTGATAATCCAGCAAATCGGCCGGACCTGAACGCCCGAGTTTAAACGTGACCTGAAACCCCGAACGTTCGGTATCGCTCTGACTGACTTCAATCTTGTCAATGTTCTGACTGATAAACGCAGGCGCAGGTATCGGTACCGTGGGTCCGATAAGCAAGGTCAACCTGACGCCCAACATATTCAACATTGCATTACGCCTGCGGTATGGGAATACGAATGGACTGACCGGTTTTCTCGGTCAGTTCTTTCGGGTTGTTGGTATTATTCGCATCACAGATACGCCAGTACTGTTCCGGATTACCCAGAATTCTGGCGGTGATCATATCCAGTCGATCACTGTCTTTTACCCGGATCTCAACCAGGGTCGGCATCGTCTGTCCCTTTGGCAGAAAGCGCCGTTTTTTATAGGAAACCTGCGTGCCGTCATTAGCGACGTGCGTGGCTGTCTCCAGCGAATAGTACCTGCTTGTTGGATCGAACATGTACACACCCCTTTGTCACAATATTTTTTTTCATCATGTTGGCAGCGATTAATTCGTTTTGCTAAAAGACACTGCCGACCGAACCCAGATTGCTGACACTGCCCACCACAGCCATCGCTTCCTTGACCACCTGATGCGCCAGAAATACACCGTAGCCGATGTTGGTGATGGGGAAATCGTTATAGGACAAGACATTCAATCCCAGCTGCACCTTGGCACGGATCGGGTTCAGATTGACGTCATGCGCTTCCTCTGTGATGCTGAACTCGGACAGTCGCACCGGCAGGATGCGTTTTGCGCCCCAAATGAACAGCGTCAACGGCGCTTCCACCGGTATGGTTTCAATCGTGCCGATGGCCATCAGTATGGTATTGGCGATCACCACCGAGCTTTTCGGGTAGATAAGCATTTCCAGTGCGGACAGTTGCGGATATATCCCCATGCCGGTCGCAATGGTATCGGATTTTTCCAGTTGGTCAGTGGCATCAATTTCAATATCCAGTTTGATTTTTTCGGCGGGTGGGCCTGACAGTCGAACAACTTCGTTACGATTGCCATTATTACCGGACATTTGCGGTGTAAGCGTACGCGTCAGCGTGGCAGGGTTGTATTGAAACACCACCACACTGGCAATCGGATTGAAAGGATCAAGTCCCACGATGGCCCCCTTGGTCAAGCGCGGCGAACCCGGAAAACTAGTCATACCAACGACTCCTGCTCTGTTTTTGTTTCAGTTCCACTGTTTTATTCCGCATATGTTGTTACCGACCATATGTAAATTGTTCACTCTGTTATGGCAGTGCCGGATCATCGCCCGAAACCACCGTAGATCCGCTGTGCGACTTGCACACCCAGTTGCGCAGAATTATTGCCCGGCGCATGGTTGAGTTCACCGCCATCCAGCCGGGCCACCGCACCGCTGTTATGCAGCCCGGAGGGTATCCCCTGTTCCGCCAACAGACGTTGCAGTTCCATTTGCAATGCCTGACCAAAGTGGTGTTGGTCCTTTATGGTAAAACCATCCAGCACCAGTTCATTGATATGCAAATTGATCTGTTTTGATTTATCCATTGTTCTTAATGTCCCGCAGGGTTCATGGCGTCGGTGATCCAGCCGGCAATTTCACTGTCAGTTAACGGTTTCTCCAGCTTGAGATATTCACCACGCGTCGCGGCGAGCAAATGCCGCATGGAAACCGGTTTGTTTTCCTCGGCGGCGAGAAATGCCGCATTCATGGCAATATTGCGAATATTGCCGCCGGTGATGCTGAGTCGTGACAACTTGTCAAACTCCAGGTCTTCAATGGGCGTCGCAAGCGGGTAGATACGACGCCAGATTTCATTGCGTTGTGACACGTCCGGAAACGGAAACTGAATCACAAACCGAATACGCCGCAGGAATGCTGTGTCCAGCGCACTTTTCAGATTGGTGGTGAGAATCGACAAGCCGGTATAACTCTCCATGCGTTGTAACAAATAACTGACTTCGATATTGGCATAGCGATCATGACTGTCTTTCACTTCACTGCGTTTGCCGAACAGGGCGTCAGCCTCGTCAAACAGCAGAATAGCACTGCCCTCTTCCGCTGCATCGAACACCCGGCGCAGATTCTTTTCGGTTTCACCAATGTATTTACTGACTACCGAACTCAGGTCAATTTTGTACAGATCCAGGTCCAGTTCACCGGACAGCACTTCCGCTGCCATGGTCTTGCCGGTGCCGCTGCTGCCCGCCAACAGGGCACTGATACCCATTCCGCGGGCGCTCTTGTTGGCGAAGCCCCACTTCTCATACACTTTTCTGCGTTGCCGGACATGGGCCACAACCTGGCGCAGAATTTTTTTCTGGGTATCCGGTAAGACCAGATCATCCCAGCCGGCCATGGGTTCAATGCGTTGCGCGAGATCATCCAGCGCCACGCGTGACTGATTACGACAGGCATTCCACAACAATCTGCCGGTCTGCTTGCTGTCTTGCATGACCGAGGGATTGCTGAGCAATTCGACACTGGCGGCGGTGATTGCCGCAGCGCCAAGATTGAAATGATCGATGACCTTGTCCAGTTCACCGTTTAACTTGCCGGTCAGTGATGAAAGTCCCTGTTGCCAAAGTTGATATTGTTCCTGATTATTCGGTTTTTTCACGTCATGACGAATGATGGAGCGTCTGACACTGTGGAGTGGGTCACGATGGTTGATCACAATCGGCCCATTGATCCGTTCCACAAAAGTCAACAATCTGGATTGCGTCTCCTGAGAGGTTGAATCATCACAATCAATGATCAGGATATGCCGGCTTAACAGCACTTCGCGTTGCCACAGCTCGATCATCAACTGTCGCTCCACTGTCTGGACCGGGATGTCCGCTGCGTTTAACACAAACGCACGGCTGTGAATTTTCTGACAGGCGGCGCCGACTATCGAATATTTGGTCAACAGTTCCTTGCCGGTTAACTGGATGACCGGCTGGTTGCGCCAGGGCACATCGCCGGCCCAAAAACCGGTCAGCTGTTCGACGACGGCCTGGTGTCCCGGTGCCAACGGCTCTTGTGTCAGGAACGGGCGCATAAAGTGCTTGAGCCGTTCATCCAGATAATCCAGACCGGCCAAATAATGGAGGATGCGTTCATCAATACGCAACGGACTGGTCATCAGGGTTTCACCCTGTCCTGTATCCAGCATGCGCCAGGCACGCAAGGTGCCGCTGGGCAGGAAGGCGTCCCAAACGGCATTGGGCAAGATACTCATTGCCAGACCAAAACAGGGATACGCGTACAGCCGACCCTCCTGCCGATTACCGCACAGGGCGGCAAAATCGCCATCCAGTTCCATCCCTGCACATAACAGCAGAATATCGCGTTCAAATTTACTCAGGTTAAAAACACGAACAAGATTTTCCAGCGCAGGCGGGGCCTGCATACGCGCGAGGATCTCCGCCTGTTCCTGCTTCAGTTGTGCCAGTGTTTGTTGGTCAATTCGGTTAGCCGCCGCCCCCTCAACCTGATGAAAATGGAGAGACTCGGCGCCACTCGAAGCTTTCGCTGTGAGGAACAATCTGATTTCCTCCAGCGCGAGGGAAAGATAACGCTGATTATCTTCATACCAGGATTGGATGCTCTGTGTCGTCATGCGATTGTCACCACCGGTCCGTTAAACTCACCGGTTACGCCATCCACCGTGAGTTGACTGGTTGCGCCATCCACCATCAGTCTTGCCAGATAGGTACCGGCCTTGACACCGGAAACCGGGATAGTCACAGAGGAAACACTTTCCGGCGGCGGGTTCACACCGGCAGGAACAGGTGATCCGACAAAGGTATAGGCCATGGGATCATTGCTGACCCGCTCATTCAGCATTAACACAATGCGTTGTGATTTGCCGATGTTGGGATTCACCTGAATCACCAGATCGGCGGAACGTGGGTCTGCTCCGGCGCCGTTCAGATTGTTCACCTGGATATTGTTCACCACCGGTACGACCGTCACGGCGGCGGCACCGGACTCGATGCCCGGATGAGGCGTGGCCGGCGATCCGATCAGCAATGGCTGGATGATCTGTACCGCCTGTACCCCGGCGCGCATATTTGCGGCAGGGACGGTTGCGAGGTCAACAGGAATCAAGGTATTGGATACCTGTGCGGGTGTGATATTCACGGCACCGAATTTCACCTCGGTAATATCACCGCGCAACTCGCGTCCCTTGATTAAAACCGTTGTCGTCGCGTCAATGGGCGCCGCTGCGCCGGCGCTGGATTCGATCGACTCGATGACCGGTTGCCGGAATGGATTGACATAAATATTGCTGCTGCGTACCGGCAGTGATGTACTGGGTGATTCCAGTCCGTCAATAATCACAACCGTTCCCTGAAAGGCAACGGATAAGGTGTAGGGTGTCTGCAGAAATACTGACCAAAGCTTGGACAATTCTTCCAGACTGAAGGGGATTTGGGAAAACTTGACTGTTTCAACCGCCTCTGCGAGATCCGAGGTATCCAGATAGGGGAAACTGCCGCCATTGATAGTGGTATCAATAATGTCCCGGGTCAGAATCGGCCGACTGTTCAGGGTGCGCATGACACTGCCGAGCAGTCGTTGCGGGATCAGTTCACTTTCATCACCATAGAATGTCACCAGATAATGTAAATCCAGTGCCAGTTGGCTGCGCTGTTTTAAACCGCCATCAGAAGACCGCGTAGGCAAATCATTATTCCGCAAGGCCTTGTTCGGTGTCACCTGATACAGATACAGATTGACGGTGGGATCTTCCGGTGTGGTGCCACCGCCGCTGCTGTGAGGTCTGGCAACCGTCACCAATGCACCATTGACATCCCTGGTGATTGCAGAACGGATTATCTGGCTGAGTGCAGCCGTTACGGTTGCAACGGCAAGATAATTACTCACTTGCCACCTCCACGGCTCTTTAGATAATCACTCAGGGAAAGCGTTGGTCCCCGGCGTTGTGGTTGATATGCCGGACGCGTTTCAACCGGCGCCGGTGCAGGTGCACGCACTTCGATCCGGCCGATAGAGACATTGATGGTGGGGGGCGTGTTGTCTGTCTGTGGCGGTTGGGTCACCACCGCCGTTTTAAAATCATTTACCTGGATAATACTGTTGTCCGGCGTCTCATCGGCAAATCTTGCAGAACTGCGATGTTGCTCTGCCCCCATGCTGATGCTCTGTTCTGTAATCATCTCGCCATGCGTCTGGTTGCCACGCCGCGGCGGCCGTGTTACCTGACGGGAAGTGGTGACAATGGTTTGCCGGGTATGCTGCTGCACGATCTCACTGCGAGTACCCTCTTCCGGTACAAGCATGTCAACTGATTCGGTGTAGCCTGGCACTGACGAAGTTGTTTCACGCAAGGGTGAGGCGGACATCTGTTTGACGATCTTTGGCTCAATGATCGGCGCCGCAGGGGAATCCGGTGCAGCGGAAACCAACCGCTGTGACTGTGTTTGCGGTGTGTTGTGTTGTACCGGTACTGCCCTGCGCATCCGCCGTGGTGTTTCAGCCTGCACAGCAGGCTCAGCGACGGTTGTTGCCGCTGCCTTCTCATTCTGCTCACGCACTGAGGTTGCAACCGAGGCAGGTTTAACCTTGCCGGGTTGTTCCGTTACCGACAGTTCGCTTATCCCGTCCGGCTCATCAAGTCCTTCTCGTACCGTGAATGATGGTGTTGCAGGCGGCTGTCTGCTGTTTGCCGGGGTAAGAATCTCGCCGGAAACATTTGCTGAGGTAAGGTGGTCGGTCTGTTTTACCGGTGGCACTGGCGGTGATTTGGAAATCGCCGGTGCATGCTCCGCCACTGACTGCTGCTGATGATGACTGCTTACCGATTGACGCGATCCTTCAGACAAGGGTTGCGTGTGTTGCGTTGTGTTGTTTGCGGCCTGCTGCACCACTGATGGTCTTGTTGCAGCATGTACAATGTCGTTCGACTGGTCAGACTCAGAGGAAACCATTGTCTCTGTTTCATCGGCAATCGCCGGTTCATAATCAGACCAGGATTGTTCAGCTGCAAACGGTTGACTTGCAAAATACGATCCGATTTGCGGTTTAACGATACTGACACCATTCCCGCTTTGCTGTTCCTGCATACCGGGTGAGTGGCGCGTAATGAGACGTGACAGGAAGTGGTTCATAGGCCGAGCAGTTCCTGATAGTAACGTCGACGCCATGCACTCATACGCAGGATATCCGCCTCTTTCCAGCCATAACCCCGCGCCAGCCAATGCACCTGCTGCATAAGACGCCGCGCCAGATCCGTAAACTCGATCCAGATATAACCACCGATGTCGAACAGCGACTGACTGTCCTTGTTGCAGGCCGGGCAGTGTAAATCAAACAACACTTCGGCTTGCGGATCACATTGGGAAATCTGCTCGGCAACCGCATTGACCAGCCCGGTATCCGGCATAACCTGCTCTGCTTTATCCGCAACCGTCAGTTGATCCAGCAAGCAACGTGAGACAAGTTCGGCGCCGGCCAGATTCGGATCAGGCAAATGTGAAACAGCGACAAGATCAGTACTGTCCGGCAAGCGAAAACGAATCGCCCGTCCCTGATATTCGAAGTGGTATTCCGGTTGTTGTTCACCGACACCAACACGAATATCCGACGTGGCAACAGCAAACTCCAGCCGCTCGCCGCAGTGCAGACATGATGCGAAACCTTCCAGTTGCCTGCCAAAGGTCTTTTCCCTTAGTTCAAGCAACAATGCATCACGCCGGCCTATGCTTAAGGCCGCGAGTTCGTCCCATGAGGTATCCGGTGACGCTGCATAGAGTAACGCCACCGCACGGTTGGCCGGGTGTTCCGATTCAGCCCATTCACATACCTCAAGCAGACTTTGCGGTGTCAATCCCCGCATCATCATGCCTATGCCGGTTCAGTAAAGCTTGGCTCAGCGGGTTCGGCAACGTCATAATCACGTTCCCAACCCTCATTCTCAAGTTTGATGGTTTGAATAGCCACACCGTTGCCGCTCGCATCCAGTTCCGGCAAGGCCTGGTATTCCGAAACCCAGCAACGGAAGACCTTGTAGGCGATCACCAATTGGCCGGCCTCGTTATACATCTCGATGATGATGTCTTTTCGAAAATCCGCCAGCGACACTTCACTGCCCAGACCCGAACCGAAGTTCCAGACCTTGTTGGCCCACTTTTCAAACTCGGGATCATGGGTCACACCACGCTCCAGCGTAATGGCTTCCCATTTGGTTTGCGCGGGTGATTTGCGCACCATACTGGGATCACCGCCTTCACGATGGTCCACCACATCCGTGGTTCTTTTAAGTGCACCGACTTTACTGATACCGGCAACATATTTGCCGTCCCACTTGACCCGGAATTTGAAATTTTTATAAGGGTCAAAACGCTGAGCGTTAACACTGAATTGAGCCATTTATGTTCTCCTTATGCTTCTACTTGACCGGCAATCTGCTGCAGTTTGATCACAACAAATTCGGCAGGTTTGAGCGGTGCAAAACCGACGACAATATTGACAATACCCAGATTGATATCATTTTGTGTTGTCGTCTCCTTGTCACATTTGACAAAGTAGGCTTCTTTCGGTGAAGTCCCCTGGAAGGCGGCCTGGCGGAACATGTTGTGCATAAACGCACCTACATTCAGCCGGATTTGCGCCCACAGCGGTTCATCATTCGGTTCAAAGACAACCCATTTCAGGCCCTGGAAGAGACTCTCTTCGATGTATAAGGCGGTGCGACGGACCGGAACATATTTCCATTCACTGGCGGCCTGATCAGCACCTTCCAGTGTCCGGCCACCCCAGCTGATGTTGCCGTAGATGGGGAAGCTGCGCAGTACGTTTACCCCGATCACATTCAGGGTACCGTTATCCAAATCACCCACCTTAACCGTCAAAGAAGGACCGCGTAAATCCGCATCCGTACCGGCCGGGGCCTTCCATACGCCTCGCGTGGAGTCTGTACGTGCATAGACGCCGGCCAGTGTTCCGCTGGCGCCGATATTTCTTGCTCTACCTTCATTCAGTACATCAGGCACAGTTATACGCGGAAAATATATTGCCGCATTTTGATTGCGCAGCGTATCCAGCTGACTCCAGCTTGCCATCCCGCTGACTGACGAAACAGTCGTTGGAATATCAACAATCAGAAACGCCCGTCTGGCCTCACAAAATGATGCGACGGTTTTATAGTTGGCACCGATGTTGGCCGAGTTGGTATTCACCATCGCCGGAACACACATGATATTGAAAATATCCGGTGCAATATTGTCCAGTGCATACATACCTGTTTTACTGCCATCACTGCCCAGCAGTTCCGCCGCTGTCGGCGCACCACCATCTTCACCCAAAGTCAGAGGGGTTGCGGATAAATTTGACGGATTGGCATTGGCATCATCGGCAGCCAGACGTGTAAGCGTAACCAGTGTTGATTGGGCATTGACTACATCCACGACATAACGTGAGTTGCCGATAGTCATATTGAGATTGAGATAGGATTCCCTGTTCGCGACAACCTGTTTGCCCTTGATGGTAACCGTTTCGACAATATCCAGATTGAATACAGAACCAACAGTGGTGACGGCAACAGTCAGATTATTGCCCCAGCTGCCGGGGCCGGCGGCATCTACCGTAAATTCCGTGCCCACATCCATGGTGGCCGTCACACCTCCGCTGGTATCGACACGGACCACCCAGGCTATACTGCCGCCATTCTGGTAGTACTGCTGAATCGCATAACTGGCCTCGCTTTGACTGTCCAGACCGCCGAAAGTACGTTCAAAATCACCATAACTGGTAATTTTTACGGCTTTGTTAACCGGACCTCGCTTAAAATAATCGACAAATGCAGTGTTGGAAGTACTGACACCGGCAATCGTTCGAACACCACTTGGTATTTCTTCAATATAGACGCCGGGATATGAATATGTAGGCATGAACTACCCTCCTTGATGGCAGATATAGGTTATATCAAGGTCATACGACCAAAATTATTAACCGATGATCAGCTGTGATGTATAGACAGTTGACAAAAAGGACAACGACTAACACGGGAGATAGAACAAACCCACACCTTTAATAAACTGAATCCTGCAACATCCACGAATCATCGTGTCAGTGTTGCTACTGCTTCCTTACTCTTGATACTGCTTGATTCTTGTTAATACTCAGTTAGCCATTAAAACATTCAAATGTCAACAACCGGTATTTTTAAATAACAGATTACGAAATATAATTTTTATATCATTCTTTTCTTAGCAACCAATTAAAGTGTAGCAAACCTGCACACCCACGCCAGACTGTAAAAATTAATAGCATTTTAATATTTTTTTAGTGGACATGATTTAATCAACTTTGTTTGATAACTTGATCAAAAAATAACTAATAAAAAAATAACGAATTGAAAATAATAGTAAAACAATAGCGCACAAAACATACCGCTATAGAGTTCATTGGCAATAAATCAAACTTTCCATCACAACAACTTAATTAGTAATGCACGAAATAAATTAAAATATTTTACCCAATTACTGTGATGCAAAATGCCCTACATAATCAGTAAACAATACAATACTGTCATAATATATACATCTAAAGTGTTCTCAATATGCGTCTTGTCTCCACGTAAAAGCAACTCAACGAATTGTATCGTGATGTTAAATCTCTCCGGTCTCCATCTTGCATTGAAATATTCAAATATAACTGTATTCGAACAAAACCAGTCGACCTGATTTTTACGGCAGAATAACCGGGGCGGTAAAATTGATGATTGGACTTGTGGGCCTCGACATGCACAACAGACTTCGTCTGCGTGGCGCGTGCATACCATGTGTCCGTGTACAAATACAGCTCTACCAACACGAGGACGTGGATGGACTGGTTTGTATCTATATAAACTATAGAAGTTACTCTATGGATGGACTGTATATATTATATAAATTCATGAAATAGAAAGGGGTGAGGCGAACGTATTATGCGAAGCACTGCTTCGCGTGAGCCGAACGCCCGAGAGCTATGCTCGAGGGCCGGAAATCCGACGGGCATATAAAACAAAAAGCCGAAGCATTTCTGCTTCGGCTTTTTAACATATGGCGCGCCCGGAAGGATTATTCGCGCTACGCGCTCACCCTGCGGGCCATTGCCGCTTTCGCGTCAATGTTCAGTACAACCCCGGTTGTGCTGTCGAACACTGATCTATGACGTCGGAGGTTCGATTCTACCTGTGCATCGGATAAACAAAAACGCCTCCACAAGGGAGGCGTTTTTGTTTATATGGCGCGCCCGGAAGGATTCGAACCTCCGACCGCCTGGTTCGTAGCCAGGTACTCTATCCAGCTGAGCTACGGGCGCGTGATCAGTTTTCCAGCCATTTGGTTGGGAGGCGGAACTATACGGATTGGCCGTGATTATTTCAAGTTTTCCGCGCAAAAAATCTGGCGGAAAAAGAGGGATTAACCGGCTTTCGCCTCGCCCTCCGGGCCATCGCCGCGTTCGCGCCGATGTTCACCTTCGCTCCGCTCAGGTGTCGAACCATCTGATCTAACATCGAGGGTTCGAATGTTCTTTGTTTGGTCTTTATGTAAATCCGCCGTCTGGTGCACTTACTTAAAGATGGCGGAGAGAGAGGGATTCGAACCCTCGATGGAGCTATTAACCCCATACTCCCTTAGCAGGGGAGCGCCTTCAGCCAACTCGGCCATCTCTCCTTGGAAAGTTGCAAGGATACTAGGGCCGCTGACCAAGGTAAAGGGGTATCAGCATAGAAAAGCAAATTAAGACTGTGCTTCCTTGGCTTCTTTTTGCTCATTCTTGATGCGTTCGTAAATCTCTTCGCGGTGAACAGAGATTTCCTTGGGAGCATTGACTCCGATGCGCACCTGGTTGCCTTTCACACCCAGCACTGTGACTGACACATCGTCACCAATCATGAGCGTTTCACCTACACGTCGCGTTAAAATTAACATAACTTTTCTACTCCCGGACAATCTTTCCAAGTGTTACTACTACAACTTAAGCATCCTGCAAATTAGGTACGCTCCTTCGTGGTATCGACCAACATAACCCAAACTTTAGTGCCTGTATAAACTTGACAAACACTGTAACATTTGGTTATCAGGCAGCGGATGCTTGCTCCAATTTGAATGCATCATGCAAGGTGCGGACACCCAGCTCCAGGTACTTTTCATCAACAACCACGGATATTTTAATCTCTGATGTCGAGATCATCTGGATGTTGATGTTTTCCCTGGCCAGCGCTTCAAACATAGTGCTGGCAACACCGGCATGTGAGCGCATACCTACGCCGACCACCGATATTTTGACAATGGATTTGTCACCTTTTACTTCACGCGCACCCAGTTCTTTGGCGGTTTTTTCCAATACTGTGCGTGCTTTTTCATAATCGTTACGATGCACGGTGAAGGTAAAGTCAGTCGTCGCATCTTGTGCAACGTTCTGAATAATCATATCTACTTCGATATTGGCCTGTCCAATCGGACCAAGGATGTTGAATGCAACACCAGGCTGATCGGGAACACCGAGGATCGTCAGCTTTGCCTCGTCGCGGTTAAATGCGATGCCGGATATAACCGGTTGTTCCATATTCTCATCCTCGTAAGTAATCAAGGTTCCGCCCCCTGGTTCAAAGGAGGAGAGGACCCTTAACGGTACATTATATTTGCCTGCAAATTCTACTGATCGAATTTGTAATACTTTCGATCCCAGACTCGCCATTTCCAGCATTTCCTCGAACGTAATCCGATCCAGGCGTCTGGCATTGGAGACGACACGGGGATCAGTGGTATAAACCCCGTCAACATCGGTATATATCTGGCATTCATCGGCTTTCAGGGCTGCTGCCAGGGCAACCGCCGTGGTATCTGACCCGCCACGACCCAAGGTGGTTATATTGCCATGTTCGTCCCGACCTTGGAAGCCGGCAACGACCACGACACGACCTTTTTTCAGATCTTCCCGGATGCGGGATTCGTCGATATCAAGAATTCTGGCCTTGGTATGGGCACTATCTGTCAGGATATGGACCTGGGACCCGGTGTAGGAGCGAGCCGGGCACCCCCGCCGATTCAGCGCCATACTCAGCAGGGCGATGGTGACCTGCTCACCGGTAGAAACCAGTACATCATACTCTCTTGGTTCAGGTTGTTCGCTGATTTGCTTGGCAAGATCGATCAGACGGTTGGTTTCGCCGCTCATTGCAGACACCACCACCACAATCTGATTCCCGGCATCATGGGCGGCCTGGACCATTTCTGCGACATTTTCGATCCGCTTGATGTCGCCGACCGAGGTTCCGCCGTATTTTTGTACAATCAGAGCCATAAATTCCGTGCTTTGGTTAAAGGGCGCAAATTAAACACTAGTTAGATGAAGAAAGAAAGGGGTTCGATCAGGAAGTTAGAATGTTTCTAACCCAATCTGACACAGAGGCCAGTGCGGTATCGAGATTTTCCGGCTGATTACCACCTGCCTGGGCCATGTCGGGCCGTCCGCCGCCCTTCCCGCCGACCTGTTGGGCAACCATGTTGACCAGCTCGCCGGCCTTGATGCGATCTGTACGATCTTTGCTCACTCCGACCACCAGACTGACTTTATCTTCAGCAACCGTCGCCAACACCACCACCGCCGTGCCCAGTTTGTCTTTGAGCTTGTCCATGGTGGTCCGCAAGCTCTTGGGATCAACCCCATCCAGCCGTGCCGCCAATACGTTGGTGCCGTTGATATCCTGAGCCTGACCGGCCAGATCACTGCCTTGGGCACCGGCCAGTTTGGCCTTCAATTGCTCCAGCTCTTTTTCCAGCTGACGGTTGCGATCCAGCATTTGGCGGACACGATCCTGTGCGCTTTCCCGTGAGCCCTTGAGCATACCGGCGATTTGCTGGAGTTGGCTTTCACCACTCTCCACCCAGGCTTCAGCCTGTTTGGCGGTTACGCCTTCAATACGCCGGACTCCGGCGGCGATGCCGGTCTCGGAGGTAATCTTGAAACAACCGATGTCACCCGTCCGCTTTACGTGGGTGCCACCGCATAATTCGATGGAGAAATCCCCCATGCCCAGCACACGTACTTCATCACCGTACTTTTCGCCAAACAGGGCCATGGCTCCGCTCTTGATGGCCTCTTTGTGAGACATCAGACGGGTTGATACTTCATGGTTGAGACGTATATGTTCGTTGACCAGAGCTTCGATTTGCTTGAGCTGTTCCGCTGTCACGGCTTCAAAATGGGCGAAGTCAAAACGCAGGCGTTCAGCATCGACCATGGAGCCTTTTTGACCGACATGCTCGCCCAATACCTTGCGCAAGGCGGCATGCAGCAGGTGGGTGGCGGAATGGTTGCAGGCGGTGGCCTGGCGCAGGTCGGCATCGACTTCGGCCCGGACTTCGATCTGATCGACCAGATCGCCCTCGGTGACTTCACCGAAGTGGAGAAAAGCGGCGCCCTGTTTCTGGGTATCCAGCACCCGGAAGCGGACAGCGCCGGCACTGATAACACCGAGGTCCCCCACCTGACCACCGGATTCGGCATAGAAGGGGGTGCGATCCAGCACCACCAGCCCCTGTTCGCCTGTGGTCAATTTCTTCACGGGTTTGCCATCCTTATATATAGCAATCACGTTGCCCGGGTCGGCCAGGTGTGCGTAACCGGTAAACTCGGTCTCACTGTTGATATTCAGGGCCTGGTTATAATCGACAGCGAATTTTTTCACTGCCTTGCCAGATTCTTTTTGCACCTGCATGGCGGCTTCATAGCCGGCCATATCAATGTCCAGCTTGCGCTCACGGGCAATATCCGCCGTCAGGTCAACCGGAAATCCGTAGGTATCATAGAGTTTGAAGACAGTCTGACCGGGGATGGTCTTGTCCTTCAGGTTGGCGATCACCTCTTCCAGCAGGGCCATCCCCTGCTCGATGGTTTTGGCGAATTGCTCTTCTTCCTGCTTCAGCACTTTTTCCACGGTAGCCTGTTGTTTCTGCAATTCGGGATAGGCATCCCCCATCTCCTTGACCAACGCAGCAACCAGCTTGTGGAAAAAGGCTTTCTTCATGCCCAGCTTGTGGCCATGACGAATGGCGCGACGGATGATCCGTCGCAACACATAACCGCGTCCTTCGTTGGCGGGAATGACGCCATCGACGATCAGGAAGCTGCAGGAACGAATGTGGTCGGCAATCACTTTCAGTGAATTATTGCCCTTGTCCTTGCAGCCGGTAACTTTCGCCGCCGCGTCGATCAGGTGAACGAACAGGTCGATGTCATAGTTACTGTGGCCACCCTGCATAATGGCCGCCAGACGCTCCAGCCCCATGCCGGTATCCACCGAAGGTTTGGGCAAGGGGGCCATGTTACCTTCCTTGTCCCGGTTGAATTGCATAAAGACCAGGTTCCAGATCTCGATATAACGGTCACCGTCTTCATCCGGTGTACCGGGGGGACCGCCGAAGATGCCTTCGCCGTGATCATAGAAAATTTCTGTACACGGTCCGCAGGGACCGGTATCACCCATGGACCAGAAGTTATCGCTTTCGTATTGTTTTCCGCCGGGTTTGTCACCGATGCGTGAGAAGCGATTGGGATCGACGCCCACCTCTTTCAGCCAGATATCAGCGGCTTCATCATCATCCTGATAGACCGTCACCCAAAGACGCTCGGGGGGCAGTTTCAGGACATTGGTCAGAAAGTCCCAGGCAAAATGGATGGCGTCTTTCTTGAAATAGTCTCCGAAGCTGAAGTTGCCCAGCATTTCAAAAAAGGTATGGTGACGGGCGGTGTAGCCGACATTTTCCAGGTCGTTATGCTTGCCGCCGGCGCGCACACAACGCTGGGAACTGGCGGCCCGGTGGTAACTGCGTTTGTCCTGTCCGAGGAAAACATCCTTGAACTGCACCATCCCGGCATTGGTGAATAACAGGGTCGGATCATTACCCGGTATCAATGGACTGGAGGGAACGATTTCATGTCCCTGTTTTTTAAAATATTCCAGGAAGGCGTTTCTTAATTCAGCGCTGGTTTTCATCTTTCGACAAACTTTTCCGTTCTTGATTGTGCGTGAAACCGGCAAGTGTACCCGATTCTCATGCCGTGCTTCGATCAAATTTCAAATTCTTCTTCACCCACGGCATGCCGGATCTGCGCCATGGTAAAACCACGATATTGCAAAAACCGCATCTGCCGGGCCCGTTCCTGAAAATCCGTCGGCAGTTGCCGACCGAATTTTTTTTCCCGCACCTGTCGGGCGGAACGAAACCAGACTTCATCCCGTTCATCCAGGCAGGCATCAATCAGTTCTGTATTGATGCCCCGTTGTTGCAGCTCCTGATTGATCCGCTGTGGTCCGGAACCCCGTTGCAGACGTGAAGAGACGAACGCTTCAGCAAAGCGTTCGTCACTCAACAATCCTTCTCGGGAAAGCGCCTGCAAGGCAGGCGCGATTTCAGACCTGTCGTACCCTTTCGCGACCAGTTTATCCGTCAATTCCCGGCTGCTGTGTTCACGCCGGGCCAACAGGTCCAGTGCCGAACTGCGTACCTCTTTCACTGTGCCGATCAGGCCTCGACCTCAGCCTCCTCATCATGCTCGACCACAGTATCGCCGCTTGCCGCCTTAACCTGATCCGGCAACATAGCGGCGCGGATGCGAGCTTCGATATCGTCCGATATGGCCGGGTTATCTTTCAGGAAGTTGCGAACGTTGTCCTTGCCCTGGCCGATACGGTCGCCGTTATAGCTGTACCAGGCCCCGGCCTTGTCGATGATATCCAGTTTCACACCCAGGTCGATGATCTCGCCCTGACGAGATATCCCTTCGCCATAGAGGATATCAAATTCGGCCTGTTTGAAGGGCGGCGCCACCTTGTTCTTCACTACCTTGACGCGGGTTTCGTTACCCACCACTTCGTCACCCTTCTTGATAGCACCGGTCCGACGGATATCCAGACGCACAGAGGCATAGAATTTCAGTGCATTACCACCGGTTGTGGTCTCCGGGTTGCCGAACATCACACCGATCTTCATCCGGATCTGGTTGATGAAGATCACCAGCGTATTGGAGCGCTTGATATTACCGGTCAGTTTACGCAGGGCCTGGGACATCAAACGGGCCTGCAAGCCCATGTGTGAATCGCCCATGTCACCCTCGATTTCCGCCTTGGGGGTCAGGGCCGCGACCGAGTCCACCACCACGACATCCACAGCACCGGAACGTACCAGCATATCGGTGATCTCCAGTGCCTGTTCACCGGTATCCGGCTGGGATACCAGCAACTCATCCACATTGACGCCCAGCTTTTCAGCGTAGAGGGGATCAAGCGCATGCTCGGCATCCACGAAAGCGGCGGTGCCGCCTTTTTTCTGGCATTCTGCAATTACCTGCAATGTGAGGGTCGTCTTGCCTGACGATTCCGGTCCGTAGATTTCCACCACACGACCTTTTGGCAAACCGCCGATTCCCAGCGCGACATCCAGCCCGAGCGAGCCGGTAGAAACAGCCTCGATGTCACGAATGGCTTTACCGTCACCCATGCGCATCACAGAACCTTTGCCAAATTGTTTTTCGATCTGGCTCAGTGCTGCACCGAGCGCCTTTTTCTTGTTTTCATCCATAATCATTAACCTCTCAAAAGTCTCCCCAGACCCTTCCCTGAACCAGGCAAAAAAATTCATGGCCCACTTCGATAGTCGCCCATTATTCCACGAATCCGCGACTTGGCCTAGAGCGAATCAGACATCCGGTTATTGTGGTTATCGCGCCGGCGGCCAACGCCGCAGAATTTTATATTCCGCACCCGCGGCTGAAAGTCGGGACTGCACCAGGACAAATTCGTTGATCAGCATGGTAATCGGCTCGATCATCCCCGTTGTTGGACCGTGACGGGCCTTGCGACACAGGGTGAGATGGGGGTGATAGGGGCGGGTTTCCGGTTGGCAGCCGCAATCCTTCAGTGCACGGGAAAGATCCCCATGCAACTGAATCAGGGCCGCCGGGGTGGTTTCCGGCGCAATCCAGACCACTCCGGGTCGGCGCCAAAAACCCGTTTGCGACAAGTTGAGTGTAAATTCCCGGCTGCTGATCCTGTCCGCCGCCTGTTGCACACAAACAGCCTTCGTTGCCTCTACATCACCGATGAAGGCAAGGGTGATGTGCAGATTTGCAGGGGGAATGCGGCGGCAACGGGGGAGACAGGCGGCCATGCGTTCAGTAATCAGTTCGGCCACGGCAGGCGCAGGCCAGAGGGCAAAAAACAGTCTTTGTGACTCAGCAACCGTCAAGACGGTCCCGTACCCCGTGCAGTGCCCGCAATACGGCCTGACGGCGAATTGATTCCCGATCACCTTCAAAAATGTGATCAACACTGCCGACCGGTTGCCCGCCACCGGCCCAGGCAAACCAGACCAGGCCGACCGGCTTGTAGGGCGTGCCCCCGCCCGGTCCGGCAATCCCGGTAATCGCCAGACTCACGGAAGCCCGGCTGTTGTTTAACACCCCCTCCGCCATGGCCCGAGCCGTTGCCTCGCTGACCGCCCCGTTGGCATCAATGATTTCCGGGTCAACGCCCAGCATCTCCTGCTTGGCCTCGTTGGAATAGGTGACAAAGCCCCGGTCAAACCAGGCGGAACTGCCCGGGATATCGGTCAGGATCTTGGCCACCCAGCCGCCGGTACAAGACTCGGCAGTGGCGATCACGAACTCGCGTTGCTGCAGGCAGCGACCCAGTTCGGCGGCCAGACTTTGCAGATCATCATCTGAAGAAAATAGGGACATAATGGCAAACCGGGTTGGTATAGACTAAAAATATACTTCGAGACTCGTCTGAACAAGCCTGCTGTACAGGGAAACATCAAATAACCCCATGGAAATACGTGGTCCTTCCTATAATCCACTGACACCGGTCGGCTACCCGCCGGCGCGCCCGCATCCCCAACAAACCAATGATCAGGCCCATCAGTCCGGCCGGCAGCCAAACGACACACCGCGCCCGGTACGCAGCTTACAGGCCGCACAATACCAGGCCAATGAGGCGGATACTGAACGAAATCGGCCGCGTTTTACCAATCGGGATGTTTCACTTTCGCATCAGGCCCGCCAGGCATTGCATAACTATGAATCGACCGATTTGGCCGATGGACCGGAGTTATTAAACCGGGTGGATGTGTATGTGTAGGAAGGTCAGCACAGAACCGGCAAATCCGGCGACGACCTAATCAATGACTTGCTGTATCACCGCGCCGATTTCATAGCCGGTGGCATGGCGTTGTTTGGCCATCCGCACGACCCGCACTTCGGCGTGTAACGGTTGGGTGAGATCGTTTTGGGGCGCGACTTTCACCTCCAGCACGGTTTCCGGTGGAATACCGAATTCCGAGATAAACATCATGCCCCTGCCGCTCAGGTTCTTGACCCGGCCCACATAATTTTCATTGCTGTCGACTTCCCTGTAATGGATCTCGCAATCCACCTCAACGCGGATAAAATCGCGTTTTTCATCATAATCACGTGGCATTACTCTCTCCGATGCACAAATTCACTGGTTGGACTGGCAGAGTTAAACCGGGAGTATACCGAATACCGACAAGCCACTTCCCCCAAATTCTTGTTTGGATGATGAGCAGATGGTCTTTTACTTGGTTGAATAACAACCCGGACTCTGTGGTCCTTGCTACCTGATATTACAACCATAGCTGAAGAATCGTCTGCCGGCCAAGAACCGGTTCACCTTATCCCCGGACTGGTCAGGGTGACCGGAATTTCGTTACACTCCGGCAGATGGCCAAAGTCATAGAAAAGTCCGCCCACACCCCCATGATGCAGCAGTATCTGGGCATCAAGTCCCGGTATCCCGATATACTGCTGTTTTATCGTATGGGCGATTTCTACGAATTGTTTTACGAGGATGCCCGCAAGGCGGCCGGTTTGCTGGATATTACCCTGACAGCACGGGGTTCATCAGCGGGGCAACCTATTCCCATGGCGGGTGTTCCCTATCATGCTGTTGACGGCTATCTGGCCAAGCTGGTCCGGCTGGGCGAGTCGGTGGCCATCTGCGAACAGATCGGTGATCCGGCTGCCTGCAAAGGTCCGGTGGAACGCAAGGTGGTGCGTATTGTGACACCGGGCACCATCACCGAAGAGGCCCTGCTGGAGGCCCGCCAGGAAAACCTGATCGCCGCTGTGCACAGCCATAAAGGACAGTTCGGTCTGGCCATGCTGGAGTTGGCCGGCGGTCGCTTCAGCCTGATGCAGATCGACAGCATCACCAGTCTGCATGATGAACTGGCCCGCCTCAAACCCGCCGAGTTGCTCCACTCGGACAAACTGGCCTTCAATGATCTCCATGAATTCACCCTGAGTCCCAAGACACTGCCGGATTGGCAATTTGAATACAGCTTTGCCGAACAAAAACTCTGCGACCAGTTGCGGGTACAAAATCTGGCCGGCTTTGGTTGCGATGGTGCACCGGTCGGTGTGATCGCGGCCGGCGCCCTGCTGGCCTATGTACAGGACACCCAGCAATCGGCCCTGCCCCACCTGCACAGTCTGCATGTAGAGAGTCATGACGATGCCATCATCCTCGACCCGGTGACACGTCGTAATCTTGAACTGGAAGACAGCCTGTCCGGCAACCCGACCCACAGCCTGTTTGGTGTACTGGATCGGTGCGCCACCAGCATGGGCAGTCGCATGTTACGCCGCTGGATCAAACGGCCATTGCGGGATCGTGTGGTCTTGCAGGAACGCACCGGGGCCATCACCACCCTGCTCACCAAACTGGATGGCTCAGCTGTGCAGGAGACCCTGCGCGGCATCGGCGACATGGAGCGTATTCTGACCCGTATCGCCCTGAAGTCAACCCGGCCCCGCGATCTGGCCCAGTTGCGTACCGCCCTGGGACGATTGCCGCAGATTCAACAACACCTGCCGGCCGGCAAGCAGGGACGGATTACCTACCTGGCGAAACAGATCGGCAGCTATCCTGAACTCTATGATCTGTTGCAGCGGGCTGTCGTGGAATCACCGCCGCTGTTGATCCGTGATGGTGGTGTTATCGCAGAAAAATACGACAAGGAGCTGGACAAGCTGCGGCGCCTGCAGGAATCGGCCGGGGACATTCTCGCCGAGATGGAACAGCGGGAGCGCAAAGAGACCGGCATCGCCACCCTCAAGGTGGGCTTCAACAAGGTTCACGGTTTTTATATCGAGGTCACCCGCGCCCAGGCCGACAAGACCCCGCAACACTATCAGCGCCGCCAAACCCTGAAGGGCGCGGAACGCTACATCACGCCTGAATTGAAAGAGCTGGAAGACAAGGTCCTGAGTGCCGGAGAGCGGGCTCTGGCGCGGGAAAAATTGCTCTATGACGAATTACTGGAGAAACTCAACAAGTATCTGGTATTGCTGCAACTGACCGCTGTCGGGCTGGCCGAGCTGGATACCCTGGCCAATCTGGCCGAGCGGGCCCGGAGTCTGGACCTGCACCCCGCCCAACTGGAACACCGTCCCGGGGTTCGCATCACCGCCGGTCGCCATCCCGTGATTGAATATAACCAGACCGAACCCTTTACCCCCAATGATCTGTTGCTCGATGAACAGCGTCGCATGTTGATGATAACGGGGCCGAATATGGGCGGTAAATCCACCTATATGCGGCAAACTGCGCTGATTATCCTCATGGCCCACATCGGCAGTTATGTCCCCGCCAAGTCAGCAAGTATCGGTCCCATTGATCGTATTTTCACCCGAATCGGCGCCTCTGACGATCTGGCCGGCGGCCGCTCCACCTTCATGGTGGAAATGACGGAAACGGCCAACATCCTGCATAACGCCACTGCGCAAAGCCTGGTGTTGATGGATGAGATCGGTCGCGGCACCAGTACCTTTGACGGACTGGCCCTGGCCTGGGCCGCCGCCCGGCATCTGGCCAATGAACTAAATGCCTTCACCCTGTTTGCCACCCACTACTTTGAAATGACACGCCTGCCGGAATTGTGCAACAACGTGGTCAACATTCATCTGGATGCCGGCGAACATGATAATCACATTGTCTTCCTGCACAGTGTGAAAGAAGGACCGGCCGGCCGCAGCTACGGCCTGCAGGTGGCCGCATTGGCCGGTGTGCCGCAAACCGTGATCCGCAGTGCCGCCGACAAGCTGCGTGAACTGGAGCAGGATCAACCGCCGACAAACCGGACAACAACACCGGCAATGTATACCGAACCTGCCCCCGATCCGATACGGCAGGCACTGGCGCAACTGGAACCCGACAGCATGTCACCGAAACAGGCGCTGGAGGCACTCTACAAACTCAAGGAGTTGTAAGAGAAACTACCCAGGCCGGACATTTACCTTTACCATATACCATCTAATAACACTGATAACCTGATTGACGCCAAGGAGTAATCAATGACCTATGTCGTGACTGATAACTGCATCAAGTGTAAATACACTGATTGTGTCGAAGTCTGCCCGGTTGACTGTTTTCATGAAGGCCCCAACTTCCTGGTCATTGATCCCGATGAATGTATTGACTGCACCCTGTGTGAACCGGAATGCCCCGCCGAGGCGATCTTTGCCGAAGATGACGTGCCGGCCGGCATGGAAGGCTTCCTGGAACTGAACGCAGAACTCTCCCGTGAGTGGCCGGTGATCACCGAGCAAAAAGCCCCCCTGGCCGATGCCGAGGAATGGGATGGGGTGAAAGACAAATTGCAGCACCTGGAACGCTGATCGCCAAACCAGTGCACACCATGTCCGCCCTGTCATGGCAAACCCATTGAACCAGGCGGCATTGCATCCCGCCATCACCCTGATCCCCCCCGGCGGGGACCCGTTACGGGTTCTGGCCGGGCGCATCATTTATGAACATGCTGATCGCCTGCCGGATTTGGACGGCATTACCATCCTGTTACCGACCCGCGCCATTGCTGCCGATTTGCGCCGCTGTCTGCTGGAACAGGCAACCACCCTGGGTCATCACGCCTTGCTCGGGCCGCAGATCACCACACTGGTTGATTGGTGCAGTGAGTTCATACCGGTCGATCAACCTGTACATGACCAGAACAGCAAAGCCTTGCTGCTCATTGAAGCCCTGCAGGAACACCCGGATCTGTTACAAGGGGCCGGTCCCTGGAGCATTGCCGACAGCCTGCTCCAGCTGTTCGATGAGCTGACCCTGCACCAGATTGATTTGCCCGTTGATCTTGCTGACTTCGTCGAGCAACTGGCCCGTCTCTATCAACTGGGTGACACCCGTCTCGCCCCTTTCAGTCACGAAGCGAAGCTGGTCTACACCCTCTGGCAGGCCTGGCATCAACAATTGGCAGCCAGTGGTCAACGGGATGACACCACCGCCTACCTGCTGGCATTGAGTCAAAGCCTGCTACAGCCACGCCCGGCACACAGTCTCTATCTGGCCGGCTTTGAGGAACTTGCCCCTGCCGAAGTGAGCTGGATAAGGAACCTGTTGCAATCAGGTCAGGCCGCACTGGTGTTACACGGCCTGCCCGACCAGTACACCGCCCTGTGTGACAGTCTGGGCGAAAGTGCGATAACCGTTGAAACACCAGAAACTGATCTCAATCGTTGTCTGGCGCAGATCTTTGCCGTCAACGATCTGCCGTTGGCGGAACGCGCAGCAGCGGCCGCCGTTGCCTGTCCGACCAGCCCCCTGACCACACCGATCAACATCTATACCGCCCGACATAACGAGGATGAGGCCAATGCCATTGATATCCAGGTCCGCGACTGGTTGCTGGCGGGACATCGCAACATCGGCATCGTGACCGAAAATCGCCGGCTGGCGCGCCGGGTCCGCGCCCTGCTGGAGCGGGCCAATGTCACCCTGCAGGATGCCTCCGGCTGGGCCCTCTCCACCACCAGCGCCGCCGCCGCCCTGGAGGCCTGGCTGCAATGCGTGGAGGAAGATTTCGCCTGGATGCCGTTTCTTGATCTGCTGAAATCACCCTTCATCTTTCACGATATTGAGCAGAATGTGCTGGAAAACATCACCTATCGACTGGAGCAGGATATTATCAAAGGCGAACAGACCGCCCGCAGCCTGGCCCGATATCGGCAACGTTTTATCGCCCGGCAGACGCGTCTGCCTGACTGGATGCCCGATCTGCAGGAGACCGTCCTGCCCCTGCTGGATCGGTTTGAGGCGGCCGCCGCCCCGCTGTTGGTCCTGTTACACAAACGCCGCTTCACGCCCCACGACTTTCTCACCGCCCTGCACACCGGGCTCGACCTGCTACAGACCACCCCGCGTCTGGAGGCGGATGCCGCCGGAATGAAGTTGTTGCAGTTACTGGAGCAGATGCAAAACAGTGCCGGTCACAGTGAACTCCAATTCGACTGGAATGGGGCGCGCAGTTGGCTGGGTCGCCAACTGGAACAAACCCACTTCAAGGCGGTTACCGGCAGCAGTCCGGTACAACTGATGGGACTGGGCCAAAGCCGTCTGCAACGCTTCGATGCCCTGATCATCGCCGGAGCGGAACAGGAATACCTGCCGGGCACCGGTGCGGTCTCCCCCTTCTTTAACAGCAATGTGCGCCGGGAATTGGGCCTGCCCACCCGGGATCAACAACAGCAGCAACGCTTCCATGCCTTCCGCCGTTTGCTGGAAGCGGCTCCCCGATTGCTTATCACCCTGCGCCGGGAACAGGACGGGGAACCGGTCAACCCCAGCCCCTGGGTGGCGCAATTGCAATCCTTTCAGCAACTGGCCTGGGGCAAGCCCCTCACCGCCGAACGCTTGCAGTTGCTGGCGGATGATCCCGCCGCCCGGGTCTTGCGCAGTGACAGCACTGCATTACCGCAAGCGACACCGCAACCGTCGCCATCTGTACCGGGACCACAACTCCCTGCCACCATCACGGCAAGCGCCTATCAGGAATTGCTGAACTGTCCCTATCAATTCTTCGCCCGTCGTTGTCTGGAACTGGCCGCCACGGAAGCGATCCGTGAGGCCCTGTCCAAGGCCGAATACGGCCAACTCGTACACCGTTGCCTGCAAGCCTTTCATACCGGCATCAATAAATTACCCGGACCGTTTAAGGGAACGGTAAAGGAATCCAATAAACAGGAGGCCCGGCAATTACTGGAAGAGATCAGCCGTATCATCTTCAGTCGTGACGTGGCGGAGAACTTCGCCCATCGCGGCTGGTGGTACCTGTGGCAATCGATCATCCCCGGCTACATCGACTGGCAATGCAAACGCAACCAGGAGTGGCAGGTCAGCGCCACCGAACAGGACTTCAACGCCGAACCTGATCCCCTCTACAAGATCAAAGGGCGTATCGATCGTATCGACCAACAACAAACCGGCAGCGCCATCCTCGACTACAAAACCGGCCGGATAGCACGGGAAGATGATGTCAAAAACGGTGAAGCGGTACAGCTCCCCTTCTATGCCCTGCTGGCCCGTGCGACACACCCCAACCTGCAACGCATCGAATACCTGAAACTGGATAAACCGGACCAGGTCCGCTCCGTCGCCGTACTGGAAGCAGAAGAACTCGACCAACTCACTGCCCTCACCGAACAACGCCTCACCCGCATCATGCAACAACTCCACAACGGCCGGGGCCTCCCCGCCTGGCCCGATCCGGACAGTTGTGAATACTGTGACATGCAGACCCTGTGCAGAAGACAGGTGTGGGAAGGAGTGCAATAAACACCACACAGGTTGATAGCGCAAAGACACCAACGGCGTCCGGGAGATTTGTTCTATCAGCCGCCGGCTCTATTTTGCTATGTCGCCAACCGGGTTCATAGCACGTTAAAACACTTGCTGAGTTCAATACTATTCCATACTCTTCGTTGAGGGGGATATGTTGATGGACAAACAAAAGAAAACCGATAACGGGGAAAAACCCTCTCCATATTCAAACTCGGCACCCTGGCAACATCTGCTGGAGGTAAACACCGGAACCATTCCCGACGGAGCAACTCCCAACCTGTTACTTTCTCCCCAACTTGCACTGCTGGACTACCAGACGCGAGATGAAGACCCATCATTTGAGGCTTGGCTGGAAGAAGAACATACCGACCCGGTACGGATCAGTGTAATTACCGCCCCCGAGGGCAGTGGCAAAACCCGCTGGTTGCTGGCGCAGTGTGAACGTCGCAACAACCAATGGTGCGCCGGTTTCCTGCGCAATGAAACAGGCCTGTCACCACTGACTGTCTATCAATCCCTGTTAAGCTATGCCCCACGGGTTCTCCTTGTCATGGATAGTGCCGAAGACCGCACGGAACAACTTGTTCATTTACTCGAGGCGGCGGAACAGACCGTTCAGCAAGGCGCCAGACATTTGCGCTTTGTTTTATTGACTCAGAATCTCACCGAACTGTGGTGGAAACGTCTGCGGCCGCAGCTGAGCGATTATGCCGGGACATGGACAGACAATGAGGCCCGAAAAATAAATTATATCTCGCTTGCACCATTGCCCCGAGATATTTCCAAACGTGGAGAGATATTTCATCAGGCAGTGGCTGCCTTTCGCCCCTATATCGAAACACCAGCCACAGAATTCGACACACCGAATCTAAGTCATACAGATTATGACAGGCCGTTATATATACAATTGGCAGCATTAAACCTGTTGCGTGGCGGCAAACGCAGCCTGGATGAGTCAGGCCTGCTGCATGATGCCCTGACCTTCGAGGTTGAAAACTGGCAACAAGCCGGGTTTACCCAGGCAGCAATCATGCCGGTACTGGCAGTCATAACACTGTGGGGCGGTCTGGCCGGTGACAAACTCCATTCCCTGATAGCACAATGGCCAAAGGACGATGTGATCAGCCTCCTTGACACCGACCAACTGACTACATACCTGCAACGGCGCTATCCCACCGATGATGAGTCCGGCTCAACCAATACCGGCATAATCAGCGATCTCAAACCGAACTGTCTGGGCGAAGCTCTGGTCCTTCAGACCCTGAAACACTACGATGCAAACGCGGTGATTCGAATAGCGTTCGGACCCGGTGCGAATGACGTGCAACGTAAACAGGCATTGAATGTCCTCGCCCGCACGCCCTGTCAAGAGCTGGAACATCTCAACGTTCTGAAAGCAACACTCATCGATCAGTTGTATCAGCTCGACAACCTGGAGTTTGCAATAAAACTCATGACCCTGCATCCGATACAATCTGATTCGATGACCGAACTCAATGAAGCGGCGACAAGGATGGTGCTGATTAATCTTGAGCAGAATAAACAGGATAGTCAGGATTTTCTGTCACATCTGGTTGATGTATACATCCACCATGGCGTTACCCTCAATCACATCGGTCAAACAGAGGCTGCGATTGAAAAGCTCTATCAGGCCGATATACTGCTTCGTTCCCTCTCTGCACAACAACCCGATGTCTTCATTCGTCATCTGGCCCACAACCTCAACAATCTGGCAACTATGCTCTATGTGCACGGTCAATCCGAAGCTGCGCTTGAACCGGCCGGGGAAAGCCTGGAACTCTATCGCCAGTTGGCCGAACAGCGACCTGCGGAATTTATCCCAACCCTGGCCAATAGTCTTTCCAACCTGTCCTATCGCCTGTATTTGCTCAACCGAAATGAGGCCGCCATCGAACCATCGCTTGAAGCTGTGACACTTTACCGTCAACTTATCGAAGAACAACCCGATGCATACAGGCATGATCTGGGCATGTCACTTGACTTGCTGAGTAAATGCCAGACAAGTCTCGGACAACATGAGAGTGCACTCGAAACAGCCTTCGAGGTCGTGACACTATATCGCCAACTCGCCGCAGAACAACCCGACACCTTCATGCCCAGCCTGTCATCCCATCTCAGTAACCTGTCGGTGCTTCTTTCTGACCTTGGCCTGCACGAGGCGGCCCTTGCTCCCGCCAACGAAGCGGTAGAGATTGCGAAACAAGCGGTCATGCAAGGTATAGACTGTAGCTCGCATCTGTCCCGCAATCTCAACATTCTGTCCAATCTGCTGTTAACGCTGGGGCACGATGAAACCGCTGTTGATATCTCACTGGAGGCTGTATCACTGCATCAACAACTCGCCGAAGAAGAACCTGATATTTACCTGCCAGGACTGTCTTACAGCCTCGAGAGGCTGGGAAGTTCACTTGCCAACACCGATCAGCTCGAACCCGCTGTCATGTTTTACCGCAAAATGGTGGATATCCGTCGTGATTTGGCCGCAGAACGACCCGTGGAATTCACCCCGGATCTGGCAAGTGGTCTTGCCTATTTGGGCCTCGGTCTTTCCGAGATCGGCCAAGACGAGGACGCTCTCGAAGCCTTCAATGAAGCCGGCGTACTCTTTCTCCGGCTTGCAACCCAATCGCCGGAGACCTACACATCCGATCTGGCAGGGAACAACATCAATCTGGCAAATAATCTTGCCAAACTCGGCCAACATGAGGCAGCCCTCAATGCCGCCCGTGAAGCCGTATCGCTTTTCCGGCATCTTGCAGAGAAACAACCCGATATTTATCTGGCACGGTTGGCATTATCGCTGGGCGCACTGGGTGATACATACCGACAACAAAGTAATACGATAGAAGCCAATACCAGTATTGCAGAAGGCTTGTCCATACTCACGCCCCTGTTCCTGCGTTTTCCGCAAAAATATGCCCAACTCATCGAACAACTTTACACTGAGTATATGGAAACTTGCGAATTGACAGGACGTACGCCGGATACAGCACTACTGACACCCGTTGTTGAGGTGTTTGGACAATTAAATGCTGAAGCAATTCTGGATTGGGATGACCAAAACAGTTAACGGAAAGGCTGCCTGATATCGGCCGTCTCAGCCACGAAGTGGTGCCCGAAACATGACCCTCACACTACTCTCATTGTAGATTGATAACGCAGAGATCGCAGAGTATTTATTTAGATCAGAAACATCCAAATTGCGTTCTTTGCATTATGTTCCTGTTGCTGAAAAGAACACCATCAGCGCAACTTGGATTCAATATCCGCCAGCGTCTTGCGGTAGGTCTGCATGTGACGTGGCGTGCCGTGTTTGACGGCACGTTGGGCGTATTGTTTGGCCTGTTGATAGTTGCCCTGTTCCTGTAACAGGTGTGCAATGTTATTCAGGGCCGGGGCGTAGTCGGGCCATTGGCTTGTGATCTGTTTGAATTGTTTAAGTGAAGCGTTTTTATCGCCCAGAGCATAGTAGTTGTTGGCCAGTGCCATCTGCAGGTTGCGGTCATTGGGCCATTGTTTGATTGCGGTGCGATAGGCGGTGTTGGCGGGTTTAAGTTGTCCCTGTTTTTCCAGCGGGTGCACACTGCTGATGTAGTCATGTGCACTGGCGGTGACGGGCAATTGATCTGCAGGCAGCATGACCACTCCCCAGTATTTGGCGCGACGCCAGGTGCGTTCGAAAACCTTCATCGCGTCAACCTGGCGTTGTGTGGTGCCGGAGCGCAGGATGATTTTTTCCTGTTCCAGGTCGTAGCCGACGACCACTGCATAGTGCCAGACCGGTATCCAGTCCAGCCCCAGATTCAGCAACACGAGGACCGGATGGCCGGCACGCAGTTCTTCCAGCAGACTGGTCACGTTTTTATCCAGCACATAGGGGACCAGACCGTATTGCCGGGCTGCAGCAATCATCTCTATTTGCAGTGAACCTTGCCGTGCCGGGATATAGACCTTGTCCACCAGTTCATCGGGACTGATGTTGACCCCTTGTTGCTGCATCATGGCAGCCAGGGCCGCCGGGCCGCACTGGTATTTCTCTTGTGCAAAAAAGGGGACCTGCGTCAGTTCGACAGGTTTGCTGAATGCCGTTGGTCGCTGGGCCAGGATCGCCTCCGATTGCAGGGGTAACCCGCTACAGGCGTTGAGCAAAAAAAGGCACAGGAAAAACAACAGCCCGCCGGGAGAAATCCGGGCGGGCTTTGCAGTCAGCGATAAAAAAGATTGGGGTGTCGGGGTCAAATCTTGGGATAGACATTGGTCCAGCCGGCCAGATCTGTAAAGACCAGGATGATGAGAACCAGTAAAACTGTACCCAGAACATCACCACCGGCAGGCAGATCGTTAATCTGGCTGCTCAGTTGTGCAATTTCCTGATCGGTCATGGCGGCAACACGCTCCATGGCCTGTTCCGGCTGTACGCCTTGCATGGTCAGGGCCGCCTGTACATCCTGACGCTGCAGGGAGGCCATCAGGGCGGAACGATCCAGTTTGGCCTGGACTTCGGCCTGCAGTTCAGCGGTGGAGACCAGATCTGCATAAACAGCGGGCTGGATAGAGAAAAACAACATGAGTGCGGCACAGAATGCAGACAATCCGCGCATGGTTCTGATTTTATTCATCATAATAATGGGACCCCGGGGGTGATAATGATGGTGACCATCTATGAATAGTCCAAAATCCATATCACTGTCAATGTCATATGCTGAATCTCGGTCCAAACCGGCTTTTAAAGCAAGACAGCTGCCGGCCCGCTCGTTCGAAAACAGCGCATTTACCCCCACCGTTTTCCCGCCCACAACAAAGATTGGTCTGTTCTTGTATAAGATCAATTACCGGATGCGTTGTTTGCCTTATACAGCTAAAATCCCCATGCAAAACGCGCAATATCCGAGTGTTTTGCTTGGTGATATGGTTTAATTTTTTTAATTTGTTACATATAGTTAGCAAATGGCGGCATACTAATTTTTGGTATAAAGGCCTTACAAATGCTATATAATACCGAAGTCTGTTGTGGGGGGGAGAACATCCACGCGACCTCATCTGTTTAAATGTATTTTATGGAGCTGGAAATGAACAGAATAAGGATCAACAAGGGAAGTTTTACAATTGGTCAGCACAGTCTCGAGCAGGGAACCGTGACCATTGGTCGCAATATTACCAACGATATCCGGTTGAATGATTCCATTGTCAGCAGCAATCACGCCAAGATTGTTACCGTGATGAATACGTCCTATATTCAGGACCTGGGCAGCACCAATGGCACCTTCGTGAATGAGCAGCGGGTGGGACAACAACGTTTGCTCAGACCCAACGATATCATCACTATCGGCATGTATGAGATCATGTTTTTTGCCGATGATATGAGTATGCCGGCGTCAAATAACACGGCCTCTGACAAAACCCAGATCGCCTATCCGCGCCAAAAGGCCGCAGACACCTCGACACCTGCCAAAAGTTCGGATAATCCGTTCCTGAATAAACGTTGAAATGTCCAACCCGGCGTGATCAGTGCTTGCCCAGGTATTGATCACACCGGGTGGTATTCTGATCCTTGCTTGCATAGTCAGCCTCGAACCCGACGCCGGCAGCCGCACCACACTCCCACAAGCGTTGACACTGGAAGTTTTTATCGCTGATTACAAAACCGGCAGCGGATTCCACGAGTTCCAGTTCACAATCAATACCCAGCTCTTTATCCTTGCCATGATAGGTGTAACGTTGTTTGCCTGAGGGTTGTAAACGAACAGCTTTACCGCTTTCGCCGGCGGCGATGCGACAGGCATGATGTCCGTTAAATTCCGCCCTGACCAGCAAGTCTCTGCCATCCTGTTTAATCAGAACGACATTTGTTTCCATCAACTCGCTGTCCATCCAGACACCCTTGTGTTGCTGAAAATAACAACCGGCAATGTCACTCGCCGCTACCGGCAATACCAGCACCGAAAGTACCATCCCCAATGCCAATCGGATTCTCATCGCTTTATTTTCCATACAGCCTGTTCGTCTGAAGATTATTTTTTCGCCGCCATGTTGGTCAGCGGGCCAAATACCAGCCAGAGCAGAGCAAAGCCTATTACTGCAGCTGAGCCAACATAGATGAGCAAACTGCCTGTCGGTACTATTTTCAAGTCATTAATAAAAGCGGCATAACTGCCGGCATCCAGCACCAGTCTCATCACCAACAGCATATCCAAAACCGTAATCACAATGGCTGTGACGATGCCGCCGCCACAGAGTATGTTTCTTTCCATACCCGAAAGTGCGCGTTGGTGCTGTTTGACAAATTGTCCGGCAACCAGGTAAGCCGCTATTAGCAGCACAGCGAAATACCACAACGGGCTGATATATAGATGAAAGATGTTCTGCAACAAATTGATGATGACCAGGCCAAGCAGATAGCCAACTGCCAAAGCGCCAAGGTATTTTCCGATTGAAACCTCATGTGAGTCCATGTTGTTGTCCTGTGTCCTATTGATGTGTACATCTATCCTAGCCACAGATCCGAAATTGCACAAATCAGCCACAAGCGTATCAGTTTTCAATACCGGCAGACATAAAAAAAGCGGCATCCGGCCGCTTTTGCTTTAATACCCTTCAGGCTGTCCCGCCCGCGCTTGTTTTACCCATGCAGTTATTCTTGTTGTGTTGTGTTCAGCATCCTGCCGCTGCTGGTCTTTCCATGGAGTCATCCATGCGGGCAATCCGGCCCCAAGCCACTTTTCCCTATGTTGCTTCCCGATATCCGCCGATCCTGTACAAAAATCAACAGTATCAAGTGATTAGCAATTCTCTTATGGTCGGCAAGGATACTTTATTACCCTGTACGATGCATGGCAATAAGTGTGAATTGCTTCACATTTTAACTGCACAAGATCCCTCGTCAGGAAATGGGTTTACCCCATCCGGTGCAATCATTAAGCTACCCCCATGCAATCAACCGGCGCCCCTCAACCTCTCGATAATGTGACTGTCCATGCTTCCGCCGGCAGTGGCAAGACCTACCTGCTGGTGAGCCGGATTATTCGCCTTTTGCTGGACGGCGCCCGCCCCGGCTCCATTCTGGCGATCACTTTTACCCGCAAGGCCGCCGCCGAAATGCAGCAGCGTTTATTGCAACGCCTGTTTGAGTTGGCCGCGCTGGATGATGCCGAACTCAATGCACACCTTGCCCTGCTGGAAGTGCCTGCCACCACTGAAAACCGGCAACAGGCACGTTGCCTGTATGAACTGTTGTTGCGCACCGAACAACCGGTAAAGCTGACCACCTTCCACGCCTTTTGCCAGGATCTGCTGCGTCGCTTTCCGCTGGAGGCGGATATTCCGGCCGGTTTTGAACTCCAGGAACGCACCACGGCATTACAGGATGAGGCCTTCGATGCCTTGCTGGAAGAAGCGGCGACCGATGAACAGAGTGCAACGACCGGGGCACTGGATTATTTATTGCGTGAGTTTTCCCTGTTCAATACCCGCAAGGCGTTACACAGCTTTTTGCAACAACGCAGTGACTGGTGGGCCTGGACGGCCGGTGCAGACAACCCAACGGCTTATGCTATCGACAACCTGGCCGGGCAGTTACAGATCGATCCGACAGTGGAGCCGATGACAGCGTTTCTTGCCGAGCGGAGTGACATTGCGCGGTTTATCCCTTTTTTGGAACAACACGACACCAAAACCAATCTGGAATTTGCTGCAAAACTGCACGAGGGTTTGGCGAATATCGATAAGCCCGAAACAGCCTATCAACTGATTCGGCAAGCCTTTCTCACCGACAAGGGTGAACCACGCGCCCGAAAAATCACCAAGACCAACAGCAAGATCTATGGTGAAGACGGTGCAGTAACATTTTTGGCTTTGCATGAACATATCTGCGCCCGGCTGGCCGACACCGACGGCCAACTGGCCGCCATCCGCACTTATCAGAGCAACCGTGCCTGGTATACCGCCGGGTCTCGTTTACTGGCGCATTATCAACGCATCAAACGCGAACAACGCCTGCTCGACTTTAACGATCTGGAATGGAAAAGTTGCCAGTTACTTACACAGGGTGACAATGCCCTGTGGGTGCAATACAAACTGGACAGCCGTATTGATCACCTGTTGATCGATGAGTTTCAGGATACCAACCCGACCCAGTGGCAACTGGTCCTGCCTATCCTGCAAGAGATGGCGGCAAATACCATGGAGCGGAACCGCAGTGTGTTTCTGGTGGGCGATGCCAAACAATCCATTTACCGATTCAGGCGAGCTGAACCACGGCTGTTCAATACAGCCGGCCGCTGGCTGGCTGAGAACCTCAATGCCAAAAGCCGGCCCTTGAACAAGTCCTGGCGTTCCGCACCGGCGATCATTCAATGTGTGAATCGCCTGTTCGGCGCAGGCCCCTTGCACGATCAACTCCCCGAGTTTGAACCCCATGAGACACAACATACCGACTTGTGGGGAGAGGTCAAATTGTTACCCCTGGCAGGACTCGGCCATGTTGCTGACGATAGCATCAAGGCGGCTGTTGATTCGTTAAACGAAAATCAATTCACGTCACTGCGCGATCCATTGCGTTCGCCACGCTCTATCCCGCAACACAAGACGCATTACGAAGAAGGCAAAACCATCGCCGGGGTGATTCACGAATTGCTGGCCGGGCAAACCGTGATCCGGGCGGAGAACAACACTTATCGCACAATCACCTATAGCGACATCATTCTTCTGCTGCGCTCGCGCACCCATGTGCATGAGTATGAACTCGCCCTGCGTGAAGCCGGAATTCCCTATCTCGGCGCCGATCGCGGCACATTATTGGAAGCGCTGGAAGTGATTGATATGGTCAACCTGCTGACCTGGCTGATCACCCCCTTCGATAATTTGGCCCTGGCCGGTATTTTGCGCACACCACTGTTTAATCTGACCGACACCGATCTGCTTACCCTCGCCGCTGCCGGTTCCGGCAACTGGTATGAACGGCTGGCCTGCCTGGCGGAAGCGTCACCTGACAGCGATTTTGCCCGCGCCCATGCCATGTTGGCACGTTGGCAGGCACAGGTCGGTCATATCCCCGTGCATGATCTGCTGGACCGCATCTACAGTGAAGCCAATGTTCTGGCTCGTTATCACGCCGCCTTTCCCCCGGCCCTGCAATCACGGGTCAGTGCCAATCTGACCCGATTTCTGGAGTTGGCTTTGGAAATGGACAGCGGTCGCTATCCCAGTCTGACCCGTTTTCTGCACTGGTTGGCTGAATTGAAACAACAGGCCAAAGACTCCCCCGATGAACCACCGGCACTGGGGCAACAGGATCGGGTGCGGCTGATGACGATCCATGAGGCCAAGGGCCTGGAGGCGTCAGTGATCTTTCTGGCCGATGCCGCCCGTTCTCCCTCCGGCAACACAGCCTACGAAACACTGGTTATCTGGCCCGCGGAAGAACCGCGCCCGTCCACTTTTATGCTGACCCGGCCGCGCACCGAACTGGATCCCTGGAGTCTTGACCAACTGGCCATCAAACAATCCCAGGAAGCCTGTGAAGAAACCAATCTGCTCTATGTGGCCGTGACCAGAGCGAAACAACTGCTGTATATCAGCGGCAGTCTGCCGGGACGCGGCGATAACACCGGCTGGTATGGACAGATTGCCGCCCGTTACGCACTGGAAGCAGACAGTTGGACCGATAGCCAATGTCTGGAGGTCTCGGGTCGACCCCATCCGTCCACCTCTGCATCGGCACCGGCAAGCCCTCATACCATAACGGTCGATCCGCGCCTGTCACAACCGATGGAGGTAAAACCGGCCTGGTATGAGATCGCCCCCAGTCGAAGTCATGAGCAGCTCACTACCGACTTCGCAACGGATGCGGACGGTCAGACACGCGGCGTTGCCATCCACCTGATGTTGGAGAAACTCAGTCAGCAGCCTGTTGATAGGGACAGCGTCAAACAACGCATTGCACAACAACTTGGCTTTACCGTTGATGAGGAGCCCTATACATCATGGTGGCGTGAGGCTGTCGATCTCATTGCCAATCCGACATTAAAGCATCTGTTTAACCCTGCAGATTATCAGCAGGCCTGGAGCGAAGTACCGATTAGTTATCTGCATCACGGTCAGACCATTCATGGCGTGATTGATCGACTGGTACTGGTGAACAATGAACTCTGGTTGATCGATTACAAGACTCACCAGCATTCTGAAGAGAAGACGTTATCCGAACTGGCCGGCCATTATCAGCAGCAGTTGGCTTTTTATATAGAGGGTATAAAAAAAGTCCGGCCGGATCAGACGATCCGACCGGCCTTGTTATTTACCTGGTGCGCCAGGCTGTGGCCCGTTACGCTGTAATTACTTCTTTTGTTCCTTCTTGAACTGTTCCAGACCTGCAAACAGGCGATCAGCGGGGACATAGCCGGGAACAATCTGGCCGTTTTCAAGCACCAAAGCAGGTGTACCACGAACACCCAGATCCTCGCCCAGTATGTAGTGCTCTCTCACCGGATCATCACAGGTCTTGTGCGGTACGCTCTTACCACTCTTGGCGCGGTTCATCGCCTCGTTACGATCTTTCGCGCACCAGACATCCTGCGCGAGCCTGAATGATTCTGAACCAAAACCCGCCCGGGGATAGGCCATATAACGTATCTTGATCCCCAGTTTATTGTAATCGGCCATTTCATCATGCAGCTTGCGACAATATCCGCAATCGATATCGGTAAACACCGTCACCGTATGTTTGGTTTCGCCCTTGGGGGCAAAGATGATCATGGAATCTGTCCCTGCGAGTTCCAGGGCATCGGCGCGCACACTGTCCCGTAATCGCATTGTGATATTCTTGCCGGTCGATATCTCGATCAGGTCGCCGCTCACCAGATATTTTGCATCGGCACTGACATAGAGAATTTTTGGCGGCATGATGGCTTGATACAAGCCCTTAACAGGGGTCTCTTTTATGCTGGTGATTTGCTTGCCCGAAAACTGCTTGTTGAGCATTTTCTTGATGTTTTCTATATCTGCCGCAGTACCGGCAAATACGGCGCTGGTTCCCATTGCCACAAACAAAACTATCGTCATTACTGCATAAATCTGTTTCATCATGTCACCCTGTTTTGAAATGGTCAGGCATTCTACCTGAATCTGTCGTTTATGTGCTGTATTCCGACCGCCCGGTCCCTAAATGGTTCCTGCCGGATCGTTTCCCCGCCATCATCCTCTGGGATGGTGGGCGGCATGGAGGTCTTTCAGTCTGGCCCGGGCCACATGAGTATAGATCTGGGTCGTGGAAAGATCTGTGTGACCCAGCAACATCTGCACCACACGCAGGTCCGCACCATGATTTAACAGGTGGGTGGCAAAGGCATGGCGCAATGTGTGTGGGGAAAGTGTGGTATTGATCCCGGCCTGCTTTGCATACCGCTTGATGATGTGCCAAAAATTCTGGCGGGTCATAAACTGCTTGCGGTTGCTGGGGAACAAAGCATCGGTCACACCACCGTCTAGGATAGCGGGGCGCCCTTCCACCAGATAGCGATTGATCCAGTCCAGCGCCTCTTCACCTAATGGTACCAGCCGCTCCTTGTTACCCTTACCCACGACCCGTACCACTCCCTGGCGCAGATTGACCTGCCCCAGGGTCAGTCCCACCAGTTCCGAAACCCGCAAGCCACTGGCATATAACACTTCCAGCATAGTGCGATCCCGCAACCCGGCCGGGTTGCCGATGTCCGGCGCCTGTAACAGTGCTTCGACATCTTTTTCCGACAGGGTTTTGGGCAGGCTGCGCCCCAGTCTGGGTGCTTCAATCAGGGCGGTGGGATCAACATGGATGTGTTTATTGCGCAGCAGGTAGCCATAAAACCGCCGAACACAGGAGAGAAAGCGGGCGCTGCTGCGGGGGCTGAAGTTTTGCTCCAGGCGGTGGGCCAGATAACCATGCACATCCGCCTTGCTGACAGCGATCAAGTCAGTCTCCGAGGCAGCCAGCCAGTTGGCAAATCCGGCCAGATCATGGCGATAGGCCGTCAGTGTATGTTCACTCAAACCCTGTTCCATCCACAATGCATCCAGGAAAACGCTGACCATGGGGTGTTCCTGTAACGGTGTGCTCGGCACCTTCAAACCAGCCTTGCCCCTTCGTGAGTCAGTAACCACTTTTTGATATCGATTTGCACACCGCTGGTGCTGCCGGCATAACCACCCAGGCCGTTTTTTGCCACAACACGATGACAGGGCACAATGACCGGAATCGGGTTGGCGCGACAGGCGTTCCCCACCGCTCTTGGACTACTGCCAAGTCGTTTGGCGATATCAGCATAGGATACTGTCTTGCCGGCCGGGATTTTCTGCATCTCACGCCAAACCTTTAATTGGAAAGGTGTGCCGGACAATCGGATCGGGATATCGACCCGGCTTTGGCCTCCGGCAAAATAGGCCTGTAGCTGTTGCAGAACCGGGTGGTTAACCCGCTTGTTCTCAGTCGCGTCTGCATCCGTCTGAATATCAATGGCGACGACGACATCGTCTTCCAGGTGAATATCCAGCCGGCCAATCGGACTGGACATAGATGCTGTATGCTGCATTACTCAACCCCCTGTTCGACGATCTCTTCGGTCGCGGCTTTGTTTTCCCTGACTCTGGACAAACGCAGTTTGTGGATTTCGTGTTCCAGCACCGCGCGGCGATCCGCTTCCCTGGTTACCCGCAGCAGGTGCTGGAAAAGTTCATGGGCATCTTCGATCAGACCGGCTTGTCCCAGACACTCCGCCGCCTGATAACGCGCTGTTTGTCCCCACGGGTCCAGTCCCTTGCCATCCGGCAACATCGCTGACTTGAGATAAAGATGCGCCGCTTCAGGATAGCGATTTTGTGCACGGCGTGAATCAGCCATCCAGTAAAACAATTCACGCCGGATTTTTTCATCATCGGTCAGGGTCGAGACCCGTTGAAACAGCTGAATGGCGGCATCGTGTGCGCCAACGGTTTGCAGATCAAACACCACCTGTAATAACCGTTCAACCTGTTCTTTGCTCAGCTTGTCACCCTTGCCGGTGATAAATTCATTCAGCGCGTCGGCGCCTCTTTGCGCTTGCCCGCCCAACACCAAAATTCTGGCCCGCCGCAGGTACCACATATAGCCGGTATTGTCCTTTGGCGGCGTTACCAGCGTGGCCATGATCTCTGACGCCAGGGGAATATCATTTTGTGCCAATGCCACATCAACCAGAGTGCGTCTGGCCGGTTCAGGCACATCACTGATAGCGGGAAAATATTTACTTCTGACGAACAACTGACGCAGTATCTCACCACCATGCTTGCGGCGTTTGAGTGACTTCACCAACATATCAGCCGCCGCCACACGACTCTCTTCACCCTGTGCCCGGTGCATCAACAAGGCATAATAGGCACGGGCAATCAGCGGTTTTTTACGAAAATATTTTTTCGCTGCGGCAAACCATTTTTCATCCTGCCCGATCAAAAATTGCGCTTTATTGCCTTGGTACAAGGCAAAATCAATATAGGCATTCCATAAGCTGTCAATGTTGAAATCAAACAGGGTATCGACAGATTTGCGTTGCCGGTATGCCACGACATGCTCCAGCGCATTCACTGCAGTGGTCCTGTCACCGGCCCGTTGTGAAGCCTCCGCAACCACCGCCCACAGGGAATACCCCAGTCGTTCGTCCGCACCATGGGTTGTTATCTGTTGCAAACCGATTTTTACTGCCTCTACCGGCGTCAGTATGCCGGCACGCAGGCGGGCCAATAAATAGAGCATGTCGGCTTCGGGTTTATCGGTGTGGCTCGCCAACAGTTCCACCGAGTCCTGTGCCTGATCATTCATCAACAGAATTCTGGCACGCAGAATAAGCGTGGCCGCATCTTTGGCCGTATAGTCCTGTTGATAGCGCTGAATCGCGGTTCGTGCATCATCCACCTGTCTGGCAGACAAGTAACACATCACAATCAACTTGCGCCAACGCTTCAACCATAACACGGTGGCATCATCATCCTGACCGGCAACGGAAAGTATCATCTGATTCAGATGCTTTCTTGCCGTCGTACCCTGTCCCAATTCCAGCCAGGCCTCCGCCTGTACGGTTTTGGCCTGATACATAAACTCATTCGGCAGGCCGGTGGGCAGGGAGCTGATTCTGTCCAGCAAACCCTGCCAGTTGCGATTCTGTTGATAAATTTGAATGCGCAGTCGCTCCAGGGCCAGCCATTGCGCTTGATCGTTTGTGAGTTTTAGCTGGGTTTCATTCAGCAAATGCAACGCCAGATTGGGTGCGCCGGTTTCAGCTATGTGACGGATCTCGGCCAGGGGCTGGTCCGCTGTTCTGTCACCGCCAGCCGCCTTCTTCTCTTCTGCAGCGACTTTTGCATCACCGACGGGGCTATTCGCCGCCTTGCCGGCCGGTTTCTTTTTTACGGGCTTGCGCTTATCCGTTTTGGTGACAGCGGCCTTGTCTTTTTTAATGTCACTGCCGGCAGCAGCCGTGCTGTCAGCCCCATAGCAAAACGACACCAGTATGATGAGAAAAAAATGACGGTATGTAATAGTTTTTATTCCGGACATAAAAAACGGGTATCGTTACTGAAACGATACCCGTTGATTATGGACATAATCGCGGCAGGCTTACAACCGCGCTGTCGCAGTTCCGTTAACTCAGGAAAGTTTTTCCTTGATGCGGGCTGATTTGCCCTGACGATCACGCAGGTAGTAGAGCTTGGCGCGACGTACGTCACCACGACGGACAACCTTGACGCTTTCGATTGCCGGGCTGTAGGTCTGGAAAACACGTTCCACACCTTCACCGTGGGAGACCTTGCGAACAGTGAATGAAGAGTTCAGGCCACGATTACGCTTGGCGATGACAACACCTTCATAGGCCTGTAAACGTTCACGGTTACCTTCCTTTACCTTTACCTGTACCACGATAGTATCGCCGGGACCAAACTCCGGTATCTCGCGATTCATCTGTTCCTTTTCCAATTGTTCGATTATCTTGCTCATGGCTTGCTCCAACGCTTTCGCTCATTCAATACTGTAATTCAATCAACCCTGTTCATGCTCGTGGATAAAATCCTCAAGCAGTTGCTGTTGCTCTCTGTCCAGCTCCAGCCTTTCCAGTAAATCCGGTCTTCTCAACCAGGTTCTGCCCAGTGCCTGCTTCAGCCGCCAACGGGCAATGGCCTTATGATCACCGCTCAGTAACACCGGCGGGACGGCCATCTCACCAACCTGTTCGGGTCGGGTATAGTGCGGATAATCCAGCAGACCCTGCATAAAGGAATCCTCGCCGGCCGAATCCGCGTGGCCCAGCGCCCCCGGCAAGAGACGGGTCAAACCGTCGATCATCACCATGGCAGCCAGTTCACCACCGCTCAATACGTAATCGCCGATGGACCATTCTTCATCCACTTCGGCACTGATGAGTCTTTCATCAACACCTTCGTATCTGCCGCAAAGCAGTATCAGGTGTGCCGCGCCGGACATGTCCAACAGGTCCCGCTGTGTCAGCTTGCGCCCCTGTGGTGACAGGTAAATCACCTTGCCGGGCGGATCATAACTGCAACGGGCGGTGTCGACAGCCTGTCGTAACGGTTCAACCAGCATCACCATGCCGGGCCCGCCGCCATACGGCCGATCATCGACTGTGCGGTGGGCATCCCGGGTAAAATCCCGCGGATTGATCAAACCCAGTTCCAACAAACCCTGTTGCATGGCCCGGGCGGTAATACCGTACCTGGAGACAGCCTGGAACATTTCCGGAAAGAGGGTGATGACGTCAATACGCATCGCTTTTCCTGTCTAGTATTCCAGATCCCAATCAACCCGGATGATACCCAGCGCCAGGTTTATCTCCCGGATCACCTCACCTTGTATATATGGTATGAGATGTTCCTGTTTATCGCTGCCCCGGACAACCAACACATCGTTTGCCCCTGTTTCCAGCAGACTCTCCACAATACCGAGCTGTTGCCCGTCACTGTTTTGCACCTGTAATCCGATCAGGTCAGCCCAATAGTATTCATTATCTTCCAGTACCGGCAGACGGTCCCGTTCGACGAGGATATCTGTACCAACCAGCCTGGCGGCCACATCACGATCTGTGCAATTCGCCAAATACGCGATGATGCCCTTGCCGTGTGTCTTGCCTTCGATCACCTCAAAGGCCTGCAAACGACCATCCTGTTGCAGATACCACGGCGAATAATCAAGGATATTGTCCGGCGGTACAGTGTGTGAAATGACCTTGACCCAGCCCTTCACGCCATAAACCCCGGCTACCCTGCCGAGCACAACCCATTGCTGATTTGTTTCCAGCCCGGTCATGCAAGCAGGGCTATTAGGCAGCCTGCTCCTTCAACAGTTTGCCTACTCGCTCAGAAGCCTGCGCACCCTGGCTCAGCCAGTAATCAATGCGATCGCGCATAATATTCAGTCGTTCTTCATTGCCGCGGGCAACCGGATTAAAGAATCCGACGCGTTCAATGTAACGACCGTCACGGCGACTACGGCTGTCTGTCACCACAATGTGGTAAAAAGGACGCTTCTTGGCGCCGCCACGTGTTAATCGAATGGTAACCATATGGTATCTAAACCCTTAAATCTGTTAGCTTTTTGTTCCAATAAAAAACACCGCTCACGGGAGCGGCCTGCGATGGAACCGCGCATTTTACTGGAATTCCTAAAAAAGTGAAGTGGTTAGGAAGAATAATCCCGCTTTTTTACCCGTTCCTCTAGCGCATCCCGGGAGGTAATTGGCCCTTCAGGCCACGTAACATTTTTCCCATCCCGCCCTTGCTGACCTTTTTCATCATTTTCTGCATTTGGGTAAATTGTTTCAGCAGTCGATTCACATCCTGGACTTGCGTCCCGGAACCGGTGGCAATACGGCGCTTGCGCGAGCCTTTTATGATTTCCGGTCGACTCCGCTCTTTGGGTGTCATGGAATAAATAATGGCTTCCATCCTGGAAATCTGTTTCTCATCCAGCTGTCCCGGCAGGTTTTGGGGCAAACCGGGCATGCCCGGCAACTTGTCCAGCAGACTCCCCAATCCACCCATTTTTTTGACTTGCTGAAACTGGTCCAGGAAATCTTCCAGGTCAAACCCCTGACCTTTTTTCATTTTTTTGGCCAGCTTCTCGGCCTTCTCGACATCAAAGTTTTCCTGAGCCTGTTCCACCAGGCTGACCACATCACCCATCCCCAGGATGCGGGAAGCCACCCGGTCCGGATGGAAGGGCTCCAGGGCCGTGCTTTTTTCACCCACGCCAAGGAATTTAATCGGTTTGCCGGTGATTTGCCGGATCGACAGAGCCGCCCCGCCGCGGGCATCACCGTCGGTTTTGGTCAGGATCACACCGGTCAGCGGCAGTGCATCATTAAAGGCCTTGGCGGTATTGGCGGCGTCCTGACCTGTCATGCTGTCGACCACGAACAGGGTTTCCACCGGATCCACTGTCTGGTGCAAACGTTTGATCTCGTCCATCATCTCCGCATCGATGTGCAGTCGACCGGCTGTATCGACAATGAGGACATCCATGTTGCTGATTTTGGCCTGTTTCAGGGCCTGTTGGACTACCTTGACCGGATCGGCATTGGCCTCGGTGGGATAAAACTCGGCCCCCACATCGGCGGCAACGGTTTTCAGCTGATCAATCGCGGCCGGACGATAGACGTCGGCACTCACGACCATCACGGATTTTTTCTGTTTTTCACGCAGGCGGCGCGCCAGCTTGCCGACAGTGGTGGTCTTGCCCGCACCCTGTAACCCGGCCATGAGGATAACGGCGGGCGGGGTTATATTCAGGTTTATCTCTTCATTGGCTGATCCCATCAGAAGGGTCAGTTCGTCATTGACGATCTTAATCATGACCTGACCGGGAGTGAGGCTCTTCATCACCTCGGTGCCGATGGCGCGTTGTTTGACCTGTTCGATCAACGCCTTGACGACCGGCAGGGCGACATCCGCTTCCAGCAGGGCCATGCGCACCTCGCGCAGGGTGTCCTTGATATTGTCCTCACTGAGACGACCCACTCCGCGCAGGTTGCGAATGGTTTTGCCCAGGCGTTCAGATAATCCGTCAAACATGATGAATCCGCAGAATGTTGTTTATATGCTGTGAATATCTGTCCACCGGAACCGGTGAACAGTGCGGGTATTATAACTGGATCCGCTGGCCGCTGCGCAAAGATTCCAGCTCGCGATCCGGAATGGATTCCCGACATTCGGCAAAGATGATTGTTTCGGCGCCGGGTTTGTGGTGGCTGAGATAGATTTTTGGCTCGTGTTTGAGTTTTTTCAGATCTTCACCCAGCGTCCGGGGGCAATAGTGTCCCGCCTGCTGGCTAAGGGGGTGATCTTCGTTGGTAAAGGCGGTCTCCACAATCAGCACATCCAGGCGGGGTTGCTTGTTCAATCCGTTCCAGAACGTATCGTTGGTGCTGCTGTCACCGCTGAAGGCAAAGGTCCCGGTTGGTGAAGAGACGCAGTAACCAATGGCCGGCACGACATGATTGACCGGAATACTCTCAAAACTGACATCGCCGATTTTACAAATGGAGCCCGGTTCCATGACCTCATAGCGCAGGACCGGTTTTGCCCTGGACGGCAATGTGGAAAAATCCGGCCAAATCACATTATTGAAGATGTGCTTCTGCACAGCCTGCATTGTCAGGGGTTGGGCATGTAATGTAACCGGGGTGGTAATGCGATCAAAAATACTGTCGATCATCAACGGCAGACCGGTCAGATGATCCAGATGAGAGTGAGTGAGAAAGACATGCCTGATGGTTTCCATTTCATCCAGTGACAGGTCTCCCAAACCGGTGCCGGCGTCAATTAAAATATCGTTGTTGATGAGGAGTGAGGTCGTACGCAAATGCGTACCGATTCCACCGCTACACCCCAGTACCCTGAGTTCCATAAGTTTTCTGCTTACCCGCTGGCTGTCTTTGTCTAAAACTGCTGCCGACAATATTGCTGGATGTTTGTTATTGTAGCGGCATATCCTTGTTTGTTTTTAGCTTTAATAATGACATTATTCAAGCAAAACAGAAAGATACACAGATCACAAGACAGGTATGCAAGCCGACGAATCGGTTATAGTATTAGAAGGTTGCAAAATTACACGATAAATCGAAGAATTGACGCTATTCCCATAGTATTAAAAGGCGATTATCCTTACCTACACTGTTACGGAACACTGTTCCCTGAACCAAAACAATGCACATAACTACGACATTCCTGGCCCTTGGCCTCTATTTAACCTGCGGTATACTGCTGCTTTTCCGCTTGTTAGGTAAGGATTTAATCCGGAAACTGCAAAAACCACAAATCCTGTTGCTGGTATTGGTGGCGCTGATATTTCATACCATCGCGCTGTATCACGACCTGTTTACCCCCACCGGGCTGGATATCGGCTTTTTTAACGTCCTCTCTCTGGTGGCCTGGCTGGTGGTGCTGTTGTTAACCCTGGCGGCGATTACCATGCAAGTGGAATGTCTGGGTGTCATTGTTTATCCGTTCGCCGCCGGCATGCTGTTGATCTCGCAGGTGTCCGACCAACACCATATCCTGCCCTACCACATGCAAGCCGGCATTCAGTTACACATCCTTATCTCAATCCTGGCTTACAGTGTGCTGAGTATCGCTGCCGTGCAGGCTATACTGCTATATGTGCAGGACGTCCAGTTACATAACAAACACCCCGGCGGGTTTATTCGCAGTTTCCCGCCCTTGCAAACCATGGAGACCCTGCTGTTCAGAATGATCACCATCGGTTTCGTGGTGCTGGGACTGTCTCTACTGAGTGGCGTGATATACCTTGAAGATATGTTTGCCCAGCATCTGGTTCACAAGACCATCCTTTCCATTGCAGCCTGGGTGTTGTTCGGTATTCTGCTCTGGGGTCGCCGGCAATTCGGCTGGCGAGGTCGGATAGCGATCCGCTGGACCATCAGTGGCTTTGTTCTGCTCATGCTGGCCTACTTTGGCAGTAAATTTGTCATCGAGCTGGTTTTAAACCGGGCCGGATAAGGCTTGACGGGCCGCGCATGAACAGTAAGATCAGGATTCTTCACATTACAAGAGACTGTTTCTCCCCTTGAACGATATCCCCTTAAGTGCACTGTTCATTGCCTTGTTTTTCCTGATTATCATTTCGGGATTTTTCTCCGGTTCTGAAACCGGCCTGATGAGTCTGAACCGCTATCGCCTGAAAAATCTCGCTGACAAGAATCACAAAGGCGCCGGTCGCGCCCAACGTTTGCTGGATATGCCCGAAAGGCTGATTGGCACCATCTTGCTGGGCAATAATCTGGTCAACATCCTGGCCTCCGCTATCGGTACGATTATCGGTACCCGCCTGATGGGCGACTTCGGTTTTATTTTCAGCACCATTATCCTGACTTTCATCATCCTGGTCTTTTCCGAAGTCACACCCAAGACTCTGGCCGCCTTGCACCCGGAACGATTTGCCTTTCCCTCCACGCTGGTCCTGCATCCGCTGGCCTTTATCGCCTACCCGGTGGTCTGGTTCATCAATCTGTTTACCCGGATCATTTTCAAGATCCTCGGCGTCAGTTCCGAGGCACGCTCCCACTATGACCTGAGCAGTGAGGAATTGCGCGTCGTGGTTAATGAGGCCAGCGCCATGATCCCTCACCAGCACCAACAGATGCTGTTGAGCATTCTCGATCTGGAAAAGGTCACGGTGGAGGATATTATGGTTCCCCGCAATGACATCACCGGTATCAATCTCAATGATGACTGGGAAACGATAGTCCAGCAGTTGTCAGAAAGTATGCACACCCGGTTACCGGTCTATCGCGGCGATATTGATCATATTGTCGGGTTGTTACACATTCGCAATGTCCTGCAACTGTTTCGCAAGGAGACTTTCGGCCCGGACGAGTTGCAAAAGATCATCCGCGAAGCCTATTACGTTCCGGAAGGCACACCGCTGAACACTCAATTATTAAACTTCCAGCGCGAACGTCGCCGTATCGGATTGGTTGTGAATGAATATGGTGACATTCTGGGCCTGGTCACCCTGGAAGATATCCTGGAGGAAATTGTCGGTGAGTTCACCACCGATCCCGCCGCCCTCAGTCGCGAGGCTCATCTGCAGGAAGATGGCTCTTACCTGATCGACGGCAGTATCACGATCCGTGATCTCAACCGCATTCTAAACTGGCAATTTCCCACCGAAGGCCCCAAAACCCTCAATGGCCTCATTCTGGAATATCTGGAAACCATTCCAGACCCCGGCACCAGCCTGCTGATCGCAGATTATCCGCTGGAGATCGTCCAGACCAGCCAAAGTTCCGTGAAAACAGTGCGTATTAATCCAAACTGGAAACAAGCCATGGTCTCTTCCGAGACCAGCGAATAGTCCCCGTATAATTTCTGTTTTTGCTTAACCGTCTATACTAGGGAAGACAGAAAACGGATTTTATTGCCGGTAATTTTGTTGGAGATTGAGCACTTGTCCAAGTTAACTCTGGCTTTCAAGGGACATGTCCTGAAGAGTTTTCCTGTTACAGAAGGCAACATGTTGATCGGCAGTAAGCCTGACTGCGGTATTTACGTCAACAGCCTGGCCCTGCTGCCGGTGCATGCACGCATCGAAACCAGTGCCGGTCAATCCACGCTGTTTAACATGGCAAGCCGTGAGGGCACCTTTGTGAACCACCAGCGCTGTGAGCAACATCTTCTCCGGGACGGCGATCTAATCCGGGTCGGCAAGCACACGTTGACTTACAGTGCACATGACATGGCCCGGGTTGAGGCCCCGCCTGCGGATCCGTACCCATCCATGGTTGAGCTGCAGCAACCTCTTGTTGACATGCCGCCCGCACAAGCCGCCGACAAAACCATCGGTTGGTTACAAATTCTGAACGGTCATAACATCGGCAAGACCCTCAGCCTGCACCGGGTAAATACCAACTTCGGTAAAGCGGGACTGGCAACCGCCGTCATTACACGCCGGGATGAAGGCTATTTTATTTCACATCTGGAGGGTAAATATCCGCCGCTGGTAGACGATACACCTATAAGAGAGCACAGTTATAAACTCAGCGACGGTGAAGTTATCCAGATCGGGAATATCCGTCTGAAATTTTATCTTGAATAGTAAGGAATAAGCATGAGCCCCAATAACGAACAGCGACGCCATTTCACCCGTGTCCCGTTTGATGCCGATGTCAGACTGACCGATCAATCCGGCCACAGCTGGGACAGTCAAATGCTCGATATCAGCCTGAAAGGTGCTTTAATTGCTGCACCTGCCGGCTGGCACGGTCAACGCGGTGACGGTTTTAACCTGGAATTGTTACTGGCCGGTGATGACATCAAGATTGAAATGGATGTCAGCGTTGCCCATGTTGAGAAAAGCCGGATTGGTTTCTATTGTCGACATATCGACATCGACAGCATCTCCCACCTGCATCGCCTGCTGGAACTGAATCTGGGCAGCGAAGAACTGCTGGACAGGGAGATGGCCGAGATGTTGCATCTCAGCGAATAAGTGCAATCGCATCATCCAGGCGACTGACCACCTCCACGTCGATACCGCGCATGGCTTTTTTCGGTGCATTGGCCTTCGGCACCACCGCACGCTTGAATCCATGTTTGACGGCCTCCTGCAAGCGCTCCTGACCATTCGGAACGGGGCGAATCTCCCCCGCCAGGCCCACTTCACCGAAGACGACCATATCGTTCGGAATGGGACAACTGCGGAGACTGGAAACCACCGCCAGCAACACCGCCAGATCGGCCCCTGTTTCTGTCACCCTCACCCCGCCGACCACATTGGCAAATACATCCTGATCATAAGTGACGATACCGGCATGACGGTGCAGTACGGCCAGTAACATGGCCAAACGATTGTGCTCCAGCCCGACCGTTACCCGCCGCGGGTTACTCAGGTGCGATTCATCAACCAGCGCCTGAACTTCAACCATCAGCGGACGGCTCCCTTCTCGGGTCACCATGATCACACTGCCGGGAACATGTTCATCATGGCGCGACAAGAAAATGGCCGATGGATTGCTAATCTCACGCAAGCCCTTGTCGGTCATGGCGAACACACCCAGTTCGTTCACTGCACCGAAGCGATTTTTGATAGCCCGTACCAGCCGATAGCGATTCCCTGAATCACCTTCAAAGTAGAGCACCGTATCCACCATGTGCTCCAGCACGCGAGGACCGGCCAGAGTGCCTTCCTTGGTGACGTGTCCCACCAGAAACAGAATGGTTCGGGTCTGTTTGGCAAACCTGACCAGTTGCGCCGCGCATTCCCTGACCTGGGCCACGGCACCGGGAGCGGATTGCAACATGTCGGTATACATGGTTTGAATGGAGTCGATAACCATCACCGCCGGCTTTTCCTGCTGTGCCGTCTGCAGGATCTGTTCGACCTGGGTTGCCGCCAGCATCAATAATTCATTGGTGTAAAGGTCGAGCCGATGAGCGCGCAAGCTGACCTGCTGCAAGGATTCCTCACCGGTGATATACAAACATTTTTGCTGCTTGCTCAACTCGACAAGGGTTTGCAACAACAATGTTGACTTGCCGATGCCGGGATCCCCGCCAATCAGGATCACCGATCCCGGCACCAACCCGCCTCCCAATACCCGATCAAACTCCTGAATGCCGGAGGGCAAACGCACCACATCATCGGGACTGACTGCCGACAACCGCTGAACCTTGCCGTCAACGGCGCCACTGAACCCCGCATAACGGGTTGAACGCGGGCTGCTCGGGGCAGAGATAACAGCAGTTTCTATCAGGCTGTTCCAGGCGCCACATTCCCCACACTGCCCTGCCCATTTGGGTGACTGGGCGCCGCACGCTGTGCAGCTGTATACACTCTTCGGTTTTGCCATATTCCGGTCTTTGCCCCATCCAGGATAATTTACTTACTTCCATTGTGCCGAGACACAAATTGGAACTATATTTAACTCAAATAAAACAGACACTTGCCGTTATATAATTCAAGCTAAAACAGACGGTTACAGTAGAGCATCAATACCACAAGGTCAATCATTACACTGCCGCGAAAATACCACGGGTAAATCAAACAATGAATCAATCACAGGAGATAGCCGGTCTGACGGATCAAACCAAACCAAATGGTTTGGTTGGCGATATCTCTCTGGAGATTTACCGTGAACAGGTCATGCTGTTGTTCAGGCAATTTCAACTGGCATTTATCACCATCGTACTCATCGCCCCGTTGTTTGTGGTGTATATCAACAAGGCAACTAATTCCGACCTCATCATTTTCTGGTTATTTGCCTTCTGGGCAGTCAACCTGATTCGATATTATCACTGCCACCATGTTCTCAGTCAGGATCCACAAACTATTAACTATAAAAAAGCGGAAAACTTTTTTCTGTCAGGTACTGCTGCGTCAGGTTTGTTGTGGGGAGCGGCTGCCGCAGTTTTTTATCCTGCTGAAAATCATGTCGCACAGATATTTATTTTTTTTACCATCGCAGGCTTAAGCGGCGGCGCGGTATCCAGTCTGTCATCCCGCCCCGCTGCATTTCGCCTGCTTTTGTTTCCGATGACAGTGCCTTTTGTCATCAAGCTGTTTACCCTGGGCGACGAAGCAAGTCTGATGATGGCCGCCATGCTCAGTCTGTATATTGTGGCATTGACCGCCATCTCATCCCGAAGCTACAACTCACTTTACGAATCCTTGCAGCTGCGTCTGGAAAAAGCCGAGTTACAATCCAAATACCGACAATTACAAACTGACACGGCCCGAACCAATTCCAGTCTGCAATCCGAGCTTGAACGACACCGCTCCCGACAACAATCATTGCAAATCAATGATGCATTTTTGCAATCCATACTGATTACTGCCAGCGACGGCATCATTATTTCGGATGACCAGGGCATCATTATCTCGGTGAACCATGCGATCGAGCGCGACTTTGGTTTTAGCGAAAGAGAATTGATAGGGAAAAGCATCAATATCATCATGACGCAAAAAATGGGGCCAAAACATGATGCCTATATGAAAGCGTATTTAACATCGAACAGCCCTTCCATGGTTGGCCGCATGATAGAAGTGCCGGGACAGAAAAAAGATGGCACTATCTTTCCCATTGAGATCACGGTTAGTGAAGCGCGCATCGACAACCGGATCTATTTTACCGGCATTATACGTGATATCAGCAAGCGCAAACAGGATGAAGCCAAATTACAAATGGCCATGGAGGAATTGCAATTGGCCAAACAGGAACTGGAATTCACCAATACATGTCTGGTTAACAGCAACACCCAGTTACTGGATCAATCTCAACATGATGAATTGACTGATCTGGCCAACCGCCGTTATTTAATGAAGACAATGAAACATGAATGGTTCCGCTGTCAACGCAACCGCAACCCCTTGTCTGTCATCCTGCTTGATATCGACTTTTTCAAGGCTTATAACGATGAGTATGGTCACCAGGCAGGTGATGATTGCCTGGTCCGGATCAGCAAGGCTATCAGGCAACAATTATCACGCAGCAGCGATTTTGTCGCCCGTTATGGCGGTGAAGAATTTATTGCCGTCATTCCCGAGACAGATATGGAAGGGGCATATTACCTGGCCAACCAGATGCGTCAGGCCGTTGTTGATTTGGCCATACCACACGGCAAATCGACCATCTCCAATTATGTGACTATCAGCGGAGGGGTCGCCACCACCGTGCCGACCCAGGAGTTCAGTTGTGAAATGCTCATCAATGCTGCCGATCAGGCACTCTACAGCGCCAAAAGCAGCGGCCGCAACAAGATCCGGAAGGCGGCGCAAGATAAAACTTGATCAGCCCTTCCTCGTTGCGGTTCTGATCTGCCTGTGGCTGCTGCTTCCTGTCAGCGGGTTCGCCAAAGATCGTGAAAGTGAACGGTTTAATGACTGGATAAAGTATTATTACCTGCACAAAGACAACCGAAATGTTGTCCCGGCGATCAAACACTTTTTTACGCGACAAAATGAGCGCAGTGAGATCAGTCAAATGGCGCTGATTGGTTCATTTGCCCAACTTTTCATATTGCATCCGCAACAGGCGGTTGACTGGATCAAGGCCGCCGGGCTCGGCGCCGAACAGCGCAAGCCACTCATTTACAGCCTCTGGTATGCAGGTCTGGGGGATGCCGCACAGCAGTTGGCCAGAGACGACCGCTGGCATGAAACCGCGCAACAGCAACTTGCCGGATCGGCCCCGGCGTTATCACAGTTATCCTTAACCAAACCGGCAGATGTCGGCTTGCTCTGGGGGGCCTATCGAATCAGCGGGGATGCGATCTACATACAGCATCTGATCCAGCTCCTGCTCCGGCATGAAGCAGGCAACAGGACTGCGGACAAATCGATCGTCAGTGTTATTGCCACCAGTCTGAATCGCTATCGGCGCGGGCACGAGCAGGCAGAAAGCCAGTTTGAATCGGTCAGGAAACAACTGTCGGCCGCCAATCGACTGACCCTGGACTTGCTGGTCTCTGAACATACAGCCGACGTCGAAACAGTTGATTGTGATTGAAAAATATTTTTAATAATCATATAGATATATTTTTTCCGCACACAGGCGCAGCGCCAGACGTTCAGCAGACGAAACCGCTACCTGTCGAATTCAGGTCTAAAGTACCTATAAATTATGCCGTATAAATTCTAAAAATCGTGTACAATCTTTAGACACTCTGACGTTATTGATGAAATACAACGGGCAAATAGACAGGCATGTTCAGCCAGCACCGTTGATACAGGACATCCGGTGTAAGGAATAAAAAATGAAAGCAAGCTGCTCTCTCAGGATGCTGATGTACATTTTTCTCCTGCTTCCAGGCATAGCCTCAAGCGATGAATATCTTGACGCGCTGAAGGATGAGGCCGGTGAACTGGAATATCTGGATGAATCCAGATCAGGCAACGTTAAGCATGCGCAGAAAAAAGATGTCAACAATGAAATCATCAAGGCGGCAGAAAATATTTCGAGTTTTGAGCAATACTACAAACAGCAGGACGCTGCCGGCGCCGCCATCTACTTACGACTGAAAACCGCTGATCGGATCAGGATTTTCCGCCGCTTCAAAACCACAAAGAATTTCGAAATTGCCAGAAAAATGACTTTTGATCTCTATCAAAAGAAGTAATGATTGAAGATCGGAGACTGTCAGTATGCAGAGGTGTCTCAGTATGAAAAGTAAAAAACCAATTACCAAATATCTGTTTGTTATCCTGCTGTTCTCCCTGACCGCCGGTTACAGCGCTGCACTGGAAGTGAATATCAGCAAGGATTTACCTTCTGTGGAAGTGGTACATAACGGTGTCCCTATCATCATTCAGCGGATCCAGAACAAGGACAACCATCTTACCGGCGGCTTTACCAAGACCTCCCGCGCTTGTCCGCCGTTTTGTATCCAGCCAATGGAGACAGCACCAGGTGTTACCACAGTTGGCGAGCTTGAGATGCTGCAGTTCATGCAGACCAGACTGAAAAATGGGACCGGTATAATTATCGATGCCAGAACCAGGGATTGGCACCGCAAAGGCACCATACCCGGCTCAGTAAATATCCCCTTCACAACCTTTGATCACAGTGAATACCACCCACAACTCCGTGAAGCCATGGCCAAGCTCGGCGTAACGTCAAAAAGCAAAACCAGTGGTCTGTGGTCAGAATTTATCAGCAGTGTCGGTCTGGGCAGCAAAGACAGTTCTCCCTGGGATTTTTCCAAAGCCAAGGATGTATTGCTCTGGTGTAACGGCATGTGGTGTGAGCAATCACCCCGCGCTATCCAAAACCTGTTGAAACACAAATATCCGGCAGAAAAAATCTACTACTATCGGGGTGGCATGCAAGCCTGGCAGATCCTGGGGCTGACGGTCATCGTTCCGGAATCATAAATCGTCGACACCCACTCCCCCTCTCTACGCTTGCCCAAACCCTGATACGGTTTGGGCAGCTTTTGAAAACCCTTCACCTCTACCTCCTTACCTGTCGTCCATCACCCCTAAATTATGTAAGAATATGTGATAAAAACGTGACATTTGAATAGAAACTTCACTAACAGGCTTGTGTCATAATCCCCAAGCGAAAACCAAGACTTTGTGCTTTAATTCGTTGACTAACACCCAACCGGCCGACAAGGCCTGGTATTTTACCTTACGGAGACAACCAAGATGTCCAACAAAAAAACATTAACCACTTTGTCAATTATCAGTACAGCTTTTGTCGCCGGTCTGGCGGCCAGCAATGTAGCCTCAGCACAGGAAAACGGCGCCAATCCGTTTGCCATGAATGAACTGTCCAGCGGCTACATGCAGCTTGCCGAAAAAGGCAAATGCGGCGAAGGCAAATGTGGTGAAGGCAAGTGCGGTGGTAAAAAGAAAGACAAGAAAGAAGGCAAATGCGGTGAAGGCAAATGCGGCGGTAAAGACAAAGGCAAGAAGGAAGGCAAGTGCGGTGAAGGCAAGTGCGGCGGTAAAGGCAAAGACAAGAAAGAAGGCAAGTGTGGTGAAGGCAAGTGCGGCGGTAAGTAAGTAGCCGGACACGCATCTGACAATGAGTAATTCACAATACATCATTCAAGGTGCCGGACTCGGTTTGCGGCGGGCCATTGCAGGCCCGCTCGCAGACCGCATGCCGACACAGATCGACTTCATGGAAGTTGCACCCGAAAACTGGTTGGCAGTCGGCGGCAGTTGGGGCAGGCAATTTCGCCGGTTTACCGAACAGTATCCCTTTGTTTTACATGGCCTGTCTCTCTCGATTGGCGGCCCGACACCGCTTGATGAGGCGTTTCTTCATAAGCTGAAAAAGTTTATGAAGCAACACCAGATCGATTGCTACAGTGAACACCTGAGTTATTGCAGCGATGATGGACATCTCTATGATCTGATGCCCATCCCCTTTACCGAAGAGGCCGTGCATTATGTTGCGGCCCGGATCAAACGGGTACAGGATATCCTGGAAAGAAAAATTGCAATGGAAAACGTCTCCTACTATGCCGCCCCCGGCAAGCAAATGGAAGAAATTGATTTTCTTAATGCCGTCCTCGGAGAGGCGGACTGTGATCTGCTGCTGGATGTGAATAACATTTACGTTAACAGCGTTAACCACGGCTATGATGCCGAGCAATTCCTCAAGGCATTGCCCGGTGAGCGTATCGCCTATATCCACGTCGCCGGGCACTACAACGAAGCAGAAGATCTGATCGTTGATACCCATGGTGCTGATGTAATAGACCCTGTTTGGGATTTACTGGATACCGCTTATCAGCAGTTTGGCGCCATACCGACTTTACTGGAACGTGATTTCAACCTGCCGTCAGTTGATGAGCTATTACAGGAAATTGCAACAATCCATGCTATACAGGCCCGCCATCAGACAGGCTCTGACAAACAGAAACAGCATGGCAATGTCTGAACCATTCCACCAAATCCAGTATGCCTTCGCAGCGCATATCCGCAACCCGGCGCTGAACCCGCGCCCCGCAGATGTGGAAGCCAGACGTATGAAGATCTACAACGACTTATTTTACAACAACGTTGAAGATTTTATGTCCGGCAGCTTCCCGGTGTTACGAACCATTATGAGTGATGACGGTTGGCACCGACTGATCCGCACATACTTTCATCATCACAAGGCAAAAACACCGTTGTTCCCCGAAATGCCGCGTGAATTTCTCTATTATCTGGAACAGGAATACCAGCCGGCAGAAGATGACTTTCCTTTTATGCTGGAACTGGCTCATTACGAATGGGCTGAACTGGCCCTGTCCTTGCTTGAGCATGAACACCCACAGACAGGCATACCGGGCACATCTGAGTTGCCTGATACTGTCCCCTCTCTCTCACCACTGGCCTGGGTATTAAGTTATCACTATCCGGTGCAGAATATCGGTCCCGACTTTTTGCCGGAACAACCGGGTGAACAACCGACTTTCCTGTTGCTGTATCGTGATCTGGAGGATGAAGTTCACTTTATGGAACTTAATCCGCTTACTGCACATTTATTACAACGCGTCAAAGAAAATAAGGACGCATCATGCAAGGACTTGATACAAAACATTGCTGATGAACTCGATCATCCAAATCCGACCGCCGTGATCAATGGCGGACTGGAAATACTGCACGATCTTTTTCACAGACATGTTCTCTATCCACTGAACCAAACCTGACACCTTCTGTCACATTACGACAGTAAACATCAGCATAGACAGCATGCTTGCTTGTAAAACAAGAAGAGGAGCCCGCGATGGAGTTATTCCATAAACTCGAAAATATTTTGAACAAGACCAAAGCGGCTGAATTTATTGCACCATTGGCATTACGCATCTATCTGGCCCCCATTTTGATTCTGGCCGGCAGTAACAAACTGGCAAATGTCGATGCCGTCACCGGCTGGTTTGAAGGACTCGGGATTCCGGCCCCTGCATTGATGGTTTGGCTGGCAGGTCTGACCGAGTTGCTCGGTGGTATTGCGCTGCTCATTGGGCTGGCTGTACGCTGGTTCGCCATCCCTCTCATGTTAACCATGGTGGTCGCAGCAGGAACTGCGCATTGGCAAAACGGCTGGCATGCATTGCCTGAAACCGAATTGACCGTTCCCTGGGAATGGAAAAAAGATCACATCGAAGCGGCGCTGGAAAGAAAACAGAAGGCGGTGGAAATACTGGAAACCCACGGCAACATCGACTGGTTAACTGAATACGGCAACATCACCATTCTGAAAAACGGTATCGAATTCGCCGCCACCTATTTCATCATGTTACTGGTCCTGTTTTTTATCGGCAGCGGCAAGGCCGGCGTTGATCACTATTTGTATCAGCGATACCACAATTAAAACTTTCCTCCTGAAATTGAGTAGTAGACCTATTTACCGGCCCTGCATAGTGCCGGTTTTTTTTCACCCGACAGAATCCCGGAATGCAACCCCTTCCCCATCGCCATAACCAATCTGTGACGGCATTCCTAAAGTTTTATGTCTCCGACCTTTCCTGTCAGGCAGGACAGCATATACCGCTTTATTTAAAAGGCCTATATTTACACTAACAATCAATAAGTTACTAACCTGCCGTACTGATTTTGGTCTGGTGCCGGGCCGGGACAAATCCTAATGTAATCCTCCCGGAAACCGATATGTATAGGACCAGTCTTGCCTTGGAGTAGCAATGTCGGCCCCAATTCAACCCGTTCAGGACCAGGACGAACTAGCCCCGGGTCAGTATATCGCCGGATATACCATTGAAAAAAAGATTGGCGAAGGCGCCATGGCCGTGTTGTACCTGGTGACGGATAAGGATGGCAAACAATTTAGCCTGAAAATGCCCCGGCAAAGGCTTGGGGTCGACCCGGTCAGTCTGGTTGCCTTTGAAAATGAATTACGGCTGGCCCCGTATCTTGCTGATTTCCCCCATGCCTATATGCCGCGAGTTGTTGAATATGATCAACAACGACTGCTGCTGATGGAATATATTGAAGGCGTTGACTTGTGGACACATTTGCGTAACCACGGTTGTCTGAATGAAGATGAAGCCATCTCTCTCATAAAAAAAATCGTCTTTGCGCTTTTAAAATTACACGAACGCCGCATTCTGCATCTGGATATCAAGTTATCCAATATCATGGTAACCAAAGACAGTGAAATCCGCCTGATTGACTTTGGACTCGCCAACTGTCTTGACCTGCCCGATATCATCCATGAATCATTTTACGAGCCAAAGGGCACCCCTTGCTATATTGCGCCGGAACAATTTATCGGGGTACGCGATGATTTTCGCAGTGATATCTTTTCGCTCGGCGTTATGTTGTTCGAAATGACAACCAACCATTTGCCGTTCGGTGAAGGCAACACCGCTTTTGACGTTATTAATCGGATTAAGAAAGATATCGTCCTGCCGAAAAAATATAACCCAAATCTGAGTGAAACATTTAACTATGTCGTCGGCACTTGCCTGCATGCCAATCCGGAGATGCGTTTTACCGATATGGAACATCTATATGAAATGCTGGGCATGTGGGATGGCGGTATCGAAATCGACACCATCATGGGTTTCAACAAAAAACCGGCCGAGAAAAAACCAAAAAAGAGCAATCCGGTCACTTCATTGTTGAAACCGGCCTATCGCGTAGTCAAAAATCTGTTTGACTTTACCCCGGATAATTTTCAGCGGTTGAAACAATGGGCGGAATACCGGCGCAAAACCCAGGCAAAAAAAACCTATCGGATTCTGGTCGCAGTGATGCTGGATGAGAAAATGCAACTTACCCCGCTTTCACAGGAAATCATCGAGGAAGCGTATCATCTGGCCGGACTGCAAAATTCCGCCATCACTATCGTCACTGCGCTGGAAAATGATACCGGTATGGCCGGCGGTGAGGCCGAGGCACAAAGTAATAATACCCTGTGTAACAAGGCGCGTATTGCCATCTCCAGCCTGATTCAGGCTTCCAGCAGAACCAACATCCCCGTCGGTCTTAACATACAAACCGGCAGTGTCGTTGAGGTGGTGGAAAACTGTATTAATTATTATCGTGCAGATTTGCTGATTATCGGTAAAAGAAAAAAAGGCACTTTCAGCCATTTCATGCGAAATAACAACGGCAGCAGAATACTGGATTCAGCAACCTGCAACACGTTAATCGTTAAGGAAGGCAAAGGGATCATGCACCGCAAAGCGTCTCTGGCACAAAAACAGCAAACAGCATCCGAGCAGGATGTCAGAAAAAACATGATCTGATTGTGCGTTACCGACCGGCCGCCAGACGGTCGGCAAATTCCGGATGCAGCCCTTTCTCATTGATTTTTCGGATCGTAGTCTGGTAATCATACGCCACACGGTGAAATGTTACACTGTGTCGATCCTCATCGTACAGCACGAAACAGGCGTCTTTGTTGTCATCACGCGGTTGTCCGACGGAGCCCACATTTATCACATAGCGCTGATTCGGTTTCAGATATATAGGTGTATCCTGCTCCGGGTTGATCATGACAACATCATTATCGGCCTTTTCATGAAATATCAGGGGAATATGTACATGGCCGTAAAACACCAGACTGGTATGGGCCGATTCCAGACACTTTTTTGCACGCTCGGCAGACGTGATATAGAACCAGCTGCCCGGTTGATACAGTGAAGCATGGACATAAGTCACGCCGTTTTCAACCAACACATAGGTCAGCGATTTCAGGAAATCAATATGAGATTCCGAGAGTTGTTTAACGGTCCATTCCGCCACCATTTGCACCGGCCCTGTACTCTCCTGACCGATGAAATTAAACATATACTCGTCATGATTACCCAGTACACATTGAAAGCCCGGTAATTCACGTAATTTATCCAGCACAGCCGCCGGATCCGGTCCATAGCCGACACTATCCCCCAAACAGACAAATTGTTCCGCGCCTTCACGAAGGGCCTTTTCACAACATGCGTCAAGTGCTTCAAGATTACTGTGAATATCCGAAATAACCGCAATTTTCATAATTTATTCGTGCCTCACCATAGCTTATATATCGTCGCGATGGCTTGAATCTTGACAACTCATCTGCATACTTTCCGGAATATGAAACAGGACAAAAATATTGGTGAAGTTCACCACATTTGACAGTCAGCCGGTGTTAGGCTGCTTAGTAGAGTGCGTTTAACTTTTGTATTACTTCGTCAGTATCCCAATGGATTGCCGCGTTTACGCCATAGGCAATCCTGCCATCGGGTCCGATAACAAATGTTGAGGGAAAGGCGACCACCTTCCAGTTTCCGGCGGTAGTTCCTTCCGGATCAATCAACACGGGAAAATCCACTTTGACTTTTTGCATAAATTTACGAATTTGCCCGGCGCTCTCTCCGAAATTGACAGAGATGAGCTGAAATTTTTTTCCCTGCATCTTGCTTCGCAGCCGATTCAATGAAGGGATCTCCTCCACACAGGGTGGACACCAGGTGGCCCAAAAGTTGATAACAGTAACCCCGCCTTTATAATCGCCCAGACTGAGTGGTTTGCCATTCACATCCAGCAGATTGATGGCCTGGGGTTTAATCGTCCCTTTATAGGGTTTCAATTTATCATCCAGTCCCAGCTTGTTGGTGGTTTCCGTACGTTTTGGCAAGACTGCGGCCTGTAAAGGATATTGCTCATTTTCCAACAAGGGAATGATCCGGGCTATCTTCACAGCCATCTGCTGTAGCACCTGCTGTGTTTCAACCGATTTGTCTTCACGATAAAAAATCGATGTGGTGCCGGGCATGATCTCGGTAAAGACAGTGGCATTGGCCTGTAACTGTTTCAGCATGGCCGGCAGATGCCAGCGATTGGTGTTTTTGGCTGACTGAAAAATATAGACAGGTATGGATGTGGCAGAGGTTTCCAAAACAAACTCCGGTTCACTGCCGATGTCCGGGACATGTGTATAAAGATAAGGTGAAAATAACACGGCACCGATTACATCGCGTCTGTTCGGCTTCTGCACCTGCCAGGCATAGGCACCGCGCAAAACCGGAATGGCGCCATATGCGCTGCCGATTAACAGGATGCGGTATTTGCCCTGCTCCGCCAGATGATTAATCAATTCAGCAACCAGTTTGCCTGGAATGGCGCGTGAAGATGGTGCACCTTTCGGCAGGAACAACGCCTCGGCCAAATCCACCTGCCAGACCTGCATGTTTTGTTTGGCCAGATCAACAGCAAGTTGCGTGTGCCTTTCATTGGAACCAAAGCTGGAGGCAATCCAGAGCACACGGATATTCTGTTCCTTGCCGTAAACCCGCGCCTCCACTTCGGCTTCCGATAATTCAATCGTCATTTGTTGCACTGCAAAAACAGATGTAGATATCAGCAGCATGGTCATGCAGATCATTTGGCAAGCGAGAGATTTGAGACTGTGATTCATTCTGTACTACCGTTTTGATTAACCATGCAGCAAGGTGTTTGCATAATAACCTGTTTTGGGAAAGAAAAGCATCCGCCCGCCACGTTGCAATACAATTTTTCTAACACCGTTATTGATCACCACACATCCGGATTTATAATCCGGCAACCACTGCGGTTACCGCCGAGGTCAGATGTTGCAGTTCCTCATTATTCATCACATAGGGCGGCATCACATAAACCAGTTTACCGAAGGGTCTTACCCAGACACCGGCCTCAACAAATTTCGGCATGATAGTCTGCATATTGACCGGTTGCTGCAGTTCCACCACACCAATCGCACCCAATACCCGCACATCCGCCACTTGTGCCATGTCTCGACAGGCAGACAAACCCGCTGTCAGACCCTGTTCTATCCTGCGGACATTGCTTTGCCAGTCTGTATCCAGCAACAAACCTATACTCGCCAGAGCGGTGGCACAGGCCAGCGGATTGGCCATGAAGGTCGGCCCATGCATAAAGACACCGGGTTCACCATGGCTGATTGCCTCTGCGACATGTCGCGTGGTGAGAGTGGCTGCCAGGGTCATATAACCACCGGTCAATGCCTTGCCGACACACATGATGTCCGGTGCCACACCGGCATGTTCTGCAGCAAACAGCTTGCCGGTACGACCAAAACCGGTGGCGATCTCATCCAGGATTAGCAACACGTCGTACTCTTCGCAGAGAGCCCTGACACGTTGCAGATATTCTGCGGCATAAAAGCGCATGCCACCTGCGCCTTGCACAATCGGCTCCAGTATAACAGCGGCTGTTTCGCTGTAATGTTTCGCAAGAGCGTCAACCATTGGCTCGATATCGTCATTCGTGCAGGCGTCGCCAAAACGACAACCCGGGGCATCAACAAAAATCTGTTGCGGCAGAACGCGGCTGAACAGACTGTGCATACCTGTGACCGGATCACAAACCGACATGGCGCCAAAGGTGTCGCCGTGATAACCGGAGCGTAACGTTATAAAGCGTTGCCGCTGTGGCTTGCCCCGGGCGTGCTGGTACTGGATCGCCATTTTCATGGCCACCTCGACGGCGACTGAACCGGAATCGGCAAAGAAGACGGTTTGTAATGGCTCAGGCGTCAACCGCACCAACAGTTCAGCCAGTTCCACCGCAGGCTGATGCGTCAAGCCACCAAACATGACATGCGCCATTTTCTGCAACTGGGTGTTGACGGCCTCATTCAGAACCGGATGGTTATAACCATGGATCACGCTCCACCAGGAGGCCATGCCATCGATGAGTTCGCGACCATCGGTCAGCTTGATACGTACACCATGGGCGGATTCGACCGGATACACCGGCACATCACTGCCCATGGCGCTGTAGGGGTGCCAGATATGTTGTTTATCGAGTTCCAGCAGTTGTTGTGTGTCAGTCATAAAAAAGCCAAACCGCAAAGTCAGCACCGTACACACAACGGTTTATCTTTAACGTTGTGCCTGCTGCGTCCATTGCGGTTCATTCTTTTCCTTTACTGTAGGGTCCCTGCTTATTTGTGACGTCTGTTCGCCGCAATCCGCATCCGCAGGGCATTCAGTTTGATGAAGCCTTCAGCATCTTTCTGATTGTAGGCGCCGGCATCATCTTCGAAGGTGGCGATGTTGGCGTCAAACAAGGAATCGCGATCGGACTTGCGACCGACTACCGAAACATTGCCCTTGTACAGTTTCAGTCTGACCACGCCGTTGACGTGGGCCTGAGAGGCATCGATCATGGTCTGGATCATTTCGCGTTCCGGTGACCACCAGTAACCGTTATAAATCAGGCTGGCATAACGGGGCATGAGTTCATCTTTCAAATGCATGACTTCACGATCCAGGGTCAGGGATTCCATGGCGCGATGGGCCTTGAGCATGACGGTCCCGGCCGGTGTTTCATAGGCGCCACGTGACTTCATACCGACGTAGCGGTTTTCCACGATATCATCACGACCAATGCCGTTCTTGCCGGCCACATCGTTCAGGTAAGTCATCACCTGTGCCGGTGTCATGGCCTTGCCGTCGATGGCGGTGATGTCACCTTTGGTAAAACTCAGTTCCACATAGGTGGGTTTGTCCGGAGCCGCCTCAGGGGAGACACTCCAGCGCCACATGTCTTCTTCCGGTTCGCACCAGGGGTCCTCAAGCACACCGCCTTCATAGGAGATGTGCAGCAGGTTGGCATCCATGGAGTACGGGGATTTCTTGCCCTTCTTTTTGAAGTCCACCGGGATGTTGTGTTGCTCGGCATAGGCCATGAGTTTTTCACGGGAGTTGAGCTCCCACTCACGCCAGGGGGCAATCACCTTGATATTCGGGTTCAGTGCGTAGGCGCCCAGCTCAAAACGAACCTGATCATTACCCTTGCCGGTCGCACCGTGGGAGATGGCATCGGCACCGGTCTTTTTGGCAATCTCCACCAGTCGTTTGGCGATCAGCGGACGGGCAATGGAGGTGCCCAACAGGTATTCGCCTTCGTAGATGGTATTGGCGCGGAACATGGGGAAAACGTAATCGCGGGCATACTCTTCGCGCAGGTCTTCTATGTAGATCTCTTTTACACCCATGGCCTGGGCCTTGGCGCGCGCCGGCTCCACTTCTTCGCCCTGGCCGATGTCGGCCGTAAAGGTCACCACTTCGCAGTGATAGGTATCCTGTAACCACTTCAGAATGATGGAAGTATCCAGGCCGCCGGAATAGGCCAACACCACTTTTTTGATCGCAGACATGTATAAACTCCAGACTGGGAATTGCGGACAATAAACAGGGGCGTGATTATACCCGAGAATCCGGCAAAAACAGTGCTTTATTTGACGAGCGTGACCTCAACCCGGCGGTTCTTGCGCCGGCCGGCTTCAGTTCGATTGGAGAATTTCTTGCCCTTTTCACCCAGGGATTTGACCCTGATCCGTTCCCGATCAATACCCTGTTTCACCAGATACTTTTTCACGGCATTGGCGCGGCGGGTGGCGAGCAGTTTGTTGTAGTTTTTGAAACCGCGACTGTCAGAGAAACCGGTGATATCAACGTATTTGACGGTTTCATCCAGCTTGAGGTATTCAATAACCTTATTCAGCCGTTCATGATACCGATCCGCCAGACCGGTCTTGTCATAGCCAAACAGGATGGTGGTATGCCGTACGTCACCGAATGAATAGGGCAACATGTCGCCCATACAGCGGTTAAATTCCGGCAGGGTCTTTTTAAAGTTAAACGGCGAGACCTTGATCAGTACATCTTCACCACCGGTTTGATCGTCCCAAAAAGCAAAAGTAGCCTCCATCCCCTCCTGTAGCTCCAGCATCAATCGGCCTGCCCAGTCGGCGGCCACAGTAAACAGGACCTTGCCTTGAGGTTTGACCGGTACGAGTCCGAGATCCTTGATGCTCGCGTAATGTTTCCAGGCAGGTGGAACCGACTGTACACGGGCCGGTCCCGATCCACCGGTAGTGTGGAAACTTTCGATGGCAAACTGTATACCCATGCCGATCTCGCGCTTGAACACGGCAAACCCGAATCCGGGAATAGGATGGCGTATCTCACACAGGAATTTGGAGGAGCTGTTATTCCAGGCGGCCTCGGTGGGTTCGGCACCGTAGCTGCGCAGATCAGCGGTACCCAACAATTCGGGGATACTCTTGTGGTATTGATCAGTGACAATGAGCCTGTTGGGCGGCTTATAGAGCTGCTGGCCACCCACCCCTTCAATTTTTCTGGTCCGTTGCAAACGACGATCCTTGCCCACCCATTCAGTATCGGTCACTTCGTCATTTGAATTTTCCTGTTTGAGCTGTTTAAGTGTTTTGTCCTCAACAGCGCCGGGGTCACTGACCGGTGTCGTTTGCTTTTTCTCGCTTGTCTCGGCCCTGGTCAGTTCATCCTGCTCAGCCCTGGCCTGCTCGCCTTTCAGCTGACGTTCCCGATCCGCATTCAACCGGGATTTCAGCGCCCCGACCTTGGCCATAAGTTCGATCTGTCCCGGCTCGGTACTTTCGGCAATCGAGTGTGTCTGCATGGCTTCCTGCTGTTGCGGGTTTTCCGGCCAGCCGCTGACCGGGATATCACCCGATGTCCGCTCCCAGGAACGGGGCGGCCCGGAAATCACCATGCCGGTCGGCCACAGCACCACGGCCGCCAATAACAGGGAGGGGATGAGATAACGTTTCATACCTGGGAAATAGCAAATTCCGTTCCAGGCTGAGGGACTGAGAAAAAAGGGTGAAAGAACAAGGCCCGGTGCAATAACCGGGCCTTGTCGGGGTTTACTTCTTGTTCCGTTTCTCCGCCCGACGCAACCGGGACGACAGACGTCGTGCCAATTCGCCGAACAGTTCGGTCTGGGTCGGGTGCGGATGGATGGCCTGTCCGGCCTGCTCCAGCGTCATGTTGGCGGAAACCATCATCACGGCCTCACCAATCAGGGTGTCCGCATGGTCGGCCAGCAGATGTACACCAATGATTTGATGGGACTTTTTGTCCGCCACCAGTTTGATCAGACCCTGGGTTTCACCGGTGATCATGGCCTTGGCATCCACGCTCATGGGCACCTTGACCTCGGCGGCATCGATGCCTTTGGCCTTGGCCTGGTCCATGGAGAGGCCCACAAAGGCCGCCTCGGGACGGGTAAAGATCACACCGGAATCCTTGTCCTGATCATAGATATGTGCCTCACCCGAGATGTTGTGCGCCGCTACCCGGCCCTGCTGACCGGCGGTATGGGCCAGCATCAGGCCGCCGATGACATCACCCACGGCAAAGATATGCGGCACGTTGGTGCGGCAACGATTGTCCGCCTTGATGACGCCTTTTTCCGTCTGAATGCCGGCCTTGTCCAGTTGCAGGGGTTCCAGCACCGGGCGCTTGCCGGTCGCCATTATGACGTAATCACAGCTGAAGTTGTGGGCCTTGCCGTCCGCCCCTTCATAGGCGATTTTCATCTTGCCCGGCTCTCCCTTGATCTCCTTGATCTTGACCGAGGTTTCAATCGAGAGATTTTTATCTTCATTGAGGATAGCGGTGAGCTGTTTGGCCACTTCGGTTTCCACTTCGGCCAAAATACGCTCGTTCGCTTCCAACAGCGTCACTTTCGAGCCAAAATCCTGGAAAATCTGCGCCATTTCGCAGCCAATCGCACCACCGCCGATAACGCCGATTTTCTTCGGCTGGGCTTTCAGGCCCCACACCGTATCGGAAGTAAGCACACCGCCGCTCTCCACGCCCTCACGGGCGCCTGGAATCGGCGGTACGAAAGGCGGCGCGCCGGTGGCAATCACCGCCGCCCCGAAGCTGATCGGCTTGCCGCTCTTGCCGTCACCTTCTTTGGCACGACTGTGAGGGTCTTTACTGTTGCCGCCGGTGTCCACAAACACGCTGTGATCATCCACAAAGCGGGCAAAACCCTGAATCACGTCGATTTTCACACCCTTGTCGGTATTCAGCGCCATTTTGCCGCGTTCCTCAAGGACATTTCGGCGATGTTTTTCCATCTTCGCCCAATCCAGTGCCGGCTTGTCGGTCCCTCCGATGCCCAGCAGCTTGTCGTGGGCACGATCCCGGATCCGGTCAGCCGCTGCACGCCAGGCCTTGGAGGGGATACAACCACGCCACAGGCATTCACCACCGGGGAAAGGTGCGTCATTGATCATGGCCACCTTGAAGCCGTGCTCCACCAGATCGCGGGCACAGTCTTCACCGCCGGGGCCGCCGCCGATCACCACTACGTCGTAGTCGTAATTGCCCTTGGGCAGCTCAAAGCCACTGCCGGCTGCTTTGGTTGCGGCAGCAACGGAAACGGCCGCCGCCGAGGCGTCCAGCCAGGTGGGGCTTTCCACCATCTGTTTGAAGGTGTTCAGGAACTTGGCCGCGTCCGCACCGTTAACGATACGGTGGTCAGCAGTAATCGTCACCGGCATCCCCTGCGGACCGAGGGTGGCGATGGCAAAAATAGCGGAAGTACCGGGCGACGGGATCGCATCGAACTGGCTGACTCCCATCATGCCCATATTGGAGATGGTGAAGGTCGGGTTCGAATACTCTTCCGGTTTCAGGCGACGGGCGCGGGCGCGGTTCACCATATCGGCCCAGTTGGCACTCAGGGTACCCAGGTCCGTACTGACCACATCACGCAATACCGGTACCACCAGTCCCATTCCCTCTGTCTCTACCGCAATACCGATGTCCACCTGCTCGCGCTCGACGATACGGTCTTCATGCTGGTAAACGGCATTGATGGAAGGGTGCTTCTCAATGGCCAGGGCGGCTGCCTTGGCCAGGGTCACGGTCAAGGAGAAGCCCTTGGCCTTGGAGGCTGTCTTCAACGCGCTCGGGTCGAGATGGACCGTCACCCGGAACAAGGGCATGGAGAGGGAGTATTCCATGTTGTGGGATACCGCTTTCTCCATGGCGGACATGGGACGACCTTCACCGGGGACCTGGAAAATACGCTTGGTGGAGGTCTTCTGCACATTACTGTTCAATACGTCCGCAGCGATAATCGCACCGCCGGGTCCCGTGCCGGGAATACTGTTCAGGTCGATACCGTGTGCGCCGGCCAGCTGCCGGGCATAAGGAGTGGCCTTCTTGTTGGTCGGACGCGGCGCCGGGGTCGCACCCGAGGGCATGGCCGGGACCCGGGTCTTGGCCTGGGCGGTGCCGGCAGGCAGGGATTTGGGTTTTTCAGCCGCAGCCGGTTTGGCAGCCGCCACAGCGGAACGCTTGCTGTCCATGACCTGCGCGGCATCGGCCACCAGCCAGGCAATGGCTTCACCAACCGGGATGGTGGAATCGATCTCGGCCATCGGACCGGACAGATAACCTTCACGGAACACTTCCACGTCCATGATGGCCTTGTCGGTTTCAACCTGGGCCACCACGTCACCACGTTCGACCTTGTCACCGATATTCTTTTCCCAACTGACCATCACACCTTCGGTCATGGTGTCAGAAAGTTGCGGCATCTTGATCATATAGGCATCACCGGCCGGTGCTTCATCAGCCGGCTGGTCGGCTGCCGGTGTTTCTTCAACAGCCGCGGTTGCGGCAGGCGCCGCGCCTTCATGTTGTACTTCTTCAGGGGAGGCAACCAGATAAGCCATTGCCTGACCTACCGGGATGGTGGAATCCACTTCCGCCATCGGTCCGGAAAGATAGCCTTCGCGGAACACTTCCACATCCATGATGGCCTTGTCAGTCTCAACCGTAGCCACGATATCGCCACGCTCGACCTTGTCACCGATGTTCTTTTCCCAGCTCACCACCACACCTTCGGTCATGGTGTCAGACAGCTGGGGCATTTTGATTACATAAGGTTCTGCCATAAGAAACTCTTTTTAATTCTGTAGTCCCTCTCCCTCCGGGAGAGGGCCGGGGCGAGGGCAACTGTTGCATCCCCTCACCCTACGCCCTCTCCCCAAAAGGGGGAGAGGGGACAGGTTTGTTTTAAATTTTACCCATAACCTTCAGTGCGCCCTGGTACACGTCATCCGCGTTGGGAATAGCGGCTTTTTCCAGTTTGTGGTTGTAGGGCACAGGCACATCGGCGGCGTGGATACGGACAGGCTGTGAATCCAGCGCAAAGAAACAGTCTTCCATAATGCCGGTGATGATTTCTGAACCAACACCGACCGGCGCTTCATCTTCTTCAGCAACCAGAACCTTGTGGGTCTTTTCCACAGACTTGCGAATCGTCTCGCGATCGATTGGCTTGAGTGAACGCAGATCAACAACTTCGGCACTGATACCGTCTTTGGCCAGTCGTTCGGCCGCGGCCATACAGAGGTGGACACTGTAGTTGTAACCAATCAGGGTGATGTCTGTACCTTCACGGATCACTTCAGCCCCTTCCAGCGGACGGAAGAATTCCTCGTCGGGGATCTCTTCCTTCAGGTTATACATCTGTTCGTGTTCGATGATGATCACCGGGTCATTGCTGCGGATCGCTGACTTCAACATGCCGTAAGCGTCCAGCGGACCGCGGGGTGTAACAACACGCAGACCGGAGGTGGACATAAACATACGCGCCAGACGTGCCGAGTGTTGCGCCGCCAGCTGATGGGCGGTACCGCCCGGGGTACGCATCACAATCGGACATTCCAGCTGACCGCCGGACATATAACGAATCTTCGCTGCCGCGTTGACGATGGTGTCCAACGCCAGCAAGGCGAAGTTAATCGACATGATTTCAATAATCGGACGCATTCCCACCATTGAGGCACCGATGCCGATACCGGTATAGGAGTTTTCCGAGATGGGGCAATCGATAATGCGTGTTTCGCCGTATTTGTCAAACAAACCGGAAGTGGCTTTATAGGTACCACCGGCAACACCAATATCTTCACCCATCGCAATCACCATGGGATCGCGGGCCATCTCTTCATCATGGGCGCGACGAATCGCTTCCCAATAAGCCGTCTCTGCCATTCGTAAACCTCTTTATAAATTATTTCTGTAAGGGACCGATCCAGCGGGGGTCCGGATTGTCATCAAGCACGTATCTGGTGAGTTCTTCCACCTTCGGCTCCGGACTCTCTTCCGCGAACTTGATGATGTCGTTTTCGATCTCATCATCGATCTCTTTTTCCATTGCCTTGATATCGGCTTCCTTCAGAACACCGGCTTCGATGAGTTTTTTGCTGAAGATCTTGATGGGATCACGTTTTTCCCACTCGGCTTCTTCTTCCTTGGTACGGTAACCCTTGGCGTCAGACATGGAATGACCGCGGAAACGATAGGTCATGAATTCGATAAAATAGGGTTTCTCTTCATTACGCACGTAATCAATGGCCTGCTTGGCCGCCGCCATCACCTCTTCGATATCCATGCCGTCGTGCTGGCTGGATTTCATGTTATAGGCGGTATCAACACGCTTGTACTGACTGGGCTGGGCAGTGGAACGCGCAATGTGTGTGCCGATGGCATAACCGTTGTTTTCACAAACAAACAGTACCGGTAAATTCCAGATAGATGCCATGTTCATGGTCTCGTGGAACGTACCCTGGTTATTGGCGCCGTCACCCAGGAAACAAATGGCGATCTGCTTGGTGCCTTTGTGCTTGGCACCCAGTGCCAGACCGGCCGCCAACGGGAAGGGTTGACCGACCAGTGCATAGCCGCCCATGAAATTCTGGTTGGCATCAAAGATGTGCATGGAACCACCGCGACCTTTGGAAGAACCGGTTTCTTTGCCATACAGTTCGGCCATCACTTCACGCGGCGGTGCGCCGGTTTTAATCGCGTGAATATGATCACGATAACCGGTGATAACATAGTCATTCTCTTTGCCCTTGCCGACCACGGCCATTTCCAGTACACCGGTGGCTACTGCCTCCTGCCCGGAATAGAGATGGAGAAAGCCGCCGATTTTACGTTCCATATAGGCTTCAAATGTTCGATCCTCGAAGCGACGGTAAAAGATCATTTCGCGTAGCAGTCGTTTTTTATCCGCGTCGTTCATGTGATTCCTTAAATGATGTGAAATACCAGATTGCAGTCAGCACGTTATGCCGGCCAAAACAGCCGCGTATCATCGTGTTTTTTGTGCGTCAGGTCAAGAATATAGCACCTTCAGAAAAAAATGCCGACCTTGAAATCTCAAGGCTTTTCAATGAGTAACTTGCAATTTTTAGCGAACTGCCGCAATGTCGACATGGTGCAAAAAGATGATAATAACAGCTGTAACCGTAACAGCTGATTAAAATATAACCATTTAAGCGGACTGATATCGCTTAATCACGTACTTAATATATGTCTTATTTCGGCATTCAGAAATTTTCGACAGGTACGATACATAAATCAGGCCCTTTTTGACTTAACAACGCGACGAAAACACCATGAAAGAACCAGCAGAAGCCCAACACATTTACACCTGGCTTGACCGGATGGCCGCCACCGTCACCAACAAACAGCTCCCGGAACACATGGAGCTGGTCTCCAACAAGGTCGAAGTCTACGGTAACCCGAGCAAGGAAGTGATTAACTACATGGGCTGGTACAAGCGCCGCAAGAATGAGTTTGAAAAAAACAGCGTGATTTGTCTCACTTTTTCCGGCGTCAAAATCAAAACCATTGCGCAACGCCGCATCATCTTTAATGTGAATGAAACCATCGCCGGCACTGACGGCCGTATCCTCCTGATGAACAAGGATGTTACACTTGAACGAGAGGATGACGACCAGTGGCGCGTCGTTGAAGAAAACATTCGCAGCTGGAAACAGCAAAAGATGAATGAGGCAATGGCATCGAATGGCTGACAGACAATTCCGCACCGAACGGGACAGCATGGGTGAGCTGCAGGTCCCGGTCGATGCACTCTATGGCGCACAGACCCAGCGCGCCGTCGACAATTTTCCCATCAGCGGCATTCCCATGCCGCGCAGTTTTATCCGCGCACTGGGCCTGGTAAAAGGCGCCTGTGCCGCCGCCAACTGGCGGCTGAATCTGCTGGAAGAACAACCGGGTGCCGCCATACAGGAGGCCGCCGAGGCCGTCGCTGCCGGCGAATACGATGAGCACTTCCCCATCGATGTGTTCCAGACCGGTTCCGGCACCAGCACCAATATGAATGCCAATGAGGTGATCGCCCATCTGGCCAAACAGGCCTCCGGGCTGGATATCCATCCCAATGATCACGTCAACATGAGTCAAAGCTCCAATGATGTGATCCCGACCACCATCCATGTCAGTGCCTGTCTGGAGATCGAGGAAAAACTCCTGCCCGCCCTGGCCCATCTGGTGAGCACTATCGACAAGCGTGCGGCCGAACTGGCCGACACCGTCAAGACCGGTCGCACCCATTTGATGGATGCCATGCCGGTGACCTTTGGTCAGGAGCTGACGACCTGGGCCGGCCAGATCAAACAGGGGATGTACCGTATTCAGGCCGGCCTGACCCGACTGCGCGCCCTGCCCCAGGGGGGAACGGCGGTCGGCACCGGCATCAATGCCCATCCCGAATTTGCCGAGAAGTTTGTCGCCGCCATCAAGGCGCGCACCGGCATCGCCTTCTCGGTCATGGACAACAAATTTGTCGGTTTGGCCAGTCAGGATACAGCTGCCGAAATGAGCGGCCAACTCAAGACCCTGGCCGTCTCGATCATGAAAATCAGTAACGACCTGCGCTGGATGAACAGCGGCCCGTTGGCCGGTCTGGGTGAGATCGCCCTGCCCGCCCTGCAACCCGGCAGCTCTATTATGCCGGGCAAGGTCAATCCGGTGATCCCGGAAGCGGCCGCCATGGTCTGCGCCCAGGTCATGGGCAACGATACCGCCATCACCGTCGCCGCCCAATCCGGCAATTTCCAGCTCAATGTGATGTTGCCGGTCATTGCCTACAACCTGTTACAAAGCATCGAACTGCTGGCCAACGCCGCCCGCACACTGGCCGACAAGGCCATCGCCGGGTTCACGATTAACGAAGCACAGATCAAACTGGCGCTGGACAAGAACCCGATCCTGATCACCGCTCTGAACCGTGTCATCGGTTATGAAAAGGGTGCCGCCATTGCGAAGAAAGCCTATGCTGAGGGTCGTGCTGTACTGGACGTGGCTCTGCAGGAGACCGGCTTGTCCGAAGAAGAACTGAAAACCCTGCTCGATCCCGCCAAACTGACCAAAGGCGGTATATCTGAATAAACGGTAATTACTTGCGTTATCATTACCGTTCCCGCGCCAAGTCCAGGGACCTGGCTCTCCAACCGGAGGCAGTTGTTATGACCAATAAAACAAGCGGGCACCAATTTCTTATCCTGGGCATCTTGCTCGCTGTCATCTTCTGGATGACGGATACTCTGGTTCACCACATTTTCTTCGATGAAAAACTGGAACTTATCCCAAATACAATCAATGAATTATGGATGCGAACCACGATCATTGTGTTGCTGATAATATTTGGCGCCTATGTGGATCACCACAACAGAATCCTGCTGAGCCAGGAGCAGGAAAAACTGCAAATATACAAGGCCACGGTCCATTCCACACAGCACATTCTGAACAATCTTCTCAATCAAATGCAACTGATCCGGCTGGAAATGGAAAATCCCGGCCAGTATAAGGAAGAGCTGAAAAAAACCTTTGAGAGTTGTTTTAAAGAGGGGAAATCACTGGTTGAACGCCTTAGTACAGTTAATGCACTAACCCCTGAGGAGATCATCAGATCAGTCAACCCGGAACATATGGCAAACTAGTATGTGGCCGTTTAAAAACAAACAGCAACCGGTAACGATTCAGGCCAACTCAGTGGAAATAGTGGATGATGTCGCCATTGTCGATGTGCGCGGGCAAACCTGCCCCGGCTATTTACTGGCCATTAACAAGGCAGTCGAACAATTGAAACCCGGCACACTTGCCCGGCTTGTCATCACCTATCCCCCCTGTGGGGAAGATGTGAAGGCCTGGGCCAGGGAAAAGCAGGTGGAGTATCTTGGCCTGCATCAGGATGCTGACCACTGGATCATTGAAGTCCGTAAATGAATACGGAACAATAAAGCGGTATAATGCAGTCTGACACAAGCAACGAGAAATGACCGTGGAACAGATCACCCTGACCCGTCCTGACGATTGGCACCTGCATGTGCGTGATGGAGATGTCCTGCCGGATGTGATCCCGGATACCGCACGCCGTTTCGGTCGGGCCATCATCATGCCCAACCTGAAACCACCGGTCACCACCACCGCACAGGCCCTGGCCTATCGAGAACGAATTCTGGCCGCAGTGCCCCGTGGCATGTCATTTTTGCCACTCATGACACTGTATCTAACAGATAATACCCCTGCTGAGGAAATCATTGAGGCCAAACAAAGTGGCATAGTGCATGCGTTAAAACTATATCCGGCCGGCGCCACCACCAACTCCGATGCCGGTGTCACCGACATCCGCAACTGCGACGCCACGCTGGAACGCATGGCCGAGATGGGTATGCCCTTGCTGGTACATGGTGAAGTCACAGCAGCAGACATCGATGTGTTTGATCGGGAAAAGGTCTTTATTGATCGAGTATTGCAACCACTGACAGAACGTCTGCCGGCGCTAAAGGTTGTCTTTGAACACATCACCACCAAAGACGCCGTGGACTTTGTGCGTGACAGCAGTGATCGCATCGCCGCCACCATCACACCTCACCACTTATTATATAACCGCAACGCCATGCTGGTTGGAGGTATCAAACCTCACTACTACTGCCTGCCGGTGATCAAACGCGAGACCCATCGTCAGGCCCTGCTGGCGGCCGCTGCCTCCGGTAATCCCAAATTCTTTTTGGGCACCGACAGCGCACCCCACGCCCAACACGCCAAGGAATCCGCCTGCGGTTGCGCCGGTATCTATTCATCCCATGCCGCCATCGAACTCTATGCCGAGGCCTTCGAACAGGTCAATGCGCTGGATAAACTGGATGGCTTTGCCAGTTGCTTTGGCGCAGATTATTACGGCCTGCCACGCAACACCGACACCATCACCCTGCAAAAAACCGACTGGATCGTGCCGGACAAGATCAACTTCGGCAAGGAAACACTCATTCCGTTACGTGCGGGAGAAACCATCCGCTGGAAACTTGAGTAACGGTTTCACCGCAATAACTGCGTTCTGATAATCAGTTAACCGGTGTGACGGTATAGCCCTGCTTTTCCAGTAACCGCAGGATGCCCTCTTCACCCGGCAGATGCAAAGCGCCGACGGCGATGAAACTGTTGCCTTCCAATAAGCGTGGTTGCATACGCTTTACCATGCGATGGTTTCTGTCGGTGATCGCACGTTGCATCATTTCCTGCGCCAGTTTGGGATCTCCCTGCTGCATATATTTGTCGCCGACACGTTCCAGACCGGTCAGATCGCCGCGCAGATAATGTCCGATCATTTCTTCCAGCATGACCGGTAACTCATGGTAATACCTGAGCGTATCATCCAGCATGCTGATTTGTTGTTGCAGGGTGAATGCCTCAAAGACCGAAGCCTGTTCGACCGGTGTTTCCAACCCATAGATTCGCTTGCCATCTGATTCGGCACGTTGATATAACCACATATCCAGCACCAGGCCTGTTTTCGGTTTGGGCATACTCAGTGTGGCCGATACCGCCCAGGGTTTCATCGAGCGGATCATCGTCTCGGGTAAGCCGTGCTCCACCAGATAACCAACGCAGATTTGATAGCGTTTGGCGCCAATAACCTTTTCCAAATCCTGTCCATCGTTAAAAAACATCAGACTGCTCATCGCCTGCATTGTCGGGAAATCCAGTTTCATTTCCGCCGTGAAGCTGTCGGCTTTTTTAAAGACGACTTCAGCCTTGTCTGAGAGTTTGACAATACGTTCATCATCCGAATGCATGGTGCCCATCAAATAGCTGGGCTTGAGGCCGCTGCGACTGATTTGCCAGACGATACCCTGTTGTTGTGCGGCTGACACCGCAACAGGCAACAGAAGCAATGAGATGCTGAGGAGATATATCGATAATTTGCGTTGCATGCGCTGAATCCTGTAACGGCCGGGATAATTAACCTTATTCATATCATTTTTTTTCGCTATCCGCTATCCTGTGCCCATGAATTCAGACTACCCATCGCAAAAAATCGCACGCCGTTTCCGGGGATTTCTACCCGTTATTATTGATGTTGAAACCGCCGGCTTTGACCCGCAGGTCAATGCCCTGCTGGAGATTGCCGCCGTCCCAATTCGTGTTAACAGCACCGGTTATCTCGAACCCACCGATACCATTGCCTGTCATGTTGAACCGTTTCCCGGCTCTATCCTTGATCCGCGGGCACTGGAATTCACCGGCATTGATCCCCACCACCCCTTTCGCATGGCCAAGGCCGAAAAGGAGGCGCTGGAACATATTTTTCGCCCCATTCAGATCTTGCTGAAAAAGCACAGTTGTTCCCGTGCAATTCTGGTGGGCCATAATCCGTTTTTTGATCTCGGCTTTATCAAGGCAGCAGTGGAACGCAGCGGTGTGAAGAAAAATCCCTTTCACGCCTTCAGTACCTTTGATACCGCCACGCTGGCCGGACTGGCCTATGGTCAGACGGTTCTGGCGCGGGCCGCCAAAGCGGCAGGGCTGACATGGAATGAGAGTGAAGCACATTCCGCGATCTATGACGCAGAACGGACCGCCGAACTCTTTTGCAAAATTGTGAACAGCTGGGATAAACAGATCGGTTTTACCAACGGGCAATAAAAAACCCGGCATTGCCGGGTTTAAATCGTATTCGCTACCGTTGTTCAGGCTGTTGATTTATTGACTGCTTCATCAATCATTTTTTGCAGTTCACCTTGCTGGTACATTTCCAGCGTAATGTCGCAACCACCAATCAATTCACCATTGATATAAATCTGCGGGAATGTCGGCCAATCGGCATAACGCGGCAGGTTCTCAAAAATTTCCGGATCCATCAGCACATTAACATGGGCAAATTCCTTGCCGCACGCCTGCAAGGCCTGAGCGGCGCGCATTGAAAAACCACACTGCGGCATTTGTGGAGTACCCTTCATAAAAATCACAACAGGATTACTCTTTACTACCTGATCAATTCGTTCCATAACATCCATCGTCAATCACCTCATCTATTTGGACATCCTGCTGGACCATACCTGATATAAGTAAACACACAATATACAAGGTTTTATTACCTATATCCTACCTATTTACTCGGACATTATACCCCAGCCAGTAACCATATACCACATAGGGACGAAACAAATTTTATCAACTCACCGTATCCACATGCTTTTGCAGCCAGTATTCAAGCAGGGCCAGATGCCACAGTTTACTCCCGCGCAGAGCGGTAAAATGTTGATCCGGCTCAACCAACAGCTTATCGACATAACTGCGTTGGTAAAGCCCCCGATTTCGGCAGGCCTGATCATGCAAAATATCCTGCATAAATTCCAGAAACGGACCCCGGACATATTTCAGGGCCGGCATGGGGAAATACCCCTTGGGCCGGTCGATCACTGCATCCGGGATCAGGCCGCGGGCGACCTTTTTCAGGACATGTTTGCCATCCGAGCCGAGTTTGTATTCGGGTGGTAATTGCGCCGCCAGTTCCACCAGATGATGATCCAGAAACGGGACACGCGCTTCCAGCCCCCAGGCCATGGTCATGTTATCGACCCGTTTAACAGGATCATCGACAACCAGCGTGGTCACATCCATGCGCAGCACACGATCAATAAATGTATCGGCATCCGGCTCTGCCAATAATTCAGCGACACGTTGAGATGTATAGTCAGCGCCATGATAGGACGGGTCGATCATGCTGAGCATTTCCTGGTGCGGACGATCAAAGTAGTAACGGGCAAAACGTTCCACATCGCTGCCATTGATGTCCCGGTCCATTAACGGAAACCAGAAGTAACCGGCAAACACTTCATCGGCACCCTGTCCGCTCTGTACCACCTTGACCTCTTTGGACACCTGTTCAGAAAGCAGAAAGAAGGCAACCGCGTCCTGACCAAACATGGGCTCGGCCATAAAATCCACCGCTTCGGGCAGGCGTTTGAGCACCTGATCATTGGGGATGTGAATTTTGTGATGGCGGGTTTGATAGCGCTCCACCACCTGATCGGAAAATTCAAACTCACTGCCCTTCTCTTCGGGCTGGTCTTCAAAACCAATTGAAAAGGTTAACAGATCCTTCACCCCGGCTTCGGCAAGCAGGGCAACCAGCAAACTGGAATCAAGACCACCGGACAACAACACACCGACCGGTACATCCGCCACCATCAACCGTTTGCGGACCGCCTCACGCAAGGCGGTATGTATGGCCTCGGTCCACTCTGCCTCGCTCCGCGGGCTGTCCGGCCGACGGGCGGTTAAATGCCAGTAACGTCGCTCGCTGGTGCTGCCATCCGCCTGAATGGTCATACTGTGTGCCGGCGGCAGCTTGCGAACCCCGTTCAGGATGGTGCGCGGCGCAGGAATGACAGCGTGCAGGGTAAACTGGTGATGCAACGCCACCGGATCGATACTTTTGTCCACGCCGCCGCCGGCGAGCAAGGACTGGGGATTGGAGGCAAAGCGAAACACATGCTGCTGCCGATTGTAATAGAGCGGTTTGATGCCCATCCGATCCCGGGCCAGAAAAAGTGATTTTTTTTTGTGATCCCAAATGGCAAAGGCAAACATGCCATGCAGGTACTCGGGACAACGTTCACCCCATTTGTGATACGCCTTGATAATCACTTCCGTATCGCCATCACTCTGGAAGGTATAACCTTCGGCGATAAATTGTCGACGCAGTTCGGGATAGTTATAGATCGCACCATTGAATACGATGGTCAGCCCCAGCCCTTCATCAACCATGGGTTGATTGGATTTGTCTGTCAGATCGATAATGGCCAGGCGGCGATGACCGAAACCCAACGGCCCATTCAACCAGATGCCTTCAAAGTCCGGGCCGCGTTTGGCCAGCGCCGGCAACATACGCTGAATAACCGGTCTGCTTGCCGGTGTCCCGTTAAAATTTAACTCACCACAGATCCCACACATGACGATTCAGGCCCGCTCCTGTTAAACACACGCATTATCTTACACGGAATGGAATAGAGAACAACAGCTTGACAAATTAACAACCGGCCGGGTCTGTGATTAAACTCAGGATAGTGCGTGAGATGGTTCGGGAGAGCGGCCGGTCAGGCGGGATAACAGTTGTTTCGCCCCCTGCGGGAGGGGATACTATCCCGCAGGTACGGAAATGGGGTACTAGACGAAATTAATTTCCAGATAGAATTCTTCGCTATTGGTGTTAAAAGGGAGAATCACTGTTTGACCGTTAAATTTGTGTTGAATCTGGTGTCCCTTGCCGTAAAACACTGCAGGCGTGGACATATTGAAATCCATGCCCTGTTCTGAAAGGATCTTTTTGGCGCCACCGACCAGCATGTTGGTCATTTCACCCGTTAGATCACGCGCCGTATCATCAATATCCTGCAAATCATCGCCCAGCATATTTTTCGCAATGCGGCTGATCGCTGCCTTGCTGAATGAAATTGCCATACTGCCGTGTGTCTTGTCATTTTCCATCAGCATCATGCCGGTGACCTCCCCTCTGGAAATTTCATCATCCTTGGCAACCGGAACACCGGGAACGGCTTTGATCCCGACCATGGTGTTAAATACTTTCATTAAGGAATCCAGTAATGCATTGATAATCATTATATCCATAACCATTCACCTGAGCTGTTTAATTACTGTTATTTTTTTTGATAGATCGCCGGCCTGACCGATTTCAGTTTTGCCTTTATTCCGAGCAGACTTTCTGAATGACCGATAAACAAATAACCGCCGGGTTTCAACCTCTCAACCATTTTGTTAACCAACGTGTTTTTGGTTGGCGCATCAAAATAAATCATCACATTACGTAAAAATATCACATCAAATTCACCAAAATTGGGCCATGGCTCGGCATTCAGATTGATATATTCAAATTTCACCTTGCTACGGATATTCTTATCAATCAAAAAGGTTCCGGTCATGTCCCTGACGCCCTTGCGACAATACTTGACCAGATATTCTCGCGGAATACGGTCAGCCGCATTGATCGGATACAGCGCCTTGCGTGCGGCAGCCAGAATTCTTGTACTGATATCTGTGCCGACAATATCCCATTTAAAGTTAACCCCGACATTGTCAATCACCATCGCGGTCGTGTAGGCTTCCTGGCCGGATGAGCAGGCGGCACTCCAGACCCGAAACGGCTCCACACGGTTTTTCATCGTTGGCAGTAACTCTTGCAAAAATTCGAAATGTTTTTCTTCCCGAAAAAAACTGGTTTCATTGGTTGAAACCAGATCGATCATCATTTGCAGTTCGTGACTGTTTTGCTTGACCAGCTCCAGATATTCCGTATAGGTTTTTATGGAATGGAAACGTAAACGTTTTGACAATCGACCGGTTAATAATGGTTTCTTTTTGTCATGTAATGAAATACCGGCAACTTCATAAATAAGTTTTTTATACGCAAGATATTCAGCATCTGAAATACTTACTGAGGTATAGTCAAAGTATTGTTCACGTTCTTTTTCCAGCACTATCCAATACCATTAATTAACGCCGACATAGATATACGGCGCAGACGTTTGATACAGAGTAATTCACATTACTCCCCGAAATATTCCTCACGACTGATCCTTCATTTTTTCTTTGCAAGCCATATTGTCAGAAACAGAATTTTTTTACTCTGCTTCTCCGGCATCTGTATCCTCAGCAAACCCGGCCTCTGCATCGCCTTCCTCAAAATTTATTTCTGCAAACTGCTTCATATCTTCCATATTCAGCAGGGTGTCAATATTGAGAATGATGATGAAGCCGTCCTCCGTCTTGCCCATACCTTCAATATAGTCAGTATTGATATTACCGTTAAATGAAGGTGCTTCATCGATCTGGTCCTGCCGGAAATCCACCACCTTGCTGACAGCGTCAGCAACCAGACCGACTTTCATAACTCTGGTTCCAAGCGCGACATCAACAACAATAATACAGGTGCGTTTGGCAATCTCACTTGCCTGGCCACCCAATCTGACACTGAGATCGATGATTGGAATAACTCTGCCACGCAGATTAATCGCGCCGCAGATAAAATCCGGCATCATGGGGACATCGACCACCCGATCATATTCGATGATCTCCTTTACCTTCATGATGCTGACCGCATAGGTCTTGCCCGGCAAAAGAAATGTCAGATATTTCTGTGCGTCCAGATTCTCCGCATCAGAATAGTCTATTGAACCCAGTTCCACTGCATTTACCATATCAGATCCTCACGCACATTTTCCGCTTCTGTTAATTTCATCACTCTGATAGAAATTCATGATCTCCTGCGGGATATTCATCAACGAGGTAATTCTGTCGATACCACCGCGATTCACCGCTTCCTTAGGCATGCCATAAACCACACATGTCGCTTCGTCCTGTGCAATAGTCAATGCCCCGACGTCGTGCATTTCCTTGATACCGGAGGCACCGTCATCCCCCATGCCGGTCATAATGACTCCCAGGGCATTCTTGCCGGCAAACTTGGCAACCGATCTGAACAACACATCAACCGATGGTCGATGCCGACTGACCAGTGGGCCGTCAACAACTTCTACATGATACTGGGCGCCGCTTCGTTTCAGGGTCAGGTGCTTCCCACCGGGCGCAATCAGAACTCTGCCTTGCACCACACGATCCATATTCTCTGCCTCCTTGACTTCCATGGCACAAAGACTATCCAGGCGCTGGGCAAAGGTGGCGGTAAATTTTTCGGGCATGTGTTGCACTACAACAATACCGGGACAAACACGCGGCAGACTGGTTAAAACAGCTTCAAGCGCCTGTACACCGCCTGTTGAGGTCCCCATGGCAACGATACGGTCGGTGGTCTGTTTCATAGCGCCGGTAGCGGGGCTAAGCATGGCGTCCGCTGTCAATTTCGGCGCCACCTGCTTTTGCGGCACCGGCTTTGATATATGCAGGTTACTGATATTGGCCTGCGCGGCAGACCTCACTGCATCAAGAATAATTTTGGACTCATCGGAAAGGTATTCTTTCGGATTGATTTTCGGTTTCTCGATAATCTCAACCGCACCGGCTGCAATCGCCTGCATGGTTGTCTCCGCACCTTTGGTGGTTAAGGTTGAACACATCACAATCGGAGTCGGATGCTCAGACATCACTTTCTTCAGAAAGGTTATTCCATCCATGCGCGGCATTTCCACATCAAGCATAATCACATCCGGCCAGGATTGCTCCATTCTGCGCATGGCAAAAATTGGATCCGCAACAGCTGCCATCACTTCCAGATCAGGGTCCTTGCTGATTATGTCGGTCAGGACCTGCCGAATTACCGCTGAATCGTCAACAATTAACACTTTCTTTGTCATGGGGTTATCCTTCTGCTGATTTACCGGTCTTGCGCGCCATCACACTCCCGTTGGATAAATCAAGTTTTATTTTTCGAGAGTTGTTTCCGCCAGTATCGACTTCATCAACCCGAAACTTGTATAGTTCTAATAATTCATTCACTTTCGCAATATTCCTGCCGCCGATATTCATATTCGATGACTTTTTCATATCAGGGAACATGTCAGATCCACCATAAACATGTACCTTGTATTCCCCGGACCGGGTGGAATATTTAACCGCCTGTTTCGCAAATTCAGCGATTGCACAGTCACCATATTTCATATCGCATGCGCCTTGCGGTGATTCCGGTAAAACAATATGGCACATACCGCCAATATGTTTTTTTGGATGCCATAGTGTCACGGCAACACATGACCCCAATAAGGTCGAAATCACAGCCGGTGCTTTTCCAAAATACATTTCACCCGGATGAAGAAATATTTCCATTACATCTTCACCGCCCGACTGTGTCAGACTGGTCTTGTCTTGCTGTTCAATAGTCCGGTTAATACCCGCTTCAGGTGCGGCGCTGTTTACAACCTTGACATTACCATCAGAAAGATCAAAGTTGAGCTTGCGTGAACTGACCTCAGCAATACTGATGTCAGTGATTTCAAAATGGTTATCCTTCAGTATCTCCTTGACTCGCTCCAGGGCTATGCCGCCGTTTTTTTTGCCCGTGGGATTTTGCATGTCCGGTAACATCCCGGATCCACCATAGATTCTTGTTTCATATTCTCTGGTGTTTGTTTTATATTTATTGGCAATTCGGTTGAATTCCGCTATTGCACATTCAGCATAGCGCATGTCCTGCTGATTCCCTTGTGCATCTGCCAGGACAATATGGCACATACCGCCTATTTTGCGTTGCGGATGCCAGAAAGTCAGAATTACACGCGAGCGCAATACACTGGATATGGTAGTGGGCGCACCCCCGAAGTACAGCTCACCGGGTTGCAAAAATATCTCCATACCACCCACAATACCGGAGGTATTTTTACCGCCAAACTCACTCTCACTGCGATTCATCAGACGTTGTCCTGAAGCGACATTCTTGCATCAGTCCATTGCTGCTTCGACCAAATCACCAAGTCCTTTCACTGACAAGACAACATCCAAATCCAGTAATGTAACAAAATCATTTTTCACATTACCCATACCGCTGATAAATTCACTTTTGATTGATGCACCAAACGCCGGAGCAGCTTCAATGTGTTCATCACTGATGCCAACCACCTGATCCACGCCATCGACAATAAAGCCCAGATCCAGTTTTTCGCCTTCATCATGCAGTTCGACAATAATGATGCAGGATTTTCGTGTATCGGCTTCTGTACCGACCTCGAGCCGTTCACCAAGGTCGATAACCGGCACCACATTACCACGCAGATTCAATACGCCGCGAATGCATGGCGGTGTCATGGGAATACGGGTGACGCCCCCATACTCAATAATCTCCTTGATGCGTTTTATTTCGACACCATAGGCGGTTTTGTGCAGGCGAAAGGTCAGGAATTTCTCACCTTCAACTTCCTGTGCGAGACTGGTATCCAGCAGGTCATGGCCAACAAAACTGTCTGCTTTGCCGGATGACTTTTTCATGCTTGACTCTCTGAGTTCAGACATGGTCTTTTCCTCACAATCAATTTAACGGACCGGTTATATCGCTAGAATCCTTCGAAATCCTTTTCATCGACAGGCATATCTGATTCCTTGACATGATGACTTTTCACGTTATAACCGGGTTTCTGATGATGAACCGGTTCAACCTTCTCAGGTGAAGGTGATTCAGTCGCATCCGTTTTCTGAAGCTTGGCGGTTTTTACCACAGGCTCAGGTTTTGGTCTTGCTTTTGACTGTGGCCTGGCTGCCTTATCAACAGGAATGGTATAACCGGTATCCTTGCTGTCTGCGGCTTTGTGGGCAACTTTGGCGGTATAGGTATCATTCCCGGCTGCACTCAATTTGAAAAAACCTATCGTCTCTTGTAATTGTGCAGCCTGCGAACTCATTTCCTCTGCGGTGGCCGCCAATTCTTCAGATGAAGAGGCAGCCTGCTGCGCGCCTCTGTCCAGCTGTTCCATTGCGCCATTTACTTGCGAAACACCGGTAGTCTGTTCCTCTGATGCCGCGGCAATTTCCTGGATCAGGGTTGCTGTCTTCTGGATACCAGGCACAATCTCTGTAATAAGGCTGCCTGCCTTTTCCGCAATGGCCACACTGTCTCCTGCGAGATCACTGATTTCAGCCGCCGATACCTGACTGCGTTCCGCCAATTTACGTACTTCATCCGCTACGACGGCAAAACCCTTGCCGTGTTCACCGGCACGTGCAGCCTCAATCGCTGCATTTAATGCCAGCAGGTTGGTCTTGTAGGCGATATCCTCAATAAAACCAATCCGCTCAGCGATCTTTTTCATCGCTTCAACGGTATCACTGACCGCTTTACCACCTTCTTCCGCCTGTTTTGATGCCTTGCCGGCGATACCATCAGTGGCGCGTGCATTTTCCGTATTTTGTGTTATAGAGGCATTCATTTCTTCCAGTGAAGCACTGGTTTCCTCCACGCTTGCGGCCTGTTCACTGGCTGCCTGACTGAGGTTTTGTGATGATGCGCTGACCTGCTGCGAGGCAGAAGCCATATTCTCTACGGCCGTTTTTACTTCCAGCATGACATTCTGAATTTTCTCCACAAAGCCATTGAATGAACGCGCCGTCTGGCCCAGTTCATCTGCGCCAAAATCAGGCAGCCGCTGGGTCAGATCACCATCCCCCATACGCAAGTCATCCGCTGCCGCAAGCATCTGGTTAAGCGGTCTGGAGATGACCAGTTTGGAAAATAAGATGGCAATAAATGCGACTATCGACAAGACGATCAGAGCGGTGATCGTGATCATATTGCGCATTTCATCAATCGCAGCAAATGCCTCGGCTTCATCGATCTCACTCATGATGACCCATTTCATATCCTCGATATTCAGGGGTCGATAGGCGGATAACACCGGTACATTTCGATAGTCGTTAAATATTTCTGCATGCGTCTTGCCGGCCAGTGCCGCTTTCGAACCTTTGGTCTTGACCGGCTGTAACCCAATTGCAGTTTCCTGGGCTGTCATCTGGGCAATGGTGGATTTGTCCAGCCCGACTTCCGCCATCAACTTAAAGTAACCGGCCTTGTCTTCGAGCAGGAATCGGGACTGACTGCGTAACAGGTAATCATCACCAACAATATATGACTCACCACTGTCTCCCAGACCAATATCCTTCCACTTTTTATTACTTGTCATGACATTACTGATTTTGTCGACCGGCATCTGGAACACCAACACACCGATTTTTCGGCCGTGCTCGTATATCGGCGATGCGATAAATGATGCCGGTGCATCGTAAGAAGGCGAATACGGTTTAAAGTCAATCAACTTGATAAATTGCTTGCTGTTGGCATTGGCGGCCTGACGAAATACTTCAGCCAGGTTGGTATTTCTATATGGACCGGTTTTGAGCGAAGTTGCGTAATCCACTTCCTTGAATACACTGTACACAATATGTCCGGTATTGTGATCAATGAGAAAAATATCATAGTAACCGAACTTTTCCAGATAATTACGGATAATGGGATGGTATTCTGCGTGGAAACGACTGTAATCACTCTTGTCCGTCGCCCGGTCCAATTGGTGCTTTGAACCAACCGGATTGGGGTTTTGCGCGATATACATGCTCTGGAAAATCAGGCTCTTTTCATCCTCAGGAACAAATTCACCAGCCGAGGCGATTTTTCCGGTCTTGTCTTTATAGCGTGGTAAAAACTCTTTGTTATAAAAGCCGGTGACTTTGGCCTTGCTGCCGGTGATATCGGTGATTTTCAGATCACTCTTGATTGTATGAAAGCTGCGTTTAAAGTCACGCATAGCCTGCACGATTGTTTGACTTTCAGAAAAGGTCGAGACCTGGTTTCGGATCTGGGCAAAATAATCCTCAATTTGCGTGGCTTTTATTTCCCGGACTGCCGTCAGCTTGTTAAATGCCTCACTTTCCATGGCAGCATCAGATACTTCATAACTGATAATTGAAACAGACAATATCGCCAGCAAGCTTGCGAGCAAAAACACAACAAGCACTTTATTGCCGACTCTCATGTTCATAAACAATTTCATTTTTCTACCTTCCCAAAGAGTTTAACGCTAGTGTAAAACCTGAGAATTTACTGAACCACTTTTGCGAGAGTGATTAGCTGATGCATGATGAGTAGCCCGCTGCACCAGTGTTGGAACATCAAGGATAACCGCCACATCACCACTACCCAGAATTGTGGCGCCACTAATCCCCTTGAGCTTTTGCAAAATTTTACTCATGGGTTTAATCACTGTCTGAAATTCACCCAGCAACTCATCGACAACAAATCCTGCTTTCTGATTGCCGAATTGTACGACAACGATATTTTCCCGATGTTTTTCCCTGGCATTGTCCTTGAAAAACTCACGCAGACGCAGGAAGGGCAATACTTCACCGCGCAGGTTGATATAACTCTGAACGGCTATTTCTTTTTGCTCATCTTCATTGAGTTCAATACACTCCTGAATCATATCCAGCGGTATAACGTAGCTGGACTCACCCACACCAACCAGGAAGCCGTCAATGATCGCCAGTGTCAGCGGCAGTCGAATACTCACCGTTGTACCCTTGCCCGGTGTACTGCTGACATCGACAGTACCGCGCAGACTCTCAATATTCCGTTTTACAACATCCATACCGACACCCCGGCCGGACAGATTTGTCACTTTGTCAGCAGTAGAGAAACCGGCCTCGAAGATCAGACGATAAATTTCACGATCTGTCATGGTGTCTTCATCAACGTTCATACCCCGTTCCTGGGCTTTTGCCAAAATCCTTTCTTTGGACAATCCACCACCATCATCTTTCACTTCAATCACTATACTGCCGGAATCATGGAAGGCATTCAGTTGCAAAACACCCTGAGTCGGTTTGCCGGCCGCGCTGCGTGCTTTTGCTGATTCAATGCCATGGTCCATGGCATTACGCACCAGATGCATCAGCGGATCGCCGATTTTTTCAACTACGGTTTTATCCAGTTCTGTTTCAGCCCCGTTGATTTCCAGTTTGATATCCTTGCCCAGCTCCTTGCTGACATCACGAACCACACGCTGGAAGCGGGTAAATGTTTCACCGATCTGCACCATGCGCAGGGTCAGGGCGGAATCACGGATCTCTTCCACGAGTCGGGCCATGGTCGACATGGATTCCAGCAGACGTTCGTCACCCAACTGGTGGGCCAACAAATTACTCGAGGCGCCGGCGATCACCAGCTCGCCGACCAAATTAATCAACCCATCCAGTTTTTCTGCATCGACACGCAGTACCCTGTTTTGATTGCGAACTTTTTCCGCCAATTGAGCCTGTTTGTTCAAGGCCGCATCAACAGTTTCCTGATGAACCACATGTTCTTTAACCAGGACTTCACCCAGCTTTCTGCCGTCACCGGCACCCAGGACGGCTTGCGTGCTTAACGCGTCATCCAGTTCCTGCTGTGTCAGTGCGCCGGTCGCCACCAGTATCTCACCCAGTCGCATTTCTTCATCCGGCAACTGATCCATCATTTCGATAAACATATCAATTTTTTTCTTGGGCGGCGTGATGTGCAGACTGCACATTTCTTTCACGAATTCAAAAACTGATTCAATCTGCTTTTTCTCCACTTCGCCGAAAAAGTTCACTTCAAACGCCAGATAGCAAAGCTCTGCATCGGTATCATTTAATGCCGGCAAACCGTCGTACAGTGTCGTAACACTGATTTCATCACCCAATTTTTTCAGATAACGCAAGAAGGAGATCGGGTCCATGCCATTTTGCAGGACCTCTTTGTCAAATTTGATGGAGATATGCCAGTTATCTGCAACCATATTCTCTTCCAGTTTCTTTACTGTCATGTCAAGCATGTTATTGACATCACTCTGCGAAACTGAATTGCTGTTGTTACCACCCAGATATTCATTTAACCGGGATTTCAATTCTGCGCCATTCCCCCTGGTTTTCTCATCCAGATCAACGATGCCGTCCACCGCCAATTGCACCAGCACGTTCATCTGGTCACTACAGGCCAATAACAGGGCGATCATGTCACTTTCGACCTGAATTTCTCCTGCCCTGACCTTATCCAGCAAATTCTCAACGACATGTGTGAATTCAACAATATTATCAAAGCCGAAAACGCCGCCGGTTCCCTTGATCGTATGCGCCGATCTGAATATTGCATTTACAAGATCGGTATTCTCCGGATCTTTTTCCAACTCCAGAAGCGATTCTTCCATTATCGCGAGAAGTTCTTTTGCCTCGATATCAAATGAATTGACTGCCTTATCGCTCATTGTTTTCTCCACATCTTGATTCAGCGATTTACCACGTTCAGATCGCTGCCAAAAAACAGATCCAAACCGTACAAATGAAGGACATCCTGTATAACAGGACTGACTGAAGTTAACGCAAATGTCTTGTTTGATGCATCACAGGCGCGTTTGGCCTGCATTAAAAGTTGCAGGCAGGAAGTGTCGATTTCCTCAACCTTATCCAGATTAAGTTCAACAGCCTCGGCAGTATTGACGCATTCGGTAATTTTTTCGCCAAATGCCGCTGCACAATAGATGGTAAGCTCACCTTCTGCTTTGGCGGTACATTTTCCGTTTTTCGTCTGTGACTCAAAATTCATGGCCAACTCCTGCTTATGGCATTATCAGTTTCGAAACGGCATCCAGCATTTGTTCCGGTTTGAACGGTTTAACCATCCAGGCCTTGACACCGGCACTGCGACCCTGGTCTTTCATGTCTTCACCGGATTCGGTTGTCAGCATGATGATGGGGGTGAATTTATATTCCGGCATTTCCTTGATCTTTTTCACCATATCAATGCCGTTCATATTCGGCATATTCACATCACTGATAATCAGATGAATTTTCTTGCCATCAAGCTGATTCAACCCTTCCTGACCATCCGCGCCTTCAATCACTTCGTAACCCGCGCCTTTCAACGCAATTCCCACAACTTCTCGCAGTGAGTCAGAATCGTCAACGATTAATATTGTCTTGGACATCTTGCCTCTCCTTCGTACTTATACTCTTGCATAAAACCTGTTTTAAAAGAAATCAACTTCCTCAGAACCCGGTTTGTTCACACTTCTGCCATGATGAATCGCCCGTTGTTCCTCTGTTGTGTAGCCTTTTTCCAGCTTGTCCATAAATGTAGCCAGATCGTACTGATTAAAATCACCGTTTACTCTATGTTGCTTTTTGTCTTCGATAATGGAATTAAACTCCCGCATCGAATTATTTACATGTACCAGTATCTGGCTCACGCGATCCTGGAACTGTAATGAAACCAGAATGTCGTTAATTTCCCGCACAATTCCGACGCCGGTATTCTGGAGTACAAGCGATGACTCCGATAACCCCTCCATCACCTGCTTCAGGTTGGTCAATACTGATTCAACCAGTTCGCGGGAATTGATTTCCGACTTCAAATCTTCCATCGAATATCCGGCCGCATTTTCCAATGCCTTGTGCATGGCGTTATTCACTGTTCCAACCATGTGCGCGATTTTTTCTCCAGCCTTGCCGGACTGGATGGACAGTTCCCGAACTTCATCTGCCACTACTGCAAAACCGCGACCCATTTCACCGGCCCGGGCTGCCTCGATCGCCGCATTCAATGCCAACAGGTTGGTCTGAGATGCAATCTCTTCCACCGAGCCGGCCATGTTTTTCAGGTCATCGGTATAACCGGACAATTCGGTAACTTCTGTCAATAACTTGTTTCTGTTTTGCATGGATTCCGACAGGGAGTCCACCAATGAAAACAGTTTGTCATGACTCTTTTCGAAAATGCGGATCAGATTACCTTCTGTCTCATCGACATTTCCGGTCTTTCTGGACGCATCCATTGCGGTTGTCATGTTCATGACCAACCCTGAGAATCGTTTCGACAGGGTTTTAATTGCTTCTTCTGTCTGTTCGCGTGATATGTCGATTTGTTTAATCGACAAATCAATCAACTTGTTGGTTGATTTTTCCAGCGACTCCACAAACTCCAGCGGCACACGCGTTTTTTTCATTTCTTCAATTTTATTTTCGAGAAGCGTGTCTGACGCCCATACAATGCGTTTTTCCCGCATGCTGAAATACAGGCAGATCAATAAACTTCCCGCCGCCGCAACACCCGCATACACCATACTCTTTGTGCTTATTCCCTCTATCCATAGGACTACCGCAAGCCCCGCCAGTACAAGGCCATTCGTGAGCCAGAGCGGACTCATTACTTTTTTAGACACTTTTCCGCTCATCCAATTATTTGCACTTTATCGTTATCGGCATTTGTCAAAATCATTCCAGCAAACTTCCACACGAAACCGGCAATAAATCCTGTACTCGTGAAAAAGCGCGAATTCATGCACTTTATGCGTTACTAATCCTGTAAACATTAACTTACTAAATATGTTGTTATATTCACCAAATCAGCCTTTTCATGCTTATAGTGCAAAACTAATATCGTCTATTCCCTGTAGTTCTTTATAGAGATTTATCCGACTGACAGCGGTTGTTGCTCCGCGGATTGATTCTGAGCAGACCGCATACCAATAAAGCCATACAGGCTTTGAGATGGATGGTAAGTTACGATGTGTGTGAACTGACTGGATGGTATAAATTCGTTGTTTGATGAATCTGGTTCACCAAACAGGGACAACAAGAATGTCCGCAATGGCTGATAAAAACATGTATCCCTTTTGTTTACATCAAGAACAGTTTCTGAATTGATAAAGCAGATTTACTGCTTGATATATATTGATTTATTTTAATTTATCGATTTACCGGCTGTTAAAAGCAGGTACACTTCGCCGGTATTCTGTAAAAACCGCAATGGCCGGAGAGACAACAAACACCCTGTAACAAACGGGTAAACATGGCGGCAGGTTTTTGCCGCACCTCGATGACAGAATGATAGAGTTTTGTACTGACACATGTAATTACAGTGAGTGTTTGCGACGTGGCATGACCAGGAGTTGTATCGCCGTCACTTGACGACACCGGACATACTGATCGGCTGGTTGCCGGCAGGGCGTGCCTGACGAGTACAGTACAGCGTCGATTAAGCGTCCAGGGTTTTGCCCCAACCCCCACCGCCGGCCGAGGCCAGGCTCAGTCGATCACCCGGCTTGACCTGCAGACACACTTTGGGGGACAGCGTCCGCCCATTCAAACGATTCTCCCCCGTCTGCCCCGGCTGACCGTTATTCAAACCCCAGGGCGAGTGGCGACGACGTTCTGTCAGCAGGGTCACCATCGCCGGTTCCAGAAACTCAAATTGGCGGATCAAACCGTCGCCACCGCTGTGTTGCCCGCCCCCGCCTGAGCCGGGTCGCATACTATATATATTAACCCGTATGGGATAACGGCTTTCCAACACTTCGATCGGTGTATTGCGTGTATTGGTCATGTGGGTTTGCACACCATTCAACCCGGGATAGCGGGGGCCGGCCCCCATTCCCCCGCCCATGGTTTCGTAATAATCCCAGTTGCGTTGCCCCGTGCCCCCCATGGCCAGATTGTTCATACTGCCGTGGGAGGCCGCCGGTATCTGAGTCGGGATCGCCTGCGCCAGCGCCCCCATGACAACATCCACGATACGTGTGCTGGTCTCCACATTCCCGGCCGCCACGGCAGCCGGTCGCTGAGCATTTACCAGACAACCGGTTGGTGCATGAATGTGAATGCTGCGAAAACTGCCGGCACAGGCCGGCACTTGCGGTGGCATTAAACAACGAAAAACGTAATACACCGCCGCCGCCGCCACTGACAGGGGCGAGTTGATATTACCCGGGGTCTGCCCGGACGTTCCCCTGAAATCCACGTCAATTTCATGGCCGCGGACCGTCAACGTGACCTGGATGGCGAGATCATGGTTACCGAGTCCGTCGTCATCCATCAGGTCCTGAAAGCGATATTCGCCATCCGGGATCGCTGCCAGCGTATGCATGGCCAACCGTTCACCATAGTCATTCAAGGCTGCAAGCGCCGCATTGAACGAGCCTGTTCCCAATTGCGTAATGAGTTGTGCAAGTCGGCGCACACCCGTGCGATTCGCACTGAGTTGGGCGGCAAAGTCACCACGTCCTTCCAGGGCGCTGCGGGTTTGGGCCAAAATGCCATTTAGCACCTCCTCATCCAAAACCCCGGCGCGCACCAGATGGGTCGGCGGGATGATCACCCCTTCCTCCTCGAGCCGGGAGGAAATGGGCATGGAACCGGGTGATTCGCTCCCAATGTCGGCATGATGCGCCCTGTTGGCAACAAATGCTTGCAAAATATCATTAACAAACACTGGCGCAATCACCGTAACATCGGGCAAGTGGGTGCCGCCCAGAAAAGGATCGTTCACAATCACCATATCGCCGGCTTGCCAGACCTGATTTTGGACGATGTCCCGCATGGCATACGCCATACTGCCGAGATGCACGGGAATATGTGCCGCCTGGGCGCAGAGATTGCCTTGCGCATCAAACACGGCACAGGAATAATCCAGTCGATCACGGATATTGGGAGAAAAGGCCGCCCGTTGCAGCACGGCCCCCATTTCATCGCACACTGCCGCAATGCGGCTGGCAAAGATACTGAGCTCAATGGGATCCATGGACGCATTTCCAGAATCAGTTGATGAATTTGATTTGCTTATTTTATTCATGGTTTTAGAACAAAATATATTCCCGAAATAGGCTGGTAAAAATCAAGTACCATAGTAAAATACTCGGCATCATTTTGACCCCATAATTTAATAACAACGCAGAGGAATTTTACATGAACCCATTAGATTCAATCTTGGGCACGATCATTGTCGGCTTTGTCCTTGCTGCCATCGTAATGATTATTTTATAAAACACAAACATTCCAACAAGTTATTCGGAAATAATATCCAGCAAAGTATCACGGGAGAAAAGAATGAACGATTTATCATTGGCGGTATGGTTCCATGTTATGGCGGGTATCACATGGATTGGACTGCTCTACTATTTCAACTTTGTACAGGTTCCCGGTCTCGGCGCCGCCAAGGCTGACGGTACCGCCGCCGGCATCACCAAACACATTGCCCCCCGCGCCCTGCTGTGGTTCCGCTGGGCCGCTGTCGTTACCTGGGTTACCGGCGCCGCCGCATTGCAAAAGACTGTCGGTATCGTTGAAGCCTTTACCTTTGCCAATCAGGCGGCTTCCTACATCGGTATCGGCGCATGGCTGGGTACTATCATGCTGTTCAACGTCTGGGTCCTGATCTGGCCGAACCAGAAGAAGGTACTGGGACTGGTCCAGGCCGACGATGCGGAAAAGGCCAAGGCCGCCCGGATCGCCCTGCTGGCATCACGTACCAACACCGCCCTGTCCATCCCGATGCTGATGAGCATGGTTGCCTATGGTCACGCCGGTTTCCCACTATAAGCAATTTGGAATGATTCAAAACAAAACCCGGCTCTGCCGGGTTTTTTCCTGGTTTTAGGGACAGATTAAGGGTTTAACCCCCACGACTTCTTGTTTAGAATAGAACTGTTTCTGGCGGCCCGTTGCATTTCAGCGGGCTGCCTTTTTGTTTTTCTGGAAAAGGATTATGGCCGATCATTTGATGACTACATACGCCCGGCTCCCGGTTACTTTCACCCATGGTGAAGGTGTATGGCTGTGGGATACGGAAGGACGAAAATATCTGGATGCGCTGGGCGGGATTGCCGTCTGCGCCCTGGGCCATGCCCACCCTGCCGTGAGCAGCGCGATTTGCGATCAGGCCGGCAAGCTCATGCATACCTCCAACCTGTACGGGATTGGAATCCAGGCTGAACTGGCGGATGCTCTCTGTCGCGTATCCGGTCTGGAGCGGGTTTTTTTCAGTAATTCCGGCGCGGAAGCAAATGAAGCCGCCATCAAGCTGGCCCGCCTGTATGGACATCAAAAAAACATCACTGTCCCGCACATTATCGTAACCGAAGGCAGTTTCCACGGTCGGACCCTGAGCACGCTCAGTGCCACCGGCAACCGCAAGATTCAGGCCGGTTTTGAACCGCTGGTGCAGGGTTTCCTGCGCGCCCCCTATGATGATCTGGAAGCCGTGGCCCGTATTGCCGACAGCCACCCGGATGCCGTTGCTGTTCTGGTTGAACCGGTGACGGGTGAAGGCGGCATCCGTGTTCCGTCTGCTGATTATCTGAATGGTCTGCGCGAGATCTGCGACAAACATGACATGCTGCTCATGCTGGATGAAATCCAGTCCGGTATGTGCCGTACCGGCAAATGGTTTGCCCATCAACATAACGGCATCAAACCGGATGTCATGACCCTGGCCAAATCACTGGGTAACGGCATGCCGATTGGCGCCTGTCTGGCGGGTGGCAAGGCCGCCGAGATCTTCAAACCGGGGAATCATGGTTCCACCTTTGGCGGGAATCCGCTCGCCTGTCGCGCTGCACTGGCGGTAGTCGAAACCATGGAACAGGCTGATCTGGCGCAACGTGCCGGGCAACTGGGCGACAGTATGCTGGCAACACTGAAATCCGCTTTGCAGGATGTAAAAGGTGTCATCGAGATCCGCGGCAAGGGCCTGATGATCGGTATTGAGCTGGATCGCCCCTGCGCTGAGCTTGTGCAACAGGCCCTGGCGAAAGGGTTGTTGCTCAATGTCACCGCCAATAATGTTATCCGGTTACTGCCGGCGCTGATTACATCCGATGCCGAGGCGGAACAGATCACCGCTACCGTCATCGAGCTTACGCGTCAGTTTCTGACCCAATAACTCCCGCTGGACGAGGAAGGCGTTATGGTTAAACATTTTTTAACTCTCATGGATCTGGATAAATCGACCTTGCAAAAAATCCTGGCACGGGCGATTGAATTAAAAAAGATGGTGCATAACAAAACACCGCATGAGATCTTTAAAAACCGGGTGTTGGGTATGATCTTTGACAAGTCATCCACCCGCACCCGCGTCTCGTTTGAAACCGCCATGGCGCAGTGTGGCGGCCATGCCGTCTTCCTCTCGCCGCGTGACACCCAACTGGGTCGCGGTGAGCCCGTTGAAGACAGCGCCCGGGTCCTCTCCAGAATGGTGGATGCGATTATGATCCGGACCTTTGAGCATGAAAAACTGGAACGGTTTGCAGAATACTCAAAGGTCCCGGTCATCAACGCCCTGACTGATATGTACCATCCCTGCCAACTGTTGGCCGATGTCCAAACCTTTATTGAACATCGCGGCTCGATCCAGGGCAAGAAGATTGCCTGGGTGGGTGACGGCAATAATATGTGTCATTCCTATATTAATGCCGCTCGCCAGTTTGATTTTAACCTGCACATCGCCACACCGGCCGGCTATGAACCACACAACAAAATCGTGCAGGCGGCCGGCGATATCATCTCCCTGACCAACTCACCACAGGAGGCCGTCACCGATGCGGATCTGGTGGTAACCGATGTCTGGGCCAGCATGGGCCAGGAAGAGGAACAACGGGAACGGGAAAAAAGCTTTGACGGTTTTCAAGTCAATACTGAACTGATGGCCCTGGCCAAACCGGATGCCCTGTTTATGCATTGCCTGCCCGCTCATCGCGGTGAAGAGGTCTCCGCCAATGTCATTGACGGCCCGCAAAGCGTGGTATGGGATGAAGCGGAAAACCGCCTGCACAGCCAAAAGGCCTTGCTGGAGTATTTGATTAACGGACTTTGATCGAAGATTCCATATTCAAATCCGTAACAGACCTGCTATACATACTGTATGGTAAAGACAGATTCACTCCGTATACGGTATCTATTCCCCCTGCTCCTTTTGCTGTTCCCGTACTCCGGCAGTGCCGGCGATCTCGAACAGGGCAAACAGGCCTATCTCGCCGGGGATTACACCAAAGCCCTGCAACTTTGGAAGCCGCTCGCTGAGAACGGTGACCCGGATGCACAATTTAATTTGGGACTGCTCTACCGCAAAGGCCAGGGTGTTCCGAATAATGATCGACTCGCTATCATGTGGTTTATCCGCGCCGCCAAACAGGGTATGACCGATGCCCAGTACAACGCCGGTGTCATGTATATGGAAGGACGCGGGGTCTCCGTCAGCCGACTTGATGCCTTGAAGTGGTGGCAACTGGCGGCGGAAAAAAATCATATTGGTGCGATATACAATCTGGGTGTTATGCATGCCTATGGTATGGCCACCGCCAAAGATATCCCCTATGCCATCTCACTCTGGAAACAGGCGGCTGAACAAGGTCATCCCGATGCCCGGGACACACTCTACAAGACCTATAGCCGGGGCCTGTTCGAACAAAAAATTGATCTGGAAGAAGCTGCCAAATGGAAAAAATAATTTGCAGCCGGACAATAACCTGAACACGGATCAACTTTCTGCATCCGCTCCTGTATACACACTGCCCATCCTGTCTGATATTACCTGAGCCGGGAACCCGTACCGGCCTGGTTCTGCTGTTCATCTGTGTCGAATTTGTTATGATTTATAAAAGCCATCGGGGTAATGATGTCCGCCATTCTCGAACTGCATGCTATAACTTGTCACTACCGTGGGCACACTGCCGTCCATGAGCTGAACCTGCATGTCAACAAGGGTGACCTGTTTTGCCTGCTGGGTCCAAGCGGCTGTGGCAAAACCACCGTACTGCGCGCCATCGCCGGCTTCGAACCCATCAGTCAGGGGAAAATCCTGCTGCGCGGTGAAACCATCTCCAGCCCCGCTTTTACGCTTCCCCCTGAAAAACGCCGCATCGGCATGGTCTTTCAGGACTACGCCCTGTTCCCGCACATGAATGTCTGCGCCAATGTCAGTTTTGGCTTGCAGGATCAGCCGGCGAAAAAACGTCGGCAAATCGCCGATGCGATGCTGGAAATTGTCGGACTGGCCGGATATGGCCAACGTTACATTCATGAACTGTCCGGCGGACAGCAACAACGAGTGGCCCTGGCCAGAGCACTGGCCCCCAAACCCGAATTAATCCTGCTGGATGAACCCTTTTCCAACCTGGATATCGAGATGCGCGAACATCTCAGTCAGGAAGTACGCCAAATCCTCAAGTCGCAAGGCGCCACCGGTATTCTGGTGACCCATGATCAACTGGAGGCCTTTGCGGTGGGAGATCAAATTGGTGTGATGAATCAGGGTCATATCCTGCAAAAGGACAGCGCCTATAATCTCTATCACTCGCCCAAAAACCCCTTTGTGGCCGATTTTATCGGGCAAGGTGTATTTCTACACGGCAAGTTACGCTCACCCGATACCGTTGAAACGGAACTGGGTATTATCGTTGGTGATCGCGCCTACGACTGGCCGGTGGATACCCCGGTTAAACTGCTGTTGCGGCCGGATGATTTGGTAAGAGATGCCAATGGCCATTTAACCGGTAAGGTCATTAACAAGGCCTTCAAAGGTGCAGAGATCATGTACACCCTGCAATTAGCCTCAGGAATCGAGGTCCTTTCGCTCTTTCCCAGTCATTATGATCATGCCGTTGGTGATACGGTAAAACTGCGTCTTGCGCCCGATCATATGGTGATATTCCGTACCAATGAAGCCTGATTCCCTGCATACCGGGTATCGCTGCAAAGTGGCGGGTTTGACCGGCAAGTGTTACTCTTTATGGAATCGACGCAATGAAACATGACCTGCAACGCAGTCTGGTTTGCGAAAAACACTAAAATGACGCAATTCTCTTTTTATAACTATCTAAAACATAATCAAGGTATGACAGTGAAAAAAATCACGCTTCTGTTTTGTATTTTGGCAGGACTTGCAGCCGGCACCGCCCACGCTGCAAAAAAATATGTTAGCGACAACCTGATCATCACCCTTCGTTCCGGTGACGGCAGCCAGCACAAAGTGGTCAAAACCATCACCACCGGCACACCCATGGAAATACTGGAAGAACGTGCTGATACCGGTTACTCGCGGGCGCGGCTGGAAGACGGCACAGAAGGCTGGGTACGAACTCAATACCTCACCGACAAACCGGTCGCCCAGGCCCTGCTGGACAGGTTGCAAGTCAGATATGACAAACTGCGTGAATCCCAGCAAGCTCAAAAAACCGAACTGGACACACTGAAAGCGGAACTTGCCCGACTGAACCGGGATAATCAAAAAATGGAAAAGGACAACAAATCCATGCAGGACCGGATGACACACATCAACACGGTGGCTGCCAAACCCATTCTGCTCGACAAGGAAAACCGCGAACTCAAGGAACAGAATGTTATTCTGGTCAATGAAAAGCAGTTGTTATCCCAGGAAAACCAGATCCTGAAAGATCGCTCCAGCCGCGACTGGTTTATTGCCGGTGGCGGGGTCATGCTGGTGGGTATTCTGCTTGGATTAATCCTGCCCAAACTGGGTTGGCGCAAGAAGAACAGCTGGAGCAGTGGTGGTCTGTAAACACACCCTGCGGCAGTAAGCAGCAACGGCCTCCCGCCAAATGACACATCGTGCTCCGCCCTTGCACGCCATGTTGCAAGGGCTGATCGCTTCACCATCCGTCAGCAGTGTCAGTCCGGCCTTCGATCAAGGAAATTTGGCCGTGATCGAAATACTGGCCGGCTGGCTGGATGGCATGGGGTTTCAATGCGAAATCATCCCCCTGCCCCAACATCCCGGCAAGGCCAACCTGATCGCCACACTGGGCAGTGGTCCCGGCGGCCTGGTCCTGGCCGGCCATACCGACACCGTCCCCTGTGATCCGGAGCGCTGGCAATCCGACCCCTTCAAACTCATCGAACGCGATCAACGCTTGTATGGTTTGGGTACAGCGGATATGAAAAGCTTCCTCGGCCTGGCCATCGAAGCGGCGCGACATATCAACGCGGCTGATCTGCAACAACCCTTGATCATCCTGGCCACGGCAGATGAAGAAAGCTCCATGGATGGTGCAAGAGAGCTGGTACGGCTCGGCAAACCCAGGGCACGCTTCGCTGTAATCGGCGAACCCACCAGTATGGTGCCAATACATGCCCACAAGGGGATGATGATGGAGGCCATTCGTATTACCGGACAATCCGGTCACTCCAGCAATCCGGCCCTGGGTAACAACGCCCTGCTTGGCATGTATAAAGTGCTGGGTAATCTCATCGACTGGCAACAGGAATTGGCGGACAAATACCGTGATCCGATCTTTGATGTACCGGTCCCCACTCTCAATCTGGGACATATTCACGGTGGTGACAATCCAAACCGGATCTGCGGTCACTGTGAATTGCACATCGACCTGCGTCCCTTACCCTCCATGAACATCCCCGAATTACAGGGCCTGTTGCAACAACGCCTGCAAACTGTGCTGGCACAAACCGGGCTGGAACTGGCGATCCGTCACCTGATGCCGGGCACACCGGCCATGGCCACACCACGGCAAAGCGAGATCGTCCAGGCCGCAGAAAAACTCACCGGGCATACGGCGGAAGCCGCCGCCTACAGTACCGAAGCCCCCTACCTCAACCACCTTGGTATGGAGACAATCGTGTTGGGACCCGGCCACATTGCCCAGGCCCATCAACCGGATGAATACCTGGAGCAAGCCGCCATTAAACCCATGCTGGGCGTGCTTACTCATTTGATCGAAAAATTTTGTCTGCGACCCGCCGGCTGACACTCCAGCTAACAGTTCATACCTATGCCACCAATCCGGCTGCTGCCTGTACCGGCATTGCAGCCTGTTCACCGCGAGCGTTCCGGATCTGTGCTTGCGCCAGATCCGCAATGGCGTTACGCATCAACGGCGCCGTATAGATCGGTGGTGTAAACGAGATCGTAACATCGGTCACCTCCTGTGAAGCGATCCGGAACAGATGGGCAAGAAAGGTATCTGAACCGATATAGGGTGCATGGGGGTCCGGCCGGCCGGCCCGGAAATAACTCAAGGCAATCGGTTGCACGAAATGATCGTCTTCACTGACCGCTTTGAACAAACCGGAATGAAACCGGCCGATCGTCCGCCCATCGGTCGTGGTCCCCTCAGGAAAGATCAGCACGGACCGGCCACGATTCAGTGTGTGTTTGATCTCAGCCGCTACTTTTTTGATCACAAAGTATCGGCCACGCACGATGAACAGGCTTCCCACAGAAGCGGTCAAGGCGCCAATCAACGGCCACGATCTGACATTATCCTTGGCCAGAAAACGTGTCTCGATCACCGAAGCCAGCGTAATAATATCCAGCCAGGAGATATGGTTGGCCACAAACAGGGTCCCCCTGACCGCACTCACCATCCCGCAGGTTTTGATTCTGACAGCCAGAATACGACAGGCCCGTTGCATCCAGCGACGTTCAGCCGCTATACCCCAGCCGGTTTCATACCACTGGGGTCCATACGTGAAACGTGCATAGGCGACCTGCAACAGACCGGCACCGATATGAATGACCAGATGAGACAGACGAACAATGGTGCGAATAAAATACATCACCACCTCCCGTCAGGCAGACTTGCCGGTCAGAAAATGACGGACATAACGCGCTGCAATCCTGTCGCACTTCAGCAGCACAAAAACATCAGCAACACCAAACTCCGCATCCCAATAGGGCTCACCACAAATAACAGCCCCCTGACGCAGATAACCTTTTAATAATGGCGGCATGATCAGGTTGTCCGGCACGACATCACCGGCCACTTTCAGCGGCACCAGCGGCCTGACCCGATGTTCCTCATCCGAGAAATGACTTTCCCGTAATACTTTCATCATGGATGAAAGATAATGATCACCACTGGACAACGGCAGACTGGCGCAACCTATCAGATAGTTCACACCACGGTCCGCAATGATTTGTGCAATCCCTTGCCAGAGCAGAGCCAACACAGCACCTTTTCGGTAATCCTTGTGTATACAGGTCCTGCCGACTTCCATAAACGTGCCGGGCATCGCAAGCACCGAACTGATGTCAAACTCGGTGGCTGAGTAAAAGCCACCGGTATGCACCGCATCCGCCGCCGCCAATAAACGGGTTGTCGCAACCAGTTGTGAAGTTTGCTGATCAATGACCATGACATGGCTGCAATGATCATCAAATCGATCCTTGTCCAGGTGTCTGCCATACTGCAGATTTGCCCCCAGTTCACCGGCGAAAATATCGTAACGCAGTCGATAGCACCGGTTTTTGTCCTCATCATGATCTGCAAAACGTACCGCGAATCGCCCCGGTACGGTCCTTTCAGCCAGCCTGCCGTTTTTTCCGCTCATCATCTTTCCTCTTTGATTCCATAGCGGATAATCTAGCGGTTGATTGTTGAGGAAAAATTGCCTGCAGATGATCGTTTTATGACAGTCCGGGGCTTGATATATAAGAGTGCCCCTATGCCGGTGTGACCCGGCAGTTCAGGGCAGCCGGCACGAAAAACCCGCTCCGGCAGTCCGCCGTCTGTCCCGGTTTGAACCCCAGCCGGGTTTCCGACCGCACGCCAGGCCGGTCTTTCGACTAATCTATTACATGAAAAAACTGACATAACCTATTAAATGGTATAGTATTTTCTTATTCCACTACCAACCGGTTCGGCTGCCTTGGACAAAACGAATAACAATACAGACTACGTACGCTGGTTTCGCAACTCATCACCGTATATCAACGCCTTCCGGGATCGCACCTTCGTGATCGCCTTTGGCGGGGAAATGCTGACCGATGCCCAGTTTGCCCCCCTGGTCCACGACCTGGCCCTGCTCAACAGTCTGGGCGTCCGGCTGGTGCTGGTGCATGGCGCACGTCCGCAAATCGAAGCCAAACTCAATGAGCGTAATGCCGCCATTAACTATGTCCATGGCCGTCGCCTGACCGATGACACCGCCCTCACCTGCGTGAAAGAAGCCACCGGCACCGTACGCATTGAGATCGAGGCCCTGCTCTCCATGGGCGTCAGTAACACCCCCATGGACAGCGCCGATATCCGGGTGGTCTCGGGCAATTACGTCATCGCCCAACCGCTGGGTGTCAGAGATGGCGTTGACTACCTGCATACCGGCGAGGTACGCCGCATCAATGATATGTCGATCCATGGCCATCTGGATGAAGGCACCATCGTCCTGCTTTCCCCCATCGGCTACTCACCCACCGGGGAGGTCTTCAACCTGACCGTGCAGGATGTGGCCACGGCTGCGGCCATACAGCTTCAGGCCGACAAACTGATCTATCTGGTCGACAGTGACGGCATTCTCGATCAAGAACAAAAACTGATCCGTGAACTGACCCTGGCCCAGATTGAAACCATGCAGCGTGAGCAAACACTCTCCCTCCCCGAAGAGAGTGAAAAATGCCTGGACAGCGCCATGGAAGTCTGCCGTGCCGGTGTCCCGCGCACCCATCTCGTCAACCGCCACACGGATGGCGGTATTCTGCTGGAACTGTTCACCCGGGACGGCCTCGGCACCCTGATCACAGCGGAAAGTTTTGACGACATGCGTCAGGCCGCCATTGATGATGTGGGCGGCCTGCTGGAACTGATCAGCCCACTGGAAGAAAAAGGCATCCTGGTGCGCCGTTCACGGGAATGGCTGGAAATGGAAATCGATCACTTCACCGTAGTGGAACGGGACGGCATGATCATCGCCTGCGCCGCCCTCTATCCGTTTGCCGAGGAAAAGATCGGCGAACTGGCCTGTCTTGCCATTCATCCCGATTACCAAAAACAGGGCCGCGGTGAAAGCCTCTATCACTACATCGAAAAGCTGGCGCGGCAAACCGGCCTGCAAAAACTCTTTGTGCTGACCACCCACACCGCCCACTGGTTTCAGGAAAAGGGCTACCAAATGGCTGATATCAAGGATCTGCCGGTACAACGCCAGGCCATGTACAACTATCAGCGCAACTCAAAAGTCTTTATTAAGACGCTCTAGTCAGGGACAATAGGCCATGCCGAAAAACGCACAATCGATCCGTCCCTTCCTCAAATGGGCAGGCAGCAAGTTCCGCATCATTGATCGGATCCAGCGCCTGTTACCGCCGGGCAAACGCCTCATTGAACCGTTTACCGGCTCCGGTGCGGTATTTTTAAATACCGATTATGATCACTACCTGTTATCAGACAACAACCCCGATCTGATCAACCTGTATCGCTATTTACAGGAAGACGGACAGGCGTTTATTGACTACTGCAAGAATTATTACTTCGGCGACAAATTCAACAACCCGGACACCTATTACAAACGGCGCGAGTTGTTCAACAAAACCACCGACCTGCGCAAAAAATCCGCCCTGTTTCTCTACCTCAACCGACACGGCTACAACGGCCTGTGTCGATACAACAGCAGCGGCGGCTTCAATGTCCCCTTCGGTCGATACAAACACCCCTACTTCCCGGCCAAAGAGATGCTCGCCTTTCATTACAAATCACAATACGCCGAATTCCGCGTCGCCGGTTTTGAAACTGTGATGCAAAACGCCAAACGCGGTGACGTGATCTATTGCGATCCGCCCTATCATCCCCTCTCCGCCTCAGCCAACTTCACCACCTACAGCGCCGGCGGCTTCAGCGAAGCACAACAACACCAATTGGCGGCACTGGCCAAAGCGGCACGGGAGCGTAACATCCCGGTGCTGATCTCCAACCACAACACCCGCTTTACCCTCGACGTCTACGCCGACGCCACACTGGAAAACTTCCCCGTGCGACGTTTCATCAGCTGCAACGGCAACCGCCGCGATCACGCCGGAGAGTTGTTGGCTTTATATAGTTGATACCACCGTTTTGTATAATTCAGGCAAGTTGCTGTCCGCCAGTCAAACCGTCACTCATAAACTTTATCACTCATTTTTCACTACCCAATTGTAAATTCCCGCCGATACAGCCCCATTCGGTTGATTCGTTGCGGTTTTGTTTTCCGCACAGGTGTTGTCAGGGTTCTCCTACCTGTCGGATTTGGCTGCGTTCCCCGGTCCGGGGGTATGGTGATAGCGGGTTATGTCACTTTTCCTATGGCCATTGGAAAAAAAACTTTAGTCACATTTTGCGGAATTTGGCCTAAAGGGTCGGTTTTTGGCTGCCGACAGTCTAGGTTGTCGGCGGGCCTTCCCGTTACGCTGGCGTGAGTTGTAACCAAAACAGGTATTGCAAGATGGCAGCTAGTATCAAGACCAATAATACCATCCTCATTGTTGAGGAAAACCAGCGGATGGCGTTCTTACTGGATTTTCTGCTCTCCCGTGAAGGTTATCAGGTGGTGAGTATGAATCCGGTGCAAGAGCATGAGGCAATTGCCGACGATATCCAGCCACCCAAACTGATCATCATGGGCAGTCGTATTTCGTTCGCCAATAACAATCGGTTGATCACCCGGATTCGTAACCAGCAACGCTGGAAAAGCGTGCCGATCATTATTTTGATCGAGACGTTTATCAAGGAGAAGATGAAGAATGCGCTGGATGCGGGGGCGAATGATTTTCTGTTGCAGCCGTTTGATTCCAAGGAACTGGTGGCGCAGATCACGCGCCATACAGTCTGTGTGCACTAGGCACCAGGCGCGAGGAGCCGGTCGCTAAAGTTCATTGTCCGGCGGTACGACCTTGATCACTTCTTCGATTGTGGTGATGCCCATGGCGATCTTGCGTGCGCCGGAGATGCGCAGCTGGGTCATGCCTTCCTTGACCGCCAGTTTGCGAATGGATTCGGCATCGCTGTCCGGTGTAATGTTCTGGCGCAAGTTGCTGGTCAGGGGCATCAGTTCATAGATGCCGACCCGGCCCATGAAACCGGTGTGACGACATTCATCACAACCCTGCGGGCCGTAATACTCGTGCTGACCATTGATTTTCCAGGGTGAAGTGAGGTTCTGCCAGGCCATGGCATCGACTTCGGTTGGTTGTTTGCAATGGGGACAGAGTGTCCGCACCAGTCGTTGCGCCATGATGCCAATCACGGTGGCGTTGATCAGATAGGCCGGTACGCCGATCTCACGCAAACGCGGTATGGCGCCGGCCACGTCATTGGTATGCAGGGTGGATAACACCAGATGACCGGTGAGGGCTGCCTGGATGGCCATTTGTGCCGTCTCCTTGTCGCGTATCTCACCCACCATGATGATGTCCGGGTCCTGTCGCATCAGGGTGCGAACGCCGGTGGCAAAGTCCAGACCGATGTTGTGCTGCACCTGCATTTGATTGAATTCCGGCATGACCATTTCAATGGGGTCTTCGACGGTACAGACATTGACTTCCGGTTTGGCCAGTTGCCGGAGTGTGGAATAAAGTGTGGTGGTTTTACCTGAACCGGTGGGTCCGGTTACCAGCACGATACCGTGTGGTTGTGACACCATATTGTTCCAGCGCTCGATATCCTTCTCGCTGAAACCCAGTGCGGTTAAATCTTTCACCAATACATCCGGGTTAAAGATACGCATTACCAGTTTTTCACCGAAGGCGGTGGGCATGATGGAGAGACGCAATTCGATCTCATTACCACCGGGTGTTTTGGTTTTGATGCGGCCATCCTGGGGCCGGCGTTTTTCCACCACGTCCATGCGTCCCAGTACTTTGATGCGACTGGTGACCACAGCCATCACCGGGGTGGGCATTTCATAAACCAGATGCAAGGCGCCATCAATACGAAAACGGATGTTGCCCACATCGCGGCGTGGTTCCATGTGTATATCACTGGCGCGTTGTTCAAAGGCGTATTGCAACAACCAGTCCACGATGTGCACGACGCTTTCATCGTTGGTATCCAGTCGGCCGGACTTGCCCAGCTCCACCAGTTGCTCAAAGTTGGCCACACCGGGAATGGCTTTCTCGTCGGCTTCGTCGGTGGCGCGTCGCATGGAATGGCTGACGCTGTAAAATTCGTTCAGGTATTTGGGTATGTCGATGGGACTGGCTATGACCCGTTTGATTGACAGGTTGGTGGCATGGCTCAATTCGTTTTCCCAGGCGCGGATAAAAGGTTCGGCCGTGGCGATGGTGACACTTTCCTTATCCACCTTGACGGGCAGTATCTTGTAACGATTGGCATAGGCCGCCGACATCACTCTTGTTACTGAGGTGACATCCACCTTGAGGGGATCGATTCTGAGGTAAGGCAAACCGGCCCGGCCGGCCAGCCATTGCGTCAGGTTTTCCAGGTTGAGGATTTTATGCGGCGGCAGTTTGTCCTTCCACTCCTGCTGGGCAATGATCACCAGCGGATGTATATCCAGTGTGGTGCTGCGGGCCGGCATCAGGAATTGCTCGGCCTGTTCATTGTCGATGTGTCCGTCTTCCAGTAATTCACCGATCACATCCCGCAAAAACAGTTTTCTTTCCGCCTGGGGTGTATCCATCAAGAACTGTGACATAAGCGTATCCTATTTCCCTGCCCTGACCAGACCACCCATGCCGGCAATCTCAAAGCGGCTGTTCAGATATTGGCGTATGGTTTGAGGATCTTCCATCTGCATGACCTCGTCAAGTAAATCTATCGCACGTTTGGTGCTGACGTTGCGGATTACCCACTTGACCCTGGTCAGGCTGGAAGCACTCATACTGAGTGAATCAATGCCCATGCCCACCAGCAACAGGGCCGAGGCCGGGTCGCCCGCCATTTCTCCACAAACACTGACAGGAATTTTATGCGCCTTGGCGCTTAATACCACCTGATAGATGGCGCGCAACACAGCCGGGTGCAGGGAGTCATATAACTCGGCCACGTTGGCGTTGTTACGATCCACCGCCAGCAGATATTGGGTCAGGTCGTTACTGCCAATGGAAAAGAAATCCACACGCCGCGCCAGACTGTCCACCTGATAGACGGCGGAGGGAACTTCAATCATGACGCCGATCTTCGGTTGCGTGACATTGATCCCTTCTTCAATTAACTCTGCATGGGCCTGACGCAATAACATCAGTGCGTCGGTGAGTTCCGCCACGGTTGAGATCATGGGCAGCAGTATATGCAGGTTATTCAAACCCACGTTGGCCTTCATCATGGCGCGGGCCTGCACCAGGAAGATTTCCGGATGATCGAGGGTAATGCGTATGCCGCGCCAGCCAAGGAAAGGATTCTCTTCGTGGATGGGAAAATAAGGCAAGGCTTTGTCACCACCTACGTCCAGCGTGCGCAGGGTAACCGGTCGCGGCGCGAAGACTTGCAGGGCATGACGATAGATGCGGTATTGTTCCTCTTCACCGGGAAAACTTTGCCGCACCATAAAAGGAAACTCGGTTCGATACAGGCCGATACCTTCTGCACCACTGCTGAGTGATGGTGAGATATCCGACAACAGACCGGTGTTGGCATATAACGGGATGTGTTTGCCGTCCTGGGTCATGGCGGGTTGATCCCGCAACTCCATTAATTCTGCAGAGAGTTCCGCCTCTTCCTGCGCCAGCCGCTGATATTCCTTGCGTACTGCACCGGAGGGGGAAATGATCACATTACCGCTGTAACCGTCGGCGATCACCTGACAACCATCCACGCGGCCTACCGGCAGATCCTTTACACCCATTACCGCCGGTAAACCCAGGGCGCGTGACAGGATCGCAACGTGGGAAGTACGTGAACCGCGTACCGATACCACCGCCTTCAATCGGCCGGGTGGCACTTCCGCCAGCATGGTGGCCGAGATATCTTCACCAACCAGAATGGTTTCATTTGGATATTCCATCTCACGCTGATTGGCGGCCTGCAAGTGCGCCAGAATGCGTTGTCCCAGATCGTGTACGTCATCCGCCCGTTCACTTAAATAGGGATCATTCATTTCACGGAAGATCTTTACATGTTCCAGTATGGTCTGGCGTAACGCACCCGGCGCCCAGTTGCCACGCCGGATGTTACCGATGGTTTCACCCAGCAAGGATTCACCATTGAGCATTAACAAATAAGCGTCGAACAGGGCTTTGTCTTCGGCAGGCAGTAATGCCTCCAGTCTTGAGGAAAGATTAATAATATCCTGTCTGACCTGTTCCACCGCTTTGCTGAAGACTTCAATTTCGGAGTCAATATCATCAATCTTGCGATCCGGAATGGCGTTCAGATCCGCCAGTGGATAAACCACCACGGCGGTACCCATGGCAACACCCGGTGCGCCGGGTAAACCCAACAGGGGTTTGGAATCATCAAGGTCCTGACCGTTTTGCGCCAGAATGCGTTCGATTTCTCCACTGGCGGCGGCATGAGCCATGGCGCCGGCCAATTGTGAAGCGATGGTGATCAAAAACGTGACGCTGTCTTCGACATAACATTCTGGATTGCGGCTTTGCACGACCAGTACACCCAGCACCTTGCGATGATGGATGATCGGCACACCCAGAAAACTGTTGAATTGTTCTTCACCCGATCCGGGAAAATAATAATAACGGGGATGTTCCGGTGCATTGGCCAGATTCACCGGTTCGGCGCGTGAGGCCACCAGACTCACCAGACCTTCATCAAAGGCCAGTCGAATATTACCCACCGACTCGGGATTCAGACCTTCAGTGGCCATCAGGACATGTTGCTGTTGCGCTTCATCACTCAGATAGACAGAGCAAACATCCACCTCCATCGCCGCCTTGACCTGCGTCACAATGATCGACAATGCCTGATCAAGGTTACGGGCGGAATTCACTTCCTGGACGATACGACGCAATATATCGAGCATAATCGGGTTGGGGCCTGCTGTTTATAATATAAGTTTTATTGCAGTCTGCGACAGACATGCGTTACCGCCGCAGACAACCTGCCGACGGTGAAAGCTGTTATGCGTGATGTTCCGTTATAGACTACCGGTGCCTAACACATTCAGCAAAGCCGGTGCCACGCATCGGTTCAAGGAGCGGTTCCAGTTCCTGCAGGGCCTTGCGGTAGACCTGACGTTTGAAGGGGACCACTTCTTTGGCCGGCAGCCAGTAATTAACCCAGCGCCATTGATCGAATTCGGGATTTTCCGTTCTGTTAAAGCATACCTGTTGATCACTGCTCAACAGACGGAGGAGATACCAGACCTGCTTTTGACCGATACAGACAGGCTTGATATGACGACGGACATAACGTTTCGGGATCTGGTACTTCAACCAACCCTGGGTACATCCAATGATCTCGACATCGTCAGCCAGCAGGCCGATTTCCTCATTCAGCTCGCGATACAGCGCCTGCTCAGGGGTCTCATTCACCCTGATGCCCCCTTGCGGGAATTGCCAGGAATTTTCACCAATACGGCGGGCCCAGAACAGCTGTCCGGCCTCATTGGTGAGGATAATCCCTACATTCGCTCTATAGCCTTCTGAATCAATCACTTATGCGTAACCCTTGCGAAATTCCATTAAGGTTGGACCATTCTTTCATACTTTAGGCCATACTCGCAAATCTTTCCTGCCAACTATAATCCATATAAAACAATAGGTTATATAGGCGGGACGAAATGCCGATTTTGGCCTCCGGCCCAATCTGGAGTATGATTGCCCCCCTGTACTCACTGTGGGGATATAAATAGTCATGGCATTAGCAATCTTCGATCTGGATCACACCCTGCTCAATGGGGACAGCGATTACCTCTGGGGACAATTTCTGGTTAACAAGGGCATCGTCGAGCGTGAGTACTACGAGCGGGAAAACCAGCGTTATTTCGATGAATACCGGGCCGGCACACTGGATATCTTCGCCTTCCTCGCCTTCAGCCTGGAGCCACTGACCCGCTTCAGCATGGAAGAACTGGCTGAACTGCACCGGGAATACATGCAAACCAGCATCCACCCCATCATCCTGCCCGCCGGTCGTGCCTTGATCGAAAAGCATCGCCAACAGGGTGACACCCTGATCATTATCACCGCCACGAACCGGTTTGTGACCGAGCCCATCGCCAAAGAGCTGGGCATCGACAACCTGCTGGCCACCACACCGGAAATCAGTCAGGGTCGTTACACCGGCCGTGTTGATGGTATCCCCTGCTTTAAGGACGGCAAGGTCAAGAACCTCTATCAATGGCTGGCAGGCTCAGGCGAAACCCTGGAGGAGAGCCGTTTTTACAGCGATTCACTGAACGACATCCCTTTGCTGGAACTGGTGACCTATCCGGTGGCTGTCGATCCGGATGAGACACTGGAACAACATGCCGAGATGAAGGGTTGGGAAATTATCAGCCTGCGCTGAGTTCAAGCCAGACTAATATATTTTTGGGATAAACCGGTAAGGGACATCCCGGCAATAATCTGCATAGACCGGATCACTCAGCAAATGTCGTTCCTCGGTTGTTGCGCGCAGATAGTAGATGAACGTCCAGCTGGCCATCCCGAGAACAGCAAAGACAAATCCACTGTAGCTGACCTGAAGTTCAGCTGCCAATAAAGGAAATGCGCCGATCCACCAGGCAACATTCTTTGCGGTGTACGCTGGATGACGCACCCAGCGATAGGGGCCGTGCCTGACAATTCCCCTGTGAGTCAAATTACCGGCCTTGAGGTTTAACGCCGCCGATCCCCAGGCATACACCGCCATAAATATCAGCATGGCTGTTCCGGCAATATTTTGCATGATCACCGTTTGGTATTCAGGGTAATCAGCACTGTGCCACCCCAGAATCTGGTTTGTCATGCCATTGAATGGCGGATAACAAATCAGTGCAACCAGCCAGCCGAACAGAGTGGGTTCAACTGAACGAATCTCATTACCCAACTTCGGGTGCTCAACAGCATATGCTAGTACAAAAAAAAAGACATCCACCAGTAAGATGATCTGGAATATGAACCAATATCCGGCCGGGAAAAACGTCCCGGTTATGAAATACCCCTCCCAATGCCTGATAAGTGACTCCACATGTTCAATCAGCCAAATCAGCATCATGGGCAAAAAGAAGAACTTGACCAGGGTGGCCAGCAGGGCGGTTTTATCCCGCTCGGATAAACAGCCACGCTTGATCCCAGCCAGAGCCGCCCAAAACCGGCGTGATTTTGGCTGATACGTGTCAGGCAAGGAGAGATAAAACGGCAATAAACATACAGAATACAGACACACCAAACCAAGTAATATTTCATTGCCGGTAATAACCAGACTATTGAGATGATACTCCGCAGAAAAAAATCCCTGCCAGTGGGGGTGATGGGTGTAAAACAGGTATCCCGTCACGAGCAGTGACATGGCAGAAAAATAATTACGCACCATGTCACTCCATGGCAGGTATGACCAGGCTTTTGCAACAACAGTCGGGGGAGGAACAGCCGTGATTTTTTCAGTAAAATGTGACATAAGTAATACATCTCATGGTGAAAATCGGCCGACAGTTGTCGTCACACTCTGTGGAACACGGCTGTTGTTGTGATAGACATACTCCACCAGACTGCCATCCGGCCGGATTTCTTTTTGCAATCGACCCTCTGCATCATACTTAAACTGAACACTTCCCTGGTCGGCTGTTTGTATTGAGTCAATACGGCCCTTGTCAAAAACAATCCGGTTCGTTTTGCCATTCTCTGTTACTGAAGTGACTCGACCATTCTCATCCAGATGATAATTGATGTAATTTTCACCTTGTCTCACACTGACGTCGGTCAGTTTGTTTTCTTTACGGATATAGCTGATGTTCACGCCATCATTATTTTTAATTTGTGTAATTCGCCCCGATTTATCGTAGTCATACCATGTTTTATAACCGGTTCTTGAAATCACAAGCGGCGTTTCACCATCCTTTGCATATTCTATATTTGCCAGTGGTTTGCCGTTATGCATGACTGACATAATTTCCCCTTGCTGATTAACCGCGTAGTCAAGCACTTCCCGTCTGTCTCCTGCCACTTGCAGATAGCGCAGAACATTACCACGCTTGTCAAACCGGTATTCTATTTCCCTGTCTTTATATTGTATGGTCATCTCCCGCCCGTCTGTCGAATAGGCATAATCAGCCCATAATTTTCCATCGATACTGACATCATCAATCCTGCCGTTGAGGTTGTAGCGGTATTGGTACTGATGACCGGCTGGATTTGTCACCTGCCATACAGAATGGCCGTTTACCCGGTATCCCTTGCGATGCAGTCCATCACTGTCGACGGATTCCACGCCGGTCAGGTGGCCATGCTTGTCATAACTGTACGTTGTACTATTACCGGCACGATCAGTCTCGCTCACCAATCGTTTTTGTTTGTTAAAGCGGTAGAGCGTGCCGTTTTTCTCAATAACGGATGAATTGGACCAAATCGACTTGCCCCCGCTGGTAAAAGGAGAAACCATTGCCAACTGCTGTTTACCGCCATCCGCGTACTCAAAAACCGGGCCGGCTGTATTGCTTTTTAATTTTGTCAGGATGGTCATTTGTAATTGCCTTGCTTTATTATCACCGGTTTTGTAGTTTGGTTTTACTGTCATATCCACACCACCAAAAATATGCACCGTACGGGTGGTAGTGACAACACCGCTGCGATTTCCTTTCTTGAAGGGTGTCTTTTCCTCGCGAGACTTTGAAATAGACAACGCGGTAACACGGGTAATGGATTTTTTACGTTTATTGACATACTTGAGCACCCATTCCTGATCGATGGGTATATTGTTCTTTTTCATCCATTTTGCCAGGGCCATCGCCTTGGCCAGTTGCCGCACCCGTTCAAATTCCGGTGACTCTTTGGCGATATCATCATAGTGTGTGGTGAAAAACATTTTAAAACGTGACGAAACAGGATCATGCACATTAATATCCCGCAGACCTGTTTTGCTCCTCGGATCCGGCACCTGGCGTCTGGCCTCCACCTGCATGGATGCTTTGGAGAAATAAAAACTGTTGTTATGTTGCTTAAGCTCAATTTCCTTCGGCAGTATCCAGTAACGTGTCCACCTGGACTCTCCACTCCCCTTGCTGTCCCGCTCAAACACCAGATCAGCCGTACTCTTGTAGCCCTGCACATTCGATTCACGATCCTGAAAAGAATCATCAGCCGTTTTTTCCACACCAAAGGAGTACTCCTTGAGCAACCAGTCTGCTGCAAACAAGGCATTGCCAAACTCTGTACCAAACAACAGATCACGCGGGTTATACACGGCCTTCAGCCACTTGCCATTGGGATTTTTTGGATCATACGGATCCAGAGAAAACTGAATATACGGTATACCGTTATATTCGGCGTAAAGGGCCACCGCCAGATCCTCGGGATTCAGGGGCGGCAGGTTGGCGTTTTTCTCACCCACCAGCACCAACACTTTATTCTCCGGATCGAATACCGCACCGGTTATGTTGTTCAACACACCTTCATAACGAGCCGTAGCATCCAGCCGGATACCGCCGATTTTCTGTTCGTAGGAGTAGAAGGGATCATGCCCGACACCGATGGCAGTGTATTTTCTTGTGCCATCACCATTGCCACTGCCTTTACCTGTCCCACTACCCGTACCTGTCCCACTACCCGTACCTGTCCCACTACCCGTACCTGTCCCACTACCCGTACCTGTCCCACTGCCCGTACCTGTCCCACTGCCACTGCCTGAACCGGTTGACGTCGTTGAGCTTCCTGAGCCAGAGGTGCTGTTATTTGGTGGAAAAAATGAACCGCCGGCACTACTGGTACCTGAGTTTGATTGTCCAGAGGTAACAGCGGCAATACCTGGATACTCACAGTCACGACAACGTTTTTTTCTTTCCAGCTTAATTTCTCCTGGTTTATTTTTATCTACGTATGTTTCATAGGTAATACCTGTGTAATATTCCAGGGCCGTCACGAGATTAACCATACTATGCCGATGAGCAACATCGATGGTAAATCCACTCTTGTAGTTCGGATTTATGTTCTGACTGCTTGGTGCAGGATGCATCATGTACTGCCTGCCGAGTTGTGTCCCAGGTATCTCGTGAACCGCGTCACCCAACATATGTATATTGGAAATATTTGTCTCAGCCAGTTTTTTTTTCGCAGCAGTTATAGTTTTAAAAATTGTTGGGTCATTAAAATTCTGTGTGCCAAACCCGAGTGGTGCTGAATTGTACACATACGCTCTGATGCCGGTATGCAGGCTGACAAATTGGGCAAGCCCTCCTCCCAGTGAATGGCCACCTATAACAAGAGACAGGTTCTTGTCATTATCGGCTTCTGCAATATACTTATTTGCCACTTTCAGTGCATCTGCATATTGTAAAGGCATAATGTCCAACAGGGCTGCAGTATATACACCCTGGTGTATATCTGCTATCAAATCCCTGAGGTCAAGTTTCTTGCCAGTTTTTCGATCAAAAAATTCTGTTCCCGAAAATATCAGTGCTCGTTCTATTTTACCATCCGGTCTGGTTCTTTCGAATAAAGCCCAATTCAACCCACTAATCTTCCTGCCTTCATCAACTTTATGCCAATAACCTGTTTCTTTATTACCGAATGGAGTCATTTCTCCATCATGATAGGCCGCCTCACTGAGTCTGGCCATGTCAACAACAATGGTTCTATCCCTGTCCGGAACAGGCGTTGTTTCCTGCAGTTTATTGGTTTGTTGTGGTCGCGAAGATGTAACATTTGTTCCGTTACTGCCGGGTGGATATAACTTGTGAAGAACTTTTGGAAAAACAACACTGTTTAACTCTAAAACACTTTGCTTAAAGATATCTTCAAACACAATTCTGGCGGAATCATATGCAAAATTGCGCATATTCAGTAATGATCGCTCAACATAAATCATCGGCCCTGTATAGAATGTTCGAAATCTTGTTGAGAGAGACATATCCCGACCGGTTTCCATATAATTAACTTCACAACAGATAATACGTTGACGCAAAAGCATCCTTTGTGTCGTCGTGTTATCAAGTAAGGCTTTCATTAACCCTTTGCCCAGACCTGTCAATCCGGCAACAGTCTCTGTAGCTGCTGCAAAGTTATCATTATAGTTATCAAGAATACCTCTGGAATCAGGAGTTAAATGCCTGATATGAGCTATTAATAAATCATGTAAATTCCCCCCTCCCAAACCAGCAACAAACGCAGCACCACCGGGAATAAACGCCACAGCCGGTCTGAAAATCATATCCACAGCGACCAGTTCATGTGTTGCCAGGTAGACTTTCAGAAAGGTAACGGTATCCGATATGTCCTGTGCGCTATCCAGGGACTTGATGAATTTGTAATAGGGGTCTTTCTCCCAATAGCGCCCATCTGTCCAATAACGATCACGATTTATAATCTCTCCATTGGTGTAATGTTGGTATTTCTGATTTTTTCTAATTAACTCCCACGCCTTCCTGAAATGCCGGTTGCGATGCCAGTTATAGGCGATGTGTGTCGGTACCGCTACATGGTTGACGATGCCGATACGTGGTTTGTAGATACGGCCTTGTGTAAGGTAGATATTTGCCTGGGGAAAGTAGCGCATACCGGGTTTGGGAAATTCCGGCAGTGTGTTCCCTGTGATCAGTTTCGGTTTTCCAAAGTGTGAGTAGTCTATCCTGCTTTGTAACTTGCCGTTGTCGCCAAATACCAGGCGGATGGAACCCAGTCCGTCTTCCAGAAAATAGCTCATATTGCCGTACTGGTCCCTCTGCCCAATATGTCCACCTGCATAAAGATAGGTGGTAAGAAGGTTCCCCTTGTTGTCGAACGAGGCTAATGGCCGGCTATATCCATTAGCGGAGAGCGGATTGGGCAGGTAGTAGATGTTCGGTTTTCGATTCGTGCTGTATGCAGTGAGATAACCATCTGCACTCCAGTTCCAGGTATTGTTTATGCCTGTGCCTTTTATACTCTTTGGCAGGCCGCGCGAATCATATCGAATATATTGAGCAGTCGGCCCGTCTCCGACCGTTGCAAGATTGCCGGCTGAAGTCCAGGTCATTTTATCTGTGCCTACCCGGTCAGGCAGGCCTGTTTGATTGTAGCGATATACCAGTTTTCCATCTTCCTGCTCAATGGATGCCAGACTGCCTGATGTGGTGTAGTTAAACTGTACCAATGTATTTCCGGAAGATGAGATCTTCTCCAGACGGTTGCTTTTATTCCATGCGTATGTGCGGAATGCCGTCTGTGCCTTGCCAAACCACTCTGTTTCGGAGAGTATCTGTCCATAGTTATCATATTCGTAATGATATCGGGCAATCGAATTGCCTTTATTATCCTGATGGTCAATTTCCTTAATAGAACCATCCCTGTTATAACCGAAACGACTGACAATACCGTTGGGCAGGGTCCTGACAACCTGGAGTTTTTCCGGTTGGTAGGCAAACTTGACATATTTGTCGTCGACCCTGGCAAAACCAAGCCGTCCCAGAATATCAAAACCATAGGCAACAGAATATTCCGTCAAGTTCTTGCGTTCAGCAACAGTTGTCGCATCAAGATTTTCCAGGAAACTGTTAAAAGCATTCTGCCGCTTATCTTGTGCTGTCTCGGAGTTGTCTTGTGTTTGCAGTAGCTTGACAGCAGGAAGTAAACGGGGAATCTTGCTCAACTTGTATAAATCGAAGACAGATAGTCCCTGGATATTCTGAGTTGAGGAATACTCCAGCAGAACAAGGTACGGACGCACATTCGTTTGAAGAAAACCGGCAAGCTGCCCATGTGTATTGTAAAAATAGTACGATTTGTCCCGTTTGCCTTTTACTGATGCAATATTGCCAATGACGTCATAATCATACCTGACTGTTTGATCAGGAAAGTTTATTGTAGACAGTCGATCTTCTCGATCATAAACAAATCCGGTTGATTTATTATCCGGCCCGGTCTGACTGATAAGCCGACCGACATTGTCGAAGTTATATTTAAATTGCTGAACCTCTGCAGATAAATCAGCAACGTTTACTATTATTAATCCCAATAAAACACAAATCCTCTTGCTTAAATCAAGAGTTTTCATTGTTTCCTTTCTCTTGCTCAGTAATCTTTTTTCGCATAGAAGTATTTTTCAACGGTTTTTATTTGTGACAGATAGGTTGTCAAATCCTCTGATTTTCTGACGGTTCGGATACTGAACCGACAGGGAATGGTTTGTTGGTCTCCCCAAGTATAGATCTGTGACGCATGTTCTGAAAAGTTATCAATTGATATCGACTGGCCATGTATCAACTGTGTAACTCCGGGAATATCCCTGGCGTCCGCCTCTGCGCCTTCTGACCAGGCTGGTTTAACCAGCAGGCTGCCGTCACTATTCAGTTCTATCTCAAGCAGAAAGCCTGAGGTGATCGCACATATTGGATACCCGGTTCTGCCCTTGCCTTCCTTCAGCAAGCGAGTAATGTACTGTTGCTTTTCAGTAATCATGCGCCGTTCGTTGGCTACCTGTTTTTCAAGATCCTTGATGTGATTTTGTAATTCTTCATGGAGTTTTTTCTGTCCGACGGATAATGTTCCTTCCTGGGATTGCAGCAAACGACTGAGGAGCCTTTCTTTACTCTGCAGGACTTTCAGGAGTGATTCTGTTTTCTTCTGTTGTTCATAAAGATCCGTGATCGCCTTGTTATAGTCATCACGGATTTTGTCACGATCTTTTTTTGTTTCTTCCAGTTCTTTTGCCAGTTCCGTACTGGGGGTTGCACCACTTTCAATGGAAAGAATGGTATATGCCATGACAGAAAATACCATTAAGATCAGGATTTCTGTCAGACTGAGATTAACGATAGATGCACGATGATGCTTCCTGGCTTCATTGACTGAAAGACTCATACATATCCCCTGTCGGTCTGGTGTATCCCTTGAAGAGTATTCTCATCATTTACGATCAGGTGTGCTGTTACTTGCTTTTAAAAGTGTCTGAAATTTTTTCGGTTACATATTTCGATGCATTTGTATACTTCTCCCTGGTCCAGTTTTTCCCCCTGGTCAAGAGTGCCACCAGCGTCGGTGATGGAAGGGTACTGTTCATTTGATCAACGGTGTTACGCCACTCATCAATGGAGGCTACCAGCTTGTTGGTTGCCTCGGTAATTGGCGCGAGAACCAGATCCCGGGATATGGATACTTCTTCCATCCGGTTGGCCAGTTCACGAGTTGATTTACCGGCAGATGACAGGCTCTCATTGATGACATTGCCTGTTTCCTGCAGTCTTTGTTCGACTATTGATATTGGCTGTTTGATGGACTCAAATTCCGCAACCACTTTATTCGTTGCGGCAGTCACCCTTGATAGATTGGTTTCCATTTGTTGGGCCAAACCTTCATAGCGTTGACTGATAAAATCATCAGGCATTTCCACATTCCCCATCTTGTCGGCAATGTCGGTTACCGCCTGATTTATGGTTGCCAAATGTGCATCCAGTGAGGTCTTGATTTTTGACACCGCTTCATCAGTGGTCAGATTAAGCAATTCATGAGATTGTTTATTGTTTTCCCTGGCAGCATTGATGATTTCATTCCTTGCCGCTTGCAGGACAGTTACGCTGGTTTCCAGCTCAGTTGTAAGTCTTTTCACAAGCCAGGTCAGACTCTCTCGGGCATCTTCTTCAAGATCAACTATTGTCTGTCGTCCCTGCAGGATAAAAATACGTCCGGTAATCCCCAATACCGTTGTAATCAACGCAACACTGAAAGACGCCATGACTTTCGAACTTTCTATTTTTGTTGGATTGAGCCATTCGATAGGTGCAAATGCAATAAACAGGGACCAGAGGGTAAACAAAAATCCCATGTAATACAGACTGTCCGCAAAGCCTTCTATATTTTTTATTTTCCCGACAACCATCATACCGATTAAAAAATACACAATCACGGATAATGCCGGTATCTCCCAAACATGTTTTAAGGCACCACCCAAGCCAATCATAAACAGAACAAAAAATACATTGCGCAGTTGGTGCTGTATTTTCAGCGGGTCTTTGTAAACCGCACCCGGCCTTGTCTCTTCGGTGCTTGCAATTCCATCAACCCCAGAATCTGCTCCTGTCTGGTCAACTCCCGGCACAGCATCTATCGCAGCGGTATCAAGTTTCTTTACTGTTGACATATCATCCGTCCTCTATTCTTGCATTTCCTGCAAAAGATGTGTGGTCAGTAAATCTGCGCTGGATGCCAGTCCTGGCAGGATTGTCACCCGTTTAACACCGGCATCTTTCAACCAGCTTTCCCATTTGATGAGATTCTCATCGGTCATATCCGGCGTATGTCGGTTCAGGTGACGGTATAATATAATGACGTGAAACCCTTTAAGATCGGGGATTTTGATTGACTTGCCCTTTCGCTCTTCAATCATATCCGACAGTACAATCAGGGATTTCTTGCTATATCCTTGCGACTGGGCAAACTTGGCGGCAGCCGCGAATGCACCTGATATATCTGTCAGCGCTTCACCCCGGCGGTGCAGGACACTTTCCAGACAATCCTGTACAACATATTCTCTCAAACCGCATTCCGGATGGCTCATTTTGTGCAACGTCTTGCTTCCACGGCTACAACTTCCTGAAAACAGTTTGGGGACAAACCTGACATCACAAAGGGGGGGCGCAAGATAGGAATTGCTGCCAATTTTCAGGTATCGAATATCGATCGGTTGCGGATACTGTCCGGCTGCATCAATCAGTCCCGTCCCAACCTTGGTGAGTAACTGGCGGTTTATGGCCTCATTCCTGTTGTTAAACCAGGTACCGGACATATCCACCAGTACCATAATTGTTGATGAGTTTTCTGTTTTACATGAAGATGTACTCAGGATTGTGGGTACCAGCAACAGAAATATCGCCACCAGTGAAGTTTTACCCCGATTTCGATAAATTGCCGCATTCATCAGCCGGCTTCCTGCAAGGCGCCATCGACCGTCAGTTCTTTGCCTGAAGCAGAGGCATCTTTTCGACGCGAGGAAATCAGCCTGGAAAGTTTTATCGACGGATAGGCGATCAATTCAATAACTACATCCAGAATTTTTCCCAGCCAGGATATCGCATAGCAAATAATATAGAACGCAACAGGGACGATAATTGCAATTGCCCTGGCGACGGTTACCACAAAGTACCAGCACGCAGACAATATATGCTTGAGATTGCGACCGAAATATAACAGGGCAACAATACATGCCAGCATCATCATGAACCATGACCATTCGTTACGAGTATTCTCCCGGATAATCATGAATGCATTGAAAGCAAGAATACCAAGGACAATGCCAATCAATGCAAGCAGTGCCCAGCGCGAGGTCGGTTGCTCCGCAACCATTTGTGCGCCTTCGCCCATGGTCAACACTCTCGGTCGGCTTATCCACAGACCGGCGGCCAACAGTACCAGTGTTTCTGATAGCGCAATGATTAAATAGATTGAATCAGGTATCGCACCAAAAATCTGCATTTTCTGCATAAATATATTTTGCGACCAGACAAACAACCATGTCACTACTGCTGTTCCGATTCCAAAAAAGATATACTGATAAAAAGAACTCTCAACATCAATTTTACCCGACACTTCCGGACTCGTTCTTTCCCTATGCGCACCATCCGCCAAAGCTGACAGTTCGCTCATCGACGCCACAATATCCGCAGATACTAGTGGTTTATTGTCGTCCATACCCTTGAGATCATTCCTGTACCTGTCCAACCCTTCCCTGATCTTGTCAGACAGATTATTCAGATTCTCGAACCCCTGGTTCAGGGTCCTTGTCTGATTTCTGTATGTAGCAAGTCGCTTGCCGATACTGCCCAGCGCAGTGGTCTGTTGTATCAGAGTTAAACCCTCTATAAGCAGATGTCCGCAAAATGCCAGCACGCCTACAACTACAACACCGAACGGGGCAAGCCAAAATTTAAAATAACCGGGGACAGGGTCCGGTGCGAATATGCTGACAAAAATTTCCTGATCCATTTGCCCGCTCAGAACCATGTACAACACAAACTCAATGGCCATCAGTGCGGCAATCAATAAAAAGATGGCAGCCTCTCCCAGGTGATGCCGGATATCCTCTCCCTTGAGTTTTTTCTGTTGATAGAACAGCACAATACCCAGAATACCTTCCAGAACAGAGAAAAACAGCGACAGGATCATGGATAAACTCAAACCCAGGACATGCATGGAGATAAAACTGGCAAAGAACTGATTCAACAGGAACGTATTGATACCAATCAGGGAAAAACCGCCGATGATACCGATAATCAACTTGGCCCAGCCTTCCCTTTTGGTCACTGATTGTTCTATAGCTGTTTTATCGTCCGGCGCGATTAATTCAGCTTTTCGTTCAACCTTGCTCGAAAACTCTTCTACTTGCCGGATTATTTCTGCGCTGTTTTTGTCAATCTGAGCGACATTTTCAGCAAAACTATCTGTATGCTCATTGATTTTTTTTGCGCTTTCTTCGACTTTCCCCTTCGTCTTTTTCACCATATCCCTGATTACCCGGTCATAATAGTCGAGCCTTAACAACAGACTATTGGAATCTACAAACCTGCTCTTCGCCTCACCAAGCCCGGCAACCATTTCTTTGACCCTGTTCCAGACTTTACTGCTGAGTTCCAGGAAAAAATCATAAAGACGAATCAGGTATTTTGATATCGCAGAATGGATAATTGCAAATGGTACAGACAGCAGCAACCAGAAGATTAATACCGCAATGATGTAGATTGACCAGCGTCCCAAATATTCCAAATGTGGATGAATCAATGCCAATTGTTGCAAAAATTGTTCAAGCATTTCCGTGCCTCCCCAACAACATTACCCTTAACGGTAAATTATTGAATGCAACAGATGTTCCTGTTATATTCCTGGACCATCATATTTCACTCTTAATGATTAAATCTGCACCTGTAAAATTTCTGAATGTGGAAACAGCCAAGACAATTACCAGAATGTATTGTCTGATCGTTAACCTGAAAGTGGATAAGGGTGAGCACCGAAAGAGTGAAGGCACATGAGTACTGCTTAGAGCCATTCCATATTCCCCCTGGCGATCTTCTTTTACCGAGGCTGAATTCGATGCGTTTGAACACCAACTCTCTGACAGAAGAGATTCGCCCCGACAAATCCCTGATACCCAATAATTCTGCAAGTCGGTATTGTAGTGAGTTTTCAGGGATTCTGCAGCATTTAATTCTGATACACTGAAAATCTTTCCTCTCACAGAGTAACAAATATTTGCAGAATACAGTAATCCTATTCTAATATTTCGACTCTGATTAATTGTGATAATTTTTATAAGCACATTGCACTCATAATTTACAGATAATTTGAACATTAGCACTTAAATCTATTATTAATTGGTAACTATCAAATTCACCGCATATCTTTATCGGGAAATAACATGTCAATAGACAAATACACTGGTTGGATTCAGTTCCACCATTTCCGTGACACGCCGCCTGATACCACTTTTTCACGATCACCGGCTGTAAGGCCTGATGTGTTTTGACTTGAGCATGAAACAACCAATTTATCTATTTATTCTGTTACTGATCATATTCATGGGAGGAATGGTACTATCCTTAACCAGCGGCAGTATCAATGTCACCCTGTCTGATCTGCTCATTATGCTGAGCTCGAATGAAGAAAGTCTGCAACACCAGCTTGTGCTTGAACTCCGCCTGCCCCGTGCGCTGGGCGCTTTCGTCACCGGCGCCATGCTGGCCCTGGCCGGGGCATTGATGCAGGTGTTGTTGCGCAATCCATTGGCCGATCCCTATGTACTGGGTGTCTCCGGGGGGGCGGCGGTGGCTGCGATGCTGGCCATCCTGGCCGGTTTGAGCGGACTGTTGATCTCCGGCAGTGCCTTTCTCGGCGCCATGCTGGCCATGCTGCTGGTATTTGGTCTGGCCCGCGGCCATGGCAGCTGGACACCACACCGTTTGTTGCTGACCGGTATTGTGCTTGCCTCGGGTTGGGGTGCGGTGATCAATTTCATCATGGCGACCAGCCCTGATCAGGTCTTGCGCAGCATGGTGTTCTGGATGATGGGTGATCTGGGTTATGTGCAATCCGTCGGCAGCGGTTATGTTTTCCTGCTTGTCGGCTTGCTGGTTTGTCTGCCCATGGCGCGCAGCCTGAATATCCTGACCCAGGGTGAATTGCAGGCCGGCGCATTGGGGGTCAACGTCAACAAGGTGCGCATAACTATATATATAGTCGCCTCCTTGTTAACCGCCGGCGCCGTGACCATGGCAGGCAGTATCGGTTTTGTCGGGCTGGTTGTTCCCCATCTGGTGCGTCTGATGGGTGTAACGGATCACCGCCTGTTGTTACCCGCCTCGGCCCTGCTGGGCGGTTGTCTGTTGATACTGGCGGATACGGCGGCCCGCACCATCATCGCCCCGCAACAACTGCCGGTGGGTGTGATCTCTGCAACCCTGGGTGTACCGTTATTTTTATATCTTCTCTACCATGGTCTGGGACGACGGCCATGACACCGGTTCTCCAGCTGCACAGCATCGACATACATATTGGTGACAAACTCATTTGCCGGGATCTGGATCTGACTGTGGGGCGCGGTGAATGCTGGGCCATCCTGGGCATGAATGGCGCAGGCAAGACCACCTTGTTGCACAGTCTGGCCGGTTTATACCCCACCGCCAAAGGTCAGATCACCCTCAACGGTGTGGCGCTGGGCACCATGGAGCGCAAGCTGATCGCCCGCAGTATGGGGTTGTTGTTACAGGATTATGAGGATCATTTTCCCGGTACGGTGATGGATCTGGTATTAACCGGCAGACATCCCTGGTTAAGCGCCTGGCAATGGGAGTCGCCGCTGGATAAACAACTGGCCCTGACTGCGCTGGAAAAGGTCGGGCTGGTCGCGTTTGCTGATCGACAGATCACCACCCTGTCCGGTGGTGAGCGACGCCGTGCGGCACTCGCCACCTTGTTGACCCAGTCACCGGATATCCTGCTCATGGATGAGCCGACCAACCATCTGGATATCCATCAACAACATCGTATCCTGACATTGGTCCGTGATCTGGTGCATGAACAGAACAAAACCGCCGTGCTGGTCTTGCATGATATCAATCTGGCCATGCGCTATTGTGATCATGCATTGCTGCTGTATGAAGATGCCAAGCCGTTACAGGGTGAGATCAATGATGTGATGACGGAAAAGAATCTGACTGAACTGTTCAAACATCCCCTGACTGCAATGGATGGTCCAAACAGCAGGGTGTTTCTGCCCGGTTGATCAACCGACCTGTTTGACAATTCGGGTGGAGGCGACGTCGCTTTCCAGCCAGTTAAGCAGTGGTTCCCAGTCGTCCTGATCGACCTTGGCGCGATGATCCCACAAATCACATACACCGATGCCCTGTCCGGCGGCACGGATATAGTGCTGGGTATCACGCAGTTCGGTGATCAACGGTAACTTGAGTGAATTCAGAAAACGTTCCAATGACTGATAAACCATGGTGTGTTTCTTGACCCGATTGGCGACCACACCGACCCGCACACCAAGCTGGCGAACCTTGCCGATCAGCAACAGATCTTCAATAAACCGGGTGGCGGAGTGAATATCAATGGGTGAAGGCAGGACAGGAATCACAATGGTATCGGCCAGGCCGACATAATCGAGGACATGGTGACCGGACACACCGGCCGGCGCATCGATAATGATCCGCTGCGTCTCCGGCGGCACGCGCAAGGCCCAGCTGGTCGTAATACCGCCGGTTGCGCGTCTGCAGGCCTCAACACCAAAGATATCGGGGAGATTATTACTTCGCTGGGACAGCCAGCGCATACTGGATGCCTGGGGATCATAGTCCAGCAATGCGGTCGCGAATCCATCCCGCGCATAACGACTGGCGAGATTCGTCGCAATCGTCGTCTTTCCACACCCACCCTTGCTGTTCAGGACAAGTATCTTGCGTACCATCCCGTTCTTATTCCTCTGTTTTCCTTGTGTTAAACATACCACATGAACGCAGATTTTGCTTACGGATTAAGCAGTTAATGTGCGAGCGATCACACTTTAGCCAGGAGATGGTTATTTTTCCACCAAACATAACCTGATTTAACAAACAGCTGCACAGTTTGCCGCCCGGCTTGACACCAGACACCCACATCCATAGAGTACGGCCACTAGATACAAGCTTCAGGTGTTCCAACGGCTCTCAGCCGGAGGAATGAAACGGGAAGCCGGTGCCCCGCATAGCGGGAATTCCGGCGCTGCCCCCGCAACGGTAAGTGAGTAGAAGCTGCCTCAAAATGTCACGAGCGCAGGTGAGACAAGGTAAAAATGAAGGAACAAGCGGAATTTACTCGAAGTAAATGCGCATTGTGAGTTCATTTTTAACACCGTATCACCAAGCGGAGTAACTTTGAGACAGCTTCTGAAAGCCAGCCAAATCAGCCACTGTGTATACACGGGAAGGCGGCCGGCCGGATCAAGCATCCACTCACGAGCCCGGAGACCGGCCTGAAGTGTTCGGGTGTGTCGCGGAGGGCGATGCGTACGGGTCAATTTCCAGCCTTGTCCGTATTCTCCTCAGCACACGTAGGTACCCCACGCGGGTGTGCGTTTTACTTTGAGGAAATACCATAATGAAACTCTCTCCAATCGGCCTGCTGGTCAGCGCCGTTTTACTGGGCTCGATCCCAAATATTCATGCCGAAGAACAAAGTCCCGTGGTTGTCACCGCCACCCGGACGGCACAGACCATCGATAGTTCGCTTGCTTCTGTCACGGTTATCACGCGGGAAGATATCGAAAATGCCTCTGCAGATGGAATCCTGGAGCTTTTGCGTAATTCTGTCGGGATTAATGTCAGCAGAAGTGGCGGGACAGGCAAATCATCAAGCTTCTATCTGCGTGGCACCGAGAGCGATCATGTTCTTGTAATGATTGATGGGGTCAGGGCCTCGTCAGCTACGCTGGGTACGTTTGGCTGGGAAAACCTCGCCCTGAACCAGATTGAAAAAATTGAAATTGTGAAAGGTCCTCGCGCCAGTCTATACGGTTCTGACGCCATCGGTGGAGTAATCCAGATATTTACCCGCAAGACGCGCAACCTCCATGCCGACCTGACAGCAGGAACTGAAAATACGCAATCTCTCAATATTGGAATTGGTGGAGGAAAAGATTGGCAATACAGTCTCACCGCAGGAGTCTATGAAACCGACGGAATCCCTGCCCTGGAGAGTACAACTGAAGATAACGGTTATGACCGGCAATATGCCACATTCAATCTCACTGGCAAACTCGGGCAATCTACAACACTAACAACCACTTCAAGTTATTCAGATGGCACCAATGAGCTGGATGCAGCAACGGGCAATATCCGCTACACCCAGGGAACCAGCAGCATCAAGTTGACCAACAAAACAACGACAGACTGGACACAATCATTCAATCTGGGCTACGCGCTTGATCGCAGTACCTCCTACAGTCCTTTCAATCCATCAAATATTATTACCCGCCGATACAGTGCAGGCTGGCAACATGACATCACATTCAATCGCAACATGCTGACACTGGGGCTGGATCAATGGCAGGATAATGCCACCAAGGATAACAGCGGGATTATCGATAGAAATATAACCACTTCTGCAGCATACACTCAATACCAGATGGATTTTGAGTCTAATGATATTATTATTGGCGCAAGAGTGGATGAACATGAAATATTTGGTCAACATGAAACCTGGCAAATGGCGTGGGGACATGATTTTGATAAATCATTCCGCTTTGTGTTGTCTCATGGTACAGCTTTCAAATCGCCCACAGTCAATGACCTCTATTGGCCAAACAGCAGTGATGTGTTCGGTGGGACAACCTATATTTCTGAAGGAAACGAAAATCTGAAACCTGAAACCAGTCGCACAACAGAACTTTCATTGCGCAAAACCTATCAGGGCGGAAACTCGTCCATCAACCTTTTTAGCACCAAAACAGATGATATGATTGACTGGGTTACAACCCAAACAGGTCCTGTGGAATTCACCTCCAGACCGACCAATATCAATTCCGCATCTATCCAGGGTGCCGAACTACAGGTCAATATAAAGAAGGAAAATTGGTTGGTATCAGCATCAATGACATATCTTGACGCCATAAACAACGCCACCAATAAACAATTGGACAGACGCCCGCAATCCTCATTGGGTCTTACCGCCAAGTATACAAACGGCAGTCATATTTTCCAGACAGAACTGACCATGCAGGGAAAGCGGACAGATCGGGATGGTTCAGTTAATCTGGAAGCCTACACCGTCGTTAATCTGGTATATCAATATAATATTAACAAACAATGGCGCATCAAAGGCACAGTCGAAAATCTGTTCGATGAAGAATACGTCATGGCGAGCGGCTTCCTCGGAAATTACAATACCTATGGTCTGCGTTCTTTCCTGAGCATTACCTACAACGGTATTTAATTGATGTTCGGGAGATACAAAACACTGACAGTTTTCATAATCGCATCTATAACGGTGCATATTGGGATATGGCTGGGTGGTTCTTCTAACCGTGCTGCTACAGTCAGTGGCTTGTATTCTCCTGAATACAGCATCAGATTGATCGAGACCAATTCCCGATCCAGCCAAGCCAAAACAGAACATACTCCAATCCCGAATTACAAAGATCAGGCGACAAAGCAACCACAAAGTAAAATGGCTCTGGAAGATGGAGTTAACAGCAAGCCGGAAAAACCAGACGCCAGTCGTGTTATCTCCGCCCTGCAACGACAATTAAGCAAGCATTTTTTTTATCCAAACATGGCTCGACAGCGCGGCTGGGAAGGAACTGTGGTACTGATGGTCAAGATACTGCCGGATGGAAAAATTCAGCGTATCAGTCTGGAAAAAAGCTCTGGTTACAGCCTGTTGGATAATGCGGCCATCATTGCATTACAGAAAGTTCGGCAGCTCGACCCTGCACAGGGATACGAGTACACTTTTACCATCCCCGTTATCTATCGACTGGAGGGTTAATCTAATGGGCCATCGTTTATCAAAGATCTACACCCGCACAGGTGACAAAGGCACCACCGGTATCGGTGGTGGTACACGTGTCGATAAAGACGATATCCGTATTGAGGCTGTCGGCACAGTCGATGAACTCAACAGCGTGGTGGGTACGGTGATGGCATATGACATCCCGGAAGATATCTATTTACTGTTGCTGGAAATCCAGCATGATCTGTTTGATCTGGGCAGTGAACTGGTGATGCCGGATCGCAAGATTATCACGGCCGAACGCACCACCTGGCTGGAAGAGACACTGGACAGGTACAATGAAGCACTGCCCTGGCTGAAAGAATTCATCCTCCCCTCCGGCGGCAAGGCCACGGCGCATTGTCATCTGGCGCGTACTGTCTGTCGCCGCGCCGAACGTCGTACCTTTACGCTCAGCAAACGGGATGAGATAAATCAACCGGTCCTTGCCTATTTGAATCGACTGTCTGATCTGTTTTTTGTTATCGCTCGCGTACTGGCCCGCCATGAAAACGGCGCCGAAGTGTTGTGGCACCCGGCACGATTTAAAACTGAACAAGAGAGTTGATGAAAGCCGTCATCCTTGGCCTCTTCTGCCTGTGGGTCATCACTGCCCAGGCAGCGGAATGCCCGCGCATCATCAGTCAATCTCCGTATATTACCCACAGTCTGCAATTCCTCGGGCTCAAAAGGTGTATTGTCGGAGTGAGTCGTTATGACGATCTCGATCTGCCCCGCACCGGCGGCATCCTCGATCCGGACAAACAGACCATTGATGGTTTAATGCCGGATCTGATCTTTACCACCAACTGGATCAGTGATGAAGCCATGGCCAAAGTGACACCGAAAGAGGCACGTTATTTTCGCCTGACCGGTTTTAACAGTTTGCATGAAATAGAACAAAACCTGCGCATCATCGGCCGTACTACCGGTGACGATAACTATGATCAGAAGATTGCAACCTACAAGACCGAGCTTGACCGCCTGCGCAAACAGATCGATGGCAAAGGGAAAAAGGCCTTGCTGCTCTCTTCCTGCAGCGGTAGTCCGTACTCCTTCGGCAAGCAGACCTGGCTGTATGATTTATTTAATCAGATGAATTTTAAAATAGTGGAAACCCACGCCAAGATACGCCATATCAAAGCCGGTCAGGAAATTACGAAAATTAACAACCTGTTGAACACCTTTGAGCCGGATATCCTGTTTATCATGGAACGCAAACTCAATTCACGCTGTAACCTGATCCTGCCCAAAGTACCGGTGAAGATCATCACGCTGGATGGCAACCACTTCCTGCACCCGGCACCTGTTCTGCTGGAAGGTTTGAAAGAACTGGCAGGAAAACAAAGCCAGTGGTAAAGATTATTCCCACTTGAAACTCATCGCCCCCATCAGCATGAACACGGCTGTCATGATCAACAGGATGAACAATTGACTGCTGACCCCGGCAAGATTACTGCCATCAATCATAATGGCCCGCGAGGCATCCAGCAGGTGGGTTAAAGGCAGGGCCTGCGCGACCTTCTGCAACAGCGGATGGATGCCTTCGTTGGAAAACCAGACACCGGAGAGAAACATCATGGGCCAGCTGATGAGATTGAGCAAACCGCCGGCCAGTTCTTCATTGCGTACCCGGGCCGCCACCAGCAGGCTCAGACTGATCATGCACAGACTGCCCAGCGTAAAGATGATAAACAGATCCAGATAGGCACCGTGCATGGTGAAATCGATAAAATAATCGGTGCCGATAAAGACCAGTACCGCCACCAGCATGATCAACCAGAGGCGCGACATCACCTGTGCGGTTAGAAATTCAAAGGCCGTCAGTGGCGTGGCCTTGAGTCGTTTTAATACACCATTTTTACGATATCTCACTATCACAAAACCGATGCCGAACAGGGCACTGAACATCATGTTCATCGCCAGCACACCGGGCACCACCCAATCCACATAACGAACTTCACGTCCGGTTACGGTGGCCCTGGTATAGGTTTCCAGTTGCGCCAGCGTCCCGTACAACACCCGCTCCAGGATATACCCCTTGGGTGAGCTTTGGTTGATCCAGAAGCGGCGATTGTCGGTATCGATCAACATATCCAGTTGATGCCGTTCAACAGCGATGATCGCTTCTTCCCGATCCCGTTGTGGAATAAACTTGATGTAGTCGGTTTTAAAAAACACCAGATCAGGTTTGGCACCGGTGGTTTGCAATACGCCGACCTTGTACATATCCAGCGGTTTGCCGGAAAAGGCAAAGGCAAAGCCGGCCACGATCAGGGCAGGAAAGGCAAAATTCCAGCCCATGGCTGATCGATCACGCACAAACTCCATATTGCGGGCCTTGAAGATGGCCCAGATACGCGCCCAGCTCAATGTCGCAACTCCTTGCCGGTGATCTCCAGGAACAGATCCTCCAATGTACGATTACGAATCTGTAAATACTTCAGATCGATTCCATGCTGTAACAGTTCTTGAATGGTCGCATTGACATCATGGCTGAGAATTTCCACTGCATCGCGGTTTATTACCGTCTCAAACGGCAGCCCTGCAAAATGCGCCGGCAGTCCTTCCAGCGGCAACTGCAACACCACATCACTGAAATGCGCAGCAAGTAATTCCTTTGGCGTACCCTGCGCAATGATCCGGCCATGGTCCATAATCGCAATGGTGTTACACAGGGTATAGGCCTCTTCCATATAGTGGGTGGTGAGGATAATGGTCTTGCCCTGCTCACGAATATCGTTGATCAGATTCCAAAAATTGTGCCGCGATTGCGGGTCCAGACCGGTGGTTGGTTCATCCAGGAAAACGATCTCCGGGTCATTGATCAAGGCGATCGCCAACAACAATCGCTGCCGCTGACCGCCGGACAACTGGCGCGTGTCCCGATCCAGGAATTCCTGCAAAACGCAGGTCTCAATCAGCGACTCAATGGGCAGGGTTTTTGAATATAACTGCGCGAACATCTGCAGGGTCTCACGCACGGTGATGAACTCCTGCAATGCGGTGGACTGAAACATAATGCCTGCCTCATGCCTGAAACGGGCAGCCAACGGCTCTCCCTTATACAGCACGCTCCCGCCGGTCGGCGCCTTGATCCCCTCCATGATCTCAATCGTGGTCGTCTTCCCCGCTCCGTTCGGCCCCAGCAGACCGAAACAACTGCCCCGCTCCACACTAAAACTCACCCCGTTCACCGCCTGGACGGATTTGAAGTGTTTGACGAGATCGGAGACTTCTAACAGTGAGGGCATAATTAAATTATGGGATATTCATATACTGGTTTGTATACACGTGATTAAAACATACTCCCCGGTTGTGTGTCACCACATCATAAAACCGCGATACAGCAACGTGCCCTGAATCAGTTCTTCTGTGGAGAGGGCAATTCCATAACCATCGCTTGATAGTGTAAACCATTGAAGATATTCGGAGGTTCTGTTGTCACAAAACCCAGTCGCTCATAAACCGTAACGGCATTCAGGGATGAACGCACCGTAACTGATTCCCCAAATACACCTTGTTGATGTGCTGCTTGCCACAATCGCTTTCCGATACCCCTGTTTTGAAATGAGGGTGCAACAAAATAATATTTGATATGACATCGCTCACGGATAGCAAGCACACCGGCGATCAGGTTGTCCTGCGTTGCTACAAGCCAGACCATTTTTTCATCATTCAATAACTGTGCAATATGTGCAACATCCACACTCTCTTTATACCAGGCAGGACAAGGTTGGTCTGCGGAAAAACAACAGGCCAGGGATGTTGAATAAATCAACGCAGCGAGTTCATCGGCGTCTGGTGCCTGTGCGTCACGGATACTGATATGCTGCGTTTTGCCCATAGGAGATTTGGATTAAATGCAAAAATCCATATTATCTTGTCAATCGGCCACTTCCAACCTGTTATTTATGCAGATTGAACCATTATATATCTGACCGGTTTGTAGCCAGCCCCCCTCATCCCATGGGAGCGGGAGCAGATACTACAGGCAAAAAAAACAGGCGCCCTTGCGGACGCCTGTTCTCTATAACAACACTTAAGTCTGATTAAGAAACTTTGGTGATCAACGGCACGATCAACAGTGCCACGATGTTCATGATCTTAATCAGCGGGTTGATGGCCGGACCGGCGGTGTCTTTGTAGGGGTCACCTACGGTGTCTCCGGTTACCGCTGCCTTGTGGGCATCGGAACCCTTGCCGCCGAAATTGTCATCTTCGATGTACTTCTTGGCGTTATCCCATGCGCCACCACCGGTGGTCATGGAGATAGCAACAAACAGACCGGTTACGATGGTACCGATCAGTACACCACCCAGTGCTTCTTTACCCAGGGTCAAACCAACCACGATGGGAATGGCGACCGGTAACAGTGATGGAATGATCATTTCCTTAATCGCAGCAATGGTCAACATATCCACCGCTCTGGAGTAATCCGGCTTCTGGCTGTGATCCATAATACCGGGCATTTCCTTGAACTGGCGACGGACTTCGTTAACGATACCGCCTGCTGCACGACCTACTGCTTCCATCGCCATGGCGCCGAAGAGGTAAGGCACCAGACCACCAATGAACAGACCAATAATGATCATGTGATTGGAGAGGTCAAATGCAATGACTTTACCCGTGGCGTTGGTCAGTGAGGTGGTGTAGTCAGCGAACAATACCAGTGTAGCCAGACCGGCAGAACCGATGGCGTAGCCTTTGGTTACCGCCTTGGTGGTGTTACCGACCGCGTCAAGGGCGTCAGTGGTGACACGTACGTCAGCCGGCAGGTTGGCCATTTCAGCGATACCACCGGCGTTGTCGGTGATCGGACCGTAGGCGTCCAGGGCCACAATAATACCGGCCATGGAGAGCATGGAGGTCGCGGCAATCGCGATACCATATAAACCGGCCAGACTGTGAGAGACCCAGATAGAGGCGCACACGGCCAGCACCGGCAGTGCGGTTGATTTCATGGAGACACCCAGACCGGCGATAACGTTGGTACCGTCACCGGTGGTGGATGCTTCCGCGATGTGACGCACCGGCGCATATTCAGTGGCGGTGTAGTATTCAGTGATAACCACCATCGCGACTGTCAGCACCAGACCAACCAGTGAAGCATAGAACAGGTTGATGGTTGCAAACTGCCCATTACCGGCCATCATTTTTTCAGTGATGAAGTAGAAGGCAATAGCAGACAGCACAGCAGAGACAATCGCAGCCCGATACAGGGCGTTCATGATCTTGCCGCCTTCTTTAATAGAAACAAAGAAGGTGCCGATGATAGAGGCGATAATGGAAGCACCACCCAGGGCCAGCGGATAGATAACCGCGGTTTCGCCCATGTTCTTCAGCAGCAGACCGCCCAGCAACATAGTGGCAACGATGGTTACCGCATAGGTTTCAAACAGGTCAGCGGCCATACCGGCACAGTCACCCACGTTGTCACCCACGTTATCGGCGATAACGGCCGGGTTACGGGGGTCATCTTCCGGGATACCGGCTTCAACCTTGCCCACGATGTCCGCACCGACATCCGCACCCTTGGTGAAGATACCGCCGCCGAGTCGGGCAAAGATGGAGATCAGCGAACCGCCGAAGGCCAGACCGACCAGAGCATGGAGCGCAGTTTGATCGTCATAGCCCATTTTCTTCAGGACCATATAGTAACCGGCCACGCCCAACAGACCGAGGCCGACCACCAGCATGCCGGTGATGGCGCCGCCCTTGAAAGCAAGCTGCAGACCGGCGTTCAGACCGCCGCGAGCCGCTTCAGCGGTACGGGCATTGGAGCGTACAGAAACGTTCATACCGATAAATCCGGCCAGACCGGACAGCACAGCACCAATAACAAAACCGATAGCGGTTTCCTTGTGCAGGAAAACTCCCATAAGAACAGCCAGCACTGCACCAACAACACCGATGGTCGTATACTGACGTCTCAAATAAGCCGATGCACCTTCCTGGATGGCCAAAGAGATTCTCTGCATCTCTTCATTACCTGCCGGTTTTTTCATTAAACCAACGACTGTTACAATACCGTATGCAATTGCGACCAATGAGGCCACCAATGCAAACATCAAACCAGTGGACATATTATTCCCCCTTGCGGTTGGATTATTCTTTTGAGAGCCAAGGATGCTACTCTGTTTCTTGGCATAATGCTCATTGTGTTACCTAATACAATCATATTATTCTTTAATGTATTCAACTTATTAATAGATACTAATTTTCTAATATAGATTCATTAACATATTGAAAACCTTCAAATATCTAATCATTACAATTTTACTGGAGAAATTTTGACCATGTATGAACCCATCATCGTCGTTGGTATTGGTGAAATGGGCGGGGTTTTCACCCGCGGTTTACTGCGCACCGGCCATCCTGTCTATCCCGTGACGCGGTCAACCGATATCGATCACATGGCAAAAACGATCACCGACCCAAAATTCGTACTGGTCGCCGTCGGTGAAAACGATTTGCATCCGACACTGGAAAAAATCCCGGCTGTTTGGCGCAACAAACTTGGTTTATTACAAAACGAACTCCTGCCACGCGACTGGCAGGCGCACAACATAAACAACCCGACCGTCGTCTCGGTCTGGTTTGAAAAAAAGAAAGGTCAGGATTACAAGGTACTCGTCCCGTCACCTGTATATGGCCCCCATGCCGCCATTCTGGAAAACGCGTTGACCGCACTGGAAATTCCGGCCTGGCAGGTAAAAAACGCCGCTGAACTGGAATTCGAACTGGTCAGAAAAAACGTCTACATCCTCACCACCAATATCTGTGGTCTGGTCGTTGGCGGCAACGTCGATGAACTCTGGCACAAACACGAAAACCTTGCCCGCGAAGTCGCCACTGAAGTCATGGACATCCAGGAATGGCTCACCGGCAACAAACATGATCGGGAAAAACTGATCCAAGGCATGGTCGAAGGCATCAAGGGCGACCTGGAACACAAATGCATGGGACGCTCCGCACCGGGCCGACTGGCCCGCGCCATCAGCCATGCCGATGAAGCAGGACTGGCTGTTCCCAAATTGAGGGAGATACATCAGGCGCAGTAACGGTCTTGATGTATGTTTGGTTTTCGTCCGCTGCTGCGTAACTTTAGCGAGTGAGTTGCGCTATTTCATGTTGTTATATTCCGCCTGCCCCTGCGCGGCTTGGGCGGGTCAGTTTCTCTTGCGTAGTCGCCAAGGGTGTTCTTTCCGGAAAGGCTGCTTCATTTCGCCCGCCACTGCGTGGCATGGGGCACGTATTTATTCGATGTTGCTTTTTCGCCCGCCACTGCGTGGCGTTGGCGGGTCAGTTTCTCTTGCGTAGTCGCCAAGGGTGTTCTTTCCGGAAAGGCTGCTTCATTTCGCCCGCCACTGCGTGGCATGGGGCACGTATTTATTCGATGTTGCTTTTTCGCCCGCCACTGCGTGGCGTTGGCGGGTCAGTTTCTCTTGCGTAGTCGCCAAGGGTGTTCTTTCCGGAAAGGCTGCTTCATTTCGCCCGCCACTACGTGGCATGGGGCACGTATTTATTCGATGTTGCTTTTTCGCCCGCCACTGCGTGGCGTTGGCGGGTCAGTTTCTCTTGCGTAATCGCCAAGGGTGTTCTTTCCGGAAAGGCTGCTTCATTTCGCCCGCCACTACGTGGCATGGGGCACGTATTTATTCGATGTTGCTTTTTCGCCCGCCACTGCGTGGCTGAGGCGAGTGACTTTCATTTGCTTGTCCAAATGAAAGTCACCAAAGCAAAGGACACCCCATCGGCTGAAACGTGATTGAAATGGATTTCATCCTGTCAGGGGCGTCCAGCCCCTCTGCCAATGCGCGGCATCCCTGCCGCGATTAATCGATGATGAAATTCATCTCAATCACTCGCCGATAATGGGGCCCGATCCTCGCGGCAAGATTCTTGTTTATCACTGGCTCTGCTTTAAACATGATATTCGGAGCTGGGATCATTCCCCATTGGCTGGTGCGCTGTGAAATTTGGCTTTTAGAATAAATAAGCAGGCAGTATGGATACTGCCTTGTGAGCAGCCGGGCCAGGGAAGGCCCGTCTGCGAGCCTCACGATGAAAGCCAAACTTCACAGCAAGACTGCACCAGCACGGGCGGCCTTCTTTTCGGTTCCTTTTCTTGGCCGCGCAAGAAAAGGAACCCGGCTGTTCGGCCGGGACCGAACATCAATTAAAGCATCGCGCAGCGATTCACACTAAATAGAAAACAAAACTGCCATTGTTATGGACGTCAGGTGAATAACGCAGAGCCCGCAGAGCAAACCGAATAGATCATAGACCTAACGCAAAGGCGCAAAACCGCGAAGGCCACAAAGTAAAACAATGAAAACAGGCTCAACTGGATATATAAACAAGAACCTGCAGGATGGGATCATTCCCCATTGGCTGGTGCGCTGTGAAATTTGGCTTTTAGAATAAATAAGCAGGCAGTATGGATACTGCCTTGTGAGCAGCCGGGCCAGGGAGGGCCCGTCTGCGAGCCTCACGATGAAAGCCAAACTTCACAGCAAGCTTGCGCCGGCCGGGGCGGCCTTCTTTTCGGTTCCTTTTCTCGGCCGCGCAAGAAAAGGAACCCGGCTGTTCGGCCGGGACCGAACATCAATTAAAGCATCGCGCAGCGATACAAAATAAAAGCAGGAGGCAAAACCCAAACTGGCTACAAAAAACTACTCCAAAATACTCTTGGCCAGTGCCGCCAGTTCATCCGACACACGGTACATATGATGATATTGGGTAAATTGTTTGGCGATGAGCATGAGCCGTACATCAAACGGCAGGAGGGCTTCGGGTGTTTTCAACATCGGTGTGTTAAACGGAGGTACGTCGGCACGCTGGTATTCTATGGCCATGCTGATGCGTGGTTCGCTGGTGCGTGTGCTGCTGGTGCCGCCCCAGTGGACGACCCGCTGGTTCCACATCAGGAGTGAACCGGCATCGACCGGCAGGGCGCGAATGCCGTGTGCGTTGACGTTGGTTTCTCTGGTTTTAAAGTTGAAGTAGTCTTTGTCCAGATGCGCCGGCAACATGTAGATACAACCATTCAGTGGTGTGGCGTCGGTCAAGGCGATCCACACGGTGACACTCTTGGGCATGCCATCGGGGAAGATCGGGTTGGCATGGATGCGATCGCGATGCGGTCCCCAGCCCGCTTCCTGGGTATGGGGATCCAGATACCAGCACCAGAAATCCGGCAGCTGCTGATAGGTCTCACCCAGGATCGGTGTCAGCAAGCGGTTGAGTTGGCGGGAGATGATCCAGAATTCATCATAGACAAATACAAAGCTGGGATTAATCCCGGCATTGCGCAGATTATCCACACCGCTGCGCAGACCGGCGACAAACTCGGTTGAGATCACTTTATCCAGTTGTATATAACCGTCGGTGACAAGATAATGCAACATCTCTTCCGTGACATTAACCGGTATGGGCGCCAGCTTGTCATGACTGCCCTCAGGTGTGATGGTGAAATGGGGATTCAGCTTCAGCCAGAACTCGGTATCCTGTGCCTGCGCTATGGTCGGGACATTTTCCCTGATTGCATTTTTTGTAATATCTTCAATCAATATCGCCATATTTCCACCTGACCGCCGTTATTCCCCACACATCGTGCATAGTACGCCTGACATCATGAGCGGACATTTTTTGTGATACTTTAGAATGATCCTGTGAATTAACGTGTAAATGAAGCACTTAAGCAACATGACTGCATGAAAATAGGGATAAAATCCTTTTTCAAAGTGAGTTTTAATTACGTCCCACGAGTAAAGACAGGGGCCATTGGGTGTAACGCACACGCACATCGCCCCAGGCAGACTGCAGTCGTGGTTGCATACTGAGCACCGGATCGATACCGCGTTCGGCCATGTAACGTTGAACCGCCGACCAAGTGGAGAGATAACCCAACAAATGTTCCAGCGTCCAATCCATTCCCATGGCAAAATCCGGGGCTGCAACACGGTTAAAGGGAAAGGCCAGTTCCTGATAACCGCTCTCTATGTGCTTGCGTTCGAAGGGCCAGTAGTTACCCAGGACGTCGGCGTATAACTCATGAATCAAGGCATCCAGTTCGGGAGTGATCGTCAACAGGTTATAGGTCCAGACGGCCAGGACTCCCCCCTGTTTCAATACCCGCCTCACTTCGGCATAAAACTCATCCAGCCGAAACCAGTGCAGGGCCTGGGCAACCGTAATCAGGTCGATGCGGTGATCCGCAAACGGCACCTGTTCTGCCGTACAGGCCAGATACTGCACGCCGCCAAGTTGCACAGCATTATGAAGTTGCGCCTGACTGGCATCGGTGGCGAAAACAGTTTGGAAATGTCTTGCCAATTGAATCGCCGACTGACCGGAGCCGGTGGCGCAATCCCAGGCGACATGATGTTGCGGGGTGAGTGAGGCCAACCAGTCAAACATCTCCGCCGGATAACCGGGACGATAGACCTGATAGGCATCCGCCTGACGGGAAAAGTGATCCGGAAAGCCGCCGCTCATCTAGTTCACCGGTACTGTCGCCGGCTTTTGTCTGGCCTGCTCGGCCTGTTCACAGACCTGCTGTATGGCATCCAGAATACGCGGCGCATGACGCTGGATGATCGAGGGCGGGACAAAATAGAGGGTGTTCGCCTGTACCGCCTGTAACGTGTGCCATTTGCGCCAGTCATCCAGCCATTCCGGTCGTGCGGTATCCATTCCGCTGGCAATGATTAATTGCGGGTCCTGTTTGAGCACGGCTTCGATACTGATACGGGGAAACTGCCCCGGTAATTTGGCAAACACATTTTCAATCCCGCAAAAGTGCAAAACTTCATTTATGAGACCTTGATCGTTTACCGTGATCAACGGTTGATTCCAGACCTGATAAAAACCACGTACTGTGGGTCGGCCCCGGTATTTCTGTTGCAGTTGTTGATAGCGGTGCCGAAACTGTGCGGCGCTCTGCCTGGCCTCTGGCAAGGTCCCGCTGAGCTGCCCCAGTTTCTCGATCGTATCGGCGATCGCGGGAATGGTATGTGAGTCATGTACGTAGATCGGCAGACCAAAGCGTTTGAGTTTCGCCAGTTGTTCCGGGTTGTTACCGGTACGCCAGGCCACCAGCAGATCGGGTTGCAGGGCGATGATTGCTTCCAGATCGAGTTTGGTATAACCACCGACCTTGTTAATTTTCAGTGCGGCCGGAGGATAATCGCTGAACTGCACCACACCGACCAGTTTATGACCGGCACCGGCGGCATAAAGTAATTCCGTCACATGGGGTGCGAGGCTGACGATACGTTGTGCCGGTTTACTCAGTCGAATCTCTTCACCGTTATCATCCTGCACACGAGTCTCCGCACTGAGCGGCGTCGCAAGCACCAGAAAGGCAAGGAAGAAACTATAAATGACTGTCTTCATCGTAGGTCGTTTGCAAACCGCCTTGCATCACCAATGCAAGTGCCTGCTCCAGTCGTTGCCAGTCCTGCTCCGTGCCGGGCAGTCCAAAGCGCAGGCTGCACGGTTCGCTAAAGTAACGGGTCAGTATCGCCTGTTCACCCAGCGCCTCATGGATCTCCAGGGCGCGATCATGTTCCAGCCATTGGAACAGGGCCGTGCCGCCATGGGGTGCCAGACCATAGCGGCTCAATACGCCATACAGGCGCCGACCCTGTGCACGGAGTTGCGTGCGAGTGGTTGCCTGCCACGCATCATCGGCCAGTGCCTGCCTGACAACAGCTCGTGTCGGCCCACTGACATTCCATGGCCCCAATTGCTCCGCCAATCGATCCAGCAGTTCGGCTTCACCCAGCACAAAACCGCAACGGGCGCCCGCCAATCCAAAAAACTTGCCAATCGAACGCAGGATGATCAAACCGGGACGTTCACTGTATTGCGCCAGACTGTATTCCGGTGTGGTATCCATAAAGGCCTCATCCACAATCAACCAGCCCCCTTTCTGGCTCAACTGCCGATGCCAGTCGAGCAGGGTTTCCGGACTGACCAGCATGCCGGTGGGATTGTTTGGGTTTACCACGACCAGAACATCCAGATGGGGCAGAACTTCCGCGACCTGAAACTCGGCCAGAGTGGAAACCTGATGACCGTGTTGCCGCCAGGCATGGGCATGTTCCGCATAGGCAGGTTCAATCACGGCGACCACAGACTCGGGACGGATCTGCGGCAACAACTGGATCGCCGCCTGCGAACCGGCAACCGGTAACAGATGTACCGCACCATAATATCGGGCAGCGGCTTCTTCCAGACCATCATGGGCTTCCGGCAGGCGTTGCCAATGTATGGCATCAATCGACGACACCGGCCGGCCATTGGGGTTGACCCCGGTCGAGAGATCCAGCCAATCCGCTGCGGGGATCCCGAACCGGCGAGCAGCCGCCTGTAAATTACCACCATGTTTCAGCACACCACCCTCCAATAAACATCACACCCAGCCACAACCATAAACTGTGTTGCACGAACAATACACTGCGTTCGATATCGTTGACATCCGGTGCTTTGCCGGCCCCCAGGATCGGGCGTTCCTTTAACATACCATGATAACGGGCCGGCCCGCCCAGAACGAGATTCAGGGCCCCCGCACCGCTCGCCATCACAACACCGGGATTCACACCATACCACCGGCGTCCCTGCTGTTGCCAACAGCGCCAACCCTGCGCCGTTTTACCGACCACGATATATCCCAGCGCGGTCAAGCGAGCCGGAATCCAGTTCAACAGATCATCGCTGCGCGCCGCCGCCCAGCCAAAGTCAGCATAACGTTCATTGCGGTAACCCCACATGGCATCCAGGGTATTCGCCAAACGATATAAAACCACGCCCGGTGCGCCCAGCAGTAAAAACCAGAACAGGGCGCCGAAGATCGCATCACAACCGTTTTCCAGTACGGACTCAATGGTGGCACGCACCACCTCGGTCTGATTCATCTGGGCCGTGTCACGACTGACCATCATCCCCACCCGTTCACGGGCATACGACAGATGTTGTTGTTGCAGACCATGGGCCACCGTACGTGCATGTTGAAACAGACTGTTGGCCCCCAGCGCCAGATAAAGCAGCACGACCGCCAGGGCTTGCCCCACCATGCCTTGTGAACCCAACCACCAGCCGGCAAATACAAAAGGGATTATCAGGATCAACCAGGCGATTGCCCCGGCCAGGCGCAAGACCGGTGCCGACAACCGACGTGTCCCATAGAGTCGCCCTTCCACCCATACCGCCAAACGACCAAAACCGGCCAGCGGATGCAGACGCTCGGGTTCGCCCAGCAGGTAATCAAGAAAAACAGCGGCAAGGATCAACAGAACGATAAGCATGCGGTTAGTGTACCCGATCTGCGCAACTTCTCCGATCACAATGAACATGGCACAATGCGCCACCATGACTTGCAAAACCATCATGATCCAGGGCACCACGTCCGATGCAGGCAAAACGATCGCCGTCGCCGGATTGTGCCGCATCCTGAAAAATCGCGGTGCACGCGTCGCCCCCTTCAAACCACAGAACATGGCCAATAACAGTGCTGTCACAGTGGACGGCGGCGAGATCGGCCGCGCCCAGGCGGTACAGGCCATGGCCTGTGGTCTGGAACCCCATACCGATATGAACCCGGTGTTACTCAAACCCACCACCGACAAGGGGGCACAGGTTATTATCCATGGCAAGGCGCTGAGCAGCATGGATGCAGTGGGTTATCATGATTACAAAACCACCGCCATGCAGGCGGTGCTCGCATCCTATGATCGTCTGATCGAACAATATGACTGGCTCATCGTGGAAGGCGCCGGCAGTCCGGCCGAGATCAACCTGCGCGACAAGGATATTGCCAACATGGGCTTTGCGGAAAAGGTGGATTGCCCGGTGATCCTGATTGCCGATATTGATCGCGGCGGTGTGTTTGCCCATATCGTCGGTACACTGGAACTGCTCAGCGAGTCGGAGCGTGACCGGGTCAAGGGATTTATCATCAATCGCTTTCGCGGCGACATCAGCCTGCTGCAAAACGGTCTCGACTGGCTGGAAGAAAAAACCGGCAAACCGGTGCTGGGTGTCTTGCCGTACATTCATGGTCTGCACATCGAGGCGGAAGATGCACTGAACCTGCATGAGATCGGTGATAGCGGTGAACAACAGATCAACATCATCGTCCCCGCCCTGCCACGCATCAGTAACCATACCGACTTCGATCCGTTGCGTTTTCACCCACAGGTAAACTTTCAATTCATCGGTCCGGGCCAAACCATTCCCCCCGCCGATTTAATCATCCTGCCCGGCAGCAAAAGCGTGGCGGATGATCTGCGCTGGTTACGCACACAGGGTTGGGAAGAGGCCATCCAAAAACATCTGCGTTATGGCGGCAAACTAATGGGCATCTGCGGCGGTTTTCAAATGCTGGGTAACACCATTAATGATCCGGACGGACTGGAAAGTGCAATCAGTACCATAGACGGGCTTGGACTGTTGGCCATGGACACGGTTATGCATGCGGAAAAACAACTCACCCGCGTTACCGGCAAACTGGCACTGAATGATGCTGCCGTGGAAGGCTACGAGATTCACATGGGTATCAGCAGCGGACCGGCCCTGCAACAACCGGCCGTCCGTCTCGATGAGAAAACCGACGGTGCTATCTCACCAGACAACCTGATCATGGGAACTTATTTACATGGCTTGTTCGATAACCAACAGGCCTGCGATACCTTGTTAGCCTGGGCGGGATTAAAAGACGTCAAAACACCCGACTATCGTGCCATGCGGGAACAGGAACTGGATCGACTGGCATCCATCATGGAACAACACCTTGATCTGGAATCACTGCTGAACATTAATTGAGACGTCTGTCTGCCGGCGTTCAATATCTAAAGTCTGTTATCAAGCGGGTCTCTTCCACCACTTCCGCAGTTGCATCATCCGGGGTGAACTTGCGGTATTCAATCCCCAGCGCCAGATTTCGCGATGGATAGGATATCGCCCTCAACAAAAGGTCACTGCCATTGGAGGAGGTCAAGTCACCGGAAGTGACATCAAAATCACCACCGATACTCAAATCTAACCGCGGATAGTAATCAAATCCGCCACTGACGATATTCTTGCCGGTATTGGTTGAATAATCAGTAAAGGCATAGCCTGCATTCAATACCAGGGCGGAGCCGCGACCAAGCAGGATGACATGTTTGGCAGACAGATCATACGTATTACCGTAATCGTAACTGGCGGTTACGCCTGTAGCAGTATAATCTTCCCGGCTATAGATTGCCTGTAGGTGAGTATTGTTTGCCACGAACCAGCCAACACCCAGCCTGTACTTCAGGTAAGCCATGTCTCCCACCGTCGATCCGGATGAATTGCTATAATCCGTATTGCGTGTCTTGAGTGATATTAACCAGGTCATGGGCGAGGCTGGACTTGCATGTGTATAGGCTGCCTCATAACCAATACTGTCTTCATTGTAATAGACATTGCTGGTCAAATCAGACAATTCTATACCACCATCCAGTCTGGGCACGCGATTTAAAAAGGCAGCTTCACCTATGGGTATGCCATTGGTTTTCACCTCTTGCAGATAGTAATAACCACTAATTGCTGATACTGAATAATTATAAGTATCTGTTGAAACACTGTTCTGCTGTAGTGAAAAGCCGTATTGAAAACCGTTTGCCGTTGCATATCCGGCGTAACCCAATAGCAGAGCCGAAAAAAACGTCGCAGTAATACGTTGCATACCATGTGTTCCTTGTTGCCCTGTCTTCATCATATAACAAACGCAATTCATTGGCGCGAAAAAAAGCCCCTTGCGGGGCTTAATTGTCGGGGGGAGTCTGCCCCGGTTTAAAACTCAGGCGGCGCCGGCCTTCTTCTCCGACCTGGAAAAGGCGAAGCCGTCACCACTCACCGTGACTTCTACCGTATCGCCCGGCAGGAATTTTCCGGCGAGAATATCCTGGGCCAACGGGTTTTCGATCTCTTGCTGTATGGCGCGTTTCAGGGGACGCGCACCATAGACCGGATCGAAACCGGCTTCACCCAGTTTATCCAGCGCCGCTTCACCCAGCTCGATATCCATCTGTTTGTTCAGCAACCGTTTGCGCAGGGATTTGAATTGAATGCCGGCGATGGCGCGAATCATCTCTTTGCCCAGCGGGTGGAAGACCACCAGCTCATCGATACGGTTGATGAATTCAGGACGGAAGTGACTGCTCACTACCTCCATCACTGCATTTTTCATTTCCCTGTAATTGGCTGAACCGGGGGCATTGCCGCCGGTCTCCTCGTCATCGGCCATCAATTCCTGGATCTTTTGTGAACCCAGGTTGGAGGTCATGACGATCACCGCGTTGCGAAAATCAACCGTGCGTCCCTGTCCATCGGTCAGGCGGCCGTCATCCAGCACCTGTAACAGGATATTGAACACATCCGGATGGGCCTTTTCCACCTCATCCATCAGGATCACGGAATAGGGCCGACGGCGAATGGCTTCAGTCAGGTAGCCGCCTTCTTCATAACCCACATAGCCGGGCGGTGCGCCGATCAGTCGCGCCACGGAATGTTTCTCCATGAACTCCGACATATCAATGCGCACGATGGCATCTTCCGTATCAAATAAAAATTCCGCCAGCGCCTTGGTCAGTTCCGTCTTGCCCACACCGGTGGGGCCGAGGAACATGAAGGAACCAATGGGCCGTTTTGGATCAGACAATCCGGCACGGGAACGACGTATGGCATCACTCACGGCACTGACCGCTTCGTTCTGACCCACCACCCGTTTGTGCAAGGCATCTTCCATCTGCAACAGCTTGTCGCGTTCCCCTTCCAGCATCTTGGAAACCGGAATACCGGTCCACTTCGCCACAACCTCAGCGATCTCTTCTTCTGTCACTGCATTTCGCAGCAACTTGGTCTCTTTCATTTCAACGGCCGATGCCGCCGCCAGCTGTTTTTCCAGTTCAGGGATGCGTCCATAGGAGAGTTCCGACATACGCGCCAGATCACCGGCACGGCGCGCCGTTTCCAGATCCATACGCGCACGATCCAGATTTTCTTTAATGTGTTGCGCGCCCTGCAAGGCGGCCTTTTCTGCATTCCAAATCTCTTCCAGACCGTTGTATTCCGCCTGCAACTTGTTAATGTCCGCTTCCAGATTTTCCAGATGCTTGCGCGAGGCTTCATCGGTTTCCTGATTCAGGGCCTCACGTTCAATCTTCATCTGAATCAACTTGCGATCCAGTTTGTCCATGGCTTCGGGTTTGGAGTCGATCTCCATGCGAATTCGGCTGGCGGCTTCATCAACCAGATCGATGGCCTTGTCCGGTAACTGACGATCAGAAATGTAGCGATGTGACAGGGTTGCCGCCGCAATGATGGCCGGATCGGTGATGTCCACACCGTGGTGTACTTCGTATTTTTCTTTCAAACCACGCAGGATGGAAATGGTGTCTTCAACTGACGGTTCATCCACATAGATTTTTTGGAAACGACGTTCCAGCGCCGCATCTTTTTCAATGTATTGGCGATACTCATCCAGTGTGGTGGCGCCCACGCAGTGCAACTCACCGCGGGCCAGTGCCGGTTTCAACATATTACCTGCATCCATGGCCCCTTCCGCCTTGCCGGCGCCGACCATGGTATGGATTTCATCAATAAACAGGATAATCTGGCCTTCCTGTTTGGAGAGATCATTCAGCACGGCTTTCAAACGTTCCTCAAATTCACCGCGATACTTTGCACCGGCCAGCAAAGCGCCCAGATCCAGCGACAAAACACGTTTGTGTTTCAGGCCTTCAGGCACTTCACCATTGATAATACGTTGCGCCAGTCCTTCCACAATGGCGGTCTTGCCCACACCGGGTTCACCGATAATCACCGGATTGTTTTTGGTACGACGTTGCAACACCTGAATGGTGCGACGAATTTCATCATCCCGACCGATAACCGGATCGAGCTTGCCCTGCTCAGCTCGCTCGGTCAGATCGATGGTATATTTTTCCAGCGCCTGACGTTGATCTTCGGCATTGGGGTTATCGACTCTGGCGCCGCCGCGCAGTTTTTTGATCGAGGCCTCAAGCTTCTCTTTATCACCGCCGGCCTTTTTTAACAGCTCGCCTGCCTTGCCCTTGTCTTCCAGTGCGGCCAGCACAAACAGTTCGCTGGAGATGTAATCATCCTTGCGATCCTGCGCCAGCTTGTCAGTCAGGTTGAGCAAGCGGAGCAGTTCGTTGGAGATGCGCACTTCACCGGTGGCCTGGATAATCCGGGGCATATGATCCAGCGCTTCACCCAGTTGTGAGCGCAACAGGTTGACGTTGACCTCGGCCTGCAACAACACCTGCCGAGCCGTGCCGCCATCCTGATCCAGCAGGGCCAGCAATAGATGCAGGGGTTCGATATATTGATGGTTGCGTCCAATCGCCAACGATTGCGCATCAGAAATGGCGGTCTGGAATTTGCTGGTCAGTTTGTCCATTCGCATGGGTCAGTCACCTGTACGTGCTCAACGAAAAAAGATTCGGGAATTACTATTAGGTTAGTAGATAGGGCCACAACCAGCGAGATTCAAGCTCGCCGGATCAGGGGAATGATTACGCACCGGTACGCTTGGTTAAATCAATGACAGTTGGATCGGAGGGTTTCGGGTAGGGATAGAGCTTGTCAAGACCGACACTGTAGCCCGGTTTTTGCACGATGCGCACATGTTCACGGCGAAATTCCCGGGCATTGCGCAGCCCACAGGAGCGGGCCAGCACATTAATCTCATGATTGACCCAGTGCGCATAGGCTGCCACGCGTTCCGCCTTGTCGGTCACCACCAGTCCTTTTTGCAGGCGCTTGTTATGGGTGGTAATCCCGGTCGGACAGTTATCCGTATGGCACTGCAACGATTGAATACAGCCCAGTGCAAACATGAAGCCGCGTGCGGTGACGGCAAAGTCCGCCCCCATACACAAGGCCCAGCCCACTTCGGCCGAGGTCACCAGCTTGCCGGAGGCGATCAACTGGATACGACTTTTGAGTTCCGCTTCCATTAACACATCCACTGCCATGGGTAATGACTCAGCCAGCGGCAGACCGACGTTATCGATCAACACCTGTGGCGCGGCACCGGTGCCACCCTCACCGCCGTCAACGGTGATAAAGTCCGGCGCAAAATCCAGACCGCGTCGGTGAATGGTATCGCACAGATCACGCAGAAAACGTTCCGATCCGATTACCGCCTTGAACCCCACCGGCCGGCCGGTCACTTCACGAATATGGTTCAGGCTGTTCAGCAATTGTTCTATATTGGTGATCTCCGGATGTCGATTCGGGCTGCTGGACATCTTGCCTGCTTCAATCCCGCGGATGCGCGCCACCTCTTCCGTCACCTTGTTGGCCGGCAACACACCGCCGCGACCCGGTTTCGCCCCCTGGGATAACTTGAGTTCAAATGCCTTGACGTGTGCACTGACCTCTCGCAAACGGTCATCACTCAGATTGCCATAGACATCACGCACACCGTACTTGGCCGTACCGATCTGGAACATCAGATCACATTCCCCTTCCAGATGATAGGGGGACAGTCCGCCTTCACCGGTATTCATCCAGATATCGGCTTTGCGTGCGCCATTGGATAACGCACGTACCGCCGGTTTGGAAATGGCGCCGTAACTCATACCGGAGATATTGAAAATATTTTTTGCGACAAAGGGTTTGTCACAGGGCGCACCGATAATCAGCGGCGGCATGGGTGACTGCTCTTCTTCCAGACGCGGAAAAAAATCATTCACAAAGATAACTGCACCGGGTTGGCGCAGATCATTGGTCGAACCAAAGCTGACCATACCGCCCAGCCCTTTGGCGGTACGGTAGATCCAGGCCCGGGTGGCCCGGTTGAACGGCATCTCTTCCCGATCCTGAGCAAAAAAGTATTGCCGAAAGTATTCCCCCAGTCTTTCCATGCGATAACGCAGCCGTCCGACAACCGGGTAGTTGCGCCGCACGGCATGGGTGGTTTGCATGATATCCGTGATATACATCCAGCAAATGGACAGTATCAGCAGGCTGAAAAGCCCGCCAAGAATGACGACCAGCCAGTTTGCAATGATCGCTTCCATGTAAGATCCCGGTGTTAATCTCTGAAGTTAAAACCTTAATCGACCAATCGGGAATTTTGTTTAATGGTGGGTGGCGCGTATCCCTTTTGCCAGCACAGCCAAACACTCTTGATCAGTCATGACTGCGCAGTTCACTGGCGGACAGCTTTCCAAACGGGCGTGGGCGCGCAGGATCACACCCCGCATCACGTAACCGATACCTTTAACACCACTGACATGCAGGGGATAAACCTGTGCACCGGATAATTGTGACAAACGGTAAACCCCCCGTTTCAGTCGGGGTGGCGGCTCCTTGCCGTGATGTATTTGGCCTTGCGGAAACAGGGCAACAACCTTGCCTTCTGACAAGGCACGTAACGCTGATCGAAAGGCGACATCGTTGCGCCGGCTGCTGCGATCAACCGGGATACAACCGGCCAAACGAAATAACCAGTTTAAGCCAAAACGCAGATATTGTTCCCGGGCGATCATGAAATGGACCGGCCGGTTACAGGCGGCGATGATCAGCATGGGATCCAGACCGGAGATGTGATTACTGACGATGATGGCGCCGCCCTGCTCAGGCAAGGGGATCGGTTCATATTCAAACCGATGATAATAACGGCAGAATAACCGCACCCAGCCATCGATCGTGTTGGAAAAAAAACCGCCCCAGTCCGCCCGATTGGCGCGTTGCCCGATACTGATCACTCCAATCAGAACAGCGATAATAATAATGGTACTGAGCCAGGTTGCCGTTTCTGCCGCCAACAAGTCGAAATTCCGTTAATGCAAGGTTGAGTGTGCGAAGTAAATACAAAGTATACCGGCCAGGATCAGAACAATCTGCTGAACCGTGGCGCTAAACTGGGTCCGCTTGTGCAGCCCCGGTATCAAATCAGCGACAGCAATATAAATGAAGCTTGAGGCGGCGACAGACAGGATATACGGTAACACCTGTCGTACTTCAGCCAGCGCGAAATACGCCGCAACCGCCCCGATCACTGTTGTCAGACTCACAGCCACGTTCATCCAGAGCGCCCTGGAACGACTGTAACCGCTGTTCAACAGCACCGCAAAATCACCGACTTCCTGCGGTATCTCATGTGTCGCCACCGCCAGACTGGTGACGATCCCCAAATGGATATCCGTCATAAAGGCGGCGGCAATCAATACACCGTCAACCAGATTATGGATACCGTCACCGATCAGAATCAGTGTCCCGGCAGCGTTATGGTGCTCTGTTGAGTGCGGTGCATGGGCTTCACAATGTGTGGTATGACAATGACGCCACAGCACCATCTTTTCCAGCAGAAAGAAACCCAGCATACCCAGCAGAATGGTTAAGCCAATGTTATGGATTTCGATCTGGTAAATACTGCCTGGGCTCATACCAAAGCTGTTGGCGCCCCCCTGACTGACACCGGTTACTGCATGGGGAATCAATGCCAGGAAGGCGGCGCCCAATAAGGCGCCAATGGCAAAACTGACCGAATGAGGCAAGAGGCGATCACGCTGTTTTGCCGGCAATAACAAAAACAGGCCGGCCGCCATCACGCTGAGCACACCGCCCAACAGACTGAACAAAATAATCCAGACAAGCAGGTCCATAACGTGTTCTATCTCTCCTCTGTACGGAAGCCGCACATCATACCTGAACTGTTCGCGGATACCATGCTTTTATCCCGCACCTGCATCAGGTTTATCCAGCCAGATCAGGCTCGCCATGCGACCGGTCACACCATCGCGCCGGTAAGAATAAAAGTCTTCCGCCTGGCGGTAAGTACAATATTCACCACCATGAATTCGCTCAATGCCGACGCGCTGTAAACGTCGCCGTGCCAACAGATACATATCGATCAACCAGCGCCCCTGTGGGGAGGGTGTAAAGGCATCGATATCATCCGCGCTTTGGTCAATAAACGCCGCCCTGACTTCGTCGCCCACTTCATACACCTCGGCCCCGATACCGGGTCCCAGCCAGGCCAGGGTATGGGCGGGATTAAAGCCGGCGGTGCTGATCGTCGCTTCCAGCACGCCGGCCGCCAAACCACGCCAACCGGCGTGGGCGGCGGCAACACTGTCTTGTGCGGCATCATAAAACAACACCGGCAGACAATCGGCTGTCATCACCACACACACGACGCCGGTATGATGGGTATAACTTGCATCCGCAGTAACCGGTACCGTGATCCCATCGGCCTCGACAGCTTTTACGCCATGCACCTGTTCCAGCCAGGCCGGTTGGGCCGGCAGGTCCAGTCGCCGGATCAAATCGGCACGATTCGTCGCGACGGCTTGCGGGTCATCACCCACATGGCTACCCAGATTAAAGCTGTCATATGGCGCCGTACTCTGCCCGCCCCGCCGGGTCGTCACCCCGGCGTGTACATGGGGCGGTACGGGCCAAACCGCCGGCAACCAGTTGTCTGTTGAGGTATTCAGCGTTCCTCTCCTTGCTGCTTGTCAGTGTGTAACTCGGCCAACAGGTTCTGCATGTCCGGCGGCACAGGTTGCTGCCATTCCAGCATCTCCCCACTGACCGGATGCTGCAAACCCAGCCGGGCGGCATGCAGGGCCTGGCGTCGGAAATGCTGCAAGACATCCCGCAATCCTTCACTGCAGCCCTTTGGGATCTTCAGGCGTCCGGCATAGACCGGATCGCCCACAATGGGATAACGGATATGAGCCAGATGGACACGGATCTGATGGGTCCGCCCGGTTTCCAGTCGGACACTGACATATGTATGCGCCCGAAATTTCTCCTGAATACGATAGTGGGTGATCGCCTCTTTGCCGCCATGACGCACCACCGCCATCCGAGTACGATGCACAGGATGTCGGCCGATGGGTACATCCACACTGCCGCCGGCGGTCATCACTCCCTGCACCACCGCGTTATATTCCCGCAAGAAACTGCGTGCCTGAAGTTGCTCGACCAGTGACTTCTGCGCGGTCAACGTCCGCGCCACCACCAACAAGCCGCTGGTGTCCTTGTCCAGTCGGTGCACGATGCCGGCACGGGGCACATTCGCCAGCTCCGGCGCATGGTGCAACAAAGCATTGAGCATGGTGCCTTCCGGATTGCCCGATCCCGGATGAACCACCAGACCGGCCGGTTTATTAATGATCAGGATCTGCTCGTCCTCAAAGCGCACGTCCAGCGGCAGGTCCTGGGCAACAAACCGGGTATCGGCCTCCTGCACAGTCATCAGGGACACGGTTTCACCGCCTTTCACTTTGTCTTTGGGGCGGATCTGCCGTCCGTCCACCTGCACATGGCCGGCCTTGATCCAGCCCTGCAAACGGGCACGGGAATATTGGCTGAACAGCGCCGCCAACACCTGATCCAGGCGCTGTCCCGCCATTTCCACCGGAACAACAGCAACAAGGGTTTGATCGTTATTTTCAGCCATGACGGAGAATCAGTAATTTATTCATTGGGGTTACAAGGGTATACTGTCGGGATTCCAAAATACCAACCGGGCTTTTCCAGAGTTTATAAAATGCAGCGAAATCTTCTCATTACATGTCTTCTTACATTTTTCCTGATCGGTTGTTCATCCACGCCATACAAAGGAGATGATGAGGACAGTCCGAGCGTAACCGGCCTGACTGCTGCAGAAATCTACCAGGATGCAAAAACCAATCTCAATAATGCCAATTACGACCTTGCCATCCAGCTCTACGAAAAACTCGAGGCAAACTTCCCGTATGGTAATTATGCCACGCGCGCCCAGATGGAAGTGGCCTTTGCCTATTACAAGGCCGGTGAATACGAAACAGCGGTACTCGCCGCCGAACGTTTTATCAAATTACATCCCAATCATGCCAATGTGGATTACGCCTACTACCTGCGTGGGCTGGCCGGTTATACCATGACCGAGAGCTGGCTGGGCAAGCTTTTCAACCAGGACCCGACCGAGCGAGATCCCAGGGCTGCGCGCAGCTCGTTCCAGTTCTTTTCCGAATTGGTGAAAAAATTTCCCAAAAGCCGTTATGCCAAGGATGCGGTCCAGCGCATGATTCACCTGCGCAATGGTCTGGCCAAACATGAAATCCATGTAGCCGACTATTACTTTAAACGTGATGCCTGGCCGGCGGCGGTCAATCGCTGCAAATACATAGTGGAAAACTTCCAGCAGACACCGGCGGTCGCCGATGCCCTGGCCTTGATGGTGAAATCCTATCGTAAACTGGAAAAACCAAAACTGGCCGATGATGCCTTGCGCGTGCTGGAAAAGAACCATCCGGATTTTCCGGAACTTGCTCAGTTAAAGAGCGGCACGCTGGCTCAATAACCGGCGTTACTTCCCCGCCTAGATAGCTTCGTCACCTTCTTCACCGGTTCTGATCCGCACCACACGGTCCACCGTGGTAACGAATATCTTGCCGTCACCGATTTTACCGGTTCGTGCTGCGTTGGTGATGGCTTCGATACAATTGTCGGCCTGATCATCCCGCACCACCACTTCGATTTTGACCTTGGGCAGGAAATCGATCACATATTCCGCCCCGCGGTATAATTCGGTATGACCTTTCTGACGGCCAAAGCCTTTCACTTCAATGGCGGTCATACCGGCCACGCCGATATCCGACAACGCTTCGCGCACATCATCCAGTTTGAAGGGTTTGATAATAGCTTCGATTTTTTTCATATCTATAACCTGGTCCCGTCTGGTTTTGCTGTTGGTTTTATTGGGTCCGGCTTACCTTACCATAGCCGGAAGTGATTGGATATCGCCGATCCCGCCCGAATGCACGCCGCGTGATTCGGACTCCGGGCGGGGCCTGTCGACGCTTGTACTCATTGCGATCCACCAGCTGAATCACCCGCCGAACATCTTCTTCAGTATAGCCGGCCGCAATGATCTCGTCCGCATCACGGTCCTGTTCTACATACATTTCCAGTATGGGATCGAGCACTTCGTAGGGCGGCAGACTGTCGCTGTCCTTCTGATCGGGGGCCAGCTCGGCCGATGGCGGTCGATCGATCACCCGCTGCGGGATCACCGGGCTGACACTGTTGCGGTAATCGGCCAGCTGATAAACCAGGGTTTTGGGGACATCCTTCAGGACATCATAGCCACCGGCCATATCGCCATACAGGGTGGCGTAACCAACCGCCATCTCACTTTTGTTGCCGGTGGTCAGCACAATTTTGCCTTTCTTGTTGGAGACGGCCATCAATAACACACCGCGGCAGCGGGCCTGAATATTCTCTTCTGTCGTATCCACCGGCAGGCCGGCAAACTCTTCGGCCAACGCATCGAGGAAAGTGCGAAACACCGGCTCAATGGGAATAATCCGAAACTCCACTCCCAGTCGCGCGGCTTCCTCACGGGCATCTTCCACACTCATATCGGCCGTATAGCGTGATGGCATGGCGATCCCTTCAACTCGCTCCGCCCCAATAGCGTCGACCGCGATAGCCAGCGTCAGGGCCGAATCGATCCCGCCGGACAAACCGATCACCACACCTCGAAACCCGTTTTTATTGATGTAATCCCGGACACCGGTCACCAGGGCCTGGTAAACGCCGGCCAACATCTCCGGTTCCGGCTGCAGATCATCCGCCGGGAGGGGAGCCAAGCGGCCCGACTCGTCAGTAAAGTCGACAGGATAAAGCCCGTGACTGAATTCAGGGGCACGCCGGCAAACCACACCGGCCTTATCCATCACAAAGGAACCACCGTCAAACACCAGCTCATCCTGACCACCGACCAGGTTGACATAGACCACCGGTAAACCGGTCTCTTTTATCCGTGTTCTGACCACATTCTCCCGCTCCAGCACCTTGTTGGCATGAAACGGTGAGGCATTCAGATTCAGGATCATGCCGGCCCCGGCCGCCGCCGCCTGATTGACCGGACCGGGATTCCAGATATCCTCGCAGATGGTCAGCCCGACAGGGTAGCCTTTCACCTCATACACACAGGCGGCTTCACCCGGAACGAAGTAACGCTTCTCGTCAAAGACACTGTAGTTGGGCAGGTGTTGTTTGTAGTAGGTGGCAACGATGGCGCCGTCACGCAAGACTGAGGCTGCATTAAAAATACCCTCGGCGGTCCGGCACGGGTAACCGATCACGACATCAATTCCCTGGATCTGTTGCTTGATGATTTCCAGACCACGCAATACCCGATCATACAAACCGGGACGTAACAGCAGATCTTCCGGCGGATAGCCGGTCAGGGTCAGTTCGGGAAAAACAACCACGTCGCCGTGCAACTCATCCCGCGCCTGTAGACAGGTCTGCAGCACCATCTCCACATTTTTTTCAACCGCGCCCACCAGCAAATTCAGCTGGGCCATGACCACCCGCAGGACAACATTGGTGTTTTTCTGCTGACTCAAGCGTTTCACTCCTCACTACCGTGGCTAAAAACTTGTCTCATCCACGTCCCATCTGTCATGATGGACGGGAACTTCCGGCCCGGATTGTAGCGCGAAAACCTGACCATGACACTGATACGCATTCTTATCATCGCCTTCCTGGTGTGGCTGGTGCTGCGCTTGATCAAAAACAAAATTGATCAGCAGAACCGCAAACGTGCCGACAGTCAGGATCAAATCGCCACCATGGTGCGCTGCCGGCATTGTGGTCTGCATATCCCTAAACAAGACGCTGTTGAGTCCGCTAACCAGTACTACTGCAGTCAGGAACATCGCCGACTGGCGGAAAAGAATGACTGATTTTCATACAACCATGAGCGGAATATCCTCACTATTTGCAGCCGGGCCATGCAATCATTTCTGTTTTCGCCTATCCCCAGTACTTTCCAGGATGATTCTGTCCCCGGCAACTGGCGACTGCTGAAACTGCTGAATATTTACCGTCTGGCGCTGGCCGGGCTGCTCATCCTGCTGTTCGTTACCGATTACCTGTTTCCCCCGCTGGCCAGTCAAAGCAAGTTTTTGTTTGTCCTGTGCAGCGTGTTTTACTTCACTTCCGGCTTGCGATTTCACCGCCAACTCCGTCGCCGTGTGCCCCGCCTGGAAATACAGATCGTCAGTCACATCGGTCTGGATATCCTGATTATTATCCTGTTGATCCACGCCAGCGGCGGCGTGGACAGTGGTCTTGGATCTCTGCTGGTGCTGCCCATCGCCTGCGGCAGTATCCTGACCAAGGGACGTGCCGCACTGGTCCCGGCGGCGGTGGCCGCGATCATGGTCTTGCTGCAGGTGATCATTTCGGATGTCGGGCAACTGACCGAACACCCGCAATATATCCATGCCGGCGTACTGGGGCTGACCTACTTTGCCACCACGGTACTGGTTATCCTGCTGTCGCGCCGTTTGCGTGAAAGTGAGGATCTCGCCCGGAAAAGAAGTGTTGATCTGGCCAATATGTCCCAGTTAACGGAACACATTATCCAGCGCATGCAGACGGGCATTATCGTCATCGACGCCGGGAATGAGATTCGTCTGATCAATGAGTCGGCCTGGCACATGCTGGGAATGCCGGCCACCAGCAAAACCCCGCGCTTGAGTCAGGTCTCGCCGGAGTTGCACCGGCAAATCACCCTTTGGCAGGAAAACCCGGACCGCCTGTCGGAGGTGATCCGTCCCACTCCGACCCATGTGGACATCATGCCGCGCTTTGCCCAGGTCGGTAACGATGCCACCCAGGGTGTATTGATCTATCTGGAAGACACCTCTGCCATGACCCAACATGCCCAGCAATTACAGCTGGCTGCATTGGGTCGATTGACCGCCAGTATCGCCCACGAGATTCGCAATCCGCTGGGCGCGATCAGCCACGCCGGGCAATTACTCTCGGAATCGCCCAATCTGGATGACAATGATCAGCGACTGACGCGCATCATTGGCGACCACACCCAACGACTGAATACCATTGTCACCAATATCATGCAGATCAGCCGACGCAACTCATCCCACATTGAACGTTTTCGTCTCAAGCCGTTTGTGGAGCGGTGTGTCAGCGAGTTTCTCACCGGGCAAACCATCGATCCCGGCAGCATTACCATTCACATCGACCCGGAAGAGGTCGATGTCCGCTGTGACCCCAGTCACCTGCAGCAGATCCTGGTCAACCTCTGTGACAACGGTCTGCACCACGGCAAACCGAAATCCGGCACAACCCGTCTCCAGATCCGGGGCGGGGTGACACCGGAGTTTCAGCGCCCCTTTCTCGACATTATCGATAATGGTCCGGGCATCGCCGCCGAAGAAGTCCCGCATATTTTTGAGCCCTTTTTCACAACTTCACCAATTGGTACCGGTCTGGGCCTTTATATTTCCCGCCAACTTGCCGAATGTAATCAGGCACACCTCAATTATGTCGGACTACCGACCGGCGGGGCCTGTTTCAGAATTACCTTCCAGGACCCGAGACGCAATATTTACTAGCAGGTACAGCCTATGACAGCCAATGCCCACAAGATCAGCACCACTCTCATTGTGGATGATGAACCTGATATCCGGGAGTTACTGGAAATCACCCTCTCCCGCATGGGCATAGAAACCACCAGTGCGGCCGACCTGAATGAAGCCCGCCGCCATCTGGAAAAACAGCATTTTGATCTCTGCCTGACCGATATGCGTCTGCCGGATGGCAGCGGCATTGAATTGGTCCGCGAGATCCAGGCCTTGCACGCCAATCTGCCGGTGGCGGTGATCACCGCCCACGGCAACATGGAACTGGCCATTGAAGCCTTAAAGGCCGGTGCCTTTGATTTTGTCTCCAAACCGGTAGACCTGAATATCCTGCGTAATCTGGTGGAGACCGCGTTAAAAGTCACCGATACCAGTCAACCCAAAACAGACACCACCTCGGGTCTGCTGGGTGATTCTGATTCGATCAACGAAACCCGCAAGACCATCGAAAAGCTGGCGCGCAGTCAGGCGCCGGTCTATATCAGTGGCGAATCGGGCACCGGCAAGGAGCTCGTGGCGCAATTGATCCATGCGCAGGGGCCGCGCAGTGACAAGCCGTTTGTCCCGGTGAACTGCGGTGCGATCCCCACCGAGTTAATGGAAAGCGAGTTCTTCGGCCATAAAAAAGGCAGCTTTACCGGTGCGGTCAGTGACAAGCAGGGCCTGTTTCAGGCAGCCGATGGCGGTACCCTGTTCCTGGATGAAGTGGCCGATCTGCCTCTCTCCATGCAGGTCAAACTACTGCGCGCCATTCAGGAAAAGGCGATCCGCCCGATTGGCGCACAAAAGGAAACGCCGATTGATGTGCGTATCCTCAGCGCCACCCACAAGAATCTTGAACAACTGACCGAGGAGGGCCATTTTCGCCAGGATCTGTTCTATCGCATCAATGTCATCTCATTGCATGTCCCCAGCCTGCGCGAACGCCCGGAAGACATCCCGGTACTGACCCGGCATTTCCTCGATAAAATCGCCGCCGACTGGAAGAGCCAGCCGCCGGCGATCAGTCCCGAGGCAATTCATGCCCTGCAACACTACAACTTCCCAGGCAATGTCCGTGAACTGGAGAATATTCTGGAACGGGCCATGACCCTGTGTGAAAGTGATACCGTCCAGGTCAGTGATTTGCAACTCACTGTGGCCCGGCCCGCTGCCGCAAAGCCCGTGGTCAAACCGGCCGCCAATGAAGAAACTGCGGAAGACAGTGTGGTGATCAAGCTTGAACCCATGCTGGAGAACAAGGAACGGGAAGTCATTGAGAAGGCGCTGCAAAAAACCCGCTATAACAAAACCGCGGCCGCCAAACTGCTGGGCATCTCATTCCGCGCCTTGCGTTATCGTATCAAGAAGTTGGGTATCGACTAAGAGTAAACACAGGGAGTGATGCGCAATACCTAGCGCCAGTTTTGCAAACGACCGGTGCGTGATACCTGCACCTTGCCCTGCGGGTTGGTGCGCCCCAGTATCTTCAGGGCCAGTTCCAAATCATCCTGTTTGCCGCGCGTACCCAGCAACAAATTCGCTTTGTATTCGCCGCTGTTTTTGATCTGAATATTCCCGTCCAGATCAAGGGGACCGCCCTGATCCTTGAGCAGGATATTGCTGCCGTCCGGCATGGGTCGCAACACCATAAACAGATCACCGAACTCAAACGCCTGTGGCGCCGTCAGGGCTGCGGCATGCCAGATGACCTTGCCATCCACCACCAGTTTCTTGCCCGGGATGATCTCGGCATGATTGATATCCGCATTCACCGAACCGGATACCGCAAACGGCATACCATAGAACAAAGGCATAAAGGTCTGCACCGGCAAGCGGCCACGCACCGACTGCAAGGTCAGTTCACCGCCTGTCCCGGCCTGCACCTCGCCTTCAATGCGACCCTCCTTGCTTTCCAGGATCACGTCCAGCGCCAGTTTGCCGGTAAACAACTTGAGAATATGCATATCCCATTGCAACTTGCCCAGCGACAAACCGGCTATGCGTGTTTCCGCTGCGCCGCCGGCCCAAATGGTGCCGGTCAAGCCCTGCAGGTTCAGCACACGGCCGCGATCCATGGGCACAATAAATTTTGTATAGGCGAAGGACGCAGGGATACCGCTTACCAAAAAGCATAGATAAGAGACAAGGCCGATGGCAATAAACAGTACACCCCGTTTACCCGGTTTGATCTTTTTCATTCTGCCTCTATCAATATGCGTACGTTGACCCGCCCGCTCTCCGGCTGACTGTCGACGGTGAAATTACTGATATTCACACCATGACCGGACTGCAATTCATCCAGCCACTCTATCACGTGATCAAAGGGGGCCTTGTCGAGCCAGACCCGCACCCCTTTGGCGCCTTCCTGTTTGACATTCCGAATCGAGTCCGCGAGTTTTTTCCGCAGCGAACTTTCCACCAGCACCAGCAGTGAGCCACGGAAACGCCCTGCACCGCCGTTACCGCTCAGCCGGCGAATTTCCTGCGCGGCCTGTTGCATCTGGATCAGCTGTTGCTGTTTCTCTGCCAGTTCCTTTTCCAGACGTGTCGCCCGCCCCGCCAGCGGGACCCATAAAATTTGATACAGCAGAAAGACAAAAACGAACACCGCACCGCCAATCACCATGCGCCGTTCCCGGGGGTTCAAGCCATCCAGCCAGATCTTCAGTTTGCCGATGAGTTCGTTCATGAACCCTGCCCCTTGATTAGCATGCGTGTTTCCAGCCGATCCTTGCGCGAGGAAGCCGACTGGACCTCAACCTTGATATCGCTTTTTGCCGACAGGCGCTGTTTCAGGTCTTCCAGACCAGGCGCATCCTTGACCGAGAATTCCAGATCCATGCGACCATCATGATAGCGGATGGCCTTCATCTCCAGATCTTTGGTGGCGCCGAGCACCGGCGCCACGGCCAGTAACAGCTCATGGAGACCGGTGGTGCTCTTGCCGCTCTTTTTGCGCAACTCGAGCAGCTTGCCGACCATCTGGTCAAACGGTTTGATGACCTTGCGTTCCGCCGGGAAGGTACTGCGATAAAGCTGTTCCATCTGTTTATCCAGCGCCTTGATCTGTCTGTCCAGATGAATGCTTTCGTAATAGTTCAGCCCGCCCTGCCAGACCAGCCAGACCAGTAACAAGGCCGCTGCCTGATACCAGGGCCGAACATGTTTGCTGATGTTTTCCCGCCGGCTGTATTCGCCCTGCAACAGATTAACAGCGGCGGTTTCGTCATAATCACAGGCCAACAGCGCCGGCGCTTCCTGTTCATAGGTGTCTTTCACCACGGTGATGTCACCGATCTGCTCCGGCAGTTCACGCGTATCATCGGGGCGTACGATCAATTCGATATAGTCAGGCTGTTTTTCTGTTTCCTGTAATGCGGCCTTCAGCAACAGTTCCAGATTGGCGGCCTGGGAGGCAAAGCCGGTATAGCGACCGGTCCTGACCAGCATGCGTTCACCATCAATAAATACACACCAGGCCCGTTCCTTGTAAGGCAGGGCCAGGGCATCCGGCAACAGGCTGTGGGCCTGCAACCCGGCTGTTCTTAACACTGTCTGCCATTCCCGCATCCGCTCATGATCGATGACGGCCACACTGTATTTCCCCTCGACCGTGGTTTTGCTCAGGGCAAAGTGCAACTTGTCCACATCGTCGATGAGTTGATCTTCCACCGCATAGGGTACGGCATTTAACAGGCGCTTGTGGTTTCGGCCCGGCACGGCCACATCCAGCAGCAACACCTCTTCGGTTGGAATGGTGACGATCACCTGGGCATTGCCGGCTAAGGGAATCGCTGAGGAGAGATCACCCCGCATGATATTGCCCACCGGCCGACCGTTTTCCAGCACCAGCCAGGCGGCCCGATAGTTGCGCACAGCCGCGCCTTCTTCAGTAGCGGGTTGTCGTGCCTTGTCACTGGCTTCCAGTCTGATGAAAAGTTGGCGGGCCAAATCAGATCTCTCCCCACTTGGTAAAACTGCGTTGAATCACCTGCACAGTCCGACCGGCGCCCTGACCGGTGCGATGCAAAATACTGTTTAGATAAATTTTCATGCGGCCGTTACCGGCTTCAATTTTCAACATAAAATAGTCACTGCTTACCACCAGTCGCTCACTGATATTTTTTTTATTCTGACCGTTTACCCGGCTGTCGCTCAAAAACTCATCCACGCTTTCATACGGGTTGCGTCGTCCGCGATTTGAAATCTCGCGGTACAGCTCCCGGGCATTCTCATCACTCAGGTCCGGCACAATCATTTGCAACACCAACGGCGAGGCCACGGTATTCACATTGATGCCGGTCTCCTCCGGCAAGGCCGTGAGTGCAATATCGACACCCGGCTGCCCCTCGTTCTGGATGCTACCATACATTGCACCCACCTGGTTTCTGCGCGCCCCCACCTCTTCGGACAGCTCACGCAAATTGTACAGATGCATTAACTCGCTGGCACTGGTCATTTGGCGGTTGGCCGCCAGATACGGCGGGTCCAGAGTCAAATAGACATCATCATCCGCCCCATCCGCCGCAACACGACTGCCATCCGCATCCACCCAGTCAATGGTCTGCGAGGACAGCTCCGGCGGCAATCCTCGTAATGTCAGCAGCCGTGCAAAACGGTCGGCGTGAATTGATGTACCACTGATGGCCAGATTGTTCAGGTTAAACCGACCCTGCAAATCTTCAATTTGCACTTCCAGTACTGTGAACTCACCCACCTTGGGAATGACTGAAAGCAACCTGGTTTTCATCATCTGATTGTCAATATTGATCGAGTCCACCATGGCCCACGTGTCCTGTCTGGTGAAACTGTCTACATTATTGGTATCCATCAACAAGGTCCGTTTGGCCAGCTCTTCCCAGGCGAACAGGGCGATGTAACCCTGCTCCACATTGATGATATTGGTGGTGTGGCGCACATCCATAAACTGCCGGCTGACCATGGCCGTGGCGGCCACCGTGGCCAGAAACACAATCAATAACACGGTGACCAGTGCCACGCCTTTGTGCCGCCCGAAGTGATTCCATTGTGAAGTTATCTGGCGCATGTCATGAACTCACCGGCAAGACAATCAAACGACGCAGTTCACCATAGCCTTCCAGTTCCAGTTTGATCTCGATGGCATACGGCAAGGGGGTCGGCTGTTGGTTGGCCTGGTTGGGCCAGACATCATAGGTTTGCCCCTGCCGATCATAAAAGACCACCTGCAACTTGTTGACGTTTTCCAGCAACAAGACCTTGTGCGGCTCGGTCAACTGGGAACGATCCAGCACCGGCCAGGTATAGCGATAGAGTTTTTTCTCTTCATTGGCCGGCATGGCATAGGCCACCCGCTGCTGATAACCGCGGGGCAGGTTATTGGGATTGGGATGACCGGTGCGGGTAAACTCCAGCCGAATCTCGCCATAACCTTCACCGTCACCCAGCAGTTCATCGCGGCGTACAGTGTCTTCACGTATGGAACGGTTGGTGATCTGCAACAGGTCACGTTCCATATTCAGCACCGCCTTCTGAATGGCGATCAAGCGGTCCGAGACTTCATCGATGCGTTGCTGATCCGACAGGATTCGGCTCAATGTGCCATAGGCCAGCATGGCCAACAGACTGAAGATGGCGACCGCCAACAGCAGTTCGATCAGAGTAAATCCTTGACGAGTGGCGCGACCTGTCACCATCTACGGCGCTCCCATCAGGGTTTCAACCGTGGCCAGCGCATTGCCACTGCGCTTTTCATCGGCGTAGACGGAAATCTCCACCCGGCGCAAGCCGTTGATCTGAAAATTTATCCCCGACTCGCTGATGTTGATGTTGTTGTCTTTGGCGGTTTGCTTCCAGTACCACTCGCGGCCGAGCATTTTTTCCGTGCCCTTGACCTCATCCAGTGGCGGGTATTGGCGCTGCAGTTGCAGGTCGGCCAGACGATTCATGGCCACCCACTGGGCAAAGGTCTTGTCCTGCAGATACTTGGCGTTATAGGCCGAGGACGCACCGATCTTGATTGCCGCCACCAGACCAATGGCGGCAACGGCCAGGGCGACCATCACTTCCAGCAGGGTAAAACCACGCGGTCTGCGCTTCATCAACTGTCCTTATCCTTTAAGGTAATCTCGCCCAGCGCGGAGATATTCACCCGTAAATAATCCTCACCGCTCACCAGTCCGAGACGCAATTCAGTCTCGGTCATTTCGCCGCTGGAGAGGATATAAATGCGGGCAATGGTCGCCTTGTCATCTCCTTCCTGCAGATTGATCCGGGTTCTCTCCTGCAGCAGGGAAAGCTTCAACCGTTCCAGCGGGCGTGTGCGAAACAGCTTGTCATCAATCGGTGTGCGCTTAACGACAGCTTTGTTATCGACAATAGTCAATTCCTGTAACTCGAAGGAGTAACCGGTTTCCGTCAAAACAATCGCCCACTCCTCATTGCGAATAATGGCCTCGTCACGGGCCATCTTGATCAGGGTCACCAGTCGCTCGCCCTCCCGTTGCAGATGATCCGACTCATCTGTTTCGGGAAACGACAAGGTGGTCATACTGACCACGATCCCCAGTACGACCAAAACCACCATCAGCTCCAGCAGAGTGAAGCCGCGCTGACGTGTTGAGAAGGGTGACACCGGCAAGGACGGGATCAGTGTTCGTCGAGATTCCAGTTGCCGATGTCATCGTCACTGGGTTGTTTGTCCGGACCGAGGGAATAGATATCGATATCGCCATGGGTACCCGGACTCAGGTATTGATAGGGGCTGCCCCAGGGATCAACGGGGAGTTTTTTCCGTTGCAGATAACCGTTTTTGGGATAGTTTTTCATTTCATCACCACCTTCGGGTTTCTTGACCAGCGCTTCCAACCCCTGCTCGGTAGTGGGATAACTGTGGTGATCCATTTTGTAGAATGTGAGTGCGCTCTCGATAGAGCGAATTTCGGTCTTCGCGGTCGCGACCAGGGCCTTGTCCTGTTTGTCGGCCAGATTCGGCATCACCGCCGCCGCCAGAATAGCCAGAATGACAACCACGACCATGATTTCGATAAGGGTGAAGCCGGCCATGCGCGATGATGGAAGCCTTTGATTTATAATATTTTTCATAACTTGTGCCCTGAATTTTGCCCGAAAAGAAGCGAATATTTTTTATTGTACCTGAAAAAAACAGCGGGCCTGTAGCCCGCCGGGAGTGAATGTACTGTGAGCGGGGAAACGGACCTGTCTGCTTAGAACTGCAAACCGGGTCCGGGTTCCCTGTTTTTTGCTGTCCCCCACTTGTTGCAGGGTTCTCACCCCCCACCGGGGTGGGGGTGATGAGGAAAGTCACAGTTTCTGTTTGCTGATATGCATTACGGTGTACAGGTCTGTGTACTCCAGGTGCAAGTCTTGGTTATATCAACGGTTGTGTCACCATTTGTATCAATTGCCAAATCATAGGTACCGTCATTCTGGTAGGTAACCGTGGTGGTACTGCCGCCGCTGCCGGTCAAGGTCATCACGCCGGAGGTCGGTAAGTTACCTGAGTTGGGTATGGTAATCGGGGTGGTTGTTGCGACAGTAACAAAGCCATAAGTCGGATGATAAATATCACCGGTCATAGTCATGGTGGTATCGGTAGTACCTACGGTCATCGCTATGACCATGTTCCTCATCCGGTAGGTCTCATTGGCATTGTTGTCCCGGAAGTCCATGTTCATGGTCATGGAAAAGCTGCTGCCGGTTGCACCGGGCATGCCTGTCATCACCATAGTGCCGGTCAAGACAAACGATTCACTGCCCTCCGTAATGCTCATGGCATTGAAGGTATAGGTGGTCGAAGTCAGGTTACCGCTAAAGGACAACGAGCCATTTGTCACAGAGCCGCTATCACAATCCTTGAAATTGCTGAAAGATATGTAACCGCTCCAGTCGAAAGTCACGTCATCAATGCTCATGCTGAAGCTCATTGAGCCGCCGCAAGGACTATCTGTCGTGCTACCAGAGGTTTGTATCGCTGAGTTATAGGGAGAACCGGAAGAACCGGTACCGCCGTTTATCCGCAACTCTTCCAGAACGGGACTCAGCTGAATAAACGTTCTGAGAAACCCGGCCATCTGCCCGGTGTTGTTTGTGGTTGAACCACCTTCGGCGCCGGCAGCCAGATTGCCGCTGGGCGAAGCACCATCGATAGAGGTTTCAGCAAAATCCTGTGCGTTGGTGCCGGTGAGGGCTGCCTGGCTGGTGAGACCATCGTAATTGGCCGGGGCCGGACCACCGCCACCGCCGCCACCGCCGAGACAGGCTGTTAACAACAAAACCAACCCGCTCATTACTCCATATTTCATATATCGCATCGTCTTGTCCCTTTTTAAGTTGAGATTGTTCAATCTTGTCGTCTTGAAGACGTCTTGTAAGGCTAGCAAAGACATAGAAAAAATCAGCCCAAAATTGTGAACCCGATCACATTTTGCAAAGCCGGCCGGGGCAGCTCACCCGATGAGGTTACTCATATTCAGCACCGGCAACAGAATGGCCAGAACAATCAGCATCACCACCACCCCCATCACCAGAATCATGATGGGTTCCAGCATACCCATCAGCATGGCGGTGATGGTTTCCAGCTCCCGCTCCTGATTGGCGGCGGCTCGTTCCAGCATCTCTTCCAGTTTGCCGCTCACCTCGCCACTGCTGATCAGGTTGACCGTGATGGGCGGGAAGAAGCCACTGCGCTCCAGCGACTTGCCCAGGGCCGCGCCTTCCCGCACCCGCAGGGCGGCCTCTTCCACCGCTTCACGCATGGGGATGTTGCTGACCACCGCACTGGATATCCGCAGGGCTTCGAGGACCGGCACACCACTGGCGGCCAGGATGCTGAGAGTGCGGGCAAAGCGGGCGGTATTCATCCCCCGCACCAGCTTGCCCACCACCGGCAGTCGGAGCAGGAAGCGGTGATATTTGCGACGCGGCCCCGGTTGTTGCAGCAACTTCCCTATGCCCAAACCCGTGGCGAATAAACCGGCCAGCAAAAACAGGCCATAATTGCGCAGGAAATCACTGATGGCGATCATGACCACCGTCAGGGTCGGCAGCTTCTGGCCGGAACTGATAAAGACCTCGACCACCTTGGGCACCACATAGGTCATCAGACCGGTCACCACTGAAACAGCGATCACAGTCAGGATAATGGGATAGAACAGAGCCAGCTGCATCCGTTGTTGCAGTTGTTGACGGCTTTCTGTGTAGTCGGCCAGCCGTTCCAGCACGGCGTCCAGATGACCTGACTGTTCACCGGCGGCGACCGTGGCGCGATAGAGATCGGGAAAGACATGGGGAAAACTGCCCAGCCCTTCCGCCAGGGAGTGACCTTCCACCACCTTGGCCCGCACCCCCATCATCAGGCGCTTCAAACGCGGTTTATCGGTCTGTTTCGCCACCGTGGCGGTGGCCTCATCCAGCGGCAGGCCGGAGCGCGACAGGGTGGCCAGTTGTCGGGTCAGCAGGGCCAGGTCGGTGGCGCTGATTCCGCGCTGCATACGGAAAGAGCCTTGCCGCCTTGCCGACTCTTTCTGCGCCACCTCTTCCACGCGCAAGGGGATCAACCCCTTGTCCCGCAGCATCTGCCGGATCTGGCGCGGCGAATCGCCTTCCAGCAGGCCTTTTTTCTCTTTGCCGGCGCTGTCCAGCGCGGCGTATTCGAATGCACCCATAGTGGCTGTCTAGTCCTCGCGGGTCACGCGTAATACCTCTTCCAGAGAGGTCACACCCGCCAGAATACGACGTACCCCGTCCGCCCGGATCCCCGGGGAGTAGCGACGGGCGTATTTTTCCATTTCATGCTCACCGGCGCCGTCATGGATCATGCTGCGCAGCTGTTCATCCACTTCCACCAGTTCATAGATACCGGTCCGGCCCTTGTAGCCCAGCCGGTTACAGTGTTCACACCCCACCGCTTCGAAGACCACCGGCGGGTTGGCCGGGTCAACGCCGAGAATTTCGCATTCCCGATTATCCGGTTTGTGGGGACGCTTGCACTTGTCACATAACAAACGCACCAGCCGTTGCGCCAACACGCCGATCAGGCTGGAGGCGAGCAGGAAGGGTTCCACCCCCATATCACGCAGACGGGTGACGGCGCCAATGGCGGTGTTGGTATGCAGGGTCGAGAAGACCAGGTGACCGGTCAAGCTGGCCTGGACCGCGATCTCCACCGTCTCCAGGTCACGAATTTCACCCACCATCACCACATCCGGGTCCTGACGCAAAATGGCGCGCAGGCCGCGGGCAAAACTCATGTCTACCTTGGTGTTAACCTGGGTCTGGCCGATGCCGTCGATGTAATATTCGATGGGATCTTCCACCGTCATCAGGTTGCGTGAAGAGTTATTGAGTCGGGCCAGGGCGGCATACAGGGTGGTGGTTTTACCCGAACCGGTGGGGCCGGTGACCAGAATAATGCCGTGGGGTCGCTGGATCAGCCGATCCATCGTGTGTTGTGACTCCTGCGCCATCCCCAGGTGATCCAGTTGCAGTCGCCCGGCCTGTTTATCCAGCAGACGGAGCACCACCCGCTCACCATGCCCGGAGGGCAGCGTGGAAACACGCACATCCACAGCGCGACCGGCGATCTTCAGCGAGATACGACCATCCTGGGGCAGGCGTTTTTCCGCGATGTCCAGTTTGGCCATGACCTTGATACGCGAAATGATCAGGGGCGCCAGCGCGCGTTGCGGGGTCAGCACCTCACGCAGAATACCATCCACGCGCAGACGAATAACCAGACGGTTTTCAAACGGTTCGATATGGATATCCGAGGCGTTTTCCTTGACCGCCTGGGTTAACAGGGCGTTGATCAAACGAATAATGGGCGCGTCGTCTTCGGTTTCCAGCAGGTCTTCCGGTTCGCCCAGCTCCTGGGCAATGCTGCTTAGATCCAGTTCATCGCCCAGCCCTTCCATCATTTGCATGGTTTCGCCGGAGCGGGTTTCGTAATTTTGTTGCAGCAACTTGTCGAATTCCGTGCCGGAAATGACAGACAACTGCAATGGTTTGCCGAAGTGCCGTTGCAGCTCCAGCAGGGTTTTGCTGCTCACATCGTCACGGTGGGTAACAGAAACACTGACACCATTGACCTCGTGCACCAACACGCCGTGGCGACGGGCATAGGCGAAAGAGAGGGTGTGTTGGCCCTGTTCCTCGTCCTGTACTTCCTCTGGCAGATTGGTCACCTCTGTCGACACAGCCTACTCCGCGGGGGTTTCCGGTGGTTGCGAGATATCCGTTTTTCCCGGCTTCTCGTTCTCTTTGTCTTTATAAGGCGCAGGCAACTCCAGGAAATTCTTGATGTCCGGCAACAACGGCGCCGCTTCCTCATCCATCAGCCCCAGACTTTTTTCCCGCGCCGCCAGTTGTTGATCACGGATATAACGATACTTCTCATGGGTGACCCTGGCGTTGAAGGCCTCATCCTTGAGGATGGTCGGTTGCAGGAAGACCATCAGGTTGATCTTGGTTTTCGTGGTGCCGGTGGAACGGAATAACCAGCCCAGGATCGGTATATCACCCAGCAACGGCACCTTGTCTTCGGTCTCGGTAAGGGCATCTTTAATCAAGCCGCCCAGCACCAGGATCTGGCCATCATCCACCATCACACTGGTCTTGATGGAGCGTTTGGTGGTGATCAAGTCCACGGCACCGGCCTGGGTACTGATGTCGGAAATCTCCTGTTCCACATCGAGTTTGACGGCGTTGCCTTCATTAATCTGCGGTTTGATCTTCAGCTTCAGACCGATGTCCTTGCGTTCAACCGTAGTGAACGGGTTGGTGGTGCCACCGGTGGTCGAGGTGGTGGAACCGGTGATAAAGGGGACGTTATCGCCCACCACGATCTCCGCCTCCTGATTATCCAGGGTGACCAGATTCGGTGTGGAAAGAATATTGGTAGAGCTGTCCGCCTGCAGGGTATTGATCAGGGCGCCGACCCGGGTCGAACCGGTGAATCGTCCCAGTCCCAGGGTCAAGCCGTTGCCCAAACCGGCCGAAGCGGTGATATCCGGCGGCGTCTCCAGCAATTGTGCGAGCGCCGCCCTGCCGCCATCGTTAAAGCTGATGATGCCGGATGGGCGGTTGGTTGAGGTGCCGTCACCTATCCATTGCACACCCAGATTACGAATGGCGTTGGTGGAAACCTCGGCGATCACCGCCTCCACCGACACCTGGGCGCGGCGGATATCCAGTTTCTGGATCACGGTACGCAAGGAACGAAATACATCCGGTGGCGCGTTGATCACCAGTGCATTGGTGTTTTCATCCGCCTGGATGGTGATATCACCCGAGGCCGCCGGAGTGCCGGCAGCCTTCCCCTTGCCGCCGGCGACGCTCTTGCTGACCCCGGTCAACACCGGCACCAGGTCCTTGGCCACCGCGTTTTTCAGGTAGACGACGTGGGTATGGCCGCCGACTTCCATGGGCGTATCCAGATGACCGATCAGCGCCCTGATCCGCATACGCGATGCCACGGCGCCGCCCAGCAGGATGCTGTTGGTTCGTTCATCGGCGATCAGCTGTGTCCGTTCGGCCTTGGCCTTGGGGTCACGGCCTTCCAGTTGAGTGATCACCCGCACCACTTCGGTCGCCGAGGCATGCTGGAGGGGAATGACTTCGATCTCGTCACCCGTGGCCTGGTCAATCTTGCTGACAATAATTTCCAGCCTTTCGATATTGGCAGCGCTGTCGGAGATGATTAATACGTTGGAACCGGGATAGGCCGCCAGATGGCCGCGCTGCGGGACCAGCGGCCGCAGGATCGGCACCAGTTGGGCTGCATCCACATGCTTTACTTCCAGTACACGGGTCACCACTTCATCCCCGGGATTGCGAAAACCGCTGGTCACGGTATCGATAGAATCCTGTTTGGCATTCACTTCCGGCACAATCTTGATGGCGTTTCTGCCGGGAATCGCCGCATAACCGTGAATCTTCAACACAGAGAGCAGCACATCATAGAGGGCGTCATCCTTGATCGGACGTTTGGAGACAATGGTCACCTTGCCTTTGACTCGCGGGTCGATAATGAAATTCTTGCCGGTACGATCCGCCACCACTTCGATGACGGCGCGGATGTCCATGTCGGTAAAATTCAGGGCGATTTTCTGCTGCTGTTTTTTCGCAACCGGCATCGTTGTGACCGTTCCCTGCTGGGGTGCCGCCTGACTTGCGGGGAACACCATCATGCAAACTAACCCGATGATTATCGCTTGCCCTCCCGGCCTGGACGTCCCCTGCCTGATATACTTCTTCATCTTATTTTTCTCTGTCCTGTTTATTATCCTGCTTTCGGTCCGATTATTTGACTATCAGAACCTCAGTGCCACCATTTCGTTCCACAGTGAGCTGAATTTCCACATCCGAACTGAACTGCCCCAGTACCTCGGTCAACACACTGGGGTCATCCAGGGGATAACCGTTAACCTGGGTGATGACGTCGGTATTGGTGATCCCCAGGGCACGCATTATCTGTTGATCATTGTGTGAAAAGCGATACCCGGAAATTTGTCCATCATTGAATACCGGTTCAATCCGCACCTGCTGCATCAGCGCCTGCGGGTCCGATTTCATCATCTCGCGCATCTGGTTTAATTGGGGCGAGGCCTGCACAACACGCTGTTTGGCTGCCGGCGCAGAAGACCGGCTCGTTACCGGACTGGAGACTATTGCAGACTCAGGCAATTCATCCCGGGGCAAAAACAGGGTTTCATAACGACCGTTGCGCTCCAGGATTACCCGGTCCAAATAGATGGTGTGGACAACCGCACCGCCCTGAACTGTGTCACCGATGTGGTACAACTTTTCCCTGCCCGCATCTTCGATAATGGCAATGGCCTGTTGTGGGTCATCCGAGGAAAAGATACCGCGCAGCACCAGCCTCAGACTGGTCTTGGGTGCATTGATGGGCGCCTCCACCACCGGCGCCTGGGCCGTAACGATACCGAAAAGGTGTAAATCGGCCACTTTTTTCAAGCGGGGTTGTTGCGTGACGGCAGCTTGCGGAGCCGGTTGTATGGCGCGTGAATTATTGGCTGTGTTGCCGGGCGTAAGCATGAGCCAGGTCATATCCGAAGCCGCTGATGCAATCAGGATGACCAGCAACAGACTGGTCCAAAAGGGCGCCCGGGTCTGAATAGTCTGCCAGGGTATCGAGTTAAACTGCGACGCCCAGTCGATTTGCGTTAGTGTTTTATTCATCTTTCTGAACCATCACATCCTGACATTTCCCGGCTTCACCCCATGCTGTTTCGTCAGAGCCAACTCTGCCGGATTGGCTCGCGATGAAATAAAAATACTGATAATCAATAAGTTAACAAGTCTAGTTAGAAAATCACTTTAAATAAAGGCCTGAATCACACAATCCGGCAGAGGTGATTATTGCATGTCTGGCGCAAAGTGACATTTTTTGTCATAACCTGCCCACTATCACCCATCATGCTACGACAGCTTTGACTCCGGGAAGTTGAAAAAAAGTTCCAACGAAATCACAAACTGGCTATTTTTTCACCAAATATCAATTATAGAGATTGCCCTATCCCATTGATAAGACTATAGTAATGGCAGCCTCAAAAAATAAATAAATACACTTGAAGGCTGGAGGTTCCTGGCGTTGGCACATCACATGCACTGGATAATTCAAGCATGAATTGTCCCGGGTCAATGGTGTGCATACATATCAGACCTTCATTAACTTGTTCGGGAGAGAATTGCAAGGGAATGAGCTGAATAACATCATGAACCGAGATTTCACACCTACACAGTGTTTAGAAAGCAGGAGATCAAGCAATGCATAAATCAAAAGGTTTTACACTTATCGAATTAATGATCGTTATTGCGATTATCGGCATTCTCGCCGCTATCGCAGTACCGGCATATCAGGGCTATGTCAAACAATCACGTATCAGCGGAATGGTGGAAAATTTTGATAACGCCTTCCGTCTGCTGAAATCTTCAGGCGTGAGAATCGGCGGCGGCGGTATCTGCCCCGACGCGACCACGCTGTTGACACCAATTGACGACCTGAACGGTAACGCGAATCTGGCTCCCGGTGCAGTCAATGCCAGAAAATGCGCCATGGGCACACTGCTCAACGGTGCCGGTTTATGTATAACCCCGGCCTTTGGTTACCCCGGTACACCACCAACCCCCGGTATGGTTTCTATTGTTGACACCGGTGATGGTGATGGGTGCCCTGAATCAGGAGAAACCTGGACCATGACCCTGACTCCGCCGCTCGGTCTTGTAGCAGCAGACTTCCCCGGTGGTGCACCGGCGCTGACCAGATCATTCGACGTCGAATAAATCAAAGACGCAGGGGTAACAGGTAACTGTTACCCCTTTTTTACGTTATAGCGGTCAGAACTAGCAACAACCATTATAAGAAAGATCCGGATGGTTAACCTGTACATGTATCCAGGTATCGTCCTGTCCTTCACATAACCCAGAGATACTCGCCATGATACATATCCGCTCACTTAAACAGTACAAGGGGCTGTCACTCATCGAGCTGATGGTCACACTGACGATCATCGCCATTCTCAGCGGGGTTGGTGTACCCATCTATTCAAGCTACGTGCAGGAAGGGAGAATCACCGAATGCCGCAATGAAGTCGGTGCAATCAAAGTGGCGGAAGAGGAATTTGCTCTCAACAATAATCGATATATTGACGGGTTCATTGTTGCCGGAGGTTCCATGACTCTGGTCGACCCAGGCGCCTTGCAAGGCTTGTATATCCCGTCCTCCAGGGTAACAACTGTCGGCGTAACCAACTGTACCTATCAGGTTCAAGCAGGCGCTTGTGGGAATATTGCAAACTGTTTCCGGATCACGGCGACAGGTGTCAATGCCTTAAACGGCAAGGGCGTCGTGGTGAATGTAACCGGCCCCTAAATCGATTGTATTTTCGTTCAACCGTCTGTTTTTCCATGATTAATCGGATGTTTCATCCGGGATGATGTTGCTATAAACTCCTATATGGCATAAAGTTTTGTGTGGTATTCCACTCAAATAGACGGCTATTGCTGAACGAGTCCTGATATGGCGACACCGACAACAAAGATCCCCCTTAGCGGACTGGCCCGAAAACTGGTTCAGGACGGGCTGTTGAGTGAACCACAGGCGCAAAAAGCCCATGCCGATTCACTGGCTGAGAAAGTCCCGTTTGTTTCCTATGTTGTTTCCCAGAATCTGGCCAAAAGCAAGGATGTAGCCCAATCCGCCTCAGAGGAGTTTGGTGTCCCACTGCTTGATATCGATGCCATCGACATTGACCCGGAAATCACCAAGCTCGTAAAAGAAAAATTAATCAGGCAACACCACGCCCTGCCCATTTTCAAACGCGGCAATCGGCTCTATGTCGCCGTCTCTGATCCCACCAATCTTCAGGGGCTGGATGAAATCAAATTTCACGTCGGCATGACCACAGAAGCCATCCTGGTCCAGGATGACAAGCTGGTCCGTGCTATCGAACGTTCCATCGAGGCCAATGATACCAAGCTGACCGATCTGGGTGACTCTGACCTGGATGCCGTGGAGTTCGGAGAAGAGGCTGATCTTGACGGTGACACTGAAGAATCTGATGCCGATGATACGCCGGTCGTCCGTTTTGTGAATAAAGTGTTACTGGATGCGATTAACAAGGGCGCATCGGATATACACTTCGAGCCCTATGAAAAATCCTACCGGGTCCGTTTCCGGCAGGACGGTGTACTGAAAGAAGTTGCCGCTCCCCCTGTCGGTATGGCGCCGCGTCTGGCCGCCCGCATCAAGGTTATGTCCCGGCTGGATATTTCGGAACGCCGTTTACCGCAGGATGGTCGTATCAAGATGAACCTGTCCAAGAATCGCGCTATCGACTTTCGTGTGAATACCTGCCCCACACTGTACGGCGAAAAAATCGTACTGCGTATCCTTGATCCGGCCAGCGCCAAACTCGGTGTCGACGCGCTAGGCTTTGAACCGGAACAAAAAGAAATTTTTCTGAAAACGCTGCAAAACCCCTATGGCATGATCCTGGTAACAGGGCCGACAGGCAGCGGTAAAACCGTCACGCTTTATACCGGGGTGAATATTCTGAACCAGCCCGGTGTGAATATTTCAACCGCCGAAGATCCGGTTGAAATCAACATGCCGGGGATCAATCAGGTCAACATCAATCCACGTATCGGGCTGGACTTCGCCAAGGCCTTGCGCGCCTTCCTGCGCCAGGACCCGGACATCATTCTCGTGGGCGAAATTCGTGACCTGGAAACAGCCGAGATCGGCATTAAGGCCGCCCAGACCGGTCACATGGTGTTGTCCACGCTGCATACCAACGACGCCCCCCAGACCCTGACCCGTCTGGCCAACATGGGTGTCCCCCCCTATAACATCGCCTCTGCGGTAAGCCTGATCATCGCCCAGCGATTGGCCCGGCGTTTGTGCAATCACTGCAAAAAACCACTCGACCTGCCCAAAGAGGCACTGCTTGAAGAGGGTTTTACCGAGGCCGAAGTCAAGGCAGGCGTGCAGGTCTATGGTCCGACAGGCTGCGACCAGTGTTCTGACGGCTACCGGGGCCGGGTTGGTATCTATCAGGTTATGACGGTTTCAGAGCCCATGGGCCGCATTATCATGGAAGGCGGCAACGCGATGCAGCTTGCCGATCAGGCCAGGAAAGAAGGCGTCCCCGACTTGCGACAATCCGGTCTGAGAAAGGTCAAGGATGGCGTCACCAGCCTTGATGAAATCAACAGGGTAACGAAGGACTAATCAACAATGGCAACCAAGGCTGCAGTCAAGCAGAACACATTTTCCTGGGAAGGGATCGATAAAAGGGGTCAAATCGTTAAAGGTGAGATCAACGGCGCCAGCGTCTCACTGGCCAAGGCCATGCTGCGTCGTCAGGGTGTCAATCCGACCAAAGTTCGCAAAAAAGCCAAGCCATTATTCAGTGCCGGCAAGAAAAAGATCACGGCCAAAGACATTTCCATCTTCAGCCGCCAGCTCTCCACCATGATGAACTCCGGTGTACCGCTGGTCCAGGCGCTGGAAATTATCGGACGCGGTAACAGCAACCCCAGTATTCAGGATCTGATGGGCAGTATTCGTTCCGACATTGAAAGCGGCAGCAATCTTTCAGATGCCCTGAGCAAACACCCCATGCAGTTTGATGATCTTTTTTGCAATCTGGTGAGCGCAGGCGAACATGCCGGTATCCTCGACTCCATTCTGGACAAAATCGCCACATATAAGGAAAAAACCGAGGCGATAAAGGGCAAGGTGAAAAAAGCGATGGTCTACCCCTCTGCGGTTATTGTGGTTGCCTTCGCCATTACCGCACTGCTGCTATATGCTGTCGTGCCCGAATTTGCCAAACTGTTTTCCAGCTTCGGCGCGGAATTACCCGCCATCACCCAGTTTGTGATCGACCTTTCAAACTTTGTTCAAAAATGGATACTGGCAATACTGGCTGTCATCGTTGGTGCTGTCTACGGATTTATCCAGGCCAAACAACGCTCAAAAAAATTCAAACAATTTCTGGATCGCACCTTGCTGAAGGTACCCATCATGGGACCGATTCTGGTCAAGGCCGCTATCGCACGTTATGCGCGAACACTCGCCACCATGTTTGCCGCAGGTGTACCACTGGTTGAAGCCATGCAGTCGGTCTCCGGAGCGGTGGGCAATGTTGTTTATGGTGATGCAGTATTGAAGATGCGTGACGAAGTTGCCACCGGTACCCAGCTGAATGTCGCCATGCGACAAACCAGACTGTTCCCCAATATGGTGATACAGATGACCGCCATCGGCGAAGAAGCCGGTTCCATCGACACCATGTTAGGCAAGGTGGCTGACTTCTATGAAGAGGAAGTGGATAACGCGGTGGAAAGTCTGAGCAGTCTGCTGGAACCCATCATTATGGTGGTACTGGGCAGCCTGATTGGCGGTCTGGTCGTCGCCATGTATCTGCCCATCTTCCAGGTCGGCAAGGTCATGGGTGGACACTAGTTTCCGTCTATATCATTAATGAATATTGTCATCTTCCTGTCGCAAAACCCGTTTGCCTATATCCTCACCGTATTTATTCTTGGCTTGCTGGTCGGCAGTTTTCTGAATGTCGTGATCCTGCGCTTGCCGGTGATGTTGAAAAAACAATGGCACCGCGACTGTCAATTGTTTCTTGCTGAACATGAAAACCGGACGCTGGAAGAAACACCGGTTACTGAAAAGAAATTCAACCTTATCCTCCCCCGATCACATTGCCCGCAATGCGGACACATGATAGCCGCCTGGGAAAATATCCCCCTCATCAGTTATCTGTTGTTGAGAGGAAAATGCCGGAAATGCAGTACACCGATTTCTATCCGTTATCCACTCATCGAACTACTGAGCGGTTTGCTGAGCGTGTACGCTGCGTTACATTTTGGTTTTACCACGCAGGCCGCGACAACCATGTTGCTCGGCTGGGCGCTGCTCAGTCTGAGCTTCATCGACTATGATCACCAATATTTGCCGGACAATATCACCCTGCCCTTCCTCTGGCTGGGCCTGATTCTCAATCTGCAAGGCGTATATACCGACATCGAATCCGCCCTGATTGGTGCGATGGCAGGCTATCTAATCCTCTGGTCCATTTATCAGCTATTCAAGGCTGCCACCGGCAAGGAAGGCATGGGCTTTGGCGACTTTAAACTGCTGGCCATGTTTGGCGCCTGGCTGGGTTGGCAAATGTTGCCGGCCATCATTTTTCTCTCGTCGATTACCGGCGCCGTCATCGGTCTTGCCCTGATTGTGCTGAACAAGCAGGATAAAAACATACCCATTCCATTCGGGCCTTATCTGGCAATTGCCGGTTGGCTGGCTCTGCTATACGGTCAGGATATTAATCAGGCCTATCTGGCCTGGATCGCCCATTAAAACTTAACCGCCACAACTGAAACAGGTATGATGCGATGCCATGAAACTGGTAATCGGACTCACCGGCGGCATTGGCAGCGGTAAAACCACCGTCGCAAACATGTTTGCCGCATATGGCATCAATATCGTCGATATGGATGTGATTGCCCATGCCATCGTTGAACCCGGACAACCGGCACTGCAGGAGATTGTCAGTGCCTTTGGCGCCGAGGTGCTTGGCCGGGACGGCAGTCTGAACAGGCAACACTTGCGTAAACTGGTCTTTGCTGACCCCGCCAAACGCAAACAACTGGAAGGCATACTGCATCCCCGCATCCGTGCAGAAGCGCGTCATCAGGTGGACAAAGCAACTTCGCCTTACTGCATGATGGTTATCCCGCTTTTGTTTGAAACCGGGCAGAACGACCTCATCCAGCGTATCCTGGTGGTGGATACCACACCGGACCTGCAACTTCAGCGCACCATGCAACGCGATAATGCAAACCGTGAAGATGTGGAAAAAATAATCCGCGTTCAGGTCGATCGGAATGCACGTTTGGCCGGAGCGGATGATATCATCGAGAATCTCGGCGATGAAGCGGCACTGCTTGCCGGAGTCGAGGCCCTGCACCAAAAATATCTGTCGCTGGCCGAGCGCTGAAAACCCGACTCGATCATGGTTTTGTGTTCTGTGCGTTTACCTGAATTTCATTACAGGATAAAATCACGGGACACAAACGGACTGTAAAGTACAGTGGACAAAAAATTCATCACCTATGAACAACCATTGAATGAGCGCATAAGACTGTTCCTCAGGCTGGAGTATCTGTTCCAGCAAGTCGACTGGTCACTGCAGGGTGAATCACAGTGGCACAATCGCACCACCCTGTCCGCACTTGTCGATATACTGGAAATCCTCGCCCGCGCCGATGTCAAAACCGAGTTACTCAAGTATCTGGAAAAACTGACCGCCAATCTGTCCCGCCTGCACAATAATTCGGCCGTTGACAAACAACAGCTGGCCCAAATACTTGCACAACTGGAAGAAAGCCAACAAAATCTGTTCGGCACCAGCGGTCAGGTGGGGCAGGCACTGCGTGACCACCACATGATCAGCAGCATATTACAACGCAAAACCGTCTCCGCCGGAACCAGTCACGTTGATTTGCCGCTCTATCACGCCTGGCTGCAGCGTCCGGCGGATGAGCGCAGCCACACCTTGCAATCCTGGTTTGATGAATTGGCGATTGTCCGCAAACCAATCAAACTGACGCTGGAGCTCATCCGCACCAGTATTGAAGCACAGGCCTGCAAAGCGGAACAGGGATTTTACCAGTCAGCCCTGGATCCAAACCGTGCGATTCAGATGATTCGGGTCTTTGTCGCAGCGGATGTGCCCTGTTATGCGGAGATCAGCGGCGGCAAACATCGAGTCAGTGTCCGATTCATGGTTGAGCACGGCGCCGAACGGCCGACGCAAACAGATACCGATATCGAATTTCACATGAGCTGCTGCGCACTATGACTCATCATGTAAATTGTCCTACCTGTGGCAAACAAGTCGAGTGGAATCAGACACAAAAATGGCGACCGTTTTGTTGCGAACGCTGTCGTTTGATTGACCTGGGTGAATGGGCCGGTGAAGGTCATCGTATTGCCGGCCGGGAGACAATACCTGAAGAACAGGTTAATCCTGATAACAAGGATGACTAGAAGCAGTCTCAAAATGTCGCGAGCGCAGGTGATGCAAGGTAAATTGAACGAAAAAACGGAGTTTTGTACATGGATGTGCTTATTTCGCGAAGCCCAGGGATGGGCGAGAGCGAATGTTACACAGAGTAAATGAGCATTTTGAGTTCAATGTTAACGCCGCAGGACCAAGCGCAGCAATTTTGAGACCGCTTCTATTAATCAACCTGAAAATAATATTCAGCACGATGCAATTCGGCGTATAGATCAAGCAAGACAACCATGCGCCACTTCTTCCCGCCACTGCTGCACACCGGCAGCAGTACAGTTCCCTGCCACTTCCCGGACTCATCCTGCCTCGCAACAAATGTATTCAAGCCCATCTCCATTTTTTCCATGTTAAATTTCAGGGTGATACTTTTGATGTGTGTGTTTTCGTAACCCTCAGTGGTTATTTCCGCCTTAAAAGGCACAAGATATCGTACAGACTCAGCAAGCCTCAGATTTATCTTCCTTCCATCATGCCCGGCCTGACAGACTGACTTGCGCGGATCACAATCCGGTGTTGTGAAAAACTCAACCAGCATCTTGTCGCGTGATGTTTGCCAGAATTTATAATTTTCCACCCCAATGAAAACTGTGAATACGATAAAACCAACTGACACCAGCAAGGCAATAAACCATCGAAAATACTCATCCAGATATTTTTTGAACATCTCACTCACCACCAATTGCTGATACCAGCGATCCCTTGCCCCCCGGTCATGCGAGCCTGTGCCAGTGTGGCTTCCGACATACCGCCCAGCGCATAGACCGGCATGGCGGCCATTTCAGTCAAGGCATTGAATGCCGCCCAGCCCAGATTGGGTTCGCCGGGATGGCTGGGTGTGGGTAACACCGGTGAGACCACCACAAAATCCACATCCAGTGCATTCGCCTGCTGCATCTCTTTTTCATTATGTACGGATGCCGCCAGCCAGACATCCTTGCCCACCGGTCGTTGTGTATACTGCATCAACCGTTTGCTGTTGAGATGGACACCGTCGGCATTCAGTCGCATGGCAATTTCAGGTGAAGTATTGATCAGCACGCGGGCGTCATATTCGTGACATAACACCACTGCCCGCTGCGACAACTCAGTCAGCATCTGTTGCTCCATATCACCGGCACGTAACTGTACCAGTCGAATCCCCTGTTGCAGTGCGCCCCGCAAACGCTGTGCAAACTCGTTCAGGTCATGAAATTTACCGCTGATCAGATAAATGGACGGCAGTTGCACCGCCTTGATGATCGGTCGGTTGGCGGCGGGAAAGGTATAGTCATTCAGGTGATCGATATTAACCCAGACAATCTCCTGTCCTTCACGACCATGGGCGTCACCGTGCCAGTCTGTCACCCGATGCACATCGAGCAACACCTGTTTGTCAGGGTAGTGATAAGGAATGCGTATCAATGGGTGGGTGGCGGTGACGTGCAGGGCCAGCTCTTCATCCAGTTCCCGTTGCAGAGCGGTGAGTACCGTCTCGCCGTGTTCGACTTTGCCACCGGGGAATTCCCACAATCCCCCCTGATGCAGGTGATCGGCCCGTTTGGCGATCAGGATCTCTCCCCGCTCATTTTCGATGACACCGACAGCAACATGCACCACCTGTTCTGTCATGTTGATTACTCGTGTTCAGGTCCGGTATTCGGCATTGATCTTGACGTAGTCATAGGAAAAATCACAGGTCCAGACTCTGGCAGATGCGCTGCCGCGATGCAATTCGATCCGGATCGGGATATCGGTTTGCGACATCACGCGCTTTCCCTGCTCTTCGGTATAGTCTGCGGCGCGACCGCCCTGGCGGGTAATACAAACATCCCCCAGGAAAACTTCTATGGTGCTGACATCAAGATCATGAACACCGGCACGACCGACTGCAGCAAGAATGCGTCCCCAGTTGGGATCGCCGGCAAAAAAGGCGGTCTTGACCAATGGTGAATGGGCAATCGTATAGGCCACTTGCAGACATTCCGCTTCAGCGTGACCGCCATTGACTTCAATGGTAATGAACTTTGTTGCACCTTCTCCATCACGCACCATGGCAATCGCCAGTTCCTCGCACAAAGCACTGACCGCCTCAACAAAACGCTGGTAATCCTTGCTGCTTGCCGCATCTATGACGGCGCCGCTTTTACCGGTGGCCATCAGGATACAGGCATCATTGGTCGAGGTATCACCATCCACGGTGATACGGTTAAATGACTCGTCCACGGCCGACTGCAATGCCTGGTGTAACAACTCCGGCGCCAGACAGGCATCGGTGGCAATATAGGCCAGCATGGTCGCCATATCCGGCCGGATCATCCCCGAGCCTTTGGCGATGCCGGTAATGGTCACGGTCTTGCCCTGTAATTCAAACTGGCGCGACAGACCTTTGGCAACCGTGTCAGTGGTCATAATGCCATACGCGGCATCACCCCAACCGTTTTCATCCAGCTTGCCTAGCGCGGCGGGAATTGCATCACTGATTTTATTCACCGGCAAAGGCTCACCTATCACCCCGGTGGAAAACGGTAACACCTGCTCAACTTTACACTGCGTTGCCTCCGCAACGGCCTTGCAACAGGCAACGGCGGCATCCATACCCGGTTGACCGGTGCCGGCATTGGCATTGCCGGTATTTACCAATAAATAACGGGGTACGGTTTGGTGAAGGTGTTTGCGCGCCACAATGACAGGTGCGGCACAAAATGCATTACGCGTAAACACGCCTGCTGCCGTGGTGCCTTCGGCAAGTTCAAAGACCACCACATCGCGACGTTCGGCCTTTTTAATCCCGGCACAGGCGGTGGCAATACGGATACCTTTGATTGGCAACAACCCTGCAAGAACAGGAAACTTACTCATCAGTCAGCCCCCGCTGCGATCAGGCCAAACGGCCGTGACATTGTTTAAACTTTTTACCCGAACCACAGGGACAGGGTTCGTTGCGACCGACCTTGCGGCCATCCCTGACAAACGGGGTATGGCTGTCGTCTTCCGGTTGACTGAGCACCCCCGCTTCCGCATGCTGGAATTCCATGTTGGCATCAGCACGGCGACGACGCGATTCCAGCGCTTCGACATCGGATTCATCGCGGATCTGCACCCGGCTGAGAATACCAATGACATCATGCTTGATGCGACCGAGCATCTCGGCAAACAGATCGAATGATTCGCGTTTGTATTCCTGCTTCGGATTTTTCTGCGCATAACCGCGCAGATGTATCCCCTGCCGCAAATGGTCCATGGTTGCCAGATGGTCTTTCCATTGGGTATCCAGGACCTGCAACATCACCTGCTTTTCCACCATCCGCAGCACATCAGCGCTGACCTCTGATTCCTTGCGCCGATAATTTTCTTCCAGCTCTTCCAGGATCCGGTCCCGCAGGGTCTCTTCATGTAAATCTTCATCTTTATCCAGCCACTGGCGAATCGGCAAACGCAGCAACAGCTCGCCTTCCAGCGCTTCTTCCAGGCCGTCGATATCCCACTGTTCCTCGATACTCTGTGGCGGAATATAGCCGTCAATCAATTCATTCAATACATCATAGCGAACGGCATTAATGGTCTCTGATATATCATCCTGAGCCATCAGCTCGTTGCGCTGACTATAGATGACCTTGCGTTGATCATTGGCCACATCATCGTATTCAAGAAGTTGTTTACGTATATCGAAGTTGTGACCTTCCACCTTGCGTTGGGCATTCTCAATGGCACGACTGACCCAGGGATGTTCAATGGCCTCGCCATCCTGCATACCCAGTTTGGACATAATCGCAGAGATGCGTTCCGAGGCGAAAATACGCATCAGGTTATCTTCCATGGAGATAAAGAACCGGCTGGAACCGGGATCACCCTGACGTCCGGAACGGCCGCGCAACTGGTTATCGATACGGCGTGATTCATGTCGTTCAGTACCGATGATGTGCAAACCACCGGCTTCCAGCACCACCGCATGACGTTTTTCCCAATCCTCACGCAAGGCCGCCAGTTTCTTTTCATCGGGATTATTCAGAGCGGCGATCTCCGATTGCAGACTGCCACCCAGCACAATATCAGTACCACGACCCGCCATGTTGGTGGCAATGGTCACTGCACCGGGTCGACCCGCCTGGGCCACGATTTCCGCTTCACGGGCGTGTTGCTTGGCGTTCAGGACCTCGTGTTTGATCTTTTCCTTGCTGAGATATTTGGAGAGAAACTCTGACACCTCAATGGAAGTGGTACCTACCAGCACCGGTTGTTTGCGCACCGTACAGTCCCTGATATCTTCCAGAATAGCGGCAAATTTTTCCCGCTGAGTCAGGTACACCAGATCCGTCATATCTTTGCGGATCATGGGGCGATGTGTCGGGATTACCACTACCTCCAGACCATAGATCTGCTGGAATTCGAAGGCCTCGGTATCGGCCGTCCCCGTCATGCCTGACAGTTTGTCGTACATGCGGAAATAGTTCTGGAAAGTAATAGAAGCCAGCGTCTGGTTTTCGTGCTGGATGGGTACACCTTCCTTGGCCTCAATAGCCTGATGCAAACCGTCTGACCAGCGACGGCCCGGCATGGTCCGGCCGGTAAACTCATCCACAATCACGATCTCGTTATCCTGAATGATGTAATCCACATCAAGGGCAAACAGCACGTGGGCGCGCAACGCTGCATTCACGTGGTGCATCATGCCGATATTCGTTACGTCATACAGGCTTTCCCCTTCCGCCAGCAAGCCTGAGTTACTCAGCAGCTCTTCAACATGCTGGTGGCCTTCCTCGGTAAGGTAAATCTGCTTGTTCTTTTCCTCGACAGAGTAATCACCGGGACCGTCTTCCACTTCCTGTTTAACCAGCTTGGGTACCAGCTCATTGATGCGGTAGTAGAGTTCCGAACTGTCTTCTGCCGGCCCCGAGATAATCAGCGGTGTTCTTGCCTCGTCGATGAGGATCGAGTCCACTTCATCCACCACGGCGAAATGCAGGTCACGCTGAACCTTCTCATCCAGACTGAAGGCCATGTTATCGCGCAGATAATCAAAGCCGTATTCGTTGTTGGTGCCATAGGTGATGTCAGCGTTATAGGCCGCTTGTTTGTCCTCATGGTTCATGCCGGAAATCACCACACCCACCGACAATCCCAGGAAGTTATACAGCTTGCCCATCCAGCCTGCGTCACGCTGGGCCAGATAGTCATTAACGGTAATTACATGGACACCACGACCGGTCAGGGCATTCAGGTAGGCAGGCAGGGTGGCGACCAGGGTTTTACCTTCACCGGTCCGCATTTCGGTGATTTTACCGTTGTGCAATACCATCCCGCCGATCAGCTGTACATCAAAGTGGCGCATCCCCAAAGCTCGCTTGCCGGCCTCACGCACAACGGCAAAGGCCTCCGGCAACAGATCATCCAGCGATTCTCCGCCCGCCAGCCTGTCACGGAATTCTGCAGTTTTGTTCTGCAATTCCTCATCCGTCAGAGGAATCAGGGTCTCTTCCAGTTCATTGATGCGGGCAACGGTCTTGCCCATCTGTTTTACGAGCCGATCATTACGGCTGCCAAAGATCTTTTTCAGGACTGTGCTAAGCATGAGAGTGCAGGATTTCTCCATCCATTTCGGTGCGCCTGTTTGCCAGGGCTGATTATTGTAAAAGGCGCTATTCTACAGTGCCTGACGTCATTTGTCCGCTACAGGCGGCGATTGTTCCTCTCGCACCGTAATAAGGCCTGTGGGCCCGATTTCGAGCGAGGTATCCGGGAAATCCTGACGGGTCAAATCGCCCATGAGAAGGGCTGCCTTGTGCCGACTGTCCAGTTGTGGGCCGTTTGGCCGGATCTGGCGGGTGGAGATGATGCGTCCATCCAGAAAAGTCCCGTCCTTGCCCAAATTAGCCACCAGAATCGGCGCCAGCCCCCGGTGTCCGCTGACGTTAATACCCCAGTAGGTGCAAAAATTCCCCAGACTGTAAGCGATCAGGCGCTGCTTGTAGAGCTCCAGCGCCCGGGGAACGTGCGGCCCATGGCCAATCACCAGATCCGCCCCGGCATCAACCACAGCCCGGGAGAATGCCACCACATCACCCCGGTCTTCGCCGTAATAGACTTCCTTGCTGAAGGGTATGCGCAGTACGTCCTCTCCTTCGCCGCCACCATGGAATGAGACAATCACAATGTCATGTTTTCCGGCCAGCTCACGGACCTGTTCGACCGCCGCCGGAGTGTCCAGCATGTCATTGGAACCACCGAACGGGGCAAAGGCGATCACAGCCACGCGCAAACCCTTCACGGTCCAGCTGGCCACATCTCCCAGCCGCCCGGAATGTCGAATACCGGCATCAGCCAGCACGCGCATGGAGTTGCTCCGCCCGGTTTCACCAAAATCCCGTGCGTGGTTATTGGCCAGACTCATCACGTCAAAGCCGGCCCGTTGTAAATACTCCACAAATCTTGTCGGTGTACGAAACAAATAGCAGGATTTCGGATTCGGACACTTCTTCACCGGCTCTCCACCGTCCAGCAACACACCTTCGAGATTGCCAAAGGCTACATCCGCTTGTTGCAACAGGGGTTCGATATCCACCAACAGGCCGACCCCCGTTTCTTCATCATGGGTCTTTCTGGGAAAATCCGTGCCCAGCATAATATCGCCCACAGCGGCGATTTGCAGACGGACGGGTAGTGTTTTCTGCTCCGACGGCTGAGTAACGGTGGTGGTACAGGCACTGCTCAGCAATAACCCGATACCGGTCAAGAACACCAACAACCCGCGGCCTGGAATTGGGAGATTGTGTTTACAGCACAAGCTTTTGCCACCCCTGAATAAACTCAGCCGGCAAGGTTGCCGGCTGAAATTTCCACACCTGTGTGAAACAGGTTAAATATATTAGTTCGAAGCGTGAATATAGCTCTTCGGATCCACATGGCGACCATCACGAATCACTTCAAAATGGACGTGCGGCCCGGTTGAACGGCCGGTCGTACCCATCTTGGCAACAACCTGACCTTTTTTAACGGTCTGGCCGACTTTGACAGTATTCTCACTGTTGTGACCATAGCGGGTGAAGTAACCATTACCATGATTGATTTCCACCAGATTACCGTAACCGGAACGACGTCCGGAATAGGTCACAACACCGGCGGCCACCGCCACAACGTCAGACCCCATCTTGCCGGCAAAATCCACACCGGAGTGGTGTACACGACGGCCGGTGAACGGGTCGGTACGCAAACCAAAGTAGGAAGAAAGCCAGCCACGGGTCACAGGGCGACCGGTGGGGATAACTTCAGCTTGCAGATTACGGGTCATCAGCATGGTTTCCAGCACACTCAGTTGCTGGCTGCGATCACGGATTTGGGTAGACAGATCATTTAACGATTTCACGAAATCCGGAACGCTCATTTGGTTACCGTGAATATCGTTGGACGGTCCACCCTGTGCAGGCGGCGCATCGAAATCGAACTCACCCTTGTCGAGTTTGGCCATCTTGGTAAGACGTTGTCCCAGCGCATCCATTCGGATGACGTGGGCCTGAAGCTTGCCCAGACGCAGGGCCAGGGCATTCATATTCTCATCCGCAACACGCGTTGCTTCATCAATTTGCAAGCGTTGGGCATCCAGTTCTGACTGCATGGCGACTGCCATATCATCCGGATTTGCCTTCATATAGGTAATACCCATGTTGTAGCCGAGATACATGAAACCAACGGGCAGGAGAAGAAAAACACTTAACACCAGAACAACGACTTTTTTCCTGCTCAGGGTCATAAGCCCTGTGCAACCCTTATTTCTTGTCATCAGTACAATATTCATACCTATTGATACCTTTCTTGCTTAAATTTCTTCTTATAGTATGTATCGGCTGTGCTATTAGCCGGTTTAGTTTTTTTGACTTATTCCACCTGTCCGGCAGATTTTCCTATACTATCGCATTTGAAATCCGCCTCAACCCCTTATCCTGAATGAGAAAGTATGGATTCAATCAGCTCAATATACAAGCTTCTAACACAGAAAAACCGTGATCTTGAGGACTTGGTCACGCGAGTCAAGCTTCTGAAAAGACAGAATTTTCTGCTCCGGGAGTGCCTGCCTGAAACGATCCGTGACCATTGTGTTTTCATACCGGTATCGGATTTGTCGCTGACGATACTGGTGGACTCACCACTTCAGGCCACACAATTAAAATATGAAGCCAGAAATATAATCAATAAAATCAAAGGGATAAAAGGGTTTCGGACAATTCAATCGATCAATATAAAAGTTGATCCCATGCAGGTGAAAGCAAGGCCGGTAAAGCCCGCCGCCATCAATACGCCCATTCCAAAATCGGAAAGCGGCAGTCGTTTGCTGGCTGCGTTATCAGAAAGTGTTGATGATGCGTCACTCAGTGAGGCATTAAAAAGGCTTTCCCGCAATCTGCAAGAAAGCCATTAATCATTTTAAGTGTACTATGTTCAGGTAATCTGAACCGGCTGCATGAACGAAATGGGTGACTGCTTTTCGTCTTCGAAGGTAACCAGTTCCCAGGCGTCTTCTTCGGCCAACAGCACCCGCAGCAGATTATTGTTCAGGGCATGTCCTGACTTGTGACCACTGAAGGCACCGATCAGGCTGCGACCCAACAGATACAGATCACCAATGGAATCGAGGATTTTGTGTTTCACAAACTCGTCCACATAGCGCAAACCGTCTTCATTCAGTACCCGGTAATCGTCCAGTACGATGGCATTATCGGGACTACCGCCCAAGGCCAGGTTGTTGGCGCGCAGGGTTTCCAGTTGATTCATAAAACCAAAGGTGCGGGCGCGACTGATTTCCTTCACAAAAGAGGTGGTGGAGAAGTCAATTTCAGCCGCTTGGTAGCGGTCCTGGAAAGCCGGATGCTGGAAATCGATGGTAAATGACACTTTAAAGCCATTGTAAGGCTCGAATTGCACCCACTTGTCGCCGTTTTCGACTTTGACAGGGCGCTTGATCCGGATAAAACGCTTGGGTGCATTCTGCTCCTGAATACCCGCAGACTGGATCAGGAACACAAACGGGCCGGCACTGCCGTCCATAATGGGCACTTCCGGTGCATTCAGGTCAATGTACGCATTATCAATGCCCAAACCCGCAAGTGCAGAAAGGAGATGTTCAATGGTCGAAATACGAACACCATCTTTAATAAGTGTAGTGGAAAGAGTGGTATCACCGACATTCTCGGGAGTCGCTGGGATATCAACCGGGACATCCAGGTCCACTCGGCGGAAGATAATCCCGGTATCCGGCATTGCGGGTCGTAATGTTAGGTAAACTTTTTCTCCAGTATGCAGGCCGACACCGGTCGCCCTGATTACATTCTTCAGCGTACGTTGTTTAATCACCCGAATTCCTTCTTAATTTCTCAAAGCGTCAATTATTGTCAAGCAAAAAAGGGGCCAATTATGCGTGATGTCGACAGAATAGCCAAGCTTTACCATCAAAAAGATTAGAACACGCTTATCATTTTGGCAACTTGCCTCATTTTAGCGACATCACGGGTAAAAACTTTAATCAACACTTTTCAAAGTGTGATCCCGTTTTAAATCCCCAATTTTGCTATCAATTAATCAGCCTGACGCCGCAAAAATGCCGGGATGTCCAGGTACTCCATACTGTCGCCATCACCCCTGTACTGTTCGGAAGCCACTTTGTTGCGAATAATGGTCGGGCGATCCAGCTGGCCGTAATCAACTTCACCACTGCTGTTCTTGTTGACCACCAGTTTGACCGGTTTTTCACCGGCCGCACCGCCATAACCCAGACCTGTCGCCACCACGGTGACACGAAGCTCATCAGACAATTGCGGGTCAATAACAGTTCCCACTACCACAGTGGCATTTTCAGAGGCGTATCCTTTAATAATGTTACCCACCTCTTCGAACTCACCGATAGCCATATCCATACCGGCGGTGACGTTCACCAAAATACCGCGGGCACCAGACAGATTGACATCTTCCAGCAATGGGCTGGCTGCCGCCGCTTCCGCCGCTTCACGGGCACGGTTTTCACCACTGGCCCGACCGGAACCCATCATAGCCATGCCCATTTCTGACATAACTGTCCGGACGTCGGCAAAGTCGACGTTGATCAGACCCGGGCAGGTAATCAGTTCGGCAATCCCCTGCACCGCACCCAGCAAGACATCATTCGCCGCCTTGAAAGCATCCAGCAGGCTGATCTGCTTGCCCAGTACGCTGAGCAACTTTTCATTCGGGATGGTGATCAATGAATCCACATAGGTTCTCAATTCCTTGATCCCTTCCATCGCTACATCCATCCGCTTCTTGCCTTCAAACGGAAACGGCTTGGTGACAACCGCCACTGTCAGGATACCCATTTCCTTGGCGATCTGCGCCACGATCGGTGCACCACCGGTGCCGGTACCGCCGCCCATACCGGCAGTGATAAAAACCATATCCGCACCCTGCAGGATCTCCTGGATGCGTTCCCGATCTTCCATCGCCGCCTGGCGACCGATTTCCGGATTGGCGCCTGCACCCAACCCCTTGGTGATGTTACTGCCCAGTTGCAAAACGGTTTTGGCAGAACTGTTCTTCATCGCCTGCGCATCGGTATTGGCGCAAATAAAATCCACGCCATCAATGTTTTGTTTCACCATGTGTTCAACGGCATTACCGCCACCGCCGCCCACGCCGACTACCTTGATTACAGCATTCTGACTGTAGTTATCCATCAGTTCGAACATCTTTGCACCCTCCTCACCGACAACCAATGATTAAGTTAAATTAAATTAAAAATTCCCTTGAAACCAACTCTTCATGCGATACATCACACCACGCATGCCGCTCGACAATCTGGCTTCAGATTCCCGTAATGCCCGATTTTGATAACCGAACAACAACAAACCTACTCCGGTGGAATGGATGGGATTGCGCACCACATCCACCAAACCCGTTACATACTGTGGCAATCCCAGTCGCACCGGCATATGGAAGATCTCTTCCGCCAGCTCCACCACACCTTCCATCTTGGCACTGCCACCGGTTAACACCACACCGGCGGCACACAGATCTTCAAAGCCACTGCGTCGCAACTCTGCCTGCACCAGTGTAAACAACTCTTCATAACGCGGTTCCACCACTTCGGCCAGAGTCTGGCGCGCCAGTCTGCGTACCGGCCTTTCACCCACACTGGGTACCTCAATGGTTTCATCCGGACTGGCCAGTTGGGTCAGTGCACAGGCATATTTAATTTTGATCTCTTCCGCGTGTTGGGTCGGTGTGCGCAACGCCACCGCGATATCATTCGTCACCTGATCCCCGGCAATGGGAATCACGGCGGTGTGGCGTATCGCCCCTTCGGTGAAGACTGCCAGATCAGTTGTCCCGCCGCCGATATCCACCAGACAAACACCCAGTTCTTTTTCATCTTCGGTCAACACTGAATGGCTGGACGCCAGCTGTTCCAATATGATGTCATCCACTTCCAGACCGCAACGGCGTACACACTTGATAATGTTCTGTGCCGCACTTACTGCGCCGGTCACCATATGTACCTTGGCTTCCAGTCGCACACCGGACATACCGATAGGTTCACGCACCCCTTCCTGGGTATCAATGATGAATTCCTGCGGCAGGATGTGCAGAATTTTCTGATCCGCCGGGATGGCCACCGCTCTGGCGGCATCAATCACCCGTTCCACGTCCGCGCTGGAAACCTCTTTGTCACGAATCGCCACGATACCGTGCGAGTTAAGACTGCGGATATGACTGCCGGCGATTCCGGCATAAACAGAGTGGATCTGACAACCGGCCATCAACTCCGCTTCTTCCACCGCGCGCTGGATAGACTGTACGGTGGATTCGATATTCACCACCACGCCTTTTTTCAAACCGCGTGACGGGTGCGATCCCAGGCCGATGATTTCCACATCACCATCCGGTGTAATCTCACCGACAATGGCCACTACCTTGGATGTACCAATATCCAGTCCAACGATAAGATTTTTTTCCGCTTTTTTAGACATAATGTCTTCTCCCGAGCTTCCGGCTCAAATCTCGCTATTTCCGCTTGATGGTAAAACCATTGGTATAACGCATATCCACTCGCTCAATGTTGTCCCCTTCAATCGCCAGGACACCCGGATAGATACGCACAAACCGTTGCAGCCTTTGCATGGCTTCATTTCGACCCAATACAAGTTTGGTTCCATTATTCAACCAAACGGTCAACGCCCGTCGGGCATCCATATCCACCCGCACCGTTTGCAAATTGACTTGCAATAAGGCTTCCCGCACCGCGATAAAGTTACTCAACAGTTGTTTGCTTGCCCCTTCCGGACCACTCAATACCGGCAATCTTGACGGATAGCTTTGTTCTGCCGGATAAAACAGTTCACCGCGTTTGTTGACCAGCCCGCCCGACTTCCACAGCGCAACCGGTTCCTGTTCCACGATACGGATGGCCAATACATCCGGCCAGACCCGCCGAACCACCGCCTTGTCCACCCAGGGCAAGGCTTCCACCTGTTGTTGTATCTGTTTGACATTCACACTGAAGTAACCCGCATCAATGGTGCCCAAAGCGGTCTGCAACATGGCTTCAGTTACATGCGTAAAACTGCCTTGCGCCTTGATCCTGTTAATGGGCAACAAATCCGGACGACTCAGGGTCTGCACCAGCATGAACACAGCACCAAGCACTACAACCAGGATCAGTACCTTGCGCACAACACGCAACAGCGGACCCCAGTCTTGCCGGTCCTGTAAAATCACTGCCTGTTGTGTTGCTCTGCCCATGTTCAGTACTTCGCTCTGTTAAGCCATCGATTGTTGCAAAATCCGAATCACCAATTCATCAAATTCAATACCGGCGGCTTTTGCCGCCATCGGCACCAGTGAATGGTCCGTCATACCCGGCAAGGTATTCAGTTCCAGTATCCAGGGTTCACCCTGTTGATCAACAAAGATGTCAACCCGTCCCCAGCCGGATGCGCCCATGGCGTTAAATGTTGCCCTGGCCAGTCTTTGTAATTGTGCTTCGGCATGTTTATCCAGACCGCAGGGGATGATGTAGCGGGTATCATTTGATTGATACTTCGCTTCATAATCATAAAAGCCATGTGGTGTCTCCAGTCTGATCGCGGGCAAGGCCTCGTCACCGAGGATGGCCACAGTGAATTCCTGTCCCACGATCCATTGTTCCGCCAGCACGGCCCCTTCGTATTCAGCGGCGAGTAACCAGGCATTGTGCAACTGACTGACCTCTTCCACGCGTGTCATGCCGATGCTTGATCCCTGTTGGGCCGGCTTCACCATCAAAGGCAATCCCAGCGTCGCCGCCACATACTCAACATCGGTGTCACTATCCAGCACCATATAATTAGGAGTAGGCAGGCCTATCGCATCCAGTATCTGTTTGCTGCGCAGTTTGTCCATGGCCAGGGCCGAGGCCAATACACCGCTGCCGGTATAAGGCAGCCCCATCACTTCTAGCATGCCCTGAATCACACCGTCTTCACCGCCCGGCCCATGCAGAATGTTAAACACACGATCAAAACCACCCTGTTGCAGGTCCTGCATAATCGTCTCACGTTGCACATCCACACCGTGGGCATTCACCCCACGACTTTGCAAGGCGGCCAGAACCGCTGCGCCACTTTTTAATGACACTTCACGCTCGGCTGACCAGCCACCCAACAGCACGGCGACTTTGCCGAAGGTTTGTGGATCAATCAGTTTGCTGCTCATTGTTTATCCCCTTCGTGTAATATCTCACCCACGATACAAACCTCGCGTTGTAATTCGATCCGGTGTTGCGCCTTGACCGTCGCCGCCACCTTGTTGATCAGGTTTTCAATATCTTCCGCCGTTGCTGTACCGGTGTTGACAATGAAGTTGGCATGTTTGTCTGAGACACACGCCCCACCGATACAGGTGCCTTTTAATCCACTCGCTTCGATCAACCTTGCCGCATAATCACCGGCCGGGTTGCGGAATACCGAACCGGCGTTGGGTTGCTGGGTCGGTTGACTGGCGCCGCGCTTGGCCAGTAACTGTTTGATCTTTTCCAGCGCACTTTCACTGTCACCCTTGGCCAATTGTAATTGCGCCGAGACAAACCATTCGCCTTGCGGCCCCTTTACATGGCGATAACCAATTTCATACTCTTGCGGCCGGCGTTCACGCAATACACCCGCATGATCGATGGTTATGACCGATTTCACGATCTCCCAGGTCTCTCCGCCGAAGGCACCGGCATTCATGGCCAGTGCACCGCCCATGGTACCGGGTATACCCGATAAAAATTCCGCACCAACCAGACCGCGTTTGGCACACTGGCGCGCCACCTTGGGACAGGCCACACCGGCTTCCACTTCCACGACATCATCCGCCAGATAGGCAAGCCGATTCATCACACCGCTGGTACAGATCAATGAACCGTTAAAACCGCCATCACGCACCAACAGGTTACTGCCCAGACCAACCCAGTAAACCGCTTCACCTTTGGGCAGTTGACGCATATACATAGCCAGGTCTTCCACATCAGCCGGTTGATAAAACCGCGCTGCCGGTCCACCCACGCGCCAGGAGGTATGCCGTGCCATCGGCTCATCCAGTAGCAAGGTGCCGCGTAATGTGGTTGATGTCGCTGTCATATCCACGTTCACTTGCGTTGTTTGCCTTGTGTGTTCGTCTGCCCGGTCTTCACTGCCTTCTGTACCGGTTGTCTTACCGGCTTACTCACCGGTGCAACTTCATTCAACCAGGTTGAAGAGCGGAGTGATTCACCACAACCCATGTGTAAATGACGTAATTGATTCGACATCATCTTACCCCTGTACGGTTAACAGTTCTGACAAGCGGTTGGCCATGGCGCCGATATTGCCGGCCCCCAGTGTTAACAACACATCACCGTCCTGTAACACCGCCTGTAACGTCTCCGGCAATTCATCCACGCTCTCGACGAACACCGGTTCCACATGACCGCGCAAGCGAATGGCCCGCGACAAACTGCGTCCGTCGGCGCCGGCGATGGGTGACTCACCGGCCGGATAGACTTCCAGCAAGACGAGCACATCCACCTCTGACAGCACCATGGCGAAATCCTCAAACAGATCCCGCGTCCGCGTATAACGATGCGGTTGAAACGCCAGCACCAAACGCCGGTTCGGCCAGCCGCCGCGCAAGGCATTCACGGTCGCCGCCACTTCACGGGGATGGTGTCCGTAATCATCAATATGCAAAACCTTGCCGTGTGCCGTCTGTATATCACCGTGAGATTGAAAACGGCGACCCACCCCCTGAAAATGTTGTAATGCGCTGACAATGGCCTCATCCGATACACCCACTTCGCGTGCCACCGCAATCCCGGCCAGGGCATTCAGCACATTATGCTGTCCCGGCATATTCAGGGTAATCTCCAGTGGTTCCGCCCGATCACGCCGATGCACTTTGAAGCGCGTACTGAATTCACTTTGTTGTATGTCCGTTGCACGGATATCCGCCTCTTCGGTCAAGCCATAGGTGATCACCGGTCGTGTCACCTTGTCGAGGATATTGCGCACCTCTGGGTCATCGATACACAACACCGCCAAACCATAAAATGGCAGGTGATGCAAAAATTCGATAAAGGTCTGGCGTAACTGTTCAAAGTCACCACCATAGGTTTCCATGTGGTCCGCATCAATATTGGTGACGATGGCCATCATCGGTTGCAGGTGCATAAACGATGCATCGCTTTCATCCGCTTCCGCCACCAGATAACTGCCTTCACCCAACCGTGCATTGGAACCGGCACTGTTCAAACGACCGCCGATCACAAAGGTCGGATCCAGTCCGCCTTCCGCCAACAGACTGGCTGTCAAACTGGTGGTGGTGGTTTTGCCATGTGTACCCGCCACGGCGATGCCAAACCGAAAACGCATCAACTCTGCCAACATCTCGGCGCGCGGCACCACCGGTATACGTTGTTCACGTGCCTGCACCACTTCCGGGTTATCCTTGCGTACCGCGCTGGATACCACCACCACATCGCTGTTGCGCACATTTTCCGCTGCATGACCGATAAATATGTGCGCCCCATTTTCCGTCAGCCGTTGTGTCACCGGGTTTTGCGCCAAATCGGAACCGCTCACCTCATAACCCAGATTCAATAACACCTCGGCAATACCGCTCATACCGACACCGCCGATACCAACAAAATGAATACGCTGGATACGTCCCATGCCCAGGGCACCACGCGCAATCTTCATGGGTTGTGACGTTTTCATATCAGCCATTTGCTGCCTCCAGGCATATTGCGGCAACCTGCTCGGTCGCCTGTGGTCTGGCCAGTCTGCGGGCGGCTTGCGCCATCTGCAGCAGTTGTTGCCGATCTTTTTGCAACAGGCTTTGTAACAAGCCGGCCAGTTTTTCAATAGTCAATTCATGTTGCGGCAACAGGATCGCCGCAGCCTCATTCACCAGTGACCGGGCATTCCAGGTCTGATGATCATCAACCGCATGCGGATAAGGCACGAGTATCGATCCCACACCGGCGGCACACAGCTCCGACAAGGTCAGTGCACCGGCGCGACAGATCACCAAATCGGCCCAGCCGTAGGCTTCAGCCATATCATTGATAAATGGTGCAACCCTGGCCGCGATCTTCAGTTCATCATACATGGCCTGGGTTGCTTCACTTTTATTGGCGCCGGTCTGGTGCCACACTTCCGGGCGCTGTGCTTCATCCAGCATGGCCAGCGCACCGGGCAAGGTTTCATTCAAGGCCTGTGCACCGAGACTGCCACCGATTACCAACAGGCGCAGCCGATCCTGATGTTGAGCCATACGCGCAACCGGTTCAGACAAGGCACTGATCTCCTTGCGTACCGGATTGCCGGTATGCAGCAATTTCGCACTTGCCGGGAAACTGCCCGGAAACGCTTCCAGTACCCGTTTGGCAAATCGCGACAACAATCGATTGGTCATACCCGGAATCGCATTCTGTTCATGTATCACCAGCGGTTTGCGCATCAGCCATGCGGCCATACCACCCGGCCCGGTTACAAAACCACCCAGCCCCAACACCACATTCGGTTTTACTTTGCGTACCACACCCACTGCCTGTGTCAGTGCATAAACCAGCTTAAACGGCGCCAGCAACCAACCCGCCAGACCTTTGCCGCGCAAACCTTTTACACTGATATAACAGATCGGTATTCCCGCTTCCGGTACAACCCGCGCTTCCAGTCCGGCCTGTGTTCCCAACCAGGTGACGGCCACACCTTTTTCCAACATATAACGGGCGATGGCCAGCGCCGGGAAAACATGTCCGCCGGTTCCACCTGCCATGATCAGTATGTGTTGACTCATGCGCCTGATCTCCGCCCTTTTTGCACCACGCGGTCATCCTTGCGTGTCTCATAATCCACCCGCAACAGGATCGCCACCGCCATCATCATCACCAACAAACTGCTGCCACCGTAACTCATGAACGGCAAGGTCAAGCCCTTGGTCGGCAGGATGCCCATGTTGACACCCAGATTCACCACCACTTGCAAACCGATCCACAAACCAATGCCATAGCTGAGATAGGCGGCATAGGGTCGCTCACGCAATTCAGCGCGTCGTGCGATTACCAGCGAACGCACCACAAACAGGGTAAACAGCCCGATTACCACCAGCACACCAAACAGGCCCAGCTCTTCCGCCAGTACAGCAAACAAAAAGTCGGTATGTGCCTCCGGCAAATAAAACAGTTTCTGTACACTGCCGCCCAGCCCCACACCAAACCATTCACCGCGACCAAAGGCGATCAATGCCTGGGTCAGCTGAAAGCCGCCGGCAAACTGTTCAGCCCACGGATCACGGAAGGAGGTTAAGCGTTCCATCCGTTCCGGTGAGACATAGGCCAGCAAGGCCAATACCGATGCGGCGCTGATGATTAATAAAATAAACTGCGGAATACGTACCCCCGCCAGCCACATCATGCCCATGGCCGTGGCCAGTAATACAGCAGCGGCACCGTAATCCGGTTCCAGTAACAACAGGGTCACCAGCAACATCATCAATATCAATGGCCGAATAAATCCACCTGTCGAGGTCTGCACCGCCACATGGTGGCGCACCAGATAACCGGCCAGATAAACCAGCGTAAACAGTTTGACGAATTCCGACGGTTGTAAACTGAAGCTGCCCATGGCCAGCCACCGCGTACTGCCGTTGACGGTCCGGCCGATGCCCGGAATAAACACGATCATCAGGAACAGCAAACTCAGAATAATCAAAAACGGTCCGGCCTGTTTCCAAACAGCCAGCGGGATTCGCACAATAACCAGCATTGCGACAACACCCACCGCGATATACATGGCCTGCCGCCACATATAAAAGAAAGGCGAACCATATTGCTGCTCGGCAATGGAAACAGAGGACGACCCCACCATCACCAACCCAATGCACAGCAACAGCACAACCGTACCCAGCAAGGTATAGTCAACAGGCCAACTGCGTGTCTCTTCACGCGGCTGATGCATTACACCCAGTGCATAGGCCGATATATTCATGCCAATTGCTCCCTGACCAGTTGCATAAACACCTCACCACGGTGTTCATAACCACGAAACATATCAAAGCTGGCGCAGGCCGGTGACAACAACACGGCATCGCCGCTCTCGGCAACGCGTGCCGCTGTGCTCACTGCTGCCTGCATATCCTTGACGAATAATGTGTTCACCGAGGCAGGAGCGTATTGGGCAATGAGTTTCGCATCTTCACCCAACAGGATCAGATGACTGACACGTGCCGCAATCACCGCTTGCAAGGGTGAAAAGTCCTGTCCCTTGCCCTGTCCACCGGCAATCAACACAAGTTTTTGCGCCGGTGCGCCGGCAATCGCCGCCAGTGTGGCGCCCACATTGGTTGCCTTGGAATCATTAAACCAGTTCACACCGTCTTTCTCCGCCACCCATTGCATACGGTGCGGCAGGCCGGTATAGCTGCGTAATGTGTCGAGCATGGACGACATGGATAACCCGGCGGTTTCGCCCATGGCCAGTGCCGCCAGGGCGTTGGCCATGTTGTGGGTACCCTTGATTTTCAATTCACTGGTATCGAGCAGGCATTGTTCGCCTTTACACAACCAGGTGACCTGATCTTTTACACATATCCCGTATTGATCAGCCGCCGGCTGTTGCAGGGTAAAGGTAATACATTGACGTTGCGGCAAGGCCTCGGCGAACGCCATCACCCGTGCATCATCCCGATTGGCAATCAATACACCATCCCCCTGAAAGATCCGCGCCTTGGCCGCAGCATAATCATCCATGCCACGGTAACGATCCATGTGATCTTCAGTAATATTCAAAATAACAGCGGCCCGTGCATTCAGGCTGTCGGTTGTCTCCAGTTGAAAGCTGGAGAGCTCCAGTACAAACAATTCAATACTCTTGTCATCCACCACATCCAGCACCGGCGTGCCGATATTCCCGCCCACCTGCACTTTCACACCGGCCTGCTGCGCCATCTTGCCCAACAGATCGGTTACTGTGGTTTTGCCGTTACTGCCGGTCACAGCAATCACCGGCACCTGCACCTCACGGGCAAACAATTCGATATCACCAATAATGCTTGCACCATTGGCCCGCGCCTGATCAAACATCGGTTGCTGTATGCCGATACCGGGACTGACGATCAGGGTACGCGCCGCATCCAGTAATGATGGCTTGATCTCTCCGGTATAAATATTTTCCGCCGGCAACAAGCCGTGCAGTGCATCGACACCCGGCGGTTGTTGCCGGCTGTCCACAATGCTGAACGGTACACCGCGTCGCGCCAGATAACGCGCCACACTCAAACCGGTCACGCCCATACCCACCACCAGCACCGGCTCCGCCGGCCCCAGGGGGTTCAGATGTGTATCAGTCTGTGTCATGAGTGCACCTGTCGCTTGCATCGTTTACCGCAACTTGAGTGAAGACAAACCAATCAGGACCAGAATAACCGTGATGATCCAGAAGCGGACAATCACGCGTGGTTCCGGCCAACCCTTTAATTCAAAATGGTGATGTAACGGCGCCATACGAAAGATGCGCTTGCCGGTCAGTTTGTAGGACCCCACTTGCAGGATTACTGACACGGTTTCAATCACAAACACACCACCCATAATAAATAGAATCAACTCTTGTCTGACCAACACGGCGATCACACCCAGCGCCGCTCCCAGGGCCAGTGCCCCCACATCGCCCATGAAAACCTGGGCGGGATAGGTGTTGTACCAGAGAAAACCCAGACCGGCGCCGGCCAGTGCCGCACAGTACACAATCACTTCACCGACACCGGGGACATAGGGAATCCCCAGGTATTTGGCAAAGTACTGGTGACCGCTGGCATAGGCAAAGATACCCAGCGCACTGCCCACCATCACCGTCGGCAGGATCGCCAAACCATCCAGACCATCGGTCAGGTTCACGGCATTACTCGAGCCGACAATCACGAAGTAGGTCAACAGGATGAATGTCACCATCCCCAGTTGAAATCCCACGTCTTTAAAAAACGGCACAATCAAATGTGTTTCCACCGGCGTTGCGTGCTGCCACAAGTAGATCGCGATGGCCAGACCGAATACGGACTGCCAGAAATACTTGTAACGAGACTTGAGTCCTTCCGGATTTTTCTTCACCAGCTTCTTGTAATCATCCACCCAGCCGATAATGCCGAATAACACCGTCACAGCCAGTACCACCCAGACATAGCGGTTGCTCAGGTCCGCCCACAACAGGGTACTGACAGCGATGGCGACGATGATCAATGCACCACCCATGGTCGGTGTCCCTGATTTGGTAAGATGACTGATAGGACCGTCATCGCGTACCGTCTGCCCGATTTTATAGGCACTCAACTTGGCGATCATCTTTGGTCCAATCATGAACGAGATGGTCAATGCCGTCAGCACACCGAGAATGGCGCGCATGGTCAGATAATTGAACACATTAAAACCGCCATAGTAGTGCTGCAAGTGCTGGGCAAGGTAATACAACATATCGTCAGGACCTCTCTGTAATAATCAATGCGTCGACCACCTTTTCCATGCGTGCCCGGCGTGAACCCTTGACCAATAAGGTCGTATCAGCCTGCAAATCGTTTTGCAGCGCGGCTATCATCTCTGACTGTGTGGCGAAGCGAAACGCCGCAGCACCGAATGCATCAGCGGCATTGGCCGCCAGTTCACCGGTGGTATATAAACCATGCAGGCCTTTTTCGCGGGCCTGTTCGCCCACCCGACGATGCATGGCGGCGGCATCACCGCCCAACTCACCCATATCACCCAGTGCCAGAAAATGACGACCGGGGAAACTGCAGACCACATCCAGCGCAGCCTGCACCGATGACGGGTTGGCATTATAGGTATCATCAATCACCCGGCTTTGGTTGATGCCCGGTTTGATCTGTAATCGACCCGGCACCGGACGCATCTTCTCCAGTCCGGCCTTGATGTCATCCAGCGCGACATCCATCACGATGGCCGCAGAAATCGCCGCCAGCGCATTCATCACATTATGCCGCCCCAACAGGGTCAGCTTGATCTGTACCTCGCCATGCGGCGTGGTCACAGTGATCGCATTCCCATCCATCGCCGGTGTATAGACTGCAGTCACATCATGATGATCATTTAAACCAAATTCGATCCGCTGCCGTGGTGCGGCAAACTCACGCCATAATGGCGCAAACCGATCATCGGCATTAATCACGGCATAACCTTTCTCGGACAAACCCTGATAGATCTCACCCTTGGCACGCGCCACACCTTCCAGTGAACCGAAACCTTCCAGATGGGCGGCACCGGCATTGGTGATAACCGCCACATCCGGATCGGCCAGCCCGACCAGCCAGGCGATCTCACCGGCATGGTTGGCACCCATTTCAATAATCGCACTGCCGTGTTGCTCCCCCAGTTCAAACAGGGTTAACGGCACACCGATGTCATTGTTCAGGTTGCCTTTGGTGGCGTGTACCTGTCCGGTTTCGGAAAAGATACTCGCCAGCATCTCTTTCACGGTGGTCTTGCCGTTGCTGCCGGTCACCGCAATCACCGGGATATTGAATCGCTTGCGCCAGGCATGAGCCAGTTTACCCATGGCGATGCGCGTATCCTTCACCACCAGCATCGGAATATCGATATCCATGGCATGATCCACCAATACAGCTGTCGCGCCTTTTTCCTGTGCCTGTTGCACAAAGTCATGACCATCAAAGTTGGGACCGCGCAAGGCGATAAACAATTCGCCCGACTTGATGGTGCGGGTGTCGGTGCCGGCGCCGGTAAACAGCACATCCGCGCCCATCACTTCGCCGCCGGTGGCAACCGCCGCCTCAGACAAATGCAGGGTGATACGTTGAACGCCGCTCATTGCCCACCTGCCAGATATTTACCGGCTTCCGCCAGATCACTGAACGGACTGCGTACCCCGTTCACTTCCTGATAATCCTCATGTCCCTTGCCTGCGATCAACACGATATCGTCCGCCTTCGCCTGTTGCAGGGCGAGAGCGATAGCCCTGGCGCGATCCATTTCTACTTCAACACAGCTTTGATCTTCTATCCCCGCCCTGATCTGGTTGATGATCGTTGCAGGATCTTCGGTGCGCGGATTGTCATTGGTGATGATCACTCTGTCGGCCAACCGCGCCGCGATCTCTCCCATCAAGGGTCGTTTGCCCTGATCCCGATCACCGCCGCAACCAAACACACAAAACAGTTTGCCCTTGCAGTGTTCGCGCAAGGCATTTAATACCTGTTCCAGTGCATCGGGTGTATGGGCATAATCGATCACCGCCAATGGGCGACCCGCTGTATGCAAACATTCCATCCGGCCCGGCACAGTGGCAACACGGGACAATCTTTGTAACGCTACATTCAAGGCCATGCCTTTCAATAACAAAACGGATAACACCGCCAACAGATTACTGACATTAAACCGGCCAAGGACAGGCGCAGACAACACACCTTCACCCCAGGGCGTCACCACCCGGCAATGAATTCCGTCACTGTCCAGTTTGATATCGGTTGCCGTCACATCCGGCTTGCCATCCTGCCGTGCATAGCCGTAACCAAGAGTGCGCACCGTTGTGCTGATTGTCGGTAACAACTGCCGGCCATACTCATCATCTACATTGATCACGGCATACCGCAGTTCGGGAAAATGAAACAGGCGCTGCTTGGCCTCGGCATAACTGTCCATATCACCGTGATAATCGAGATGATCACGACTTAAATTGGTAAAGACAGCACAATCAAACTGCACACCATTGACCCGTCCCTGATGCAGGGCATGGGATGAAACCTCCATCACCATGTTATCCGCACCCTGTTCCAGCATCTCGGCCAGCACCGCATGGCAGCGTACCGCATCGGGTGTGGTATGCGTCGGTTTTTCCAGCGCGCCGTATAATCCGGTACCCAATGTGCCGATTACCGCGCAGGGATTGTCCTCTGACAACACCTCCGCCAGGAACTGACTGCACGAGGTTTTGCCGTTGGTGCCGGTAATTCCGGTGACAAACATCTGTTTTGATGGTTGCCCATAGTAACGGTCGGCGATGACGCCGACCTGTAAAGATAATTCGGGGATGGCCAACAGGGGCGATTGTCCGCCATCCGGCGCCTCGTGCCTGCTTAACGGTATCGGCGCTGCATCATCGACCGGTTCCCACACCACCGCCGCCGCACCGGCAGCAATCGCCTTATCCACAAAGTTCAAACCGTGTACGGTTTGTCCCGCTACAGCCAGGAACAAATCACCCGGTTGTAACTTGCGACTGTCCAGACACAAACCGTGCACGGCGCGATCCGCTTCGGCCGGGACATGACATATGCCTTGCAGTAACTCACTGAGCATCATTGTGTGTTGGTATTGCAGGGCCGCCATCATTGCCGCGCTCCCGCCGCTGCCACATGTATGGAATGCGGCCCCGTTTCATCCGGCGGGATGCCCAGCAAGTGCAAGGCACCGGCAATCACTTTTCTAAACACCGGCGCCGCCACATCACCACCGTAATAATCACCCTGACGTGGTTCATTGACAACGACCACCATCACCAGACGAGGATTGCCGGCCGGAGCGAGTCCGGCAAACACTGACAGATACTTGTCATCCTGATAACCACCGGCCGCGGCTTTTTTGATCGTGCCGGTTTTGCCGGCAACGCGATAACCACTGATGTTGGCCCGTTTGCCGGTACCTTCCTCAGTCACCACCTTTTCCAGCATGGCGATAAGCTGCCGTGCGGTTTTCTTCTGCATCACCGCTTCGCCTTTGGGCATTTCACTGCGACGCAGGAATGTCACCGGCATCAAGATACCGTCATTGGCGATCACACCGTAGGCCCGGGCCAGTTGCAGGGCGGTCACTGAAATACCATAACCATACGAAAGCGTGGCCTGATCAATCTCGCGCCATTGTGAGGAATGGTTTAGCACACCCTCCACTTCACCGGGGAAACCACTGCCGCTGGTCATGCCGAAGCCAACCTTGTTGTGGATCGCCCAAAGTTTTTCACCCGGCATGGACAGGGCGATCTTGCTTGCGCCCACGTTACTTGATTTCTGAATCACTTTGGCGACATCAATTTTGCCGTAGTTACGAATATCACGAATACTGTTACTGCCCACCTTCAAATAACCCGGCGCGGTATTGACTGCAGTTTGTGGTGTATACCGACCACTCTCCAGCGCTGCGGCAATGGTAAACGGTTTAATGGCTGAACCCGGTTCAAAGGTATCGGTGACCGCACGATTGCGATAACGCGAACCGTGCAGATACTGGCGATTATTCGGGTTATAGGCCGGTTGATTGACCATGGCCAACACTTCACCGGTCCGTGCATCAAGGATCACGGCTGAACCGGATTTCGCCTTGTGCTGGAATACCGCACGTTTTAATTCACGATAGGCCAGGTACTGCAAACGCCGATCAATACTCAGTTGCAGTTCCTTGCCGGGATCGGCGCTTTTAATCAACTCGGCATACTTGATCACATGACCCAGCCGATCCTTGATCACCCGCTGCTTGCCGGGTACGCCGCGCAACCATTCATTAAAGGCCAGTTCCAGCCCTTCCTGCCCCTGATCGTCCACGTTGGTAAAGCCGACCACATGGGCCGCCACTTCACCCAACGGATAATAACGACGATATTCACGTTGTGTATTGATGCCGGGGATCTGCATGGCCATCACCTGATCGGCAATGGTCGGATTGATCCGTCTCTTTAAATAGACAAACTCCCGATCATGACGACTCTGCACCATCCGGCGAATATCGCTGACCTTCATCTCCAGCAGTTCGGCCAGTTGTGCATGTTTGGCTGTCTCAGCCAGAAAAGTCTTGGGATGAACCCAGATGGAATCCACCGGCGTACTGATGGCCAGTGGTTCACCAAAGCGATCGGTAATCATGCCGCGATGCGCGACCACCTTTTCAACCCGGATGGCGCGGGCGTCGCCCTGTTCCTGCAGGAACTTTTTGTTAAACACGTGCAGATCCACCGCCCGCCAGACCAGCACGGCACAGGCCAGCACCACCAGCAGGACGATCACGCCCAGCCGAAACGGTGTTGCAGGTTGATGTACGATTTCACTCATTGTTTAACAATCACCACTTTGTCGTAATCCACATAGTGCATTTGCAATTCCTGCCGGGCCACTTTCTCGATCCGGCCGTGGGTCGCCCAGGTACTCTGTTCCAGTTGCAGGCGCCCCCATTCCACGTTCATGGCATCCCGTTCTTTATACAAGGCGCTCAACTCGGCATAGAGCATCCGGTTGAAGTGCTTGGCATAAACCACAGCCATGGCAGTCACCACCACCAGTGCCAGCAGGATCGCATTGATGGTCAAGCGACTCACGCCAGCTTTTCCGCAATACGCAGAACGGCGCTCCGTGAGCGCACATTCTGTTCCTGTTCTGCTTCACCCGGTTTGATCGCCTTGCCGATCGGCTGCATGCGCCGGTTAAGTTGTATATGCGCGATCGGCAAATCGGGTGGATACTGATCTCCACGCGACTGTTCCCGGATAAAACGTTTAATTATGCGATCTTCCAGCGAATGAAAACTGATCACCACCAGTCGGCCGCCCGGCTTCAGGATATCCAGCACCTGTGACAGGCACTGCTGCAAATCCTCAAGCTCCCGATTGATAAAGATACGGATCGCCTGAAAACTGCGCGTTGCCGGGTCCTTGCCCTTTTCCCATTTCGGATTGGCCGCCGCTACAATCGACGCCAGTTGACTCGTTGTTTCGATAGGTGCTTCCCTTCTTGCCTTGACGATGGCTGATGCAATACGTTTGGCAAACCGTTCTTCGCCGTATTCCTTTAATACATGGGCGATCTCTTTCTCTTCCGCCTCCATCAGCCATTGCGCCGCGCTGATCCCGCTGTCCGGATCCATGCGCATGTCCAGTGGTCCTGACTGTTTGAAGCTGAACCCGCGTTCCGCATCATCCAGTTGGGGCGAAGAGACACCCAGGTCGAGTAATATGCCATCCACCTTGCCAAGCCGGCCCTGCTCTTCCACAAAGGTCGCCATATCGGCAAAGGAACCGCGCCGGATCTGAAAACGATCATCCCCGGCAAAATCACGCTCGGCAGTCGCCACGGCTTGCGGATCCTTGTCGATGGCCAACAAACTGCCGTCAGTGAGTTGCGACAAAATAGCGCGACTGTGCCCGCCGCGACCAAAAGTGCCGTCCACATAGATGCCGTTCGGCTTTATTGCCAGTCCCGTCAATGCTTCCTCCAGCATGACCGGTTGATGTTCGCGAGACACTGTCATACTCCGCTACAGGGAGAGCGTTCCCAGCTCGTCCGGCAGCTCGTCATCATCATCGGCTTCTGTCAGCCATTGATCACGACGCTCGTTCCAGTGTCCTTCATTCCAGAGTTCAAACTTGTTGCCCTGGCCAATCAGCACGACGCGCTTATCCAGCTCGGCAAATTCGCGCAATGGCGGTGGCAACAGAATTCGGCCCGCCCCGTCCAGTTCGACTTCGGTGGCATGACCTATTAATAAGCGTTGCAGGCGACGGGCCTGTTTGTTGAGGCTGGGCAGACGAACCAGTTTGCGCTCGATCTCTTCCCATTCGGGGAGCGGGTACAGCAGCAAGCAGTGGTCCCTGTCGACAGTGACCACTAACTGACCATTGCAATGACTTATCAGCCGATCCCGATATTTGGCAGGCATCGCCATGCGACCCTTGGCATCGAGATTCAGCGTATTGACCCCGCGAAACACTTTTTTCCCCTTTGGTGGCCCGTGTTACCATTTTGTCCCACTTTTACCCACTTCGCTACACTATAGGTACGATTCAGGGCTACTGTCAAGCAAACTGATCCACAAATATAGGGATTTCTTTCTTTTGGAACAGTAACTTAGCCACGCTTTCGCATGTAAAAACACCGTTTTGGTGCAATCAGGAAGTCTTATATATCAAGGGGTTAAAATGGAGTCTTAATGTGGAGTGTGAGGAAAAATGGGGGGGTGGAGTCGGCCTGTAAGCCGGGTTCTGTCGTGGATAATCATTCATCTGGGATGTGCGTCACCACACACCTCAAGCGACCTACCCGGGAACGATGCGGGCCGCACCAATGTTCCCCTATTTGGTCTTGCTCCGAGTGGGGTTTACCCTGCCACCCCTGTTACCAGGGGCGCGGTGCGCTCTTACCGCACCATTTCACCCTTACCTGTGTCTTGCGACCATCGGCGGTGTATTTTCTGCGGCACTTTCCGTCGGCTCACGCCGCCCAGGCGTTACCTGGCACCCTGCCCTATGGAGCCCGGACTTTCCTCCAGCGGGAAAACCCGCCAGCGATTATCGGGCCGACTCCGGGGGGTAGTTTGGGGAGTTTATTGTTGGGTTTCAAGTCAAAACAGCAAATCCCAATTTAATTCAGGAGTCAGACTGGAGTAGTCGGAATCCATAGTATGGGTATACCCATTATGTTTTGGAAGAACTATATGCCGATTTTACAATTGCATATAGTGGTTTTTGTGTCAGGGAATCCACATTATAGGTATCGCCCCCTCCCGGAACATAATTTGGTGGTTGAATCGTGCCGGTTCTACAAGTCCCGGAAAATTTTGTCATACCAAATGTGGCCTCTGTGCCCGTCTTCATCGCAGTTTGATCCAAAAACTGGAATACACATCGGCCCAGGAAATTACCATTTTGCACCGTTGCGGCCAGTTGTTGTTCCACGAATTCAGCCTGTTGATTCTCCGTAGTAACAGTCGTCCCTGCTTGTATCGGAATCCCCATTTCGGCAAAAAAGAACGGTAAATCTGCAAAATATTTCGGGAAGGTTGTGGCAATATAATCAGATAAATAGTCACCATCATTAAAAGGATTGGTAGCTGCGACAAAACGAGTTCCCCAAAAAGCAGCACCTAATCTACTATCTGCTTCTATGGCAGATTTCAGATTCTGAATTGCACTGATACCAGGAGGGAATGAGTTAAAGGCAGCAAATGATACCGGTGATGTAACGGGTAATAGATTTTCAGCAGGCACGCCCAATGATATCTCTGCCTCAACGAGATATACCATAGCCTGGACAAGATCATTTAGTGAGTATATTTCTCCTGCCAAATCATATTCATTCCCAACACCCCACATACCGGCACCTGAAACAGCAGCAGTTCTACCCTGCGTATCAGTTGTAGAATAGATTTCAGCTGCCATTGCATTGATTTGTACTTTCACAACAGATCCTTGCCCATTATGAATCTGACTGAGAAAATAATTTGAGATCGGTACACATACATTAATATTATTGTTGCCACATTCTGCAAGAAACGGAAGATGATCACGTTGATAAGCTCCTGGTTCTAAACCGGGTGCAGGTGGCACACTCCAATTGTAAAGGTGAATAAAGTTAACACCTATATCTGCCAGTTTTTTTATATCACCACGGCCACCGGTCCCATTCCCCCATAAAAAAGGAAATGATGTATTTGCAAAATCCGTATCAAAATATTTCTGTGGAGGTGTCGGGCTATCGTCAGATGGTGCCGGTGAATAGCAAACCCCCTGGATTGGAAGAAGCTTATCCAGGTTATATATTTTAAAAGAATGTTCAGACACAATCAGACTCCATCAGCAAAAAATTGCTGTTATATAATTTTTCATACAACAGTCAAAACCAAGATTGGCCCTGACATTCCAGGTCAACTCCATAATGTTAATTAAGAGTTAAAACAACTCTCCATTCTGTTGTCACTAATTTGATGCAATAGCGGCATCATATTGCGCATCAAAACTCTACCACACTGTCTTGTTCTAATTCGGACCAATGTACTATAACCTCTACAAGTCCTGCTTATACTTTTATAATGAAAAAGGATAAGCAATTGAAACCGCAATAAGTTGGCACAATGAATCAGTAATATTCGGTATTCCGGGCATATAACCGGGTGGTGGTGGCTTTATTTTTACAACAATAGTGTTTTCATCAACCAAATCATATTCATACAAATAGTTCATATTAATATCCGACCCGTTTAGGAACGCCCCAAGAAAACTGATACTATGACCTGTATTATTTTCAAAATAGTTTCTTACCTTCAAACTGTCACATTCATAAAATGTGAGTTCAAATTCCAGAAACTGACTGTATACCAGTGATTCGATATAACCAAAATCACCATCTTTGAAAAAATCAAAATCAGGCGCTCCACCATCGAAAACATATCCGGTAACATCATTACTACTGCCGTTTTTTAAAGCATCAAGGACAGGGATTGCGTACATCCATCCATCAGAATTATTATCATATAGTAATGGCTTAACCTCCATCCGTGGTGAAACAGTTGCATTATTGACAATAACCTCCATAGTAAACTTGTCCCCGCAATAGTCCTCGTCAAATATGCAAGACACTGTATTACAATCATCAAGAACACAAAAAAAATCGTGTGTCATGACTTTTTTTTCATTCATCCCGGTGGATATTACCGCAAGCTGGTTCACTCCTGACTTTGTCAAACTGAGTTTATGTGAGTAGACATGGACAGGTGGATTTGCTGCCAAAATCTTTACAATCGATAAAGCTGATTCTGGTTCAAAGACCAGACCGGGGATATTATTGTCATTGGTTAGAACCAGACCACCATTATTCAGGTCAGGATTTTCAATATTATTAATAATTCCATTTAATGTTTGTGTGGCGCCAGACACTTTTGCAATTATTCCACCGGCTGCTCCTTGTG
>JAOUNS010000004.1 GCA_029880855.1 Gammaproteobacteria bacterium
GCTGCCCGGCAGCGGTACAGGGAGGTACCGTTGCCGGGCAACAAGTCGAAGTTGATGGTCACAACAGTCTTGCCTGTGGGGGAAACATTTTTGGTGACTTTTGATGTTCAAAAGTCACTCGCTCCCGGCAGGGAGTGAAACCATGGTACCGCAAAGGTATTCGTTCAGAGCTCAAATCCGGTGCTTGGCATAGGAAATTGATTTTTATTTATTCGATGGTGTGTTTCGCCTTCCACTACGCGGCTTGGTCGAGTCATTTTCTCTTGGCCGCGCAAGAAAAGGAACCCGGCTGTTCGGCCGGGACCGAACATCAATAGCAGCATCGCGCAGCGATACAAAATCAATAAAAAACAAACATCCGGCGGATTACGCTGCGCTAATCCGCCTTACAGGTCTGACAGGGGATGAAATGATTGACAAATCAGAAACACAGACAAAAACAATGTCACTCAACCTTGCGTAATAACGCCTCCAGTTTCTCCCTCACATCCTCATCCACTTCACACTCACTCACTGTTTTGATAACAGCAATGATATCGCCGGTAAAATGCCTGCTATCCCAGTCTTCGAGTGCCTTTACTGCGATATGCCGGTTGCGGGTTACCGGGCTGTGCAAGCCGGTTTTGATGAGTTCCCATCCCTCCCCGGGACAGTTTTCCAGTCCCTGTAAGACGAAGTCCAGGCAGATGTGCCATTTATATTCCGGTCCCAGTCCGATTTCATTGGCTGCGCCACCGGCGATCTTTTGCAGTGGCAGTTGAGCTTCTGCAAGTTCGATTATTTTGGAGATATTTTCCGGGACGGCCAATTGCACCAGTTGAAACCAGCGACTGGAGTCATCCGGTTTTGCTTCCACTCTGCGCCAGTGTATGTCCCAGGTATCGATCTGTTTGACGCCGGCTGCGCGATTGGCTTTATAGAAGGTCACGGGTTCATCGGATTCGAGTCCAGTGTTGATCAGTGCTTCCCATGACGGCCAGGCAATGATTTCGTGACAGGCATGTCCGGCTTCATCGACCAGTTGTTCCGACCAACCGTATTCCTGCATGGTGTCCGGATCCAGGCTGTTCAGATAAGTCAGGATTGAGTCACCGATCAGCAGGAAGCCCAACAAGGGATGTGAGACACGCGCCCTGATGTGTCGCAACAGTGAGGTGATGGCCTCGGCAGCCTCTTCATAACTGTAGATGTCTTCTGCCGGTCCTCCTGCGAACAGCCCTTCCAGAATATCAATGGCTGAGTTGAGGGTTTCATCATCGACAAAGTTAACTTTCAACCGTTTGTTCAGCTCGCCGGTAGTGGCGGCGATATAGACCAGATATTCATCCATGATGCTGTTGCGAAAGCCTTCGTTGAAGATCCAGTCCTTAATCTTTTTCTTGTTGGTTTCAACCAGTCTTTCCACGATATGGATTCGCCCCCAGCCATCCACGCGTTGCGCCAGATCCAGTAATTCAATTTCCGGATCATCCAGCAAGTTCGTGATGGCGACCGCGCTATAGAGGGTGAACTCTTCGTGCAAGCCCAGTGTTTTGATGATCTCCAGATTTTCAGGTTTGCCCATCAAACCCAGCAAGGCAATGGCGAATTTGACCGGTCCTCGATCAGCGGCACGACGCGCCAAAAAAACCATTTGTTTGTTGAGTTCGGGTTCGATAGGGACTTCCAGCTTGATGATCTCATCGATCACGGCGTCGATGGATGAGATGATCTCGTCTTGCTGCAAGGCCTGATACAATTCACTTAAGGCATCCTTGTCCGATTCTTCGGCGATGGCCTTGACCAAACCGGCAATGGTCGCGGCATGGTCATGATCGCCTTCCCCGGATTGATGGTGGCCGAATACGCCATCCAGCGCACCCGGTGCCCAGCGCAGCCCTTTTTCAGAGTCCAATCCTGCGGCATCAGGCAATTCACTGCCTTCTTCACGCAGCATGCCGGTTTCCGGATCGATATGGAGGGTGATATGGGTATAGATCGCCGGCCCTTTGTCCCAGGGTCGATCACCATTTGTAACCGCTTTACCGGCAAACCTGGCAAGAAGTTTTTTGATCCGCCTCATTCTGATTTCTGTAGTTTGACTGCCGAGCAGCAATTAGCAGAGAATCATTGTGGCAAACAACCACCTGCCGGGTAAAGCCCGGAAGACAAACCAGAGGACCGGATTGTTATATCCGTCACGGGAAACATACATAATGCATATCTGGATCGACGCCGATGCCTGTCCCAAAGTTGTCAAGGAGATATTATTCCGGGCGGCGGAACGGACCCAAACCCCATTGACGCTGGTGGCCAACCAGTATTTACGTCCCCCGCCTTCACCATTCATTACTTCCCTGCAGGTACCCGCCGGTTTTGATGTGGCGGACAACGAAATCGTCAAGCGCTGTGAACCCGGCGACCTGGTAATCACGGCCGACATTCCCCTGGCGGCGGAAATCATCGCCAAAGGCGGCCATGCCCTGAATCCACGTGGAGAGTTTTACACCAGGGAAAATATTCGCGAGCGGCTCAATATGCGCGACTTTATGGACACCCTGCGCGCCAGTGGTGTCGACACCGGCGGTCCACCGCCGTTAAACCAGACAGATCGGCGTAATTTTGCCAATCAACTGGATCGGTTTCTGACGCAGCATCGCTAGTCGCGCCATTTTGGGAACCTGTCCAACAGGGACTGAATTGTTTCTTCAACAGCGCTGTCCGTTTCTGAACTCTGCACCGCTTTCAGCAGGTGTAACAGCGACCTGTCAAACAAATCAGCCGACCACAACTCCAATACAGTCAGCGCCAAAAGCCGGCTCTCTGCCGCACGGCTTTGTAACGCGACCTCAATCAATCTGCGCCCCTTGCCTGGATAAATTTTCAGGTAAGACAACACCAGATTGATAATCATAAATGGCTCATTCTTTTCGCTGTAATCTACTCCTTCCACAGGCGGCCCTTCTGTAACATAGTTCCAAGGCATGGACACCGCTGCCATGTTAGCGACCGCTTCAATATTGTTTTGATCAACCAGCTTAAACAGGTTATGCCAGTTTTCGAGATTTAAAGGTTGCCGGCTGATAACTCCCCACAGCACATCCCAGTTTACATCGTAATATATTTTCCAAACGGCCTGAGCATGCCGAAAAACAGTCATGTCGGAGGAAGCCAGTCCCTGTCGCATCAGACTCTCCCAATCAGGCCAGGCGATGATTGCCTCGCACAACCGGTAAATTGGCGGTGACAAGGCGGAATCCCAGGCAATCCCGGAATACCCGCTTTCAGTTTCGCAATGTACAAAATTGTTTATGGTCCGGGCAACCAACAGGTAAACCAGTTGTGGTGATGCCTTGTTGTGCAGGATATGCTGCAACAGAAGCTGGAAAACCTCCGCGGCATCATGATACTCATCGACTTTATTATAGTCATCAAGCATGATATAGATAATGTCGGCTGCATAAAACAGGGTGCGCTCATCCACTTTGTTGTTTAACAGCCTGTTTTTCAGTTCCCCGTATGTTGCTGCCAGGTATCCCAGACTGTTATAACTTCCGTCATGTTGGTATCCACCATAAAACAGCCAGTCACTGTCTGCGCTGTTATCAGAAGCACCCAGCAAGGGACCGATATTGTTTTTTGTACTCTCATAAGCATGTTTGAATATATACCAGAACTCTGCATTAAAATCCGACTTGCTGTTGTGTATAGCCACGGCACAGTCGATCGCAAATCCTTTATGCAGGCCCAGGGTCCGCACTATCTCGCGCACCTCTACATCGTGAACGAGCTCATCCAGGAATATCAAGGCAAACATAATCGGTCCCCGATCCGGCCCCTCTCGAAGCAGAAACCGCAGGAAATACACCAGCCAGGAATCAATCCTGATATTTTTCTCTGTGAGTTTTTTTCGTAATGCTATCGTATAGCTCGGAACAGTGCCTGACAGAACCAGATCATACAGTTCAAGTTGTGATTTCAGGTCGTTATGGTATGCAATGGACTGCATTAACAAGGCGACCCTGTCTAATAAATACTCCGCTTCATCGCCAAAAGAATAATTGTATTTTTCATTTGCACATATTTCTAAATAATTCCCCTGATCCGGCAACACCCTGCCCGACAGTGCGACCATACCGGTAACGGGATCAATATGATCTTTGATATAAGGGTAAAGAGGTATGCCTTTGTTCCATGGCAGAACATCATCCCAGCACATCTCTGCCAGATATTGCTCAAAGGGTGGTAGCTGTTGTGTAATCATACGCAAACGTGCCGACGAAAATAGAGATTGCCCGGAAACTCTACACCATTCCTGCCACCACATGAAATGCTTGTATACAAAATAAAAAAAGCGGTCATACGACCGCTTTTATGCAGAACCTGAGTAAATGTAACAGCCTAGTCGATCACTGACTCGGATTCGATCTTGTGAATACTCAGGTCAGCGCCCTGATACTCTTCTTCCTGGTCGAGACGAATAGCCATAACCGCCTTCAGCCCGCCATACACGGCAAAACCACCCGCCAAAGCAATGCTGATACCCATTAAGGTTCCGGCCAGTTGGGCCATGAAGGTGACGCCACCCAGCCCCCCCAGAGCGGTGGAGCCGAAGATACCGGCGGCGATACCACCCCAGGCGCCACACAGGCCGTGCAGAGGCCAGACACCGAGCACATCATCGATCTTCCATTTGTTCTGGCACAGGGTGAAGGTCCAGACAAACAGGCCGCCGGCCACGGCACCGGTAATCAGCGCACCAATCGGGTGCATCAAGTCGGAACCGGCACAGACCGCCACCAGACCGGCCAGAGGACCGTTGTGGACGAAACCAGGGTCATTCTTGCCGGTTACCAGGGCGGCCAGGACACCGCCCACCATGGCCATCAACGAGTTCACCGCCACCAGACCACTGATATCGCCCACCTTCTGGGCAGACATTACGTTAAAGCCGAACCAGCCAACGGTCAGGATCCACGCACCAAGGGCAAGGAAGGGGATGCTGGAGGGGGGATGGGCCGAGATTTTGCCGTCTTTGGTATAACGGCCATAGCGCGCACCCAGCATGACCACGGCCCCCAGAGCCAGCCAGCCGCCCATGGCATGCACCACCACCGAACCGGCGAAGTCATGGAACTTGGCGCCAAATATCGCCTTGATCCAGTTTTGCACCCCATAGTTCTCCGCCCAGATCAAACCTTCATAGAAGGGATAAATCAGCGCCACGATGACAAAGGTCGCCGCCAGTTGTGGGTTGAATTTGGCGCGTTCAGCGATACCACCGGAGATAATCGCCGGTATAGCGGCCGCAAAGGTAAGCAGGAAGAAGAACTTCACCAACCCGTAACCGCTTTCCGCTGTTAACGCCTTGGCGCCGGACAGGAAATCAATCCCGTAGGCCACCGAGTAACCGATAAAAAAGTAGGCAATGGTGGAAACGGCGAAATCGACCATGATCTTCACCAACGCGTTGACCTGATTCTTTTTACGTACCGTACCCACTTCCAGAAAGGCAAAGCCTGCATGCATGGCCAGCACCATAATGGCGCCGAGCAGGATAAACAAAACGTCTGTAGATGTTTTAAAAGCTTCCATTGTTTTCCCCGTGCTTCAAAGTTGTGCGTACAGAGCAAGAAGCGCACCACATTTAACATTTGTATAAAGTTCAGGAAGTTATGTGAATTATGCACAAAAAACGCGCAACAAAGCGCACCACGGAAGTGCAATAGGCGCAGCGTGGCACTGTTATTGTGCAAAAAAAGAAATCTTTAACGCAAAGACGCGAAATCGCAAAGAAGGTTTATTCATTTAGCAGGGTGGGTCAGCAACATCACCTGCCGAATGGAGATATTCGTCAACAACAGGATATGCGTCAGTTTACACTGCGCTAATCCGACCTGCAGTAAACGTTGTTCTATCCCGGTACTCTAACCACTCCCTGAGAGAGAGGATTATTCATCTTTGCGTTCTCAGCGTCTTAGCGACTTTGCGTTATGTTGCTTTCTCTGCGTCTTTCACCGCTTGCCATGAAGCTTCCATGGTATCGGTATCGGCTTGATTAACATCTGTGCCCTGCTGCTGCAGGTGTTGTTCCATGCAGCGAAAGCGTTGTTCAAATTTACGATTGCTTTGGCGCAGGGTGGTTTCACTCTCAACGCCGGCGTGGCGGGCGAGGTTGACACAGGTAAAGAGCAGGTCGCCCAGCTCTTCCTGGCGCAGTACGGGATCACGCCAGGCCTGTTTGAGTTCGTCGATCTCTTCATGCAGTTTGTCGAACACGCCCTGTTCATCAGGCCAGTCAAAGCCGACACGGGCGGCGCGTTTCTGCAGTTTTTCCGCGACAGTCATGGCCGGCAAAGTATGGGCGATGCCGTCCAGTGCGCTGTGCGGTTGCGCGTCATGGTCGGCCTTTTGTTTGCGTTCTTCGGCCTTGATAGCTTCCCAATGTTTGGTCTGGCTTGCGGCATCCTTGACGGTGACTTCACCAAACACATGGGGATGACGGCGCTCCAGCTTGTCGCAGACAGCCGTGACAATATCGTCGAAGGTGTAGCGGTTTTCCTCTTTGGCCAGTTGTGCATAGAACACCACCTGGAATAACAGATCCCCCAGTTCGCTTTTCAGTTCATCGTAATCGTTCCGTTCGATGGCATCGGCCACTTCGTAGGCCTCTTCAATAGTATGCGGAACGATGGTCCGGTATGTTTGCTCCAGATCCCAGGGGCAACCGCCGGCAGGGTTGCGCAGGGCGGCCATGATATCCAGCAGGCGTTGTATACTGTTTTGTGCCATTCACTGCCTCTTTCGGTGAACTGCCGTATAATCGGCAGGTATGAATATTGTAACCGCTGCGCCATGACACCGGAACGCTATCAACGCCTGCAACAGATCCTCACCCGGCGTCAGCCGGACCTGACGGTATTGATGGACAATGTGCACAAATCCCACAATCTGTCGGCGATCCTGCGCAGTTGTGACGCCACCGGTGTCTATCGCGCCCATGCGGTGTATGACCGCACGACAATTCGGCCCAAGAAAGGGATCGCCTCCGGCGGTGGCAAATGGGTAAAACTGCAAACCCATCCCACCATCGGGCAGGCGCTGGACCATCTCCGGCAACAAAATATGCAATTGGTGGCAGCCGATGTCTCGGCTCAGGCGGTGGATTTTCGTGAGGTGGATTATACACTGCCGACCGCTGTCATTCTGGGTGCCGAGAAGAGTGGTCCCGATGCCGCCGTGTTTGAACAGGCCGACAAGGTGATTACCATCCCGCTCTCGGGCATGGTGGATTCGCTGAATGTGTCGGTGGCGGCTGCACTGATTTTGTTTGAGGCACAACGCCGGCGCCAGGCGGCCGGGCTCTATGTGACCTCACGACTGCCGGCAGAAGAATATGCGACAACCCTGTTTGAGTGGCTGCACCCGAAGCTGGCGCGCTTTTACCGGGCCAAACGACTGCCCTATCCGCCGTTACGCGAGGATGGTGAAGTGATAGAGGCGGATGAGCATATCCTGGCCCGGATGGGCAAGTGATTGCCTGCCGGCGTTGTTGACGTTACATGGGTTTGTAAGACTGCGGTAACACCGCATCCAGGGCTTCAGAGAACAACACACCGGCCATGGAGTAGATGGACTCCAGATCGGATTCCTGCAAGCCGGTTGTGCGCCAGACATATTCATCGAATGGCGGGACAACAGCATCACCTTCCACACCCAGTTCCGCCTTGATGGTCATGATATTGGCGATGTTCACGATGCAGGTTTCGATCTCGGACTTCATGGCATCTTTTGGCCGATGGTGATACTTCACTGCGGTATACAGTGATTCAGGCATGTTCCATTCCTTGAGCAGTTCGCCCCCTACTTCGGCATGATCAAAACCGAGGACTTTCAGTTCAATCTCGTAGTCGGGCTTCTTTTTCTGTTTGATTTGCTCGGAAACGGTTTTGGCATCCTTGGGCAGTTTGTTGCTGATCACCAGTTTGCCGATATCATGTAACAGACCGGCAACGAAGAGTCGTTCGCTGTGCAACACATTGCATTGTTGCGCCACCAGTTGCGCCACCACACCGCAATAGACACTGTGGCGCCAGAAGTTAACCATATTCAGAATATCGTTGGGTAATTTGGCGAAGGATTCAACCGCAGAAGCCGCCAGCACCAGACCGCGCAGTTCGCGCAAACCGATCACTGTAACCGCACGGGAGACGGTTTCAATACGGGACTGATAACCATAAAAAGCGCTGTTGACGATCTTCAACAAGCGTGCAGTGAGACCGGTATCCTGGGCGATGACTTTACCAATATCAGTCGCGTTATAGCCGGGATCATCCAGCATCTCGTTCACGCGGATACAGACTTCGGGTAATGAAACCAGGCGAACGACGCCTGAGACGAGTTCCTGTGGGGTCAAGGCCTTACTCCAAATATTATTGTTTGTTAAGGATTAATAGCGACTGCGGGGATGGGTCGCTTTAGGCGTAGATGTGGATTCGTCAGGAAATTTGCGCCGAATTATACTGTGTCTAAGGTTATTGGCCCTCTTCCCTGATTCGCTGCAGTCCCTGTCCGGCAAGGAAACGGACCTCATCAAACTCGTCTTTCAGCAATTTTTGCAGGATTTCCGGGGTAGTGTTGAGGTTGCGAGCAACCTCCTGGCGAATTTCCGCCTGTTTATCTTCGGCCAGCAAGGCCAGCGCCGACACCGGGACAAACTCAAATCTGGCCACCACACTGCGTACTGACTGGTCATTGTCACGGGCCAGCAACAAGAAAGTTGCTTCAGCGGTATTCAGGTTGGTGGCTGTGCCAATTCGTACCTGGGGGTGTGGATCGCCGGCCAGCTTGTGGAGCAGATCGACGGGTGACTTGCGATTCCGCGCCACAACCAGTCGCACCTGCCAATCAGTATCGCCGGCCAGTTGCCGCAGGTCTTCAACCGAAGTGGACGGGTGGCTGGCCAAGCGACGGCGTTCATCCATACCGTTATCCGCCAGAACCGGCAAGGCCGTGCTGCAAAGCAGGAACCAGAGGCACAGCAGTGAGTGTGGCAAATAAAATTTTGCTGAGTTCAAGGCATGATCTCCGCAATGATCTCATCCAGCATGTTTTCAATTTTTTGCAGCGATTGCTTTGATGCGGCACTGCCGACCAGTTGCGGGCGCCGGTAGGCGATGTAGGTCTTGTTTGGGTCATCAGGCAGGCTGTAGACGGCAACCACATAGGGGCAAAAAACGATATTGTGTGGGTCCGCCTCCATCGTGGCGCGTGAGATGGTGGCGTTACAAAACTCAAAGGCCTCGGCATGGGAAAAAACCTGTTTACTCTTCCCGATATCCTTGCCGGTACGTTCCAGCATGTCGCCGATATGCGCGATGTTATTGATCTTGATTCCCTTGCCGGTAATTGCCAGTTCCAGATCATCCCGCACGTTTTCGTATTTACCCTGAACGGTAAAGAGCTTCATATAACTGTCACGCTCTCCGGCAGCCATCGCGCAACCTTGCACCACCAGCAAGAACAGGATCAGCACCGATTTCAAGTTGTTTTTCATCAGTCAACCCCGGATATCTGTTAAAGGAATGGTGAAAACGCTACGCTATTAACAGAATAATTGCAAGGATTCGTTATGCTGTCCCGGTTGGCGAACAGGCCGAAAAACGACTATCCTTTTCAGGATTATTTACTCAGATATAAGAATAAATCTCCTGCCCGACTGTTACACAGGAAGCCGGAATAACTCCAAATGAATGATGTAATCGCTCAATTCAAACCACGTATTCTTGCCGTTGATGATTCCAAGGTTATGCGGCGTGCTATTGCCAAGATTTTGGGAAACGAGTATGAGGTTATTGAAGCAGAGCATGGCGAGGATGCCTGGACGCTGCTGATGAATGACGAAACCATCCAGGTGGTGTTTACCGATCTCTCCATGCCTTATCTGGACGGGTACGGTCTGCTGGAACGTATTCGACAGGCCGAGGATGATCGTATTCGCGAAATGCCGGTGATCATCATTACCGGCAAGGACGACGATGAAACGGCCCAGCAACAGGCCTTTCATAAAGGGGCAACCGATTTTATCAGCAAACCCTTTGAGTCGGTGCAACTTCAGGCCCGCGCCAAGGCCCATGTCCAGTTTGAACTCACGGCCAGAAAACTCTCGGAAACCTCGGCACAACTGGAAACCCAGTCAGCCATCGACGGGATTACCAATCTGGGCGGGCAGCGTTATTTCTGCAAGGTGGCGGATGAAACGCTGGCGTATATCAAGCGACACGGCGGTCACTTTATCCTGCTGCGGATGGATATTGATCATTTTGAGTCGCTGTTCATAAAAAACGGCAAGCCGGTTGCCGATTCCATTCTGCGTGAAGTCGGCCAGCATCTGGCAAAACGGGTCCGCCACGAAGACAAGCTGGCCCGTGTCGGTCTGGCGAAGTTTGCCATGCTCTTTCCGGCCGCCAATCTGGAAGAAACCCAACAACTGGCGGAACGGATCCGCAGGGATATTGAATCACTGGAATTCAAACTAAAAAACAACAAATCACTGCGGATCACCGTCAGCATCGGCATCCTGGAACCACAGCTCAACCCGGATTCAGAAATCTCCGCCCTGATGGAAGAGGCGGAGGCCTGTCTGTCTGAAGCGGTGACACAGGGCGGCAATCGTGTCAGTACCCGAACAACGGTTACCGATGTTCTGGGTGTCAGCGGCATGTATGCCATTGATGTCTCAACCGCAATCCGCCTGATTCACGAGGGACGCGCTGAACTGGTTAAACCCCATACCGCTTCCTTGCTGAAAGAACTGCGCCCTTTGCTTGAATTTCTCAGTCAGGCGACGGAATAGTCTCATCTGCCGCAGGCGACTTGTTGATCTGACGACTTTCCACCGCAGAAAACGGATCATTGGCGGGATGATCCACCGAACGCTGTTCCTGTCTTTGCAATACGTCCGACGGCGGTTGACGTTGTTCATTTGGCGTGACGGGTTTCGCGGTTGCCGGTTGCGTCACGGGGGCCAATGGATCAGGCACAGATGCCGGCCTTGCCTGCTGCTTTAGCGGGGTTGACGCCGGCTTGGGTCGAACCATGGCTGGCGCAGTATTGGTGCTGCGATCACCATGGTAAGTGACACGATAGATGGCGCCGGCCTTGTCATCCGAGATCAACAGGCTGCCGTCCGCCATCACTTCAACATCCACCGGTCTGCCCCAGGCCGATTCCCCCTCCAGCCATCCTTCAATGAAGGGGGTATAGCTGACGGCCTTATTCTTCTCCAACCTGACCAGTGAAAGCCGGTAACCCACCTTGCTGCTGCGGTTCCAGGAACCATGTTCAGCGATAATGACCTGTTGCCGGTAATACACCGGAAACTGTTTACCGGTATAAAAACGCATGCCCAGGGCCGCCACATGTGCGCCCAGTTTTTGTACCGGCGGTACATACTCACGACAACGGTGGCCAAGACCATACTCGGGATCCAGAACATCACCGCCGTGACAATAGGGAAAACCGAAATGCATCCCACGCTTCGGAGCACGGTTTAACTCATCCGGCGGGAGATCGTCGCCCATCTGGTCACGACCATTATCGGTAAACCACAGCTCCTTGCTGACGGGATGCCAGTCAAATCCAACGCTGTTGCGCACCCCTTCTGCAAATATCTCATGTCGGCTGCCATCCAGTTCGAGTCGGGTGATGGCGGCATAGCCGTACTCGATACACACATTACAAGGCGCCCCTATCGGTACATACAGTTTATTATCCGGGCCGATGCGAATAAATTTCCAGCCATGCATGGCATCCGAAGGAAAGTCCGTACTGATCACCACCGGTTCGGGCGGCTTGTGCACCAGCCACTCAATTCGGTCATAACGGAGAATACGGTTGATTTCGGCCACATACAGCGAACCTTTGTGAAACGCTACACCATTGGGACTGTTCAGTCCTTCTGCAATCACAATGACTTCATCCGCCTTGCCATCGTGGTTTCGATCCAGCACGGCATACACCTTGCCGGCGTTGCGGCTGCCGACAAACAGGGTGCCTGTAGGACTCAGTGTCATGGATCGGGCGTCAGGCACATCACCGCTGTACAGATCTATTTTGAACCCTGCCGGTAAAGATAATTGCTGCAGAGGAAGCGATCCCGCCATGGCATCGCTGCTGCACAGCCAAACCAGCAAGAATACAGACTTTACGTGTAACCCCACTTTCCCCTCCGGTACATGCTGAAACTTCCGACTCACATTTCCACCAACGTCTTCCCCTTGTTCCTGGTTTGCGAATGTTGTGCACACTGTCGAGGCAAAACAACAATGTTTAAAACAGCCGACTTGAGGTCAGCAAGTGAAACATATCGGGTTCATTGACAACACGGCAGGCGGAACGAACTCGAGCCGGGTTTTAAAAGGGTAGCTTTAATTAAGGGCGGTACAAGGGTGAGACAGTACGCTTCCCGGTCGAAACCGGGAATCAGTTCACATTTTGTAAGGAATTAAAGCCGTTTGAAAGTCAGGCAGGCGTTGGTGCCGCCAAAACCGAAGCTGTTGGACATCACGCAGTTGAGTGTGACGTTGTTCTGCACTTCACGCACGATGGGGAAACCTTCAGCGGCCGGATCGAGATCGACAATGTTGGCAGACGCCGCAATAAACCCGGCTTCCATCATCAACAGAGAATAAATGGCTTCATTCACGCCTGCCGCACCGAGGGCATGCCCGGTCAGTGATTTGGTTGAGGCCAGGGGCGGAATCTCGTTGCCAAATACGGTTTTAATCGCTTCCAGCTCCTGCATGTCACCAACCGGTGTACTGGTACCATGAGTGTTGATGTAATCCACTTTGGCATCAGTAGTCGCCATGGCCATCTGCATACAACGCACAGCGCCCTCACCCGATGGGGCCACCATATCGTAGCCGTCGGATGTTGCACCATATCCCACCAGTTCGGCGTAGATCTTTGCGCCACGCGCCCTGGCATGTTCCAGTTCTTCCAGTACCAATACACCGCCGCCACCGGAGATCACAAAACCATCCCGATTGACATCGAAGGCGCGTGAGGCAGTGGTCGGCGCTTCATTATATTTGGAAGACATGGCGCCCATACCATCAAACAGGACTGATAATGTCCAGTGCAGCTCTTCACCGCCACCGGCAAACACGATGTCCTGTTTACCCATCTGGATCAACTCGGCGCCATTACCCACACAATGTGCACTGGTGGAACAGGCCGAGGTAATGGAATAGTTAACTCCCTTGATTTTAAACGGCGTGGCCAGACAGGCCGAGTTGGTGCTGGACATACCGCGGGTCACCATATAGGGACCAACCCGTTTTACACCCTTGCTGCGCAGGATATCAGCGGCATCAACAATATTCTTTGTGGAGGGTCCACCGGACCCCATCACCAGACCGGTTCTGAAATTGGAGATATCCTTCTCTTCCAGTCCGGAATCATCGATGGCCTGTTGCATGGCGATATAGTTATAAGCCGCGCCATCGCCCATAAAGCGTTTCAGTTTGCGATCAATGGCACTGTCGAGATCGATTTTAAGTGAACCGTGTATTCTGGAGCGAAAACCGAGATCGGCATACTCCTGGCAAAATTCGATACCTGAACGTCCCTGCTGCAGTGAGGCCGTCACCTCTTCTTTGTTATTACCGATACTGGAGACGATCCCGATACCTGTGACCACAACCCGTCGTAATGACATCTTGCAAGAACCCCTTTGTTATTAGAATCCGTCAGTTGAAGTGAACAAGCCGACGCGCAGGTCTTGCGCTGTATAGATTTCACGTCCATCCACCAACATCCGCGCATCACCAATACCCATAAACAGCTTGCGCATGATTACCCGCTTCAGGTCGATCTCATATCTGACCAGTTTGTTCGTGGGCAGGACCTGACCAGTGAACTTCACTTCGCCTGCACCCAGAGCGCGACCATGGCCGGGACCACCCATCCAGCCAAGAAAATATCCAATCAATTGCCACATGGCATCCAGACCAAGACAGCCCGGCATGACGGGGTCACCTTCAAAGTGACAGGCAAAAAACCACAAGTCCGGATTGATATCCAGTTCAGCGATAACCTGCCCCTTGTCATATCTGCCGCCGGTGTCAGTGATCGTTACAATACGATCAAACATTAACATGGGAGGCAGGGGAAGCTGGGCGTTATTGGGACCAAACAGTCTGCCGTGTCCACATTCGAGCAGCTCTTCGCGGGTATAGCTGTTTTGTTGTTTAAATGTTTGCATGGGGTTTACGCTACTCATCAACGGCTCTCAATCCAGATTATTTTTCAAGTTGTATATTCACGATGTCACCGATGTTATCGGATACACCTGCGAAAGAATATCAGGTGGAAAACAGCAACTTGTTATTATTGAATATGCTTATATTCCTGAATCCAACCCTATTGTACCTTTCCGACTAGGTGAAAAGAAAGTCGAAAAACCCTGTATAACCGCTAGTCTTTGCTTATAACCTTGGAAAATCTGCCGGTTATTCCGCCCGAAAGTCCGGTTTGTCCCGATGAAAGCCTCTTTTTGATGCAGCAATAAACTCAACTAATTGCTCTACATGTATATTTTCTATTGCACCTGTTTTTGACAGGCGAGCTTCGAGGGAAAGGCGATTATCAAACAGGATACGGTAAGCTTCTTTCAATGCGCGGATGTCCTCCAGTTTAAATCCGGCTCGCTTCAAGCCCACCATATTCAGTCCCCTTACACTGGCAGGCACACCGTCTGTCATGAAAAAGGGCAAGGCATCACGGGTGATTTTGCTGTTACCGCCGATCATGGCGAAAGAACCGATACGCGAGAACTGGTGCACCATCACACCACCAGAGATAAATGCACGGTCATGGATATGTACATGGCCGCCAATGCCGGTACTTGGTGCGATAATGACGTTATTACCTATCTGGCAATCATGACCGATATGTACCTGGGTCATAAAATAGTTATCGTCACCCAGGCGGGTTGCGCCATTCTCTTTCGTGGCCCGGTTAATCGTCACGTTTTCACGCAGTACGTTACCGGAACCGATTACCACATCGGTATCTCGTTCTTTAAAACCAAGATCCTGGGGCAAGCCACCCAGCACGGCATGTTCGGCAATGGTATTGTTATCCGCGATACGGGTGCGGCGTTTGATAACGGCATGTGCGCCGAAGGTATTGCCGTTACCGATGACGGTATCGGCTTCGATGACGACGTATGGTCCAATTCGATTATCTGTACCCAATTGCGCCTGATCTGCGATCACGGCCGTGGGATGAATATCATTTGCCAAGGCAAGGCTTCCCCTGAAAAAAATGAAACTGTTTTTTATTACTTGTTTGAATAGCGCATACGTGTGCCGTGCATCAAGGAGAGGTTAATCTCTTCCGGCGCAAGCGCGGCAGGAAAATATACGCCTGATATCCTGGCACCGTTGATACTGGCGCCGGCCAGATTGGCCTTGCGTAAATCCACACCGCGCAGGTCGGCCTGGTGAAAATAACTGTTACTGAAATCGATACCGTCGGCAGCCAGACCGCGCAAATCAATATTCCGAAAATCACAACCGGTCAGATCGCATTGCTCCCCCGCCGCCTTGCGTTTGTTGAACTCATCGATTTTCCCGTCACGCAATAATTGATAAAGGGGATCTTGTTTAATCTGTGGCTTTTCACTCATGGTCGTCTCCAGAGACATCCGCTTAACTGTTTATATCAGTAAATAGGCTATTTGCAACTCTTTCCTGCTTCTTGTTCATACTTTTTCAATAATATACCTTGCTCGCCACAACAGGAGGCCGCGCATTGCTTAACACTGTGGATGGTTTCAGCACCGCCTTGCAGATACTCGGCAACCGGCATATTTTCTGTGGCGCAGTCACACCCCTTGTCATCATAGACATAGACATTTTTCAAACCGGCCGCCTGTGCAGCTTTACTGGTGCGCCACAACACCTCACTGGGGGTGGGCGGTAAATGGGCCAGCTTGTAGGAAGGAAAGAATTTGGTGATGTGCCAGGGGCTGTCCGTCCCCAGATTTTCGCGGATCCAAATGGCAATGGCCTGCAGCATGGCCGGATCATCATTGCGCTTTGGGATAATATTTGTGCGCGTTTCCACATGGATACCCAGCGCATGGGCTTTGCGAATGGAGGACAAGACCAGGTCAACCGTGGCTGTTTTGCATATATCTTTGTAAAACGACTCATCCAGACTTTTGATGTCCGAACAGAGGACATCCACATGGGGGGCCATCAGTTCCAATGCCTCGTCAGTCACAAAACTGTTGGAGACATAGACGATAAACAGCCCTTTTGCCTTCGCGAGAGGCGCTACATCCAGGATATACTCCAGCCAGACCGCCGGTTCAGAGTAGGTAAAGGCAATACCCTGCACTTTATGGCGTAAAGCAGCGTCCACCAGTTCTTCCGGTGACACATAGGCGGCTGTTGACTGACCTCTGGCCAAATCATCCAGTGCCGTTACCCCCCAGGAAATCTCCAGATTGTGGCAACCGCCGCAACGGAAGTTACAACCATAACTGCCCACCGACATGATCCTGCTGCCCGGCCGATAGTGTCGCACCGGTTTCTCTTCTATGGGACCGATATCTATTGCTGACAGGATACCATAAGAAAGATTGTATAGTGTGCCGTGGCGATTTACGTGCGCCTGGCAAAATCCCCGTTGACCATGTTTCATGCGACACCGCCACAGGCACAAATGGCAACGGGTGGTGCCGTCATCCAGTTTCTCCTGCAGGCAGGTGGGTTGCAATTGATATGCGGCGGGTGCTTTGTGTACTTCAGTCATTACGATACCTTCGGATTTTAAACCAGCACTTTCCAGAGAGGTCCAATCACAATATTCAAACAGGCATGTGCTTTACGCAAAGCCCGTTCCACTTCTTCGCTGCTTTCGCCACGGGCAAAAATAAACCCGAGGTAACTGCCCCCTTCCGGCAGCGGGATCAATTCATACCCATCCCGGATCTGAATGTTCACCTCTTCAACCCCGGGAATCTGCTGGGCCGCCAGCAGGCCTTCAACCCGCTTCAGGACCCCTGCACCGGGGATAGGGATCATCAAGACACCGGCTGCACCGTCCTGTTGATTTACTGTGACGCGCCGTCCCTGGGCATGGGCCAGCACAACCTCTTCCAGTTGTCGTCCGGTACCATAGGTCAACAACCGGCCGCACAAGCCACCGATGGTGCGCGCCGCCACTTCCAGTATCCAGACACCGTCCGCATTAATCCGGCATTCGGCGTGCACCGGACCTTCACGCAGACCATAGGCATGACAGGCCGCCTGAACCTCGTCCCGGATCGCCAGTTGGATATCAACTGACAGTCGTGACGGTGTGATGTAATAGGTCTCTTCGAAAAAAGGACCGTCCATGGGATCGGGTTTATCGAACAGGGCCAGGATATCCAGTTCACCGTCATACAACATCCCCTCCACCGCCACTTCCTGACCGGAAATGAATTGTTCCAATAACAGGGTCTGTCCTGCATCCGCCGGTAATTGAGATTCTGCCGCGAGGATGGCCTTGATGCGTTCCACGGCGGCCGATAACTGTTGCGTGTCATTCACCCGAATTACGCCGCGACTGGCTGACAGCGCAACCGGCTTTACCACGCAGGGGAAGACAACGCCGTCAAGCTGTTCCGGCAGAGAACGCCGGATGTCCAACACCCTGAAATCAGGGATACGCACCTTGCTCTGAGACAAGCAACGGCGTGCCATGTCTTTGCGTGCCGCGATCTGTACCGCCTGTGGCGGATTATGGGGTAACCCGAGTTGTTCAGCCGCACGGGCCGCCAGTACCGTGGCACTGTCATCGGTACCGATAATGCCGCTGAAGGGTCGCTCCTGTGCGGCGGTCACGATCGTCTGCAAGGCCTGATCTTCATCACTGAAGTTGATCTGCAGGCCCCGTGCATACTCACTGACGATGGAATGCTTTCCCTGTGAGGCGATCAGGACTTCCGCTCCCTGTTGCCGTGCGGCCTGTATAAACGGGCCGGTGCGGTAACTGCCATGTGGGGCGATGATCAGGACACGTGATAAGGCACGTGGACCACGATCGTGATCCACCTGCAAGGATGAGAAAGGCATGGTTCGATTCTTAAGGGAAAGCGGCCTCAGGCGCAACCGCCGCCACCACAGCCGCCACACATACCGGAGCCACCGACAGTCTGAAAGACATTGTTAAAAACGAAGGAGGCATTCAGCCCGTTTTCGACGAAATCAATGTCACAGCCTTTCAGGTAACTGACCGCAATGGCATCGGCCAATAATTTAAATCCATCACCTTCAAGGACCTTGTCCCAGGGATGAATCTCGTCAGCGTAGGTCATGCCATAAGTCATACCACCGCAACCGCCACCGGTAACAAAAACCCGGATGCCTTCAATGCCGTCATCGGCATTGGCCATCAGGCCTTTCATCTGCTCTGCCGCAGTGGCACTCATTTTGATTTCGTGGTCGGCAATCGATTGATTAAATCCTGCATCTGTCATAGTCAAAACTCTCACAAGTCAGTTATGCTTTACACCCAATGGGTAATCCCGGATAATAACCGAGTAATTCAGTCGGCATTATACCACTTTCTCTCCGTCCAAAACAGGCCGGATACAGATTAATCTATATTAAAGCAAGTTGGAGTATTTCGCATGTCACGCAGCGTCTTCTGCCAGGTTTTACAACGTGAGGCCCCGGGACTGGACAGTCAGCCTTATCCGGGCGATCTGGGCCGGCGTATTTTCGATAATGTATCAAGTGAAGGCTGGAAACAGTGGCTGGACCGCCTCACCATCATAATTAATGAAAACCGTCTCAATACCGCCGATCCCGGCAGTATGCAGGTCATCGAACAACATATGATTGGTTTCCTGTTTAAGGAAGGCAATATGGGTTCACTGCCCAGCGGCTTCACCCCCCAGGGCGGAAAAAAGTAAGCTTCTCCAATGAATTTCTGTAGTGAATGCGGCAAACCGGTTGTTCTGCGGATCCCCGAAGGCGACAACCGGCCCCGATATGTGTGTAATTACTGCCACACCATTCACTATCAGAATCCCAATGTGGTCACCGGCTGTATACCCGTCTGGAACGATCGGATTCTGCTCTGCAAGCGGGCCATTGAACCCCGCTACGGACTTTGGACCCTGCCGGCCGGTTTTATGGAAAATGCAGAAACCATGGAACAGGCGGCAATGCGTGAGTCACTGGAGGAGGCCAATGCACGGGTGGAAATTGACAGCATTTATGCTGTTTTCAGTCTGCCCCATGTCAATCAGGTCTATGTGATGTATCGCGCCCGATTGCTCGATCTGGACTATTCAGCCGGGACGGAGAGCCTGGAGGTGGACCTGTTCAGTGAAGACGAAATCCCCTGGGACAACCTGGCCTTCCGTACCATTCGCTATACCCTGGAACATTTTTTCGAAGATCGCAAAACCGGGCATTTTCACGTCCATACGCGGGATATACACGCAGATTCCCCACCCAATCACCGCAAATCGACGCACGTAAAATAGCCGTCCCGGCCCACGCCGGGTGTGGGTTCAGTGGCTAATACCAGATAGAAACGAAAAGTTGCAGCACATTGGCCGAGAAGCTGTAGGTCGGCTCCTCACCCAGTACCGGTGTGGCGATTCGATAATCCCTGAAGTTGTCGTAGTCGAACTGGAAATGGTCAAAAACCAGATTGGCGCTGCCCTTTTCGATAAACCACCAGCCCGATTTGGCGAACTCATAACTGATACCTATGCCAATGGTGCTGCTGCTGAAGGTACTGAGCTCCTTGTCCCGCGCCTGATAGTTCAGCTCCGCCACGCTACTGAACAGGTCCCGGTAAAAATCGGCACTGGTTTGGCCATACAGGCGGTAACGCAGGTCAAAGATCCAGCTGTCCCCCATCGGATGGGTGTAACCCACTTCATAGGAATTGGCGGTGATGCCCCAGTCATCGGCAAATGTCCGGGCGTAAAAATGCAGGGCGGCCCGATAGGGCAGGAAATAGCGAAATTTCAAACCCAACGCATTACTGGTCCGGGTGGCGGGATAATTTTCAAAGGTATAACCGTTTGTCCCGCCGCTGTCATAACGCACCTGACGATAGGGATTGTTCAGAAAGCCTTCATCGGTGATGGTTTCAAAGTTGGCCGCCATGATCATGTTCTTGGTCAGGATCTGGGTGAGTCCCACCGAATAAGTGCGACGATCTGTGTTCTTTTCACCAAACGCCGTATCGCGGACTTTAACACCACCCACTTTCACCATTTTGTAGACACTGTCGGAACCGCGGGAAAACCCCAATGAAACGGTGGTGAGATCACCGAACATGTCGGTGCTGACCCCAAAATGGACGGTATCCGCCACATAATCGTTCTCCACACTGGAGGTATACCCCACGCTCATAATACTTTTGCCGTTCAGGTATTCCACCCCGATACCGTTTTCCACCCGCTCTTCTACATAGGGGCTGGCGCCGGTGGAGACTACATCAATAGAGGCACTGGAGACGTTGTCCACATAGTAGTTGTAATAGGCGGAATAGGTCTTGCCATCTCCTTTACGGACCAGGACGGACGGCCCGTTGATGTCCATGCCGCCCCCATCGTAAGAGTGGTAAAGCACATCGGCCCGGTCTTCCGGCAACACCGCCGCCTGACCGGTCAGGACAAGCAGCAGGCCGCAGCCGAGAACAGCACTGCGGATAAATGATCTAGTTACAACCACAACCACCACCCTGACTGCCTTCACCACCCCTGGCGCCTTCACGCGCTTCAAACACATGCTTGTGATAGGCTTCCGAGACCGGGTTGCGGCCGAAACTCATAATGGGATCAGCCAAGTTGGCCCGCTCATAGGGCTGCACCCAGGGCTGAATACTGCATGCCGGCAGTTGTGTTAATACGAGGCAGAGCAAAAGAAAGCGTTTCATGGTTTATTCCCGGATCAGAGTGCGAATCTGCTTGGCGTAATCATTTTCATAACCGGGTTTGTAGCCCTTGTGCAGGAAACGCATGTTGCCATTCCTGTCCACCAGTACGGTACTCGGCATGGCGCTGACATTGTACTTTTTACTGACACTGTTGCCGGTATCAAACAAGACCGGGAAACTGACCTTGATATCTTTCAGCAGGGATTTGGCCTTGTCGGAGTTCTCCTCCACATTAACCCCCAGAATAGTAAAGCCCAGCTTGTGATATTTATTGTATAAATTTTCCAGATGCGGCATCTCCTGACGACACGGCGCACACCATGAAGCCCAGAAGTTGATCATCACCACCTGACCGCGAAACTCGCTGAGCTTCAGGTTCTTGCCGCTGTTGCTTTTCAGGGTAAAGTCAGGGGCCTTGCCCTTTACAGCAGAGGCATTAACAGATGATGTCATGCCCAACATGACGAGCATGGTGAAGATAATGCCGATTTTTTTGCAATTAAGTGAAATCATGGTTTACCTCTATATCAAATCAGAAAAATACCGCGACACCCAACAGGAATTCCAGATTGTTATGTTGCTTTGCCTCACCGAAAATATCGGTCTCAAACGTATGGCGGCGCATGTCCAGTCGCAGAGACATCCAGTCCGAAGCCAGAAAACGGTAACCGAAACCAACTACCAGTGTAGAGCGATCCTCGCCGTCAAATTTGGTGCTGCCGCTGCCCAGTACCACATACAGATCGGTATTAAAGGCGTGATCCGCCCCCCAATAAACCTCTCCCGGTAACAGGTTATATCCGAGTAACAGGTTGTAATAAGTCAAATCCCGATCATCGACGAAACTAAACGGCCCGACTCTTTCCACACTGGATGGTGTGGTGGTGGTCTTGCCGTAGGACAGCTCAAGGAAGACATCCTCCGTCAGATGATAGGCGACGCGCAGCCCCTGTACCGGATTGACGCCAAAGTCTTCAACACTCATGGTCCCGGTATAAACACCGATTTCAAAATTCTCGGTATCAATATCCGGCAGTTTCACATCACGGCGTGACAGTTCCGGTTTGATGACTTGCTCGCCTGAGGCTTCGGGTTCCGCCGCCAAACAGACACTGCTCATCAGCACGGTCGTCGTCAAAACACCCGGCAAGACCAGATTTAGAAGAAGCTGCCTACACCGACTGACCATATTTCCAATTCCTCATTGTTGTCTGTGCTGGAAAAAATTACCAATTCACGATATTCAACCCGCAGAAAAAACGTCCTGCTCAAATAGGTCCGAACACCGATTGCAAAGCTGGCGGTTTGATCGCTGGTATCCACTTCCGAAACCAGTGTGGCGCGGGTACTGGTATTCACGATACCGGTTGCGATGGAAAAATAGGGCGAGATCCAGTCATCACTGAACACCTGCGTTACCAGTCCCACATTGATCAGGTTGCTGGTGGTGAGATTGCCGAGTAATTGACTGACGGAAACTTCGGCGGAAAGACTCTGATTAAACGCCCAGGCGCCATAAACGGTAAACATCTCGGAGGTTTGCACATTGCCCCACAGCGTACCCACTTCCCAGCCGCGCTTGCTGAAATCCGACAGACCGGTATCCGTGATCTGAAATTGTTCGCCGGAAGCAGTCAGGGTCCCGGCCATTTGGCGGCGTGTCACCCAGCCGATCTTGTTGTCCGCCGTTTGCACCTTGAACCAATCGGTCTGGCGTTTGAGGATGGTGACCCACTGGCCGCGTTCCACCACATGATAGATGGGATGCCCTTCACCGGGCTGGGTATAAAGTTCGATATACGGATCGGCAACCCTGACTTTCTCCTCCGCCAGGACATGGCCGGTCAACAACAAAAAAACCGCCAATGACAAGACTACAGCTCGCATGGTTTCCTATCCACCTGCAGGGCCCAATCAGGTACAAGCAACCTGATTACGGCTCCGTTATTGTTATTTATACCCCAATACGCTCACACCGGCGTATTCACCCGTCCGATTACGGCACACTGCATCCCGCGTAATTGGGCAAGGATGATGTGGGGTCATTGTAATACTGTGCGCCCATATCAATCCATTCTGAAAGCACTTTCATTTCAGCGGCGGTCATCAGGCCCCTGTGGTCATACTTGTTGCCGGGTAACGGTGTCGGCAGTGCGACCGTACTGTCATTTTCCAACTCATTGAAAAAGGCGTTGCTGCCGTTGGCGTTACCGCCGGAGATGGGTCGTCCCACATTCCGGTTCTGCGTTTCAATCAGGAAGGCTGGTGGCGGAGTTGGGTTCGGATTTGCGGTGGTGACCTGCACCTCCACCGGAACCAGAATAGTGCCGCTGACCTCTTTCAGCAGGTCACCGATGACCAGGTCATTATACGCACGGCAACGCAGTGCATTATTGGACGGATCGGCCAGGGATTCATCACTCAGATTGAGCTGGCGCATGATGACCGGCTCCACATCGACGGCCGGGCTGGGATAGGCCGGATTTATCATGGGTTCCGGCAGTGTCACGCCTCCCGGTACAACCGGGTCAATGGTGTTGTGACAACCGGCGTCAACGCAGGTGACGGAATTACCCAATATGTCTGTCCGGGTCCGGGTCCAGAACGGATGAATATGGTAACCGTAGTTGTAAACCGCCAGACAAGCCGGTGTCCAGTTGTCATCGCAGGGCTTGGAAACCGGTTTGCGCGTCGAGGTATCGTTGTAATCATAGGCATTACTGAAACGATAGCTGAATGACGCCTCCTTACTGCCAACATCCGCCCAGACATCATCAAACACCAGTCCCATAGTGGGATTCAATCCGGCACAATCGGTCAGGCAGCTGATGCGTGTTCTTGTCTCCGCCATGGTTTCGTTGGACACCGCCACCATGGCGGGATCAGTACCGGGAAACTGGGTACCCGGCGCGCCGCTGTTTATGCTGCTCACCAAACCCGAGCGTCCGTGTGGTACAGCCGTTCCGCCGTCGTGGCAGCCGCCACACTCAAGTGTTTCGCCGGGACGAACCTGCAACCAGTAGTTCAGATGGCGGGTCGGACCATTCGCCAAACGGCGTCCGCGGAAATCAACAATCTGGAAAGTAAAGGCCACATTGGCCGGCACCCTGACCTTGACGGAACCGTCCGGCTCGATGGGGGCATAGCCAATCAATTCCTTCATACCGTCACGGGCGCTGCTGGAACCGAAGCGGGCATTGTTCACCGCAGTATTTCTGTCCGGCAGGGAGACCGCCTTGAGCAGTCGCAGAAAACGGGCCGGTCGATTACTTGCAGGGGTGACAGCGGGATTGGACATATCGGCGAGTGTCGTTGCTGCCCCGCCCCGATTATCAAAGGTACCGTCGATATCATAGATACTGCGAATATGCAGAATACCCGGTTCGGATGCCGCTGCAGCGATATCGTTAATCACTCTGGGATAGGCCCTCTCCTGAGCCACCACGACTTCGGAGTAATAGACGTTTTCTTCCGGTAATAACACCGGCAACATACGCTGTTTGCCGTGTTCATACATGTAGATACTGAAGGAGGGACGAGCCGGAACAAAGGCCGGCGCCGCCAGTCGTTCTGCAGTACAGGGTACCGGCCGGTCATTTTCCACCAAACGGCACTGACTCCAGATCACCAGTGTGCGCCCGGTGTTGTCCCACAACGGAAAAGCCGACAGGAAACTCCCTGCCGTGGTCGGCACGTCATCGGTGCGTGCCTGCATGATGGTGGCGCTCTCTGATGCAGTACCTGTTCCACCAGACACGGTGACAGTTTGATCGACATAGTTCTCCAAATCATACAACACCAGATTACCGCCGCCGAAGTTGCCGGCATAGGGACGCTGGATTGCCATGATCCGGCCATCTGGAAATTCTTTTGCCTGCAGGAATTGGACATTGCCGCCATCAGAACCGATGTCATGACTGTTGGCGCCGAACAATAACTGGATATTGGAACCATCCGGATTCATGGAATAATAATTCGCCATGTAATTGCCGGCGTTATTCAGACGACTCAGACGGGAAAAAATCACTCGACCGTCACTGATCACGATAGGATCAATGTCATGCCCCTGATTGAATGTCAGTTGGCGGATATTCGATCCATCCGGGTCCATCACATGCAGATTAAATGCCTGTTGGGTGCGGACATTTTCCACCGCCGCCTGAACCCGCGCCTTGCCCTGATCCGCCAACAACTCACGCGCAGTGGTCTGGCGGGTTGAAGAAAATAAAATTCTGCCGTCCGGCAGATAGTTGGGGGAAATATCCTGACCATCCTCGGCACGGATATTTGAGGTGATAATACGGCGCATTTCGCCGGTGACGATATTGTATTCCCAGATATTCCAGGTCGGTTGATCTTCATCATCGGTATTGGGCAGATCGCCCAGACGCAGGGAGAACAGGAGTCGCTTGCCATCATATGAGACTTTGACATCCTTGACGTCACCTTCACCCAGCGTAATGGTCCCCGTGAGATTACGCTCGGCCGCACGAGAAGAGGCATGGTCCCTGATATAAAGGTCACCGCCGGGATAGTATCTGGCCGGCTGATTGGCATCGCGCTGTTGCAAGAGATCAAACGGGTCATCCGTTACATTCGGATCAACGTTCGGCTCCGGTATGGTCCGTTTGACATAGGCCATGGGAAAACCATTGGCCAACGGGTCTGTGGTTTCATCACCACCACCGCAACTTGCCAACAGGAAAAGAACAGGTATGCCCAACCAGAGTCGAGTCATTCTCAAGAGTCCGTACTGTGTGTAACATCCGTTTGCATTCATGACTCGAAGTATACCTTACGTGTCTGGTTCTGATACAGAAGAGCATGTTGTCGAAAAACTTTACGATTTTGAAATCGATGCTCGTTTCGCGAATACTCTACCACCTTGTCTATGATCATGGACAGTTGAATCCATGAAATGAATTATGCCTTGGCACCATTTTACGGTTCTGTGACAAGCGTCACGCAATTCCAGCTGATTCTGATTAGGATCAGACCATAATCAGTTAAAGTTTCAAAGCGTTATGATGCTTGAGCTAGTATTATTATGGCTTGCAACGGTAGAATACCCCGGCTGCCGGATTGTATGTGCCAACACTTCCACAGTTATACATACCGGGTACAGAATTTGTTAACGCATCGGCACTATCTGTTCCGCCGGGTTGTTACAGTGAACACATCAAATTTTGATAACGAGGGAACGAGGCATCATGAATAAACCGGAAACATCCCATCCCCTGCGACAAGTTCCGGCCCGCCCCGGCAAACTGCTCTGTCTGGGCACAGCCCTGCTGTTCGGCCTTGCCTCGCTTAATGCTGTGGCCGGCCCAAGAGAACAACTGAAACGTATCCATGACCGCCTCACCGGTACACCACCATCAAACGAAGTATTGGCACAACTGAACTCTGTTTATACCGGAGCCGGCGGTGGCAATAATGGTCTGGTGGCCGCCGCCCTTGCCATTATGGATGATACTTCTGACACCTACGTATCAGGTGGAATGGGCCAGAATTTTTATAACGTCACCCTGAAAAACATGGCCACGCCCTGGACCAATGAAGCCCAGACTGTGTTTGCCCCACTGAATGATTACAGCGCCATGGTGATTGGTATGGTAGCCAACAATGACGACTTCCGTGAGCTGCTGTATGCCAACTACTATTATATAGGCAGCGGCGCCCCCCCGGCCGCCACCAACAATACCCACTATGAGACGCTGGAGAGCAACAACGCCAATCTGGCCCGGGATTTGACCAAGACAAACCAACCGGTCTCTGCACCGGCCGGTATCATGACCACCCGTGCCGCCGCCCGCGCATTCTATATAGATGGAACCAACCGGGCCATGTTCCGCTTCACCATACTCAACCACCTTTGCTATGACCTGGAACAGATCAAGGACAACACCCGTCCCTTTGACCGCATTCGTCAGGATGTCTCGCGCAGTCCCGGTGGCGACAGCCGCATCTTTATGAATGCCTGTGCCGGTTGCCATGCCGGTATGGACCCCATGGCCCAGGCCTTCGCCTATTACCAGTGGGATTATCCCCCCGGTGATGAAGACGGCGGGCAGCTGGTATATACCCCCGGTGCAGTCCAGCCCAAGTACTTGATCAATGCCTCCAACTTTAAGGACGGCTACGAGACCACCAATGATGCCTGGGAAAATCGCTGGCGCAGTGGCGATAACGCCTGGCTGCTTTGGGACACCGGTCTGCCCGGCAATGGACAGGGCGCACAATCACTGGGCCAGGAACTGGCGCACAGCAAGGCCTTTGCTGTCTGCCAGGTGAAAAAGGTCTTCAAAACTGTCTGCCAGCGTGATCCTGATGTTACAGACACTGCTGCCTTCGATGCCATCGTGTCTGATTTCACCACCATTTCATATGGCGGCAATACCCACAACCTGAAGCGCGCCTTCGCCGGAGCTGCCGCCTATTGCAGCGGTAACTGATAAAACTGAACACAGGGATATGCAAGAATGCACAAGACCATTCTGAACCGGAACAGTCACCACGGACACCATCAGCCGCAACGCAACAGTGTCTTGTCATATCTATTACTCGGTTTCATGTTGACCGGGTTGGCTGCATGCGGTGGCGGTGATGACACTCAACAAAATCCAGGCAGTGGCAGCGCCAGTCTGACCAGTCCGGCCTATGACGGCCCCGTGGCCCGCGATGCCCAGGTGCTGGGTTATCAGAACAATGTCTGGGAAAGATTGCGCGGTGAAGGCGCTTGCGGTCGCTGCCATCGTTCCGATGCCGGTATCAAGCAGCCGCCCTACTTTGTCGACTGGCTGAATGTGAATAATGCCTATGACGCGATGATTGCCTATAGCCCGGCCCTGGTGAACCTCGCTGAACCGGAAAAATCCCGACTGGTCACCAAGGTGGCGGAAGGTCATAACTGCTGGTTGCCCTCGGCGGCAGCCTGCGCCACGTTGATCACCAGTTATATCGAGAGTTGGGCCTCCGGCAGCGGTGGTGAAGCCGGTCGCGCTATTGACCTGAAGCCACCCACTACCCTGCGTGAACCGGCAGCAACCCGATTTTTCCCGGCCACATTCGATGGCACCAATCCCGGTTATACGACTGTATTGAACGTGCCCAATGATACGGATGATTACTCCATCCACTCTATGCTGACAACCCATTGCAGTGGTTGTCACCGGAGCACAGCACCCGACCCCCAGGCCCCCTATTTTGCCGATCCCGATCCACAAACTTCGTATGAAGCGGCCCAGACCAAGATGGATTTGAACAACCCGGCCAACTCCAGTTTTGTGTTGCGCCTGGCCGCCGGTCACCAGATTTGGGATACCGCGCAAAACAACTCACAGGATATGCAATTCCTGATCGAACAGTTTGCCGGCGGAATCACCCCGAATCAGGTCAATAATCCGGAAACAGTGAGCAAGGCCCTGAGGTTTGAAGAAGCGGTCATCGCCTCCGGCGGCAACCGCTACGAGGCCAACCAGATCGCCCTGTACGAATTCAGAACCGGCAGCGGTAATACCATCGTCGACACCAGTGGCGTGATGCCGGAACTCAACCTGACCCTGGAAGGCGCTGAAGCCCCGGCCGGTACCCGTAATGGGGATTACCGCTGGTTGACCACCTACGGGGTTGAATTTATCTCACCCCAGGCCTTCGCCCATGCCACCGTAGCAAACAGCAAGAAACTGAATGATCTGATCAAACTGAGCGGCGAATACTCCATTGAGGCCTGGGTAATCCCCGGCAACGTGACACAGGAAAACTCGAATATTGTCAGTTACTCGGCAGGCACCGCCTCGGAGGACCGGAATTTCACCCTCGGTCAAACCATGTATAACTATGACTTTATCCAGTTAAGCAGCACCACCACAGACCCGTTCAACGATACCTTGTCCACCGCCGATGCGGCTGAACGGGCTCAGGCCACCCTGCAACATGTGGTCGTTACCTTCGACCCCATCAACGGTCGCCGCATCTATGTAAATGGTGAATACACCGGTGATGCCGACACCTCGGCGCCGGGCAATTTTGCCGACTGGAATGACGGTTTCGCCCTGCTGTTTGGCGGTGACTCCGGCGGAACCCGACCCTGGCTGGGTACACTGCGGATGGTGTCGATCCATAACCGCGCCCTGAACGATGCGCAGATACAACAGAACTATGCCGTGGGTGTGGGTCAGAAGTACTTCATGATGTTCGGCGTCAGTCACCTGACCGGTACCATGGGTGATCCCGATTATGTGGGTGATGCGTATGTGGTCTTCGAAGTCAGCCAGTTTGATGATTACAGTTACCTGTTTGCCAAGCCGCGCTTCCTGACCAAGGATACCTCGCTTACTCCGGCAGACATTAACCTGAACATGCGCGGCATGCGTATCGGTGTCAACGGCAGTCTGGCCCGGGTGGGTCAGGCCTACAGTACGCTGGATCTGACCATCGGCGGCGGCAACTATGATCCGGCCGAAGGCCAGCTGTTGTCCCCCATGGGCACCATCCTCGAGTTGAAGCAGGGTCAGCAATATGACGACTTCTATCTGGCTTTCGAACAGTTTGGGCCGACTCTCCGCGCCTTTACGGATACCAGCAATACGACGCCGCCGCCGCTGCCGACTATCGCCCTGGATGATCGCGGCAGTGATCTGGGTATGCGCACCTTTGAAGAGATCAACGTGACCATGTCCGCTCTGACCGGTGTTCCACGGACTCATACCCAGATTCGGGACAACATCTACGCCACCTACTTCCAGCAGTTGCCGGCGGTAGCCAATGCGGATGCCTTCCTGAACTCGCACCAGATGGCGATCGCACAAATGGCGCTGAACTATTGCGATATTCTGGTCAACACCAATCCGGGCTATTTCGCCGGATTCGTCTTCAGTGAAGACGAGAACGTTGCCTTCAACTCCCCGGCCAAGCGCGCCTTCATCATCAATCCGTTACTGGAGAAAATGATGAATGCGGATCTGGTGACACCGGCCAATGACCTGGCCACACAGCCGACGGCCGGCGATCTGTCGGGTGAAATAGACGCGCTTATAACCAGAATGATCAGCTGTGAGCAACCGCTCCCGCCTGAACCGGCTCGCGTATGCGCCACCGGCCCGGCCAGAACAGCACAAATCGTCAAGGCAAGCTGTGCCGCCGTCTTGGGCAGCGCTGTCATGCAGATGCAATAACCGGGAAAATGGACAAGAGAATTTAGAGGAACCGAAAACATGGGTAAAAAACGCCAACCACTGCATCCAGACGCGCCCCTGTTGCATCCGGATCATCCCAGGCCGGTGACACGCCGCGACTTCCTGCGCCAGGGCCTGATCTCCGGCAGCGGCATTTTGCTTGGCGGCGGCCTGATGAGTCTGTTTGCCAACCCGCGGGAAGCCATGGCATTGTCAACAGATATCCTGACCAACATCAAACCGGCCGGCTGCCGGGTCGGTCAGGCCCTGGGACCCAACCTGCCCATGATCTGTTTTGACCTGGCCGGTGGCGCCGCCATGGCCGGTTCCAACGTGTTGGGCGGCGGCCCCGGCGGCCAACTCGACCTGCTGAGCACCGCCGGCTACAGCCTGATGGGAATCCCCGGTGATCTCCTGCCAGAGACCCCCACCATGAACAATATCAGTGACCAGCTTGGTTTGCTGTTCCATGCCGACAGCCAGTTCCTGGCCGGCATGGTGGAAAAAGCCGGCGCCGCTCTGCCCAATATCAACGGTGTCATGATTGCCGCCCGTTCCGATAACGATACCGGCAATAATCCACACAATCCCATGTATGCCATTGCCGAAGCCTTCCGCACTGACTATCGGGTCAACCCGGCCGGCACAGACGGCGGCGTGGTCTCTCTGATTGGTTCCCGGAACAGTGATTCCGGCGGTAACTCCATGGCGCCGTTGCGTTTCATCAACGCCGAACGTCGCCCGGCAAAGGTGGATCGTCCCAGCGACGTCACCGGCATGGTCGATATCGGCAACCTGACCGCCATCCTCGACAAGGATGATGTGGTCGCCGCCATGGAATCCATGGTGCGTCTGAGCCACGCCAAGCTGGGTCGCAACATCATCCATCCAACTCGCGATATGGTCATCAAGGATTTGATCCGTTGTGGCTATATCTCCGCCGCAGACCTGGCCGAGCGGTTTGGCAGCGTCAATGTAGATCCAGGCGCCGACCCCGAGATTGTTGAACAGACAACCCAGCCACCGACTATTACCCCGATCTTTACCGCCGCCGAATGGAATGACGGTGAGTTCCGCAAGACCGCCTCGGTCATGAAAATGGTCATCGACGGCCATGCCGGGGCCGGCACCATCACCATGGGCGGCTACGATTATCACACCGGTGATCGCACCACCGGCGAAGCCCGCGACCTGCGTGCCGGCCGTTGCATGGGGGCCTGTCTCGACTATGCCCGCCGCCGCGGTGTACCACTGCTGATGTATGTATTCAGTGACGGCTCGGTCTTCAGTAACGGCACCACCGATGGCACCGGCAAGGGTGTCTGGACCGGAGACAATTCCGGTACGGCCGGCGCCTTCATGCTCCTCTATGATCCCAACGCAGCCGGTCGCCCGGTGGTTAACACCAACCAGATCGGCTGGTATTCCCGGCAGGGCGCCGTAGTGACCGCCTCCAGCCCGGCCGCCAATAACGTCAACCAGTTGGTCAACACTGTGCTGCTCAACTACATGTCGGCCAGCGGTATGCTGGAAGCATCCACCGCACCGTTTTTCAATATCTTTAATCAGCTTGGATTCAACCACGGTCTGGGGGACACAGCGAGCATTGACCGACTGACTGCGTTGCGCCCGATTGCTCCGCCACCACCACCGCCCGGTCCCTGATTGCCCCGGCTTATGCTACCTTAACCGTCCTGACGGTTAAGGCAGCCAAATCATGTTGCACAAAATCCTGCCCCTCACACTCCTGCTTGGCTGGTGCGCAAGCCAACCTGTCTGCGCCGACTGGTACAGTCGTGAGCAAGCTGTCATGGGTACGGCCGTGCGGGTCGAGCTGTGGCATGAAAACCGGACGGCGGCTGAACAATGTATGGATCGGGTCATGAAAAACATGCACCGCATCGATCTCGCCATGAGTCCGTTCAAACCCGACAGTGAACTGAGCAAACTCAATCGCGAAGCGGCCATTCGACCATTCAAGGTCAGTCAGGAGTTGTTTCAACTCATGCAGCGCGCCAATGAGATTTCGGTCCTGACCCATGGCCGGTTTGACATCACCTTTGCCAGTGTCGGCTATCTGTATGACTATCGCAAAGGACTCAAACCCGATGCGACACAGCTGAAGTCACTGCAAGCGGCGATCAACTACCGGCATATCGTGTTTGATGCGGCCGAACAAACCATCGCCTTCCAGCATCCCAATGTACGCATCGACCTGGGTGGTATCGCCAAAGGGCATGCGGTGGATCAGGGTATCGCCATTCTGCGGCAATGCGGCATACAAAACGCCCTGCTCAGCGCCGGGGGTGACAGTTATATTTTGGGTGACCGGCGTGGACGTCCCTGGATGACCGGCATTCGACACCCGCGACAAAAAGGCAAATTTGCCCTCGTCATCCCGCTCTCGGATACGGCGGTCTCCACCTCCGGTGATTATGAGCGATATTTCATCAAGAATGGTGTGCGCTATCACCACATCATCAGTCCGGACAGTGGCAAGCCGGCCCCTCTTTCACGCAGCGTCACCATCCTGGGTCCTGATGCCACCACCACGGATGCCCTCTCCACCGCCTGCTTTGTGCTGGGACCGGAGAAGGCCGCGCAATTGGTGGAAACACTGCCCGACATCGAAGCCATCATCATCGACGCTGACGGCAAAACCCGCTACACCAGCGGCCTGCAGTCACCGCCATGAAGGAATTCTTGATATTTCTTGGTCAAATTGTGACCAAACCCACAGTAAGTCAAGGGCAAGAAGATTACATTCCAGAATGAGAACCAATTCAAATAACAGGCAATATCACCGCACCATGGAGTGAGTCGATTAATGCTGTTTGACCCGGTGCCTGGGCTACGAAAATTGCGCACAGATCAGTCATATTTCGGGATCACACAGTACGTGACGAAATTCTTTGTCGACTCAATCCGGATACAGGTAAACTAACGGCATATTCATTTCGATTGTGAGATGAGCCGGTTGCGCCGGACGTCCGGCGAGTTGAGCGCAAGGAGAGACGGGATTCAGGATATGAAAATCTATCATCACCTCATTATGTTTTGTTTGGCACTGGGCACCATCGGCAGCACCTCCCTCCACGCCGAGGAGAAAAAGGCCGACACCAAACTCTCTGTTATGGATGGACGGGTCCAGGATCTGAAGAAAGATATTCTCGATTTAAACCGGGACCTGTTTATTCTGGAAGAAGAACTGCTCTTCCCCGCCAATACCCAATTCACCGTGTTTCTGTCCATGGACACCGGCAAACTGTTTAATCTGGACTCTGTACAGTTAAAACTGAATGACAAGATCGTCGCCAACCACCTCTACACCGAACAGGAGTCCAAGGCCCTGTTTCGCGGCGGCGTACAACGGGTTTATATCGGCAACCTGCCGACCGGCAAACATGAGCTGGTTGCCCTGTTTACGGGCCAGGGACCCAAAGGCCGCACCTTCCGCCGCGCCGCCTCGGTCACAGTGGAAAAAGTCAGCAATCCAAAATTTGTCGAATTGAAGATCACGGATGATGTTGATAAGCAACAACCCAGGTTCGATGTAAAAGTCTGGGAATAGACGGTCCAGCAACGATGCCAGCATACCGCCCGCATGGAAGATCGCTCCTGTTGCCACTTTTCGGCGCAATGCTGTTCTGCACCTCAACGGCAAGCGGCAGTGACAATGAGAAAGTCATCAAGGATCTGCACTATGGTGAAACCCTCTACCACTTTTACCAGGGTAAATATTTTACCGCCATCTCTGACCTGCTGGTCGCCAAACAGAAGCACCCCATCAAGCACCAGGGTGACGCCCCGGAAGTCTTGTTGGGCGGACTCTATCTCTCCTATGACATGGGCCGTTACGCCTCTTCTATTTTTAACGGTCTGCTTAAAACCGAAGGAGACAAAACGACACATGACACAGCCTGGTACTATCTGGCCAGACTCGCTTATCTGCGCGGCAACTATCCTGCAGCGAAGGAATATATCGACAAGGTAGCCAAAGACCTGCCCTATCAATACAACGATGAAGCACAACATCTCAAGGCCAATATCAACCTGCAGTTAAACAACTACGAGGAAGCCATCCGGACGCTGAGTAATTTCTCCGGTCAGACCGACTGGGAATACTACGCCAAATACAATCTGGCCATTGCCATGGCAAAGCTCGGCAAGCAGGAAGAGGCGGTGCGACTCCTGGAAGAAGTGGCGCAGATTAAGCCAACAACCCTGGAACAAACCGCCTTGCGCGACAAGGCCAACCTCGCTTTGGGTTATACCGCACTGCGCGGCAAGAACGCCCCCGCCGCCGCCAATTACTTTCGCAATGTCCGCCTGCTCGGCTCACAGTCCAACAAGGCCCTGCTCGGTATCGGATGGGCGCATCACTATAATGGTGATCTGAAAAGCGCTCTGGTTCCCTGGCTGGAATTGCAAAAACGCCTGACGACCGACCCCTCCGTACAGGAATCCATGCTCACGGTTCCTTACACGCTGGAAAAGATCAACGCAAAAGAACAGGCCCTGTCTTATTACAATCGCGCCATCAATGCCTATAACAATGAGCTGGTGAATATAGATAACGCGATTAACGCCGTGGTCACCGGCGAATTTATCGCCGCCTTGCGCAAATTGCACAGCCACCAAAGCAAGGAAAATCATCTGCATTACGCCACTCTGCCTGACTCGATGGCCACCCCTTATCTGCACCAAATCATTGCCGGTGATAAATTTCAGGCGGCCATGAAAAATTATCGTGATCTGTTGTATATGCAGAGCACCATCAGCCACTGGGAAAATCAGTTGCCGGCCTATCGCCTGATGCTGAATGAACGCAAGCTTGCCTTTCAAAACAAGCTCGGCAAGACCCGCCAGTCCCTGCGACAGGCAGAGAAGAAACAGCTTGCCGCCAGACATCGCACCCTGAAAAACAGGTTTGCCGTCATCGTCAGCGAAAATAACGTGACAGCCCTGGCGACAGAAAAAGAGCAGGAGTTATTTGATATTATCGCTGACGCCAAAAAACGTCTGGCGCGTATCAAAAACAAAGAGGCCGTCAGTGAACAGCAAAATCGATTACGGCTTTACTACGGCATGCTCTACTGGCAAGTCAGTACAGACTATATGCCGCGACGCTGGGAAGTGGAAAAAGGTCTGCGTGAAACAGAAAGACTGTTGGCCGAACAGGAACAGCGGAAAAAATCCCTGCAAACCGCCTTCACAGCGGCACCCGACAATTTCAAAAGCTTCAACCGGCAAATTGATGCGCGCGAGCAAAAACTGAAAACACTCAAGCAACGTCTGGCCGGTGAGATCGAACAACAGGAAAAATACATCGTCGGCATGGCTGTCACGGCCCTGCGCCTGCAAAAGCGTAATCTGGAAAATTACAATATTCGGGCCAGTTATTCCCTGACCCGACTCTACGACAGTATGGCCGTGGTGGAGAAAAAACCATGATGCGGCCGCTCGTAATCAGCTCGTGTCTGTTGGCCGGTCTGACCGGTTGTGCCGCCAACCGCACCGTACCCGATATCGGCAGTCTGGATAACAAAACCTACCAGCTTGAATCAGGCAAGATACAGAAACTCAGCCGCGAGGAAGTGGTAAAGAAATATCGCGAGTTCATCGACTATGCCACCGGTGAACCCATGTATGGTAACGCCGTGCGACGGTTGGCGGATATCGAACTGGAATCGGCGGAATCGGAAAATCTGTCCAACGATCCCTCTCGTTCTGAAGTGGGCCGGCGCAAAATGGAAGCGGCGATTCGCATGTATCTCACCTACGTTGAGACCTATCCACACCGGGAAAATATTGACCTGATCCTCTACCAGTTGGCCAAGGCCTATGATCTGATCGGTGATCACCTTAACACCCTCCGGGTGCTGACAATCCTGGTGGAAAAGCATCCCCACAGCCGCCATTTTGTCGAATCCCAATTCCGTCGCGGCGAGATGTTGTTTGTCCTGCACAAATATCCGCAAGCGGAAAAGGCCTACCAGCAGATCGTGGAACAATCCACCGCATCGGTCTTTTATGAAAAATCCCTCTATAAACTCGGCTGGGCGCGTTTCAAACAAAATAAATACGAAGATGGTCTGCACGCCTTCTTCAAACTGCTGGATATCAAGACAGAACAGCAGCTGTTATCGGCCAACGGGCCGGCAGAAAAACTCAGCCGGGCGGAGTCGGATATTCAAAACGACACCCTGCGCGGTGTCAGCCTCACCTTCACCTATCTGAACGGCGCCAATGGGATTGCCGGTTATTTTGGCAAGTTCGGTCATCGTGGTTATGAACCCCTGGTTTATCGACACCTTGCCGAGGTTTACGAATCCAAGGCTCGCGCCAAAGACGCCGCCGACACCTATCTCGCCTTTGGCAAACACTATCCTGACAGTGAGCTTGCCCCGTTCATGCACCAAAGCGCGATTGACGTATATAAAAAGGCCAATCTGGCCGGGCAACAACTGGCCACCAAGGAATTGTTTATCCAACGTTATGGCGTGAACAGTCGATACTGGAAGGCCCATCAGGCAGACATGCAGGACAAACTGAAACCCATGCTGCAAGTCCATCTCGCCGAGTTGGCCCGGCATTACCACGCGGTCGGACGCAAGGCACGCAAAGCACAACAAAAGCAGGAGGCATATGCAAAGGCCGTTGCCTGGTATGACGCCTACATCAGCGCCTTTCCCAACGAAAAGAACACCGTGGGTATCAATTTCCTGCTGGCTGAAGCCTATAACGAAACCGGCCGCTTCCAGTCCGCCATTCGCGAGTTCGAAAAAACCGCCTACGACTATCCGGTCAATACCAAGAGCGCCGAAGCGGGCTATGCCGCCCTGCTCATCTATACCAACCTGCTGCAGAATAAAACCAAGGCCAAGGATCAGCAGGGCTTCGTCCAGGTTCGCCGGCAAAATACCGTCAGCGCCCTGCGCTTTGCCGAACACTTTCCCACCGACAAGCGTCAGGCCTCGGTGTTAACGACCACGGCGGAACAGTTGTACGCCATGCATGACTATCCCCTGGCGATTCAAACCGCGCAACGCGTGGTTGATACCCCGAACAAGAACAATGCCGCACTGGTCATCGTCGCACACACGATTATCGGCCACGCCAAATTTGAACAGAAAGACTATGCCGGCGCGGAAACCGTCTATCACATTGTCTTAAAGAGCCACAAGAAACCGTCCAAACAACGCACCGCGATTGAAGATCGACTGGCTGCCTCAATCTATAAACAGGGCGAGTCAGCCAGGACCGGCGGCAATCTGGAACTGGCCGCCGCCCATTTCATGCGTCTGTCCGGCGTAGTCCCCGGTTCCAAATTACGCATCAACGCCGAATACGATGCCGCCACGGTGTTGTTTGAGAAAAAGGATTACAAAAAATCCGAAGAGATCCTGGTTAAATTCCGCCGTCGTTATCCGAAACAGATCAAACTGCAACACGGGGTCACAGAAAAACTGGCGGTGATATACACCGAATCCGGTCAAAAGCTCAAAGCCGCGTATGAAATGGAAAATCTGGCCAAACTGCCGGGCAAGTCCAAAACCTATCGAGAGGATCGACTCTGGGAAGCGGCCGGTCTCTATCAGGACAGCGGCAAAATCGAAAAGTCGGCCGCCATTTATAAAGAATTTGTCAAACAGCATCCGACCCGGTATCCGCAATCCATTGAAGCACGCTATCAGTTGGCGGAGTACTACAAACAACGCAAGGATGCCCGCCTGCAAGTCTACTGGCTGAAAGAGACCATCTCGGCGGAAAAACGCGCCGGTGCGGCCAATACAGAACGCTCGCGCTTCCTCGCCGCCGATGCCAGTCTGACCATGGCGTATCCGTTGATGACCAATTATCGTAAAACGCCGTTAAAGATACCGTTGAAGAAAAGTCTCAAGGAGAAAAAGCGCCTGATGGAAAAAACCATCCAGGCCTATCAGGCGGCCATGACCTATAAGGTTGCCGATGTCACCACCTCTGCCACTTATCATATTGCCGAGGTCTACCATGACTTCTCACGGGCCTTGCTGAAATCCCAACGACCCAAGGGCCTGTCGGCGGAAGAGATTGAACAATACAATATCCTGCTGGAAGAACAGGCCTTCCCGTTTGAAGAGAAGGCCATCGACATTCATGCCGCCAATATCGAAAACGTTCGACATGGTATCTATGACCAGTGGGTCAAGCGCAGCCTGCAACAGCTCCAGCAATTGCAACCTATCCGCTACGCCAAAACCGAAAAAGGTGAACCCTATGTTGCGGCAATTCACTAGCATAGCGGCACTGGCCGGCTGGCTGCTCATCCCGTTGCTGTCAGGTTGCGGCAGTCTGCCCGGCACACCGACACCGGATATCCCTGCCCAGGCTGAAAACGATTACCGGCGCGCCCTGGCCAGTATGAAGAAAGGCAAGCACGATCTTGCCCTGAAACAATTTACTGCACTGACCAAAAAGTATCCGCAACTGGCCGGCGCCCATGCCAATCTGGGACTGTTGCATTTGAAGGACAATCGCGTCGATCAGGCCGAGCAGTCCCTGCAAAAGGCAACCCAATTGAATCCCAACAATGCCATTGCGCAAAATTATCTTGGCATCGTCTATCGCCGGCAGGGTAAATTTACCGAGGCCAAAACAGCCTATCTTGCCGCCCTGCAAGCCGACAAGGATTATGCCTATGCCCATCTCAATCTGGGTATCCTGTATGACCTCTACCTGTTTGATCTGCAAAATGCCATCAAGCATTATCAGCAGTATCAGGATATGACAGAGAGCAAGGACAAAACGGTCGAAAAGTGGCTGCTCGATTTAAAACGACGCGGTACCGCAGAAAACAAACAAGGTGGTAAAAAAGGATGAAAAAATCGCTGCTTGCTCTGGGTCTGCTCGGTTGGTCTGTGACCGGCTGGACAGCGGAACGCATTATCATGCAAGGCACTGCTGTGATTGGCAATCAGGAGCTGCCCAAGGTACTCTATATCGTGCCGTGGAAAAAATCGGAATTGCCCGACTTAAGTGAGCCACCGCTGGCCAGTTTGATCGATGAGGCGCTAGTCCCTATTGATCGTAATGTCTTCATGCGACAGATCGAATATTACCAGGCCATGCACGCTGTGCCGAATATACAATATGAGAACCAGTAAACAGCAATACCTGAACCGGCCCAATACATTGTTTCACAAACCAGTAACCGGCCAGGGCCGGGGAAAAGAATAAAACAATCAGGCCGGTCAAACATAAAACCTATTTAACTATTTTGTCAGGAGAGCAGCATGTACGATGATGTAGTCGGATTTTTTCAGGATGGCGGTGTGTTCATGGTCCCCATTGCATTCGTCCTGGCTTTCGGACTGGCCATAGCCATAGAACGGTATATCTACCTCACCGCCTCCAAACTCGGTAACCGCATGTTACTGTCCAAGCTGCTGCCCCTGCTGCAGAAGGGCGATTACCAACAGGCTTATAACATCACCTCCAAATCCAACAAGGCGGTCTGCCGGATGCTGGGTCAGGGGCTGGCACGCTATAAGTCCGCCCCGAACCGGGATGATATCGAAGCGGCCATGGAAGAAAGCATGATGGAAGCCATTCCGCGACTGGAGAAACGGACACACTATCTGGCCACCGCCGCCAACATCGCCACCCTGCTGGGTCTGCTGGGAACCATCTGGGGTCTGATCCAGGCGTTCAAGGCGGTTGCCAAGGTCGACCCCGCCCTGAAAGCGGAAATCCTCTCTGAAAGTATCTCTGTGGCCATGAATACCACGGCATTCGGACTGATGGTCGCCATCCCGCTGCTGATCATCTATTCCATTTTGCAGACCAAAACCACCGAAATTGTCGACAGCCTGGAAATGGCGACCGTCAAGTTCGTCAACCTGCTGGTACAGCATAAACCCTCAGGGAATTAATGCATGTCGCGACGTCGTATCCGCAGGTCGAATATTCCGCCTGAGCTGAATATCACCGCCTTCCTGAACCTGATGGTGATCCTGGTACCGTTCCTGTTGATGACGGCGGTCTTTTCACATCTGACGATTCTGGATCTGAACCTGCCCACCGCAAAAGACCAACAACCGCCCGGGAGTAAAAAGCCCGAGTTCGATCTCAAGGTCGTGTTGCGCAAAGATGAGATGGTGGTTGCCAACGGCAGTCGCGTGGTAAAAAAGATCCCCCTGCGCAACGGCCGGCATGACTTTATGCTGCTCACCAAAGTCATGCTCACCGTCAAAGGCCAATTTGCCGATAAAAAAGCCGTGACGATTTTGTCACAGCAGGATACGCCCTATAACGATTTGATTCAGGCCATGGACGCGGTGCGTTCGTATCACGCCATGGACAAAGGCGAAGTTGTTGAGGCGGAGCTCTTTCCTGATATTTCCATTGGCGACGCCCAGGGTTAATCACGCATGAAAGAATCCAGACGCGCCAAACGAATGAAACGCCACCATGCACGGCGTGGCGATAAAGCCGCCACCCTGAACATGGTCTCCCTGATGGACATCTTCACCATCCTGGTGTTTTTCCTGCTGGTCAGCGCGGCTGATTCCGATGTTCTGCCGACGCCAAAAGCCATCAAACTGCCGCAATCCACCTCTGACAAGCTGGCCAAAAAGAATATAGTCATTGTGATTAATGACAAGAACATCGTGGTACAGAATAAACCACTGGTGGATACCCGCAGTGTGGCAAACAGCAAATCACCGATTATCACCGATCTGGTAACGATGCTGCGCAACATTGAAGAAGAGTCCATCAAAAACAAGGACGATAAACCCGCCTCCAAGCGCGGTGTCACCATCATGGGTGACCAAAATACCCATTACAAGATCATCAAGAAGATCATGCTCAGTTGCGCAACCGCACAATTCGCCAATATCTCATTCGCCGTTGTGCAAAAAGCGCCGGGGGCGAACTAGTTTATGGCGGCCGCTTACACCTATTGGCAAGAACCTGTCCTGCCCTGGTCACAATCAGAAAATGACCAGCGCTTTGGTCGCCTGCTGCTCATCTTCCTGCTGGTGGTCGGCATCAGCTGTGTGATCATCCCCATCCTGCATGTCTCCAAACCGGAACGGCAGCAACTGGACAAGGTGTCGCCCCGCTTGGCCAAGTTGATTGTCCAGCAGAAGAAGAAACCACCGCCACCGCCCAAAATAAAGAAAAAGAAAGCGCCCCGCGCCGACCAGAAAAAAACCGCAGCGGCCAAGAAAAAGGCCCAGAGCAGCGGCCTGCTCGCCATGAGCAAGGAACTGAGCAGCCTGCAGGACAGCTTTGATATGTCCATGCTCTCCAACTCGGTCCCGCTGAGCAAATCGAGCAAGGAACGCACCAGCTCCGGCAAGACCTCATTGAGCAGTGAGGCGCGCAAGGACAGTGGCGGCATCAATACCAAAGGGCTGTCACGCTCCACCGGCAACACCCAGCTGGCAAAACGCAAGTCCAGTGAAGTCAGCAGCAATATCCAGGGCAGTGGTGGCGTGGGACGCGATCGCACCAATAACAGTGCCATACGTGGCGAGGAAGAAATCGAACTGGTCTTCCAGAAAAATAAAGGGGCCATTTTCAGCCTCTATAACCGCGCCTTGCGCAAAGATCCCGGCCTGCAGGGCAAAGTGGTACTGGAACTCACCATTTCTGCAAGCGGCACAGTCACCAAAGTCAGAATCATATCCAGTGAACTCAACAACAAGGATTTGGAAAACAAACTGATCGCCCGAATCAAACTGTTCCGCTTTGCGCCACGCAAGGTTGATGAAGTGAAAGTCACCTACCCCATCGACTTCCTGCCATCCTGAGGTCGAGCAACCGCCGGCTGATAGTTTGGAATCTGTCAAAACAGTACTTTGTGAGACACATCACAGCTCGAAACCAGCCGATCGACTATTTTATAGTTGGATTGGTGGCTCTATCGGCGATTTTGCGTGCCGACAATTCGTAATGCCTTAAATTTTTATAGTTTAATACCGGACACATTTTGCAAATGAGTGCAGCGAGCAAGTATCTCGACAAGAAATTTCTCAAGTCACTGGAGCCGCTAAACCGGCTGACCACCGACAAACTTGACGAAATTATCAGCAAGTCGACAGTCGATAACCTGCCGGCCGGTCGTGTTTTGTTCCGTCAGGGGGAACGCGACGGTAATGTGATCTATTTGCTCTCCGGCACCCTCGAATTACACCGGGCAGGCACCAGCCGTCCGGAACTGCTCAAGGCCAGAACAGGCGGTATTCAACAGCCGATCATCGATCAACAACCCCGCCCCTGCACTGCCAAGACCAAGACCGCCACCAGTATTCTGACCATTGACGCCAGTCTGTTGGAAATCCTGCTGGATGAAAATGTTTCCGGTGAATACGAAGTCACCGAAATCGGTATGGCGGATGATTCCACCGACTGGATGATGCGATTCCTCCAGTCTCGCGCCTTCCTCAGCATGCCCACCGAGAATATCCAGAACCTGTTAATGCGTATGGAAGAGGTCTCAGTCAAGGCCGGCCAGGTGGTCATCAAACAGGGTGCGGAAGGTGATTATTACTACGTGGTCAATCAGGGTGAGTGCGTTATCACCCGCCGCCCGGCCCCGGCGGCAGAAGAGATTAAACTGGCCGAATTGGGTATAGGCAGCGGTTTTGGTGAAGAGGCACTGATCACTGATGGCAAGCGCAATGCCACCGTCACCATGCTCACCGACGGCGTCCTGATGCGGCTGTCCAAAGCTGATTTTCTCTCTATTCTGGTTGAGCCATTACAGCAAAAGGTCCGGCTGGACGATGTTATCCGGAACAAAAAACCGACCGCGACAGTGATTGACCTCCGTTCCAAACAGGAATTTGACCAACAAACCCTGCCCGGTGCGATAAACATTCCCCTGTCCATGCTGCGACTGAAACTGCCCACACTGGATTTGAATCGGGAATATCTCAGTTACAGCGATAACAGCAAGGACAGCGCAGCGGCTGCATTTTTGCTGAATCAAAACGGGGTTGATTGCCGGATTATTGCAGGTTCATTCACCGCGCCGGTCAAGCAGACTACGGCCAAAGCTGAATCCATTCCCCCCCAATCCAAAAAACAATCCACTCCCCGACAAAATCCGCCGGCTGCCACCTCCAATGTCGAACGATTGCGGGAAGCCGCCAATAAAATTCACCTCCAGGCGGATCAACTGGTCAGTAAAACCGACCACCATCATGATAAAAAGTTATCTGACAAGCCGGCAGCATCTGCCGCCCCCGCAACCCCGGTGAAACAACCGGATCCGCTGCAGGCGGCCCGCCATGAATCAGAAAAAATTCTTGCCGAAGCAAACAGAATTCGACAAGCCGCCTTGCAGGAGGCCAGTCGCCTGCGGCAGGCCATCTCCAGCAATGCCTCTTCGCTGCAAGCCAAAGAAACGGCGCGCCTGAAACAAAAACTGGACGAGGCCCGCAACAAGGCGGAAAAAGAAATCAAGAACAGTACCCTGCAAGCAGAGTTACTGCGGAAACAGGCCGAACAGGAACGGGCCCAGATCCTGCAACAGGCCCGCCTCGAAGCGGAACAGCTGCGTGATGAGATCCAGAGTCTGCGGGCCAAGGCCGATCAGGAACAGCAGGAAATCAAACAACAACTGAAATCAGAAGTCTCGGCCGCCCGGCTCAAGGCGATAGAAGAGGCCCGTCTGCGGGCGGAAAAAGCGGCCGAAGAAGAAAGCCGGCAACTCATCGAACAGGCCCGCCTGGAGGCCGAAAAAGCGGCTGAGGCGGAAAGCCGCCGGCTCATCGAACAGGCCCGACAGGAAGCGGAACAACTCAAATCCGAAATTCAGGCCTTGCGCAACAAGGCCGAGCAGGAACAATCCCACATCAAGCTGCAGATCGAGCAGGAGATCACCTCGATCAAACAACGTGCCGCCGATGAAGCCCGCCAACGTGCCGAACAGGAAGCGGCGAATGAGAGCAAACAGATCATCGAACACGCCAAACTGGAAGCGGAGAAACTCAAGGCGGAGATCAAGGCCCTGAAAAACAAGGCGGAACAGGAACAGTTTGAGATCCAGAAAAAGATCGAACAGGAAATAGACGAAATCAGACAACGTGCCGCCGATGAAGCACGCCTGCAAGCGGCTAAAGAAGCCGAAGAAATCAAAAAGAATGCACTGGCTGAGGCTCAACAGGTCAAGGAAGCCTTGCAACATACGAAGACACTGTTGGAGAAACAGGTTGCCGAGACAAAACCAAAATCCGTTATCTCCCACGAAAACGTCTTTGATCTGGACGACGCGCCTGCAGTAGTCAGCACGCGCAAGTTTACAGCGGACGAAGAATCAGCCAAACAAATGGCGATTGAGATCAAGAAACGTCTGGCTGAAACCGAACAAAAGCGTCAGGCGGCTGAAGTCAAACACAAGAAAACCAAATCCACGGTACGCAAACTCAAGGATAAAATTATTCTCGAGAGTGATACCGATATCTTTGTCTTCAAATATCCCAAGGCGGATGAGAAACCGGCTGAGACAAGGGCACCTGTCGCGAGTCAGGCAGCGGACGTGCAACCGGATAATGCCACATCCGCCACCTCAAATGTTATTAACCTGGATCAGGCACAGTCAACTGCAAAACCAGCCGCCGATAATAACCGGCAGTCAAACAAGTTTAATCTGGAATTGAACCCGGTCCATGAAGCCACCCGCTATAGTGATGCGAGCGGGAAGAAGAAGGGCCTGTTTGCGGTTGCCGCCGGTGTGATCTTGCTGGTAGCGGCTGCTGCCACCGCCTATAACTACCGCAACCAGGTCAATTTCACCGAAGTACTGGCCCTGGTCAAAACGACACAACCTGCTGTACCGGACAGTATTGAAGGCGCGGAAGAAAAAGTCCGTGATGAGGCAGAAGCGGAATTCAAGCGCAAGATCGCCGGCAGGAAATAACGACCTTACGGTTTCTTTTTTACATATTTGAAAATCGCGGCCTTGAGCGGCCAGCCCTTTTCATTTGTCACCACAACAGTCCATTTGCCCGTCTGCTTCGGTAACAGTTTGTGCTTTGAATAGAAACGGGTTTGCCCCTTATTGATGGTAATGCGCTGTTTCTTCACCACATCACCTTCATATTCCCAGCGGTGAAAAATGGCCTTGTCCTGAATACCTCTCAATTCAGTAAAGAAATATATCTCGCCGGCATTGTTTTCGAGGACCAGCACCTCGTTTTGAGGTTCATTGTTTTTGATTTTGGTGGTGAACTGGGCGCGAACCACCTCACCATTAAAACTGTCTGCCCGTACCATGCCAACCACAGACAGACAAATTCCTATAGCAATAACCATCTGCGGTGATATTCGGGACATCACACTGAGCCCTTGTCTAGCAGATTTGGCGATAACAGCATGTCTCTACCTGTATTCCTGACTTGAGGTGTTGCGGGATAATCCGGCTTCCCGTTCAGCAGCTAAAGATACTATTAATCACATCAGGAAGAAATAGTCCAGTAACCTGTTCAAAAATCCCGTCCCGGCCTGATGCAAACTTGCAGCGGATACCTGCCCTGCGAGACAGGCAGGGTTCATACGTCGGTCAATTCCCGGCCCGGCTTGCAGGTGCGTAATGATCCTGGACTTCGGGTTCCTGTTTCAAAAGGGGAACCAGCTTGTTCCATTGCGCCAGCAACTCTTCGGATATTTCACCCTGTTTAAACAGATGCAGGTTTTGTTTGATTTCGGATACTGTCGTGACATTTTTCGGGCGCCCCTTGGGGAAGTGACTGTCGTCACCAAAAACCACGTAGCCCTTGAGATTGATACCGGGCGCCAACGTGCGGATAGTGACCATATCAATATCCAGTTGCTGTAAAGGATTGTCAAAGGTAAAACTGCGCCGGGCGATCACCTGAGTCCACTGCCGGATACTGTCCGATGCAAAGATCATCCCGCGATAATTCTTCATTTTCAGGATCAATATGCCCTGATAGGTCAGGACCACCCAGTCAATGACGGAGGTGCCTTCCACCGCATCCGGGATAACAACATTTCGCATGGAGTACTTGCTGATTTTATTAATTAATCGTGCATAATTGTTTTTCGAATAATATTTACGCAGATTTCTGATCCCCAGGTACACGGCCACCAATGCCAAAATACCGGCTGTTGCAACACCTGCTATCTGTTGATAATCCCACATAGATAATTACACCCGTTCAGCTATTTATTCCACATATTTAAAAAGGCTTAATATTATATTGTCCGTTTCCGTATTTACCTTATACTTGAATCTGCACTTTGGTTATTAATTATAGATAGACAGTGAAGATTCAATGCGAAAAGTTTGCCAATATTTCTGTTACCTGCTTCCGCTTTTCATGCTAAAGGCCGTACACGCAGCACCGGATAATCTTAAAGTCGGCCAGACCGCCCCTGACTTTAGAATTTCCAGCCTGCAGCGGGATTACTTCAGTCTGACTGAACTGCGTGCCGAAGGACAGGTACTACTCTATTTCTGGTCAACGCGTTGCCATGTCTGTGATTCTCTGTTAACAAAAATCAATGCCTTGCAGGTACGCTACCAGAATCGTCAGATGACCGTCGTCGGTGTGAATATTGGTTACGAATCTCATGCTGAAGTAAGAAAATATTTGAATAATAATAATTTTGGTTTTCTCGTGTTAAATGATGATACACAGAAAAATGAGTTACGTGAAAAGTACCGGATCCAGGCCACACCGCTCTTTGTACTGGTTTCACGTCGCGGGAAAATCGAATATCTCGGTCACGCGGTGCCCGATCTCGAACAATTTATTCCCTCTCTCAATCTCGGTGCAGTAAATCCATAACAGGCTTTATGAGCGAAACGCCGGACAAATTGCAGCACGCAGAGTTGATCTTGCGCGATTACGGCAAGGTGCTGTCGACAATTACGGCTATGGGTTATGCGCACCCGGTATCTCTGTTGCCACATACCAAGGATCAGATCAAGGATGCCATCCAGGCCTTGTTGACTGAACTGGGTGATGCAGACGGTCGTTTGCGTGACAGTCTGTTTGAAGCCTATGTACTGCTGGCCAAGTTTATTCCGGATGAAGATGTCGCGACGCTGGAAAACGGTCAGTCGATCATGGCCAAACGGGAAAGCAGTGATACCGACCTGGAAACAGCGGACAGGGCGGCCAAATTGATTAACAGCATTAAGCTTGAAATGGAAGCGCTGACGGCTGACCTGACTATTTTTCTGAAATAAGCCGCTTCAGTAATTTTTCCGCCCCATCGAATTTCAGTGCCAGAATACCGACCGGGTCACGCTTGCCTTTCACGGTAATGTGTTGAACCTTGCCGGCCCAGAATTTTTCCGGCAGGTGTTTAAAAGAGTACTCACTGATGACAACATCCCGTTCCAGGGCCTTGGTGGAACTTTCCATGCGGAAGGCTATGTTCACGGCATCGCCCAGCGCGGTATTATCATGCCCGACCCCGCTCACGGAAGCGGTGCCGGTATTGATGCCGACACCAATCCGCAAATTTCCCGGCAACTGATCCCGAAACTGTTCATTCAACTTGCCGGTAAAATTGTTGATTTCAATCGCTGACTTCAGCGCCTTTATAATGGTGTCCACTTGATCAGCATCTGTCTCCCAGCGGGCAAATACACAGTCACCGATAAACTTGTCCACCAGTCCGTCCGCATCGGTGACAATCTGATTCACCTGATGGAACCAGCCGTTCATGATCCGCGTCAGGGTATGGATGGGCACTTGTTCGGACAAAGAGGTAAAGTCGCGCATGTCCGCCACCATGATGGTGATCTGCTTTAGTACCGGGGCATCCTGGATAATGGTTTCCAGCATGGAGACGCTGTCGATATGATTTTCACCCTTGTTGGTCTGCTTGAAGACAATCTCGAATTTACCGATTGAGATCGTGTCACCATTGTTGAGCAACTTGGGAGCCACCACCCGATTCTGATTGACGTAACTGCCATTCGCGCTGCCACTGTCCACCAGATAATAATCACCGCCGGCCAGACGTCGGATAACGGCATGGTTACGTGAAACGGTTAATTCCGGCAACACGATGTCGTTGCTCTTGTCGCGCCCGATGGTCAATACCGCACGACAAACCAGTTCGTGCGGCTTTCCGTCAGTTTTATAGAAAATAGATGCGGGCATAGGTCTGTACAACCAGTTTCAAAACCGTTTTTTCATGGAGAGCCTGACAAGACAAAACAGTCCCGGAGTTAAGTCAATTTCTGACGACCTGTTTACCGATAGGAAACGGAGTTTGCTCTTCAATCGGGTTATACAGCTGAACCTCCTGGGCGGCACGCATACCGGACAGAATATCTTCATAATCCGGATTGTCGACCTCCTTGGGGCTGGCACATAGTTCCCCGGTCTCTCCATAGTTCTTTTTTATATATTCCTCGATGTCGTCACTGCCTTTATCATTGTCAGCAAAGTCCGACACCAGTTGTGCAATTCGAAACAGCCATGCCTGGGCAAAAATATCACCACGTCGTGTTTTTTCCGCCCTGCCTTCAATAGCCAGCGACTGAATAAACTCCCTGCGCGAGTGCTTCAGACGTCGATGCAATACCTTGAAGGTATAACTGCATACGAGTGGACTGTGCCCGGCGCCAATAAAGCGGTACTCGCGATGTTGTCCCTCCTTGCGGGAGATAAACAGTTTGCAGGCAAAAGATTTGGCAACGATATCGGACAGCGCCAGTGACCAGAACGGCGGCTTGTAGCTGGAGCCGCTGGAGACCGAAGCCTCACTGATACTGCTGCCTGCAACCTGCTCCTCGGTGATGTCGTACATCCTCATCAACCCCTGCGCCTGTCGAATAGCGGCGGCAGCCTCATTCGGGTTACAGGACTCCGACAGTCTCAGGCACTTGCAGATTTTTTCGATAACCTTGCTTTTATCCATGTCCATATCCTGATCGACAATTGCGCCAATATCAAGCCGCAGAAGTCGGGCGAATACCACAGAATCTACACCAGTATAGCATTTCCCCGGCGATATCTGCGATTTATGGCCCCGGACCGGCGAATCTGCGGTTTAACACTTCACGCTAGAGGCATAATTGATTAATCTATGCGACCTGTGGCGGAATTGTAAATCTCCGTAACAGGCCATAAATCACCGGGGAGGCAACCCGGCGCACAGCGACCCGGAGAGAGATTTTGCAGTTGTGGAGACAGCCGATGAACGCCATAGCCGATATTCCCATCATCGATCTTGATGCCATCCGCAGCCGGGCGGATGCCGTTCCCTGTCCGATCCAGGTTTCTGCGTCTGAACGTGAAGATCTCATTCGGCACATCAAGGCTCTCCTCAAGGCGCAGAACGCGGTTCTTGTCGCACACTATTACACCGATGCAGATTTGCAGATACTGGCGGAAGAAACCGGCGGCTTTGTCTCGGATTCACTGGACATGGCCCGTTTCGGCTCAGAACACCCCGCCACCACCCTTGTCGTAGCCGGTGTCCGCTTTATGGGTGAGACCGCCAAAATTCTCAATCCCGAAAAACGCATCCTGATGCCGACACTGGAAGCGGAATGCTCGCTGGATCTCAGTTGTCCGGCTGACGAATTCATCAGTTATTGCGATGCACATCCGGAGCGAACTGTGGTGGTCTACGCCAACACCAGTGCCGCCGTGAAGGCCCGGGCCGATTGGGTGGTCACATCCAGTATTGCCGTCGATCTGGCCAAACACCTGGCCGCCACGGGTGAAAAAATCCTCTGGGCACCGGATCGCTATCTGGGTGACTATATACAGCGTTTGACCGGCGCCGATATGCTGCTCTGGCCCGGCTCCTGCGTTGTGCATGAACGTTTCAAGGCCAAAGAACTGGCGATGTTACGCCAACAACACAAAACCGCCATGGTACTGGTGCATCCGGAATCTCCACCCGAGATCATTGCACAAGCCGATCTGGTGGGTTCAACAACCCAATTGATCAAAGCCGTGCAGGACACCGATGCCCGGGAATTCATTGTTGCAACTGATATGGGTATCTTCCATAAAATGAAACAGGCGGCCCCGGAGAAGATCCTGCTGGAAGCACCCAATGCCGGTATCGGCGCCACCTGCACCAGTTGCGCCCATTGTCCCTGGATGGCAATGAATACCCTGCAGAATCTGCTGGAGACGCTGGAAAAAGGCATCAATGAGATCCATGTTGACCCGGAAACAGGTCGTCAGGCCGCGATCCCGGTGCGGCGTATGCTGGATTTCGCGGCCAAACGCCGCCACACTTAAACACAACAAAGAACAGTTTGTGATCCCGGTTCAGGTATAAGAATAAAGTTTTACCCGGAACGGCAGATAATAAAGGCTGTGCCCACATAATAAACAAGTAACCAGGAATGGCGCCCGTTCTGCATCGAAATACACTCGCACTCGTCCTGCCGGGGTTGTTGATTACCCTTGGTCTGCTGATGGTGAACAATCGGCTCGCGATGCCGGGCATTTTGGTCGACAGTAAATATTACCTGCCCTGGTTTTTTATTCTCCCTGCCGTCATCCTGGCACCGGCATTTCGACTCAGCCGCGAGTTCAACCTGCTGTTGATCCTCGGTCTGCTGTTCTGGACAGTGCAACATTTTATCTGGGCCAACAGTTTCCAGTTGGGTTATAACAAGACACTGATGTTTAACCTGCTGGCAGTTCTCGTGCCCCTGAATATTCTGGGCCAGAATCTGCTGCTGGAACGCGGTAATTTCAGTCTGCCCGGACTAAAGCGTATCAGCCTGATCCTGTTGCAGATCCTGCTGGTCAGTTTCATCCTGTGGGCCGATATTCGTTCGCTCAACAAAGTACTCGCGTTTAATCTGCTGGAGTTCCTCTGGCCGACCACAAGTGTTATGCCCGGAATGGCCAATACCCTGTTTGTGATCACCGGCATGGTGCTGGGCTGGCGTTTCTATCGCGCACCGACCCTGCTGAACATTACCCAGCCGGCATTGCTGATTGCTGTCTGGATCGCGCTGTATTTCGCCAAACAATCGTTATACGGCTCACTGTTCATCAGTATCGCCGGCGGCATCCTGCTGTTGGCCATCATGCTCAACTCGTATAATCTGGCCTACATCGATGAACTGACCAGCCTGCCATCACGCCGCGCTTTAAAACAGGAATTAATGTCTGTCGGAAATCGCTATTGCGTCGCCATGCTGGATATCGATCATTTTAAAAAACTGAATGACACCTATGGCCACGATGTCGGTGATCAAATCCTGCGTATGGTCGCCAGTCGAATCCGGCGTTGCCCCGGTTGCAGTCGCGTCTATCGATATGGCGGCGAAGAATTCACTATCGTCTTCCCCAACAAAAACCTGGATGAAGCACGGGTGGCCGCCAAGGCGGTTTGTCAGAAAATTGCCGAGGCCCCTTTCAGCCTGCGCGGCAAACGCAGACCGCGTAAAAAGCCCGGCTTCATCGGCAAACCGGGACCGGTGAAAAAGATCGATGTCACGATCAGCATCGGTGTCGCACAAAAACGCGAAAAACACACCAATGCCCAGGAAGTTCTGAAAGATGCCGACAAGGCGCTCTATCGCGCCAAGGAAAGCGGCCGCAACCGGGTCTGTACATGAAAGGATTGGTATTGCCCCACACCGGCAATACCGCTTGCACAGCTCAGGGCATGGATATCAGATGGAACATTTTGATCGTCTGTTCGCGGTACAAGCCGATATCCGCCATTTTGATATTTGCGATGTGGTAACTGCTCCGTTCCGGAATCCCCTTGCTCACCGCCACATCATTACGTACCGGATACTCCAGATTGACATGGGAAAACATCTCCTGCCCCTTCACCGATAACAAAAACTCAAGAAACTTCACCGCTGCCGGAGTCTGTTTTGTATATCGACTGATTGCCACACCGGAGACATTCCATGCCACTCCCATGTCACTCGCCTTGTGATCAGGCAAAATAATTTTGATGGGTGCGGATGGATGTTTTTTCAGATAGTGGTAAACGTAGTAATGATTCACCAAGCCCACGTCTTTCTCGCCTTTGGCGACGACGTCGACGATGTCTGAATGTTTTTTGTAGACTTTACCGCCGGTATTGTCCTTCACCGCCTTGAGCCATTGCATCATTTTTTGTTCGCCAAGCGAACGCATATACACGGTCACCCCGGCGATAAAACTTTCATTTTCGCTGTTCGTCAGTCCCAAACGGTTTTTCAATTGCGGTTTGGCCAGATCCTGGATCGAGCTGATGCTGTTGGCCAACGGACTTTGGCTGTTTACCACCAGCACCCGGCTTCGCCCGGACAAGCCCACCCAGTGGTTATTCATGCCGCGCAAATTCGCCGGCACACTCGACACCAGTCGGTCCGGCAGGGCCTGGAACAATTCCAGGGAATTACCCCGTTCCAGATTACCGGCATCATTACTGATATAGACATCCACGTCGGTCGACTCATGCTGCATGCTGAGCAGATTGAGCAAATAGGATGAGTTGCCACTTTGCAGCTTGACCTTGATCCCGGTGGTGCGGGTGAATTCATCAATCACAGGCTGGATAAACTTCGGTTTGCGACCGGAATAGACCAGCAATTCTTCTTCGGCAGATGCCGTAGAACCAAGCATGGACAAACCGATGAGCAAAATCAGAGAACATCTTTGCATAACGACTTACTACTCCATATAACACGGAAACAGCATAAACGCGGGCGCTTAAACCGCCTTCTTCGGGGACCGGAGCCGGCTCCCCTGTTCCTTAACAACGGTGCATATTCTACCCTATTAACCTTAATAAAAAAGCAGTTAATGATAAAAAAAATGCCCCGGAGTGACTCTTCGGGTGCAGTTGGAGAAGCTGCGCAGAAATTTAACACCCCGGCAGGGGATGGCTGTCGGCCAAACCCTCAAGCCTGCCCCAGCATCTTCCCCACCACCTCGTAGACATCTTTCGACAAACCGGTCTGGTTGAAGATACGTTGTAATTCCACCTGCATTAAATCACGCCGTTTCGCATCGTAACGCTTCCAGCGGGCCATGCCCTGAGCCAGCCGGGCCGCAATCTGTGGATTCACCGCATCCAGTTGCAGGACATAATCAGCCAGCAAGGTATAGCCTGCCCCGCTTGCTGCATGGAAGTGGTGGTTGCCCATGCAAAAGCGGCCAATTAATGCACGCACCTTGTTGGGGTTCCTGATACTGAAAGCCGGGTGTTGAGTCAGACTCTGCACATGGGACAAGACCGCCGGCAGACGCGAACCGGCCTGCAGCGCCAGCCACTTGTCCACCACCAGCGAATCGTGTTGCCATTTGGCATAAAAGTCGGCCAGCGCAGCGGCACGTTGTGGAATATCAAAATGCACCAGCGCGCCCAAGGCCGCCATCACATCGGTCATGTTGTGTGCGGCATTAAACTGGCTGACACACAATTCAATCGCCGCCGCCTCTTCTGTTTCCAGCAGATAGGCGAGTGCGATATTTTTCAAAGCGCGTTGCCCCATGGCCTGTGCATTAAACACAAAAGCAGCATCGCTTCGGTTATCCTGATATACCTGATAAAACTCCTCACGCAACGCCAGCGCCAGTTCGCGACGCATGAATTGGCGTACATGGTGGATCGCCTCTACATCGATCTCTTCCCGCTGCTCGGCGAGATAGTTTTCCGCAGGCAATGACAGGGCCAGTGCAGCCAGTGATTTATCCAGTTGTTTATCCTGCAAAACTTTTCTGAATGCATCGACAAACAGATTGGGGATCATCAGGACTTTATCGGCCCGATAATCATCCATCAGACCCAGCATGATATTTACCGCCAGTTGCTGCCCGGCTTCCCATCGATTGAATTCATTACTGTCATGGGCAAACAGAAACGCCAGTTCCTCATCACGGCGATCCATCCTGATATGTACCGGTGCGGAAAAATCCCGCAACAGGGAGGGCACCGGTTTGGCCGGGATATTTTCAAACACGAAGTCCTGTGCCGCATCCCTGACTTCCAAAACCCGCGTTGATGCACCCGGCCGGGATTCGCCCTGCAACTGTAACGGCAGGTCATTTCCCTGCTCGTCCAGCAAACCCACCGCCAGCGGAATATGGAACGGCAGCTTTTTCTCCTGGCCCGGCGTGGGCGGACAGACCTGTTCTACATGCAAGGTATATAGCTTTGTTGCCGCGTCGTATCGGTCAGTGATCGCCAGTTGCGGGGTGCCCGCCTGACTGTACCAGCGTTTAAATTGGCTGAGATCGATGTTGTTGCTGTCTTCCATGGCCTTGACGAAATCATCGGTGGTCACCGCCTGGCCGTCGTGACGCGAGAAATAGAGATCAGTTCCCTTGCGGAAACCTTCCGCACCCAACAGGTTGCGTTGCATACGCACCACTTCCGCCCCCTTGTTATAGACGGTGACAGTATAGAAGTTGCTGATCTCGATATAGTGATCCGGTCGCACCGGATGGGCCATGGGTCCGGCATCCTGCGGGAACTGGTGATTGCGCAATACATCCACATCATCAATCCGCTGTACCGGACGTGAGTTGAGATCAGAGGAGAACTCCTGATCACGAAACACGGTAAAGCCTTCTTTCAAACTCAATTGAAACCAGTCACGACAGGTCACGCGATTCCCGGACCAGTTATGGAAATATTCGTGACCGATGATGCTTTGGATATTGTAATAGTCATGATCCGTGGCGGTGTCGGGGCTGGCCAGCACACAGGACGCGTTAAAGATATTCAGCCCCTTGTTCTCCATGGCGCCCATGTTGAAATCATTCACGGCGACAATCATAAAGATGTCCAGATCATATTCCCGCCCATAGGTCTCTTCATCCCACTGCATGGACTGTTTGAGACTCAACATGGCGTGCTCACACTTGTGATAGTTTTCCTCTTCCACATAGACCCGCAAGGTCACCACACGCCCGTGCATGGTGGTGAAGGTATCTTCGTGATACCGCAACTGCCCCGCCACGACAGCAAACAGATAACTGGGTTTCAGGGAAGGGTCATGCCATTTGGCAAAGTGGCGGCCGTTGTCCAGTTCACCCTGATCGATCAGGTTGCCATTGGATAACAGGACCGGGTAGATCTTTTTATCTGCAGCCAGTGTTACCGTGTAGGTGCTCATCACATCCGGCCGATCCGGGAACCAGGTAATCCGCCGAAAACCTTCCGCCTCGCACTGGGTACAGAGCATCTTGCCTGAATGGTACACACCTTCCAGCGCCGTATTGGCGCCGGGATGGATCCGGGTGGTGATGTTGAGACTGAATTGCTCCGGCACTTGCGAAACAGTCAGCTCCTCCCCCTGAATCTGATATTGTCCGGCAGATAGTTCTGTACCGTCCAGACGGACGGAGACGGTCTCCAGTTCGTTACCATACAGCACCAGTGGTGCAGGGTGATGGGGGTAATCCGGATTACGGCGCAATGACAAGGCCGACCTGACTTCTGTTGTGTCGGCATCCAGATCAAACTCGAACGCTGCTTCATCCACCAGATAGGCCGGCGGCAGGTAATCTTTCAAATAGATGGCACCTGGTGCAGCCGCCGGTTCGTTTGTGATATCAGCCATGTCTTTGCCTCGTCAATATTGATGTTGATGTGGTCGTCTGCACGACAATCTTTTATCTAGTTATGTTTATCCGATGATGCCCGATGCAACATTGCCTTGCCAAAACGTGCATTGATGGCATCGGCCACCGCGTCGATCTTTTCCTTTTTTGGATCCGCTGCGGCAAACAGATCACCCTGTGTCGTCTGTACCGTTTCACTGTCAGTTAATTGACTGACACCCATGCCAATCAAACGCACTGCCTGGGGCAAGTGACAGTCAGCCAGTAATGTGCGCACCGCCTGCCAGAGCACATCGGTGGTCTGGCTGGGATGTTCAAGGGTAATCGAACGGGTGATTAAACGGAAATCGGCAAACCGAATCTTCAAATGCACGGTGCGCCCTTTCAGACCGGCCTGACGCAAGCGCCACCCCACCTGTTCGGTCAGTTGCAACAACCAGGATTGGAGGATTTCGCGCTCATGGATATCCACCGCAAAGGTGGTTTCATTGGAAACAGACTTGGCCTGTCGTTCCGTCTCCACGGCACGCCTGTCACGCCCATGGGCCAGTTCCAGTAATTGGGCGCCATGTTTGCCAAAGTAATCCGTCATCAGGGCCGGGGGCAGATGCCGGACCTCACCGATGGTGCGCACCCCCAGTCGCTCGAAGACCTGGTGAGCGGCCTTGCCCACCCCCCACAGCCGACTGACCGGCAAGGGGTCCAAGAAGGCCTGCACCTGATCGGCCCGAATCACCACAAAACCATCCGGTTTGTCGATATCCGAGGCCAGTTTGGCCAGAAACTTGTTGGGGGCCACTCCCACCGAAGCAACCAGCTGCAATTCCTGCAAGATTTCGTCTTTGATGCGCCGGGCGATCACCTCGGCCGATCCATAGAGCTGCTCACTGGCACGAACGTCCAGGAAGGCCTCATCCAGCGCCAGCGGCTCAATCTGGGGGGTATATCGGCCAAAGACAGCCTGAATCTGCTCTGAGACCGCTGCATAGAGATCCATCCGCACCGGCAGCCGAACCAGCCCCGGACAGAGCCGGACAGCCCGTGACATGGGCATGGCGCTGTGAATACCGAATTCCCTTGCCTTGTAGTTGGCTGCCGAGACCACACTGCGGGATTCGGATGAGCCACCCACCACGACCGGCTGCCCGACCAGTTCAGGCCGTTCGCGCTCCTCAACCGAGGCATAAAAGGCATCCATGTCAATGTGAATAATCATACAGAATACTAAACCCTACGTTTTACCGGTCGATACGTGAAGCAGGATAGATGGAGTTATCAGGTCATGTATATTGCAACACCAAAGCCCGACTTCCTCAACCGGGAAAATGCAGAACAGGAGTTGGAAAGGTTACTGGCACAGCCGTCGGTCAGCGCCGCTCGCCCCTGTCCGGGTTGCCGTTTGCCGGTGAACTGCGGCACTGTTGCCGCCAATGACCCGCCCTGTCATGCCGGATGCGAGAATGCCCCACAGGCCCTCTCCAGCGAGCCGGAGCTCCACCCCATCGAAAAGGATGTGGTCGCCATCGTCTTTGAATTGACCGCACTCAGACTCATCCAGCCCTGCTGGTCCTGTGAAGGCCATCTGGATGGCAGAGGTGAGCTATGGAAATTACCGCAGGTCAGCTTTTATGCGGCATCGCCACTGTATCCCAAGCTGATCTGCAACTACCTGACCCGCTTGCGACATCAAAAACAATTACATTATGTCTGGCAGGTCAATTTGGTGGATTATGGCCAGACCTGGAGTCCGGCCTATCAGATTGAGCCTTGCCTCAACCAGATCAGCAAACCTGTGGAACTGACACTGTTGCAGGAAGACTTGCGCAGCATCGGCAATAACCTGGCAGAGCAGATTAAACAGGAAGCCCGCCACATGTTGGCAAACATGCGCCGGGACACATCCACCTCGCTTTAAATTATATTCTCAACTTTGCAGGGGCCGGATAGAGCTAGTTCCAGGTACTGTAAAAGCCGTGATACTTCAGCACCTTGGTGACGTATTTCTGGGTCTCGGGATAGGGCGGGATACCCGCATACTTCTTGACAGCCGTTTCACCGGCATTGTAAGCGGCAATCACATGGGAAAGTTTGTAATTGTATTTCACCAGCAAGTAACGCAGATGACGCACCCCGCCCTCAATATTCTGTCGGGGGTTATACAAATCATTGATGCCATACTTTTCCGCCGTTTCAGGCATCAGTTGCATCAGACCGGAAGCGCCCTTGTGTGAGGTGGCGTTGGGATTGAATTCGGATTCAGTGTGGATTACAGCCTTGACCAGCGCCACATCGACGCCATAGCGATCCGCAGTCCGACGGATTAATTTTTCGTAATCGGCAACCCGGGCGGCTGTACGACGATCATATTTGTTTCTGACCTGTTGCCCCAACCCTGTGATGCCGCGGCTGGAACGGACCAGCTTGTAACGCGTGTCCGACATGCGTCGGTCAGAGATCATGCGACTGCCATCCGGTAATTGATACAGGAAATATGCCTTGCCGGCATAACTCACACCCGGCGCAAATATCCCCAATGCAGTGATCCCGGCCAGTACCAACTTGAAAGTTCGTCCTCGCAGGAGGTTTGTTAAGCAATGCATGCTGCCCATTAGTCCTGTTTCCTTGTACTTCCCAATCCCCATACCGGTACTGGGTCATTTAGCTTATTTTTTGTAGGTGCTTATTTTCGCCATTCAGTTCCTTGACTGCAAGTCTTTTTTCAGAATAACAGTCTCTCTTTAAAGATATACAAAAGCATCGGCACCGCCAATTCATGCACCCATACCAAGCAGCGGCGCCGATACTTCTTGCTTGATAGCAAGTTTTGTTCCGGTCCTGAAAAATAATACTAACAGATTGAAATTACAATTCTTTTTGTAAATTCCCCCTTTCCCCGCCTGTACAATTCGTAAGCAAAGCCGACACCAAAGCACAAAATTTTGACGTCAGAGGGTCGACTCTTTTACCGTAGCCTTTCGTTTCGCACCAAACGGAGACCAACTGATGCCCGCAACAGACAATGATCGGCCCTATCGTATCGACGCCCTGGAGTTGGGGCCGATGGAAAACTTTGTTTACCTGATCAGCGACAAGAAAACCGGGCGGGCGGCGGTGGTCGACCCGGCCTGGGAGGTGGATGAGGTTCTGAAGCTGGCCCGACAGCGCGGTGTCACTATCACCGATATCCTGCTCACCCACTCCCATCATGACCATATCAATGGAATTCAGCAGGTGCTGAATGCGCATGATGCCCAACTACATCTTTGCAAGGCAGAGGCTGATTTCTGGGGCAAGGCGCTCACAACCCCAACCCTGCATCACGGTGGTGATATTATCCAATTGGGTGATACAGCCATCGAGGTACTACATACCCCCGGCCACACGCCCGGTTCCGCCTGCTACAAGATCAACCATGACCTGATTACCGGCGATACCATGTTTGTGTTTGGCTGCGGCCGGTGCGATCTGGCCGGCGGTGATCCGGAACAGATGTTCGATACCCTGCGCAAACTGGGCCGACTGCCCGGCGACACCATCATCCACCCGGGCCATAATTATTCCGTCAAAGAAACCTCCACCATTGCGGAAGAGTGTGACGGTAACCCTTTCATGCATTTTCATGACAAACACAAATTTATTGAATACCGCATGCACATTCATGACAAAGTGCGCAGCGATCCCTATGAGGCGGTAAAAAGGGAAGATTAAGCCTCACACATCGCCACGCAATTGCGCCTGATCATTGAACACAAATTATTTGTGGAATAAAATATACACAAATTCGGCTGTCAGGATTTATCTTATAATAAGTAGTGGAATACGCATGATTGATCGTTTAGCCCGTAACAAACTTCTGCAGATAATTCGTGATTTCCAGTCCGGATTAATTGATAACTTTATGTTCGACGATGCCGCCTTCTCGATTAAAACCCGGGATCAGGCCGTGATCGGTATCCGCAAGCAGGTCTGGCATATCTATGACAAGTTCAACAATGCCGACCATAAAGGTATCTGGGCCCTGGGCGATGACGAAGTGGCCACAATCCACCAATATATATTGTTCCTGAAAACTGATTTTAAATGTCAGGAACCCACTGACGGCACGGATATGGATATCTGGCCCTTCAGCGATCTCAAGCAATTCAAGACCGCCCTGTCAGACCCACTCTACCAGGAGCCGCCCATCCGAAATTGAGACTGAAAATTTTGCCCATCTGTCCGATAAAGATGATTCAGTGGCCGGTGCAGTTAAAGCGCAGGCGTATGACAAATTGAGATCGCCGGCCGGACTCGAAATGGCTATACTAAAAACAGAAGCTTACTCACTATAAGTCTATTACAACTATTTTTCTCAGTAGCTTCTGTAGTGCCTAGACCTGAACGGGAGAATAACCAATGAAAAAAGCACTTGCCTTTATCCTGATTACCACCAGCCTGGTTGCTTATGCCGACCAAAAAGCCATTACTGATGATGGCCGGGAGGTCATGCTCTATGACAGCGGGAGCTGGAAATATCTGGATGAGAAATACAATCAACTGCCGGACATAACCTACAACAGCAAGAAATTTCACAAGAGTAATAATGCGAAATTCCTGCTGAAGAGCAAAAAGAACGACATCGCCGTGTGGCTGGATGCCAAAAAGTGGAATTTCAGTCCATCCAAATCCAATAGTGAAGCTGAATACCAGTTTCAGTTGAAAGGTAAAGATCTGCATGGTCTGCTGATCAGTGAGGCGATTGAGATCAAGGTCGAAACCCTGGTCAAGATCGCGCTGGAAAATGCCAAACGCGCTGCGCCGGATGCACGAATCGTCTCTCAGGAATACCGTACGGTCAATGGCTTGCGTGTGATTCAGCTGAAGATCCTCGGCACAATTCAGGGCATTCGCTTTACCTATCTGGGTTACTACTATTCCAACTCCAAGGGCACCAATCAGTTGTTGACCTTTACCTCGGAGAATCTCTTTCCGCAGTTTGAGAAAGAAGCAGAAGAGTTCCTCAACGGTATGACGCGTCAATAATCCCGCGGTCTTTCCCACATCCCGCACTTCATACACTGATGAGGTGCGGGATATGGTCTCTTGCAGGCTCCGCCAAATCACCGCTCCCGAATCCGGATTCACCGCATATTGCCGACTTGATTGGTGTTGCGCAGGTATATTAATATCCTTGCTGCATCCATCGCTTTGTCAATCCAGACGCCGGCGTTGGCCGACATCACCAGGAAAATGACTGAACATGTATAAATATATACTGCCCGCTTTTATCATACTGCCATTTATGACAGGTTGTGCAACCCCGCAGGGCACACAGACACGTTACGGTACAGGTGATAAACACGCCATCACCGAGTCAGGACAAGCAGTGATACTGTACGAATCGGGCAAATGGGCATATCTCGACCAGACTGCGCAGAAATCGAGCAGCATCAGCAATAACAACGAAAAATTCTACAAAAGCAACAACGCGACATTCCAGTTAAAAAGTAACAAGAACGATATCGCCGTCTGGCTGGACCCCGGAAAATGGAGTTTCAGCAAATCCAAGACCAACACCGAAGCCGAGTACCAGTTCGTCTTGAAAGGCAAGGATCTGCATGGCTTGATGATTAACGAAGCCATTGAGATCAAGGTTGAAACCCTGGTGAATATCGCCCTGGAAAACGCCAAACGCGCCGCACCGGATGCCCGTATCGTCTCTGCCGAATACCGCACGGTGAACGGCCTGCGCGTAGTGCAATTACATATCATCGGCACCATTCAGGGAATACGCTTCGCTTATCTGGGTTATTATTATTCAAACAAATCCGGCACAACCCAGTTGCTGACCTTCACTTCAACCAATCTCTTCAATCGTTACAAAGCCGAGGCGGAGGAATTCCTCAACGGCATGGTCAGCCGCTAAACAACTGCGGCACAGATAAAAAAAAACGGCGAGCTAGGCTCGCCGTTTTTTTGCCCATACCCAGGGCAAGCAATCTGCTGAAATTTATTTCTCAGCGACGATATACACCATCCAGGACTCCTGGTTTTCCACTTCGGTGGCTTCGTAATATTCGCCGGTACCTTCCATAAATTCATCATCCTCTTCATCTTCTTCAAACTTCTCCCAGAAGACGCGGACCTTGCTGTAACCCGCTTCCTGCAACAACTCCCTGATTTCGATCAGCGACCAGAAACGCCAGGCATAGGTGAAGGCCTTTTCCAATCGGGAACCGTCAGGAAATTCGAAGTGAATCGCACATTCGACGTGGTTGTTGATCGGATTAAAAGAAACATGTTCCCAGATATAGGTGGCATCGTTGTCTTCCAGTTCGGTCTCTTCTTCCAGTTCGTCGTAACACTCGGTACCGCCGAACATATCCAGGATCAGCATACCGTCATCTTTCAATCCTTCCCGCGCCTTTGCAAAGTATTCCCGCAACTCATCACGGGTTTCAAAGATACAATAACTGAAGTTCAAACCGCAGGTGATATCCACCTTGGGTTCAGTCACATTACGTACGTCGTCCACGATCAACTTGACACGCTCAGCTACATCACTGCCGGCCGGTTCAACATTGTGCTTTAAGCCCCACTCGACGGTTTCCCGATCATAATCCACCCCCCAGGCCGACCGTTTTGGATCGCTCTTGGCCCATTCCGTGGCGAGATAGCCGGTACCGCAAAAGTCTTCCTTCATGCTGAGTGGCTTTTTACCGCGTATATCCATATAGAATTTGGTGAAGTTTTCCACTTCGGTTTCCGGATCCTGCACGGCTTCCTGATAAAGGATATGACGGTCGGCTTGTTCGGCCATTGTTTTCGCTTTCTCTGGCTGACTCATGGATTTGACTCTCTCTACGCTGATGATTTGGATTTTGTCCGGCTAAAGACGCTGATTATACGCATGATATCAGGCGGGTTTCATGTGCTGTCCGGTTTTTTTCTTTCTCGACGGCTTTTTTTCCGGCAGGCTGGTGATGCTGCCGGTAAATGGTACAATTCGAGCCCTTACACCAGTTGTCCGGATAACAGATGAACCAGATTAACAGGCACCCCACCACCCCGGTCCGGGTTGGCCCGGTCAGCATCGGCGGCAGCGCCCCGGTCGCCGTGCAATCCATGACCAATACCGATACCGCCGATGTTGCGGCAACCGTACAACAGGTCATCGATCTGGCCCGTGCCGGTTCCGAACTGGTGCGCATCACGGTCAACAGTGCCGAAGCCGCGGCAGCCGTACCGGCGATCCGTGCACAACTGGACCAGCAGGGCTTTGCCACACCTTTAATCGGTGATTTCCATTTCAATGGGCATAAACTGTTAAGCGACTACCCGGAATGCGCCCGGGCTCTGGCCAAGTACCGTATCAATCCCGGTAATGTGGGCAAGGGCAAAAAGCGTGACGAGCAGTTTGCCCGGATGATTGAGATCGCCAATGAATATGCCAAGCCGGTTCGTATCGGCGTCAACTGGGGCAGCCTGGATCAGGCGCTGCTGGCACGGGTCATGGATGACAACGCAAAACGCACCGAACCCAAGGACCCGACAGCGATTATGCATGAAGCGGTCATCACTTCGGCGCTGGAAAGTGCCGCCATGGCCGAGCAATTGGGCATGCCCCATGATCGGATCATCCTCTCCTGCAAAATGAGCGGGGTCCAGGATCTGATTGCGGTTTATCAGGATCTGGCCGCCCGTTGCGACTATCCCCTGCACCTGGGTCTGACTGAGGCCGGAATGGGTTCCAAGGGCATCGTCGCCTCTACCGCCGCCCTCGCCGTGCTGCTGCAGCAGGGTATTGGTGACACCATCCGCATCTCCCTTACTCCGGAGCCGGGCGGCGAACGCCGTCGTGAGGTGGTGGTGGCCCAGGAAATCCTCCAGACCATGGGGTTGCGGGCATTCACCCCCCAGGTCATTGCCTGTCCCGGTTGCGGCCGCACATCCAGCACCTACTTCCAGCAACTGGCCAAAGACATCCAGGCCTACCTGCGCGATAACATGCCGCTCTGGCGCAGCCGCTATCCCGGCGTGGAAAATCTCAAGGTCGCCGTGATGGGCTGTGTGGTCAACGGCCCCGGTGAGAGCAAACATGCCGATATCGGCATCAGTCTGCCCGGCACCGGGGAACGTCCTGTGGCGCCGGTCTATGTGGATGGCGAAAAGACCGTTACCCTCAAGGGCGAGCATATCGCTGCCGAGTTTCAACAAATTGTTGAGGACTATATCCGACAGCGCTACACCCGCCAGGCCTCCTGATCAGGTTTCGTCAGGGACCGTTGCCCGATTACCCAAACCAAACAATCGATCACCCCATTGATAAAGCGCCATGCCGGTCAGAATAAAACCGGTGCCGCTCCATACCACTGTCGGGATCGTCTCATTATTCAGGGTTAATCCCAAAAACAGGGCGGAGACCGGCGTAATCAACGGAATCAAACCGACCCTGCCGGCCTCGACACGTTGCAGGACATAGAAAAACAAAATAAAACCCAACACGGATCCAAACACGCCCAGGTAGAGGATCGACAGCATCGACCTGATCGGTACTGTCTGGGGCAAACCACCATCCACGAAATACCAGGTAATCAGATAAAGCGGCAATGCGACCAGCATACTGCCGCCGGTCATGCTGATCACCGGTAAACCGGCACTGATTTTTTTCACCCAGACCGTACTCAGGGAATGAATGATCACCGCCAGCAACAGGGCCAGCATCCCCAACAGGGTATCCATATCGACATTTACACCGTTGCCGCCGAAGATCATGAACAATCCCGAAAATGCCGAGGCCATGCCCAGCAATTTCATTGCTGTCAGTGACGACTCATTCAGCCACAGAGCCGCCATCAAGCCGGTGATCAGGGGGGTTAAACCAAAGATAACCGAAATCAATCCGGAAGGGATAAACTGCGCTCCCCAGTAGACAAAACTCATGGCGCCATAGATACCCAACCCGGCCGCCAGATAACTCTGCACAGCGCGTTTATGCCAGAGCATTTTGCCTCGCGTCAGCCAGACCAGCATCAAACAGCCAATCGTCCCGATGATCATCCGAGTGGTGACGGCAAACATAAAACTGACGCCTTCACCACTCCACTTGATCCCAAGGGGAGTGGTTGACCAGATCAAAATCACGGCTATAAACGCGATAGGTACTGACATTTGTGTTGCTTCCTTTTTCGTTGGTCCAAAAGAAAAGGCCACAGAGGGTGAATTCTGTGGCCTTTGAAAAAAACAGTATCCTGTTGTATCAGTGTTCTACATTTTCATCTTTCCCGGCCACATGGATGTATGCCAACGCACACAAAGCAGTCGCTGACAAATCATAATGACATTTTTTCGGGTAAAGGTTTGCATACATTTGAGTGTGCGTTCGAGACACCCATCTGTCAAGCGGCGAAAAGAAATTTTTCTGCTTGCCGCATCGACGGCAGACTCAAGCGTAGAAATAGATCCATGTTTGTGAAGTGACAGACTGTAATTGTTGTAACAGGTGATCGGTAGGTACGCCCTCATGGGGGTAGACCTCTCTGATTTCCAACAGACAGCCGGCCTGCCCCGCTTCCTTGCGCCAGTCGAGCCGCCCGGGAGCAATGTTTGCCTGACACACCGGGCATGTGTCAACCACTCCTCCTTGTGCGGCATATTCGCTTGCACAGATTCCCGGTTTACGGCAAACCGGACAACGAGCCTGTCGCTCGCCGCGCAGATAAAGAAACACCGGTTCAGGATAGTAATGCACACGGAGGTGACAGAATTTCTCATCGTCGGACGAAGCGGGTTCCAGCTTCAAACCCGGTGCGCAGCCCATAAAACTGACGAACTGGAAAAATCGTTCACCCGGTAAATAACCGGCCCCTGTCGGCAGTGACAGGCCTTGACCAAGCAGGCCGAGTGATTGCAATGCATCGACCAGGATCCTGTCATTTTCAGGTAACCAGTCTGGTTTGTCGGGACATAGAAATAAACTGCTCATGGGCATCTTTCCGGTTCTGTTGTCGGCATTATGCCTGTGTGCGATTGGTGACTAAAGGTATCTGCTGTCGATTCCAGTTTTTTTATGAAATCAATCATGAATTCAACAAGTTAATCTTTAATCCGAAAAAAATGTACTAAGCTTTAGAATGAGTCAAAATCAGATTAAAGTCCATTAAATTAATGCCGTTATTATGAAGCAGATGCGAATACCCAAAACAAACAGGTTAAACACAAGACCACAAGGACAGTTGATGAATTCCACCTCACACAATCCGTTCCACAGGCTGTTGGCGCTGCAAATTCTGGGCGTCTTCTGTTTCTTGTTTGGCCTGCCTGCCTGCGCCGCATCTCCGTTACAGGAAGGCGATGATATTGTTGGTGCCGGTGCTCATTTCTCCTGGATTATTTTCAATAAACTGAAACCGGAACTGGAGCAGATGTCGGGCCGGAAGATCAGCCTGTATGGCAAGAACTCCATGCTTGGCCAGGGCTGTAATGCCGGAATCAAAACCGCAAAACTGAGTAATGACAAACGCGATACCTTTGGATTTGTCTGTTGTGCATTAAGCGATGAGGAGATAAAGAAAAATAACCTGATTGTTTATCCCATTGCGCACGAACCCGTGCTTATCCTGCTCAATAAAAGCAATCCGGTGCAGGACCTTAGCAAACAACAGGTGCGAGATATTTTCAGCGGCAAGATTACCAATTGGAAAAATGTCGGCGGAAAAAATCAACCTATCGTGGTGGTCACCCGCCTGCACTGTAAAAAGCGCCCCGGACACTGGAAACGCATCCTGCCTGAGGCAGACCGATTCCGCGCAGATCGTATCAATGTCAAAAGCGCTGATGAAATGAGTCAGCGAGTGAATGACTTTCCCGGCGCCATCGGTCATATCGGTTCAACCTGGATATTCGAGGCAGGTGACAAAACCAAATCCATTACAGTTGATGGTATCAAACCTACCGCTGACAACATCAAGCAAGGGCACTATCCTTTTTATCGCAAACTCTCAGCTGTCACCACCACCAACCCCAATCCGGATGTCGTCAGGATTATCCGTGAAACCCAAACCGGACCGGCATTCCGGCAACTGGCCCGCCAATTTGAATTGTTGCCATTGAATTAATGTCATTAACCATGCCGTCATTCTTCCTCAGTTATCGGGTTCGACTCGTTGTTTACAGTAGTTTGCTGATTCTGTTTCTGATCACGATAACTGTCTATTCCTATCACTATGTACACAAGCTCATACGCACGGAGGTTGATGAGCACATCCGCAGGATCGCCGACATCTCACATACCCGCATCAAGGACATGCATCTTGCTCTGCAGGGTTACACCGAAATTGTTCGGGATGATTTGCGCCTGCAGGAATATATGTTTGTGGTAACAGCAATTGGCAGTGAAAAACAGCCCTTGCAGGAGCTTTTTCAGCGACATTTCGCCTGGATCCCGACCGACCGTAAAATGATCATTGCCGACAACGGTACTCTGCTGGTCGGCAAACAGGACAAGGTGTTCTTGCAAAAAATCACGCACCTGCTGCGCGCTGATGCACCACAGACAGTTTATATTGAAGCTGATGACGGGCTTGAACTGGTTTCCATGGCGCCGATATCCTACCGTGACTCATCGCTGGGCAAGGTAATTGTGACACGACGTCTTGGCAAGCAGTGGCTGGAAACCCAACATAAAGACACCGGTGTCATGTCATTTTATGAAAAGGATGGCCGTATCGTCGCCAGTTGTTCATCCAGTTTGCTGAATACAAAAATGGATATCACCACCACAAAACTGATCAGTTCCACTGATTCCTATCATACCTACCAGTTGGTCTTGCCGAATACGACAACTGATATGCCTCGCCTGTGGTTTGCACTGAAAGATACCGATATCAATGCCCGGTTAAATCAACATCAGAGAACCATCCTTGTACTTGTCATAACAGGCATTGCGGCAATCAGTCTGTTTGGTCTGTTATTAATTCGCAATTTCACCAAACCATTGACTCAATTGATGAACATGACACGCGAAATCGCCGCCGGCAAATTACCCCAACAGGAAATCACCTATGCCCATGGTGAAATCGCCGCGCTGGCAAACCAGTTTGCCGATATGGTCAAGGCCCTGGCGGAGCAACAACGCGAGATCGAGCAGGTCCACGCTGCGCTGGAAAAATCCGCCATTACAGATATGCTCACCGGTTTGTATAACCGGCGCTATCTGCAGGTTATTTTCCCCAAACTGATAGCACAGGCAAAACGTGATAACAGCCATCTTGCCGCTATCCTGATCGATATTGATCACTTTAAACGTATCAACGATACCCACGGCCATGTGGCCGGTGATCTGTGTCTGGCGCATTTTTCCGATGAGTTAAAAAAACACTCGCGCGCCAATGATTATCTGTTCCGTATCGGCGGGGAAGAGTTCCTGATTCTGGCCATTGCCGATGAAATCAGCGGCATGCAAAACTATGCAGAAAAACTGCGTCAATCAATCGAGTCCACCCCGGCATCACATAATCAGCAACTCATTCATTTCACCATCTCCTGTGGTGTCAGTTTTGATACGCCGTTAAGTCTGGAAGGTGACACCTTGACTCATATACTGTCTCGTGCAGATCGTGCGCTCTACAAGGCCAAGGAAAAGGGCCGAAATCAGGTGCAGATCGATGAGGATTCCGTCGCACTGTTGCGTACTCTGCCTGGCACGATCTCCTCACATTAAACGCATCGGCCCTTAACCACGCAATCCACGCGGGCATCCGGAAAATTGTGAATTATCCGCAACTCTATTCCGCCACAGACTCACATCCCCGAATTTATGGTTTACAATATCCTCTCCTTGAATCCAGACAGGTCCTACCCCATGAGTGAACAGGAATTGAACCAGGAAGAAAAAATTCTGCGCATGATGAAGCGCGTTTTGACCGATGTGGCTAAAGATACCTTTACCCGCCCCGGACTGAGACATCCCTTGTCAGATAATACCATCCTGGGCATTCGAGACTGTCTGGCATTAATCACGGCCCGGGAGCGCGAGTTGGCTGAAGCAAATGGACGCAGCATGGATCAACGTCCACGCTTTATCGACGAGCCTGCCGGCAGTGTTGTCGTCCCACTCAGCAGCCTCAAGCCGGATCAAAAAGACTAACCAGGCATGTCGTCTTCCCTGCAAAAAGTTATTTCAGCGAAAAAGGCGGCGCTGGCAGGCTCCATTGAAAAACCGCTGGCGCAAATTGCCCAGGCACTCAGCCCCGCCTGGCCGGATGCTGACCGAATGGATCAGGTGTTGATCGAGGCGGGAAAAAGTGTGCCCGGTTGTCACCTGCTTTATGTGCTGGACCTCAATGGCCGGCAGATTTCCTCCAATATTGGTGAAAATATTGATGCCGGCCGACGCGGTCAGGACCTGTCCCAGCGTCCCTATTTCAATGCCGGCCTGCCGTATAAGGGCATGATGCTTTCCAAGGTCTACCTGAGTAATCGCAGCCTGAAATCCTGTATCAGCGCCATTTATGCGATCAGCAGCAAGGAGGTCCTGTCCGGCTTTTTGGTGGCCGATTTTAATGTCACCGACCTGCCCGGTGATAACCTCACCGCCGTCCCCAGCAATAAATGGCAACAATTCAAGGGAGATCCGGCGGTACGCAGTACCCTGTTCATGCAGGAGCGGGTACCCAGCCTGATGGACCAGCACCTCAATGAGGTCAATATCCTGCTGGATAACCTGATGTCCAGCCACGGTGTCTTCCACTGCAAAATCCACTATTACAGCGGCCGCTGCAGCCTGTGGCTGTTTGATGACCCCTACCACTATCGAATCCATCATGTTGACGATATCATCAACCCGGAAATCTGCCTCGCCTACCCCCTGCGCAACTATCCTGAACAGGCGGTTGTTTCACCGGAGCAGATCCTGCTGGTATTGGAGCACATGAAGTCTCTCCGCCTGGGCGATGAAACGATTTATTTGCGCTCCGGCTCCCTGAACATCATGAACGGCATGGTGGGGCTGACTTTCTCCTGTGACGGCTCTCACTACATTTCAGTTGAGGAATTTCTCAGCAAGGAACAGGGATTCTGGTTCGGCAGTGCCGCCTGACCGGCTAAAAGCGGCGTAATTCCGCAACTTTTTTGCGCCATTAAGCCGCTCATTTTCGCTGTACACATTGGACTACCCCGAGAAATAACCAATAATGGTATAGTTGTGCCCTATAACAGGCAGGGATATGTCACTTACGCCACTAAAAAATCTGACACACAGCTTGCGCGTCCGCTATGCCGTCATCGCGATCCTGTTCGGCAGCATTGTCATGCTGGCGGCAACAGTCGCCTATTTTTCTATCAGCGTCGCACGGCACACCACCGCCAACAGCATTCAGGATCGTCAACAACTCCTGCAACAGATCCGCCATATCCGCAATAATATCTGGCACTCCTATGTCAATCTGGAGTTATTTTTATCCAATCCGATCAATGATCAGAGTCAGGACAGAATTCATTTTGCCATTCAGGAGGCAATTGACAATACACAAGGTCTGCAACATTCCATCGCCGATCTGCCGTCACTGAATAAACGGGATATCATTACGCTTTTACAACTGTTGGACCAGCTCGACAAATCGGTCAGCCAACTGATTTCCGTTCGTATGGATGCGGTGAAACAATATCCATCACTGGCCCTGGCCAGGGGTGATATGTTGCAATACAACACCGAGTTCAACACCGCCGCCAGTCTGGCGATCAACGAGCTTTCGAACATCACTGAATCGAAACAACGGGACAAGGCGATATATACCGCTTTTGTGCAAGCTCGGCATCACTGGACACAGATGACATCCAATTTCCGCATGTATCTGGCCAACAGGCTGGGCACATTCGACAATAATGTCTTCTTCTCGCAGATTAAAGATATCGAATTACAACGCGAAGCCTTGCATATCCAGTTACAAATTCTGGAGCAGAATAAGGACTATCTCGACTTGCAAAGCAGTACGTCCCTGCAAACCATGCTCGGTGCAACCGGAGAGTGGTATGAATCATTCAAGAAGGTCAAACGTATTCATGAGTCCGATGCCTGGCGTACCGATGCGGTATTAATCCGCGAGCAGGTCAAACCCTTGCTGGAACAGATATGGAACAAACTTCAGGCACTGGATATCGCCGCAGAAACCTCCGCTGAACAGGATGTGCAACTGTTATCCCGACTGGCCCGTTCGCAGAACGATACCTTCTGGTTGCTGGCTGCGCTTGCCATTCTGTTTATTATCGCCAGCTATATCGTGCTGGATAAATCTGTCTTGCGGCCGTTGTCGATCCTGACCAATGCACTCAAGGCCGAAGCACACAATGAAACCGGTTATCCTTTGCCCGAGGTAACCAACCTTGAGACCCAACACCTGATGGAGGCCTTTGCGGAAATGCGCAAGCAGATCCACAGCCGGCAGAGGGCGCTGGAACATCAGGCCCTGCACGACAACCTGACCGGGCTGGCCAATCGCACACTGCTGCTTGACCGTCTCAATCAGGCAATCCAGCATGCCAAACGGCACCATACATCAGTCTCGTTGTTGATCATTGATCTGGACAGATTTAAGGAAGTCAACGACACGCTGGGGCATCAGGTGGGTGACCACCTGCTCAAGGAGGTGGGCATACGCCTCACGGCATCTTTGCGCCAGATTGATACGGTCACACGTCTGGGAGGAGATGAATTTGCCATCCTGTTACCGGATGATGATGAGCAACAGGCCGCCGAGGTGGCGCAAAAAATTCTCAAGATTCTGGATCAGGAGTTTCTCATCGAAGACATGGGGCTGTTCATTGGGGCAAGTATAGGTATCGCCTCTTGCCCGCATCATTCAGATAATGTCCAGGATCTGATCAAATACGCCGACGTGGCCATGTATAACGCCAAACGCAACAAACTCGGTTTTGCCATCTACGATGCGAAGCGCGACCCGCACAGTATCGATCAGTTATCACTGGGTTCGGATTTGAGAGGCGCGCCGGGGACTGAGGCGGTCAAGTTAGTCTATCAACCCAAGGTCAATATAAAAACAGGTAAACTGTGCGGCGTTGAAGCCTTGTTCCGCTGGACTCATCCCACCCTGGGCCCTGTTTCAGCTGAGGAAGCCATCCGCACGGCGGAACAGACCGGCTATATTAATACTCTCACCCAGTGGATTATTAAAGAGGCCCTGCAGCAGCACAAGCAATGGCGAGAACAGGGTTATGCCATCCACATCGCCATTAACTTATCTGCCTACAGCCTGCAAAGTGACCAGACAATCGCAGAATTTCTGGACACTCTGAGTCCGGGCTCATTCCAGAAACAAGTACTCTCCTTTGAACTGACCGAAAGCGCCATGATGTTTGATCCCGAACATGCCATCCGGTCATTACAGCGAATCAGTGACGCAGGTGTTTCCATCAGTATTGATGATTTCGGCACCGGCTTTTCCTCTTTCTCTTACCTGAAACAGATGCCGGTCAATGAACTAAAGGTGGACAAGTCGTTTGTCGTTGATATGATAAACAATGAGAGTGATGACAGTATTGTTCATTCAATTATTGATCTGGCTCACAATCTTGGTCTCAAGGTTGTTGCTGAAGGTGTCGAAAACCGACAAACGTGGCAACGTCTGAAGGAATTGAATTGTGACGTGGTGCAGGGTAACTATTGTTGCAAACCCCTGCCCGCCGATGAACTGCTGGACTGGTGCAAGCAAAACACCGGCACGGACAACATCAAATACAGCGCATAATCGTCACCGGCGATCATTCCCCTTCAAAATGCATTCAGCTGCCGCAACTTGCAAACAGTCATCCAGGCTTGCGGTGGATCATGCCGGATACTACAGTTAATAGTGATTTTTTAAGATGGAATTGACGTGTGAGTGGCGCCAAAATCCCCAACAGACGCTCGGACAACCGACTTGATATCTGCCTGCCCATTGAAATGAAACTGGAGTCCGGCGATACCATCAAGCTCTGCACGCGCGACCTGAGCACTTCAGGTGTCTTCCTGGAAAAGGGGGAACACGATCTGCCGCCTGTCGGCAGTATCGTCGAGCTGAAAATCGGCCAACAACTGGGCATGGGTGAGGCGCCGGTCGTTAAGGGCAGGATAGTCCGTGAAACAGCGGAAGGTATCGGTATTTGTTTTCTAACCGGAGAATAAGCCGGTTTAATCCCGAGACCTGTTCCGTTATCATGCAACACCTCCTTTTTTAACCCAACCGGCCTTGTCCCATGCACGACGACACATCCAATATCACCCTCGCTATCGCGCCGGGTTGCCCTCACTGCCCCAATGTCATGCAGGCACTGTCTGAGATGGTGAAACAGGGAGATATCGGCTCTATGCATGTTATCAATATCGCCGTTGAAACAGACTTTGCCGAACAACACCGGATCCGCTCGGTCCCCTGGTTGAAGATTGGCCCCTTTATTCTGACCGGAGCCCATACCCGGCATGAGATCAAACAGTGGTATGACAAGGTCAATTCGCCAACCGGGGTGGCCGATTACATGGTCACCATGCTGACAGAAGGTCAGTTGGTGACCGTCACGCAGATGTTGCAGGCGCAGCCTGCTGCGATACACAGCCTGATCCCGCTGATTACCGATACCGCGCTGAATATCAATGTCCGGCTTGGCATCGGCGCCATCATGGAGGACTTTGCCGGACAACCGCTGTTACATCCCCTGTTACCGGAACTCGTTCGATTACTTGAACATCCGCAGGCCCGGGTGCGGGGTGATGCCGCCCATTTTCTGGGCTTTCTGCACGACCCGTCCGCCATTTCCGCCCTGACCCAACTACAGAATGACAGCGATACGGAGGTCAGGGAGATCGCGCAGGAAAGTATTGAACAACTGGCCTCCCTGTCCATTCACTAACCTGCCGGGTTCATGCCAGAGCGGCCTTGAGCTGCTCCGTATCAATGGGGAAAGGGACGGCGGCATGAATCGGATAGCTCTCACACAAACGCCGAAACTGGTGCTCAAATTCCTGTTCATAAAGCACAATCACCCGTGTCCCCGGCAACCGTTCAACCACGGCCAGCAACGATTCCAGACTGCTGGTTCGATCACGAAAATCGGACTGGAAATTAAACTCGGCAACAATCGCCTGCGGTGGTGATTTTTTCAGTTGCTGAATCGCCTTGCGCACCGACGTCACCGTTACCGTTTCATAGCCTGCATCGGCATAAACCGCGCTGAAATCGGGATATCCGCCCAGCTCAATAATCGACAACAACTGTTTTTGTTTGCTCATCTGACTGCTTCTATTCGGTGATAACTCGGCAAATCATGGGGGATTTTCCGACCTCCAGGCAGCTGATTTGCCTGCCGGTACCCTATTTTCGCCAACGCCTGATATAATAGCGCAAGATTTCGAATACCTTCTGGAGCCGCTGTCACCATGCCCTATTTTATCTACAAAATGAATGCCGGTCCTACCGCACTGATCAAGCACCTGGAGAAGATCGAGGAGCACAACGAATACAAAACAGCCAAAGATCGGGTGCGTGAAATTCGGGCCACACAGGCTGCGAATGATACCGCAACCTACAAGGTCATCTTTGCCCCCAATGCCCTCGCAGCGGAAGAACAACTGATGGAGCACCGGGAAGCCCCCATTATGCGCGAGTGGGAAAAGTAAGCGCGGCAAACCGTAACCCCTCCCCAAATGGAAGAAAACGAATACCGCGATACCTATCGCAACATCAACCCGACACAGTGTTTGTTCGAGAAATCGATCAACTCGCGTCGTTGCCAATGCGCCCTGGCGCAGCGCTTTAATCTGGCGGATCGTGAAGGCGTACGCTGCACGGTGGAACCGGCGCAGAAACGTTGTGCCGGCCTGTTGCAGATCATGCGCAGCAAGGCGATATTTGCCATGAAAATTACCAAAATCGACGGCCCCTTGCCGCACGGCAAAGAGATCAAGGTGCAGATCGGCGGCCTGTTGGGTCTGCAAAAACTGCTCGAACATACACCAAATGCTGACGGGATGATTCAGGACATACAATCACTGTTGAACCACGCGATTGAAAAATACGGCGGTATCGAGACGTTTCCCTATACGGATATCGTGCAGGAGATCGTTAAATTTGAAGGGCGTACGCGCAAAGCCCGCGCCTGATAAAGCCGGCAAAACAGCCGTCTAGTTTGAATCCAGGTGCCAGTCATACGAACAATCAAGATGCATTCGTACCTGTAACAACCCCTGCAACCCGTTTTCGACAATTATCGCCAGCGGCGGCCGTTCCTGAAAACGACGATTTAGCTGCTGTAACCATAAAACACCCATCGCCGGATTATGCGGATAAGTGGTGCGCAGGGCATCAGCAATGCCGATGATGTGATCCAGCCGCTCCAGCACAGCCGGGCTGTCCGGAAAAGGGGTGTTCTCCCGATAACGGCGCATGGCGCGCAATGGTGTGCCCTGCGGCAGGTTCAATACGGCGATCTGTTGCACAGAGGAAAGTCCCCAGCTGTCCAGAATAGCCATCACAGCCCGGGTCAGGGCGATCTGCTCCTCATGAGGCATCTCATTTAGCGGCACTATCGTCACAGTCAATCCACATTCAGATAAAAAGGTCGTGCAGTCTACCGGTATTATGTGTGCCGGGCAATGAATCCCGGGTCAAGCGTATGGTTAATAACAATGACAGCCGGTGAGATCAGAACCTGATAAATGGCATGGCATAGTCAAAGGTCATCATCTGCTGTTCATTCATGGCGTCATAGACCACACGCAGAAACGGCAGATTATGATCAATGGACCGCGAGTAGTTGTATACCACCTTGACAACAATGTCGCGCAACTCCCCCAACTCCTTGTCGGTCGGTTTACTGTTCTTCGCCGCCAGTTGCTCTGCCAGCTGATTAATACCGGTATGGCTGTACAACAAAAAACGCAATACTGCGAGTCGAATAACCAGCATCTGCAGGTATGTAAAGAGATCGGGCATGGTAATAAACCATTCTCGATAGAGGCAATTCACCAAAAACCGCGACAAGTATTCTTCCAGTTCCAGCGAAAAGCACCGGTCTATGGTCTCCTTGCGCGATCGATATAAGGCCCATAACGGCTCCGGCGGTAATGCCTGAATCAGGACATCGGGTGATGCATCGGGAAAATGTTCTGCATAGGATTGAAAAATTTCCGTCGCCAGCCGGCTGGTGTATTCATGCGGAAACTGTTGCATGCGTAACTGTAAAACAGACTGCACCACAATCACGGCTATCGGTTCAGCCGGACTGTATTTGATAACAAAGTCATCCAGTTTTTCCAGACCAGATGCATTTAAAGCCTGTTTCAACTCTGCGGTCAGGCGTTTGGGATCCGGCAACTGACAATCGTGATGATAAAACTTTCCAATCCGGTTGGCGAAGGTGGCCATAAAATAGAGTCTTGATTCGAATGAGAAACCTTCAAGTGTCGCCAGTTGCATGAGGATATTTCTCACTGCAACAAAATGGTCGTAATAATCATCATCGGCTGGCAGACTCAACTCTCTGGTCAATGGATAATCGTCCGGTCGAGGCAGAATGGCGGGGTCAAAATCCACCAGTTCATCATGCCCTGCCCCAAACAAACATTTGCGAACCATTTCCGGACAGGACATGGCGCCGGAAAGCTCTACTGTATTTCCACATTGCGAAAGTACACGCGGATAGTATGCGCAGATATTACTCAGCGGCGCCTCACCATAATTTTTATGCAGGGAGCACCAACTGTCCTGGTCCAGAAAAGGACAAAACCCGTCAGCCCTCAGGTTAATGTGGGCATAGTTTTGATCGCCGGCGGATTCGCCATCATTAAGCTGTACATGGCGGGCAAATTCCGCCGCTGCTTCTGCACCGGTTGCCGCCACTTTCTCCTGCATCAGCTGGTAATGAAACTTGTCGATGCGGATATCCCAACCCTTGCAGCAGGTATCTTCACATTTCCCACCGAGGCATGCAAAATCGAGCATGTATTTGAAGGTTTTATATGTGCCTGACATGGATAACCGCGAGTTTCGCCTGAATATGCAGCAGTCAGTATATTATGGAAGTTTGCCTAAAAACAACACAACATTCAGATCCAGCGCCGTACGCGTTTGCTATATGCCGTATAGCGGTCACCAAATTTTTTCTCCAGCATCTTTTCTTCCGGGATGATCTGTACCTGTGTCAGCAAACGAACAAACAGTGGCAATAACAACAACCCCGGACCACTGCCCAGATACAAACCCCAGGCGATCAGGAACAACAAAAATCCCACATACATTGGATTGCGTGAATAAGAATACAAGCCGGTACTGACAAGTTCGCTGGTCTGTTCCGGTTTGAGAGGATTGACTGTCGTTCCGGCCTGCCTGAATTGTATACCGCCAAGCAACACAACAAGTATGCCGCCGCAAAACACCACCAGAGGAATAAACATCGGTAATTCAAACGCAAAGGGGGCAGCAGGGACGATTAGCTTAAGCACAAACATCAGTGCCGCAAAACACAGCACGATAACAATGGGCAGTACCCGATTTTGCATGAATAATCCCTGTGCAGATAACACTGCTTGTGCATATAGCAATGAATCAGGTGCAGCCAATGGAACTGCCGGCTGATTTCTGCCCGGCAGATTTGTTAACCCGAGGATTGTTCTGTTGACAGTTCTCCGGCCGTCTCACTGACAAAATTTACCAGCACCATGCCACAATACTTTTTGCCGTTATAAATTTCAACCCGATACTTGCGTGATTGCCGATCGACTGAATAGCGGTTCTGAATATCCTTGCGGGTCACCAGGATGCCGCTTTCATCTTTTATACCGCGTTTGCTGAAACCGATCACATTGACACGATACTCTTCCGGTGCTGCAACCTTGAAATGCTGTTTCACATCAATAACATCACCAAATTCAACCTCCTTCTGTTCACCATCCACCCACAGGGTGACCGATTTCAGACTGTCATCAAATTCAAAATACTGTGGTTGTAATTGGGTAACTGAACGATTGCCATAACGGACCTTGTAGCTTTTCTTGTCTCCGATAACAGCAATCAGGGGATTACTGGCGGTATAGTGAACCTGCCCGTCTTTTTTCATGGGAATGTAACTCAGCCGATTTCTGGCATTGGCCACATCCAGGATGATCTTTTTGTCAAACAAGGCAAGCTTAACATTACTGTCTATCCTGTTTTTCAGTGCCTGTTTGGTCAGGGGCAATTCACGCTCATATTTAATCCCCAGTTCCTGCATCATGGCTTCCACCGCCAGCAAGTGATACAAGGCACGTTGATGAGTCAGAAAATTTTTGCTTGCCTCAACCCCGAAGGCGGATTTGCCATTGCGAATGGCAAAGTAGGTCAGCGTCTTTTCCATTTCCACATCACCCTGGCTGGTATTGGTGTTTTTCACGTAGAAATGGATTTTATCATTATCAATATTGCCATTGATTATCTTGCTGACCCGCTCAGCGATCTCCGCCAGCTTGCCAAAACGCTGTGTCTCGATGTCTGCCTGATCGATGATGATACTCTGCCCCCAGCGTTTCGGATTATGCAGTCGATCAATGTATTTCGGGTTATAGAATCCACTGCCGTCATGCAGGTTGAGAATAATATCGACCTTTTCATTCAGGATGATGGACTTGATTTTCTCCACGGCAGCATATTCCGGATCGGCCTTGGGCAAAGTTAGGAATTTGCGATTCATATCGCCATAAACACCACGCGACCGCTTGATGATGCTGAGGAAATTCAGGTTGGGTACAACCCAGACATTACCGTGGGTGATCCGATAGTCGGTCACCAGCAAGGATGCTGCCGTGAAGCCACCCGGCTCATCGCCTTGTATGCCGCCAATCACCAGCAAGGTCGGCCCGTCGGTGCCCGATTCCAGTTTGTGCAGGCTGAAGTCCAGCAGGTTTGCCTTGCCGGCAAGGACGACCTGATTAAACAATAATAAGAGTAATACCAGTCCGGTTCTTAAACTTGTCATCCTTTACACCACCTTGATATGCCAGGGTTCAAAACGCACGCCAAAAGGATTGGATTCAGTATACCGGATCATGATGTAACCCAGATCGGATAACCGCTTGTATTCATCGGTGGCGGCAAATGCCTCCGTAAAATTACTGGCGCCAAAACCCACCTTGCCCACGTCAAAATCACCGACACCGTGATAGGAATGGCCTGGCGGGGCCAGGGATCGGGATGCCTGGGAAAGATTACCGTTGGTGGTGATCGCCTTGGCCAGGAACAGATGGATCTGCTTGACCACACTGCGGATCCCCGAGGTCAGCACTATACTGGGGCCAACGTCTTGCCTGATCTTGTTGTACATTTTCAACGGTTCCCCCTTGAAGATGTAATGGCCGGTACCGGTCATCTTGATGGTATCACGATCCGGGATGCGGGCGGTCAATTCAGTAATCACCTTGTTACCGAGGAAACCGTAGCGCGTGGCATCCTCAAAAAAGATCGATTCGATAAACGCCAGTTCCTGTTTGGTGAATTGGCCAACCCGGGAATAATGCCTGGCATATTTGATCGCTTCATCCAGCCCCAGCAGGCTGAAGTTCGCATAGCCGACCAGACGTTGCACACGGATTAAACGCTCTGCTGTCGATTCCAGTAATGACAATTGTGCAGCATCCAGAAAAATGTCATCGGCATAGGTCTTGTCAAAATCGCGTATTTTCTGCAGGCTGTCCTTTATATGCTGATCCAGGCCCAGCATGCTTTTCTCGGTACCGGCAGGGGCGGTGCTTGTTGTTGTTTCTTCTGCTCCCAGGATATGCCAGGAAGAAAGTGCTGCGGTGGTTAACAACCCTGCCGGGAGTGTTTTTAAAAATACTCGTCTTTTCATCGTGTTCTTATTGTCAGCGCCGGTATAAACAGAATATTTCAAAACGACACATTTTCCATACTATATTCAAATTCACACCAACGTCACAATTATCCTTTAAATCGACTAAATTTATCCTATGCGTTTAAATCTGAATATCCAAAATCATTGTAGTTTTATTATCGGATTTCTGCACGGCAAACTTGAGTGCGGCCCTGCCCCTTTTGCCTGCGGTCAATCTGCCCCCGTCGGGCATGGCGTCCTCCCCCTGAAGGGGGGAGCCAGGTGAAACTGTTGTCACTTTCCCGTGCTGCGCGGCTGGTCGGTCAGTCACGCGGGGCACTGCAAAAACAGATTCAGGATGGGGGACTGACCAGTTTCGAGGGCAAGATAGACCTGGATGAGCTGTCCCGGCTCTATCCAAAGATAGAGCTGGAAGATAATTCCATGCTGGAAAAGGTCGAAGAGATCATTGAGCGTGCCCGTTTCAAAGCCCGGAACCGCCCCTCCGCCACACCGGACAGGGAAACCCTGGCCGCCCGGGTCAGTCTGTTAAGCGATGAACTTGCCCAGGCCAGACTGGAAATAAGTAACCATAATATTCTGATGGAAAAATTGCGTTCCAAACTGAATGGGATGGCGCAGGAAAACGGCGCCAATGCCCTGCCTCTGGTCGAGCAGTTGCAAACCTGGCTAAAACAACAACTCGTCCAACCCCACTCTGTAACAGAAGAACAGCGTCGTCTGCTGGCCCGAGACATGGTGCTGCGGGTGATGGCGGCACAGGTCCATCTCAATCCCAGCGGTCATGAGTTCCTGGTGGAAGGGAATAACACCCTGCTTGAATCCGGACTCAGCGCCGGATTTGCACTGAACTACGGCTGCAGTAACGGTAATTGCGGCAAGTGCAAGGCTCGCCTCTTGTCAGGTGAAGTAAAGAAAGTCCGACAACACGATTATGTCCTGACCGAGGCGGAAAAAGCCCAACAGACAATCCTGATGTGCAGTCACACCGCCTTGACTGATCTGGTGCTGGAAACCAGTGAAGCGGGTGACAGCACCGATATCCCGCAACAGTCAATTCCAGGCTGGGTAAAAAAACAGCAACCCGTCTCAGAGACAATCACCGTCCTGAATGTCCGCACGCCGCGAACCCAGCGCTTGCGATTCCTGGCCGGGCAGCGGGTCAATCTCACCAACGAATACGGCCACCGCATGGAATTACCCGTCGCGAGCTGTCCCTGTGATGAATTGAATCTCCAGTTCCATATCAATCTCAACGAGCAGAATGACTTTATCGATGATCTGGTCAGAGGCTTGAAAACCGGCAGCGGGATAATGATTGATGGCCCCGGCGGGGAATTTATTTTACAGGAAGAACCACCTCATCCCCTGTTGTTCCTTGCCATGGATACCGGTTTTGCACCGGTGAAGAGTCTGATTGAACATGCCTTGACGCTGGATGTGGCCGAGGCGGTTCACCTGTATCGCTTCTACAGCGAGGAAGGTATTCCGTATCTGGATAACCTCTGCCGCTCCTGGCAGGATGCCTTCGATCACTTTACCTATCATGCCTTCCCGTGTGCACCACCTCAACAAAACAAGCTGATCAGCATGTTCTTTACCAAGCTGGCGGCGGATCACCCCGATTTGTCACAGTATCAGGCGTATATCGCCGGTCCGGCTTCCTTCGTGGAAGCGGCGGCAACATTTTGCCGTGCACAATCTCTCAGTGATGAGTTAATTCACACAGAATGCGTCTAGTGTATGCACCGCGGCCAACACGGTCCGGTGACTGATTGCAGGTGAGCGTCTACTTCTCTTCAGCCAACCAGTTTTGCAAGGCTTCAATGATTTTTTCCGCCTGATCCGCACTTGAAATGGTGAATTTGGATTTGGGCTTATACTCACCTTCGCGTTTCTGATAGCGGCGTATCGTAAATTTGACAGGACCATATTCATTTTTTTGACGGTTCCAGTCCTGATATTTGAAAATTACCGTCGACCATGCCCCCTTGGTCAAAATGACTTTGTCCAGTTCCTTGACAACCAAAACATTATTTTCTGTATAGTTTACTGTCAATTCATCAACCGTTGCCGCCATTCTCTCATACCCCGTTTACTTCATTTCATCATTGTTATTCAGGTTGATCGACCCGGCTCCGGATTGGGAAATATTTCGGCAAATTTGCCGATCCACTCCGCAGCGGCCTCCTGACTGGTCAAATTACGACCTTCGTTGCGTCTTACTGTCTTCTTATAATGCTCGATGTGACAGATTTGCTCAACCATTCTGGCCAGAAAAACATCTTCCTTATTTACGAACTCCATACCAACCATATAGTGGTTTTTTTCTTCCCGACACCAGGCCACCACCCCGTCCGCTTCAAAAGCAGGTTGAACGGTATCGATCCGGATGTGCACCAGTGTACCTTTTTCCAGATTGGTTGCTGACTGAAATGACAAACCGCCAAAACTGATATCGTGCAAAGGTTCCGAGCCCGTCATTGGTTGATCTTCAATCAGATATTCGATGGGGATATCCGAAGGATGACGAATAAAACTGCGCATGATTTTCTCTTCTGCTAAACCGCTATGAACGGAGAACCATGCATATTCCAGGCCGGCTGGAGATTGATCAGCGCTTGCCGGCGGCGAGCCGGATATCAGAGGCCCTTCAACCCGCCTCTTTCAGGTGCGCCATTGCACAGGGATGGGAATCCTGTCTGGCGGTCACATTGTCCCAGCCATCAGGCGAAGCATAGAGATGAACATAGTGGCATACACCCAGATCGGTCTCTATCCAGTAGCACAGCTCTCCCGGCATCCGGATCACATCCCCTGCCTGGCAGTGAAACTCCAGAATCTGTCCTTTAAAACGTACAAATAATGTACAGTGACCGCTGGTGATGAGGCGAGCCTCGAGGTTATCCCGTTCCGGTTTATAGATGTAGGCGGCATGATCCTTGGGGGAAGATTTCAGGCGGATGACTTCCATAAACTCATAACCGTCCTCTTCCATCAGCGTCGCGATCTGTGCATGACAGGCTTCGATAATTTCATCATCCGGGGTATCGTCATCAATTACATTCATCTGCGCGGTATGATAACTGAAACCCAACCGCTGGATTTGTTGCAGCGCCTGATCCAGTGACAGGGCTTCTCCCTCGACCGCCTTACAGATATGCCGAGTATCAGTGATTTGCATGTTTTGCTCCCCCGTAATAATTTATTTCCATGACTTGCGCATGAGCAACTGCCGTCCATACGTCCCTGTTTAAAGCAGCGCGAAGTCTAATCAAAAACCGTTACATTAATGTGACCCCAATCACAACTCATCCATGTCAAGCAGGATTTTACTCGGCCGAATGGTGATTTTGGACTCAGGCTAAATTTCAGAAAAAAACCGAAAATATGCTCTACCGCCACCCTCCGGCAGCGGTAAATCATTCAGGAATGTTTTGATACAGCGGTCTGGTCTTAGCTATCGAGTACTACATTTGTGGCTTGCAGGCCTTTGGGACCGGTCTCGGTTTCAAAACTGACCGGCTGACCTTCTTTTAATGAACGGTACCCGTCTGCCTGAATTGCGGAATAATGGACAAATACGTCATCTCCCCCCTCATTCGGTGCGATAAATCCGTATCCCTTGGCATTGTTAAACCATTTTACAGTACCATTTGCCATAGCAACTTCACCTCAATCATCAAAATACAATATTCTAAAATATTAATTTACTATTGCTTCTGCCCGTATAATGCACTGTTATACCGGAGAACGGTTGTTAGTATAACGAGCTATTGGGATGGATAACAGAAGTTTCAGAGTAAAATATTATGACCAAACTTTGTGATATTTTTTTATAAACCGGAATTAAATCCACGGTCATGCACACCCTGACAGTCCATCTGTAAATATAGTTAATATTCCCATATTATAATACAGGCTATAAGTTGATTGATGATCACAGCGCCATGTTGATCTTGAGGATATACAGTCTTTTCGCATCTGAACTAATCTATAAAATGTATAACTGAAAAAACAGATGAGCAAATACCCGCACTTAATCTGACCAGCCAACTTTGCCGATGACAATCTGATTTGGAATACAGGATAACATGACACATACCCAGGCCCTGCCTCCTCACCGTCTCAAGAGATGCTGTGATCCCGCCACGTTCACTTTCCAATCCACCGCAGATCTGTCTCCGCCCGAAAGCACGCCCGGACAGGAACGCGCCATTGACGCCCTGAAATTCGGTATCGGGATACGCCAACCCGGTTATAACCTGTACGTGTTGGGTCCCAAAGGGGCAGGTCGTCACCATCTCGTTATGCAATATCTGCAACAACAAACCCGGCATCAATCAACACCCAGTGACTGGTGTTATGTGAATAACTTTCAACACCCGCACAAACCCTGGGCCGTGCAGTTACCGGCCGGACAGGCCCAGGCTTTTAGGCAGGACATGGCCCATTTGCTGGAAGACTTGCAATCCGCCCTGCCTGCCGCCTTTGAACAGGAGGAATACCATACACAACTGGAAGAGATTGAAGATGAACTCAAGTCCAAAGCGGAAACCGCCTTCGAAGAACTGAATGAACGGGCAAAAACCCACCAGGTCCGCTTGTTACGCACACCACAGGGATTTGCTTTTGCCCCGCTGAAAGACGGTGAAGTGCTTAATCCCAAGGAGTACCGGCAACTGCCGGACAAGGAACAGGCAAAGATTGAGGAGGTCATCGCGGTACTGGAAGAAGAACTCAATACCATTCTCCACCAACAGCCGCAATGGCAACGGGAAACGCGGGAAAAGATCCAGACACTCAACCGGGAGGTGGCGCTGTTTGCCACCCGCAACCTGTTACGTACCTATCAGGAAAAATATCAGGCCATCCCCCGTATCCTGGATTATCTGACCGCCTTGCAGGAAGATGTGATAGAGCATCTGAGTCTGTTTCGTGGTGAAGAAGACAACACCGGTTTCGGCCTGATGGAAAACCAGACTTCATTTCGACGCTATGAGATCAATGTGTTGGTGGATAACAATGCCACCCAGGGCATGCCCCTGATCTATGAAGACAATCCGGTTTATCAGAATCTGCTCGGCCGGGTTGAGTACAAGGCGCAGCTGGGGGCACTGACCACCGATTTTACCCAGATCAGACCGGGCGCCCTGCATCTGGCCAACGGCGGCTATCTGATCCTGGATGCCATCAAGTTGTTGCAACAACCCTTTGCCTGGGAAGGGCTCAAGCGCGTGCTTTCGTCGCGGGAGCTGCGGCTTCAATCCCTGGCTGATCTCTACAGCATGATCAGCACAGTCACTCTGGAGCCGGAACCCATCCCGTTGGATGTGAAAGTGGTCTTGGTGGGTGATCGTATCTTTTATTATTTGTTACAGGAATACGACCATGACTTTGCCGAACTCTTCAAAGTGGAAGTCGACTTTGAAGACGAGGTCGATATCTCCGGCGACAATATTCAGCTGTATGCCCGCTTTATTGCCGGTCTGGCCAAACAGAGCGATCTGCGGCCGTTTGATCGGGAAGCGGTCGCCGGGATCATTGAACACAGCAGCCGACTGGCCGAAGATGCAGCGAAACTCTCCACTCATACCGGCAGTATTATTGATCTGATGCGCGAAGCCGATTACTGGGCCGCTGACAACGGTCATGACCAGGTCACACGCGCCGATATCCGGCAAGCCATCGACAAACAGATCTATCGCGCCGATCGCATCCGCAGCCGCTTTTATGAAGAGATCCGGCGCGGCACCATTCTGATTGATACCCGGGGCGAAAAGATCGCCCAGATCAACGCCCTGTCCATCATGGAGCTTGGTGACTTCGCCTTTGGGCAGCCATCCCGCATTACCGCGACAGCCCGTCTGGGTGAAGGGGATGTGGTGGATATCGAACGCGAAGTGGATATGGGTGGCGCACTCCACTCCAAAGGTGTCTATATCCTGTCGGCTTTTCTGGGTGCCCGCTATGCTGATGAGCGTCCCCTCTCCCTGAATGCCTCACTGGTATTTGAACAATCCTATGGCGGCATTGATGGTGACAGCGCCTCAATGGCGGAACTCTGTGTCCTGCTTTCTGCACTGGCCAAAATACCATTGCGCCAGGATCTGGCGATCACCGGTTCTGTCAATCAGTTGGGTGAGGCCCAGGCGATTGGTGGTGTGAACGAAAAAATCGAAGGTTTTTTTGCTGTCTGTCATCAGGCCGGCCTGACCGGCAAACAAGGCGTCCTGATCCCGGCATCAAACGTACAACACCTGATGCTGCGTGATGAGGTGGTGCAAGCCGCCGAACAGGGTCGTTTCCATATTTACGCTTATCATAATATTGATCAGGCCATGGAACTGCTGACCGGTCTGCAAGCCGGCGAACTTGATGCAGAGGGCCAATATCCCGCGGACAGCATCAATGCCATCGTCGAAAACCGCCTGATTGAACTGGAAGATATCCGTGAAAAGATTGCCAAGGCCGCCAAGGATGAAGATAAAGACGACACGCACGAAGAAGATACCAAACAAACATAATCCCGGCATCATCCCCGGCGGTTCACTCTTCACCCTGTTTTAGCATTTCCAGGGCATTGCCGATGATACTGTCTTTTTGAGCCGTGCTGAGTTGCAGAGCGTAGCGCGGTTCGATGCTGTCATACAGGTAGTCGTCAATGACATTACAAACACGGTTGCGTGCATCCAGATCATTAAAAAAGTTGACCTTCCAGTGTTGCTGCATAACCCGTTCGATAAACACGGCCGTGTCGGTGATCGCCTGTTCCAGCCGGTCATCTTGTTCCGCCGGCTCACCAAACACCGGTTTGATTGCATGGTACACCGCCAGCGCGCGTTCCTGTTCCAGCGACAGGATATCCTTGTTACTGCCCAGCGCATCGGCCAGTCTGTCCCGGATCTCCAGCATCTGGTTCAGATATTCGGCTTCGCACAGCCGCCTGTGCCGATAGGCGTCAACCACATTGCTCATCATCGCAGAAAAATCACGCACCAGTTTTGGTTGTTGGGAGGTTTCGCGCAACATGATGTGTAATGAGTTGGAAATAAATGCCGCCCTGACCGAGGGGGACTCGTCGTTATACTTGTCCACTTCTTCACGAATAGTATTGAAATCCTGTTCATTGAAGATATTGACCGGTCTGTTCAATGGTATAATGGTATCAACCCTGATATATGTATTAAGCAATTTTCTGATCCTCGGTTCGTAGTCGCGTTTATCATCATCCTCGGCAAAGTGCCGTTTCATCTCCGCCTTAAGCCGGTAACAATTTCTCAGTTCATCCTTGTACGCGGCAAGTTCTGTTACATCTGTTTGGCCGACAAAGTTTGCATTGGACAGCGCCATGGATAGCGTCTTGCCATACGCAAACAAACAGTCATAAAAGTGTTGGCGTTCAGACTGTTCCGCCGGGAAGGGCGGAGTGTCGTCGGTCGGTTCACCATTTTCGCTGCCCGGCACATGAAACGCTTGCAGACATTTGCGATAGTCCGCCAGCTTTGCCGTCTCACGACTCATGGGTAACAAGGCATCCTGAATATCCTCCGCATCAAACTCCTCGAACGCGCTGTACATATTCAGCGCCTTGTCCAGTTCACCGAGGGTACCGACATAATCCACGATAAATCCGAAGTCCTTGTTTTCACAAAGACGATTCACTCTGGCGATGGCCTGTAACAGGGTGTGTTCTTTCAGTGAGGCACACAGATATAGCACCGTGTTGTGCGGGGCATCGAAACCGGTGAGCAGCTTGCTCACGACGATAAGAATCTCCGGTTCTGCACCATTCTTAAACTGGTTGATGATCTGCTTTTCATACTCATCCTTGTTGCCGTATTCCTGCATCATCTGCTGCCAGAAAGAGACCACTGATTCAGCGGGATGGAGGGTTGACTCCAGCGGAAATTCCCTTTCATCCGGCGGTGAGATCACCACCCGGGAACTGACCAGACCGATTTCATTTAAATACCGGTGATAGCGAATCGCGGCCTCTTTACTCGGGGCAACCAGTTGCGCCTTGAAGCCGGTACCCTGCCAGGCAGAGCGGAAATGTTGACTGATATCCAGTGCCCTGGACCAAATCACGGCTTCGGCCTGATCCAGAGTATGCACGCTGGCGTATCGCTGTTTTAATTGCGCTTTCTCAGTTGCGCTCAGTCCCAGCGTGTAATGCTCAAACCAGTTATCCAGAGCAGCGGTATCCAGTTCGATTTGGGTATGTCTGCCTTCGTAGAGCAACGGTACGATCGCCCTGTCCTGCACCGCCTGACGGATAGAGTAATGGGGCTCAATGACACCACCGAATTTTTCAAAATTGTTTTTCTCTTTTTTCAGCAGCGGAGTACCGGTAAAGCCCAGATAACAGGCATACCTGAACATCTGGCGCATTCGATCAGCGAACATGCCGAAGTTACTGCGATGGCTTTCATCCACCAGCATGAAGATATTGGCGGAATCGTCGTGGTAGCGACGAATTTTCATCGCCTTGTCGAATTTCTGGATCAGGGTAGTGACAATTCCGGCCTTCAATTCACTGACCAGTTCCAGCAGATGGCGGCCGGAGGTGGCGCGATGCGGTTCCAGACCGCAGGCGGCCAGGGTGTTGGCCAGTTGTCGATCCAGATCAGTACGATCACTGACCAGCACGATACGCGGTTGAGAGATGTCATGTTGCAACAACAGGTTTCGCACCAACATCACCATACTGAGTGTTTTGCCGGAACCCTGAGTATGCCAAACCATACCGCCCTTGCGGCGTCCATCCGGTTCAAACTGACTGATCCGTTGCAAGATGGACTTGATGACAAAATATTGCTGGTAACGGGCAATCTTGCGTATCCCGTTTTCAAATACGGTGAACTTGTAACAGAACTCCAGCAGGCGTTCCGGTCGGCAGAGACTGTCTATGTTGCGGGCGTAAGGTGTCTCAACCACATGCTCGTCCGCGCCTGATTCAGCGTCTGTCAGTTCATGCCATTCACTCCAGAAATCAAGCGGTGTTCCGGCGGCGGCATAGCGCACCGCTGCCTGACTGACGGTTAACAACATTTGACTGTAGGCAAAAAATCCCGGACAGGCATCGCTTTCCTGATAGCGCAACAAACGACCGGCGGCCTGCTCAACAGTGTCCGCCGCTGCACATTCGATTACCACAAAGGGGATACCGTTGACAAACAGCACCAGATCCAGCGGGATGGTCGTGGTGCTGCCGGCACGCTCCACTTCCACACAACAAGCAACATGGAATCGATTGCGATCCACATGTTGCCAATCCACATAAGCAAGATTAAAGCTGCGATTGTCCCCTTCAATGGATTGAGTCAGGGCTGTACCCAGTGTCAACAGATCATAGATCGCTTCATTGGTTTTTTGCAGACCATCAAACTTGATCGATCCAATCAGATTGATGGCTGCATCGATATTATCCGCTGAAAACGGCAGTACATCGCCCTTGCAGTTAAAGCGATTGATCGTCTGTAATTGTTGACGCAGGATGTCCTCCAGCAGAATATAACCGATTCTGCCGTGCCGTTCCTGTTGCACTTGCTCTGCGGAAAGGTATTCATAACCAGCCTGCTGTAATAAAGAAAGCACCTTGTCCCGAATCGGCTGTTTGCCGTCCGGCGAGGTGATCATCCGGTATTGCAGGTTATGTCCGCTCATGTCAATGATTCATTATGCTTTCCACTGCGCCAGTCACCAGCCAGAAGTTTGCGGCACAGACCGCGTTTCTGTTTGCGCAGTTGTCTGACCTGTTTCTGCAACAATCTGATTTCTTTTTGCGCCAGCTCCAGCGTGTTATTAATCTTCTCCTGCTCCGACAGCGGCGGCAAGGGGATGGGGATATGTGCAAAGGCATTCCAGCGCAGACTGCCGCGCCGATCCACCGAGGCGCTGGTATTGATTTCGAAGATATGTCGATAGAGGCCGGTTTTCAGAACCTTGTAAAGATAACCGTTGTTGATTTTCTGACTGGTTTCAAACACGGTATACATGGGACTGACCAGGCCTTCCGGATAGAGGTCCTGATAACCAATTGAACCTTCCTCAATATGATTGGTGGCATAGGCAAATTGATCCTGCTTCACCACCTTGTAGGCGGTGGTATCCTTGCTGAATATCTGTTTGTCAAAATATTGCAGTGAATCGACCAGACCGTCATATTTTGTACAGGAGAGTACCGGCAGTTCTTCACCGGCACGATTGGTGACCTTCACTTCTTTGGCCAACATACCGATACGGGCAATTTGCCAGTGATCAGGTACGGAATACCAGCGTGTCGCCTTCTCGCCGCTGCGCAACATGTTCTGGCCGAACAACAGAATACTCGACAAGCGCAGCAGATATTTCTTTTTGCAGGCAATGAGTCGACCGGTCTTTGTCATGGCGCGGTCCCAGGTATCGAGTATCCCGGCGATCTGCTGTTGCACAGACAAGGGCGGCACCGGCACTTCAACCGCACCGATCTTGTCCGGTGAGGTGTGTTTAACCTTGGAACCGGTGGCCGAGACAGCAATGGCGCGCCGGATATCTGCCGAATTAAACAGGTGATAGAGATAGCGCTTGTGCAGTTGTCCGGTGTCTTTGATCAAGACCCGGCCAAGTCGCTGGTTGTGCAGATAACGATCATCCGCATCAATGAAAATGGCGCTGCCCAACAGGCCGGGTGACTGTTCTGTCATGGCAACCATGAGGTCACCCTTGTGCAGAATGAAGTCACCCTGTATCTCACCGGTATAGAATTTCTGTTTGCCGTTCAGCCAGCGAAAACCGCCCTCTTCCCGGAAGTTACCCGGTGTCAGCAGGACATAGTCTCCGGCGTTAGTATATCCTTCGCTCTTGAAGGCATGACCATGTTTGATCTCGATAAGCCGGGACAGCGGCAGAACATCCCATTGCCTGCTCAATCGTGGATCTCCCGCAGGAGTTTTTCCATATCGCGTCTTACTTCGCGCAACTCTTTCTCCAGTTCATCGATGTCATTTTGCACCGCCATGATATCGATCTCTTCTTCCGCCTCATAGGTATCGACATACCTTGGTATATTCAGATTAAAATCATTCCCCGCCACTTCTTCCAGTGACGCCAGATGGGAAAATTTCTCAACAAATTTGCGGTCGCGATAGGTGGTCACTATGCGTGTGATATGGTCTTCACTCAGCGTATTCTGATTCTTGCTGGCAATGAAGTCGTGGCTGGCGTCGATAAAAAGAATATCGGTGTTCTTTTCCTTAACCCCGCCCTTTTCCCTGCTGCGATCAAAGATCAGGATGGCAACCGGAATTGAGGTGCTGGGGAACAGATTGGTGGGCAATCCGATCACCGCATCAAGCAGGTTTTCCTCAATCATTTTCTGTCTGATACGACCTTCGGCTGTGCCACGGAACAACACACCATGAGGCACCACAACCGCCACCCGACCTTGTTTGGCCCGGGCAACTTCCACCATGTGTGAAATAAAGGCCCAGTCACCCTTGCCTTTGGGCGGGATGCCCCGCCAGAAACGATTATACCGATCAGTCTCCGCTTCCTTGGCGCCCCATTTGTCCAGTGAGAATGGCGGATTGGCCACGACGGTATCAAACTGCATGAGGCGATCATTTTCCACCAGGGCCGGACTGGTCAGGGTGTTGCACCAGCGGATTTGTGCGCCATCGAAACCATGAATGAACATGTTCATTTTGGCCAATGCCCAGGTCGACCCATTGACCTCCATCCCAAACAGGGCAAAATCGTTGCTGCCCACTTCTCTGGCCGCTTCTATCAGCAGGCCGGCCGATCCGCAAGATGGATCACAGATCCGGTAGCCCGGTTTCGGACCGGCCAGTTTTGCCACCAACTCCGAGACGCAGTGCGGGGTATAAAATTCCCCGGCCTTTTTTCCGGCGTCCGAGGCAAAGCGCTCAATTAAATAGATGTAGGTGTTGCCTATCACATCTTCCGAGACACGATTTGGATTCATGTCCAATTGGGGTTTGTGGAAATCTTCCAGCAAGTGTTTCAGGCGGCGATTTCGGTCCTTGGCCTTGCCGAGGTTAACTTCACTGTTAAAGTCAATGTTTCTGAAAACGCCGCCATCTTCGTCACGCAACTTGCCCTTGTTGGCGGTTTCAATTGCATCCAGCGCGGCATTGATCAACTCTCCGATATTGGCGGCACTGCGGCGTTCGTACAAACTGCTGTAGGTAGCGGGAAAGCGGTCGATTTCCTGGCCGGTATTGTTCCGCATGATCACATCGGGCATGACGAATCTTTCCCGCGCCAGCTTGCGCAGGATCCTTTCCTCGTTATCGCCGTATTGGGTTCGATAGTCGTCATAGTGTGCCTGCCATACATCAGAGATGTATTTTAAAAACAACATGACCAGGATGTAGTCTTTGTACTGTGCCGGATCGACGACACCCCGGAAGGTGTCGCACGCTGCCCAGGCTGCGCTGTTGATATCTTTTTGCTCGATTTTGCCCATCAATTTCACTCTCGCCATTGACTATTTTGACGCAATTCCTGGTCGCTATGTTAAACGCAATCCAGCAGACAGCCCATAATATACCTGAAAATACCCCGGCTCCGATGACGACGAACCACTCTGCCGCCCGAAACGTGGTATGGGGGTTACTAATGTAATGCAACAAATCCGAGGCCGGTGGATAAATTTCAACCGATATAAAAAATAATAAATAGCCGGCCAGTAACAGTAACAGGAAATTCATCAAAAAATGGTTTGCAAATCGGGTCATTTTCATCCGCCTTTATTGTTTTGCTCCCAAACGGGTGTGGGTGTCTTGGGAACCGGCCTGAAATGGCGGGTTCCGGCAGTGGGCGACATGTTCAGTCCTCATCCCCGGCCAATGGGTTCAACTCCCGCTCACGACGCTTGCCGCCACAGGGCGGTTGATAGATTTTCCGCAGTTCCTGTTCTATTTCCTCACGCAACATCTCTTCACAATAAAGTACGGCCGCCACCATCGTTCTATAACCCTGGCTGCTCCAGCAAATATCCAGCCCATGATTCTGGACCCTGTCCCTGACATCGCCTGAGGAACCGATATCCACCGGGGTCCAGTCATTGCCCGGTGCATTTTTCCCGAGGATGACAAACACCCCGGAACGGTTAAACAAACTGTTTGTGTCAAAAAAAGGCCCTTCAAAGTTGTAGTCTCCGATGGTAATCGACATAATTTACTCTCCAATGAGTTTCAGCGTTTGTTGAGACTCCGCCTGGACGGTGTTGCCGCATCGTCCAGGCACCTCTTGATACCGGGCATTTACCCGGACTCATCTGATGCCATTTGCATCAAAACTCCGTGAATGTAACGTTCCCGCTTGTCCGCCAACATGTGGCGGAGCCGATGTTCACGTCTGGCCAAGGTGGCCAGATCGATGATTTTTTGCTGGGTGGACAGCGGCGGCAGCAGGATCGGCATCTCTTCCAGCACATGCTTGCTGATTTTCTTCTGTGCCGTCCCTTCCAGATGGCTGGCCAGATAGGCCTGCGCCACGGGCTGGTTGAGATACCAGACCAGATATTCAGGCAACAGGTTGTCCGCTGTGATCCGGATCCGCAGCAGGGGCGCCGCCAGCGTGGCCAGGCCGATGTCCTGATCCACAAAGGCCGCCGTGTTGGTGACTCCCCGTGAGCGAAAGATGATGTCGCCCTCCTGCAGTTGATGGTGATCACTCACTGAATCCAGGCTGATGTGGACCAGGGTCAGGGCGTTGACGGTATTCTCCGCCGTCAGGTCTCGCATTTGCACGACCCGCACCTGTCCATCCTTGTCCCGCTCCAGCCTGCTGCGAAAGGTCTGACCCATTGACACAGAAGCTATCGCACCCAGTTTTGATTTCATTTTTTTATACAGAAACGTTGTTGTAGTTTTACCTGAGTCTAAACGCGGCAGAGACCAAGATCAACAAAATATTTTACAGAAACGCCGTTTCTGCGCATGTCTTGCTAAAAATAAACCGGCCATAGGCCGGTTTTACCGATTTCGTGTCAGGTGTGCCCCTGTTGCAAGGCGGCAATGCGCTCTTCCAGTGGCGGGTGGGTCATGAACAGACGGGCCAGCCCCGCGCCGCCGGCGATGCCAAAGGCCGCCATCTGGTCCGGCAAGTGCGGTAATTCGGCGGTCAGCTTCAGGCGTTGCAGGGCGGCGATCATTTTCTGGCGGCCGGCCAGCTTCGCCCCCCCCTCATCCGCACGAAACTCCCGCTGCCGGCTGTACCACATGACGATCACGGAGGCCAATATCCCCAGCACCAGTTCTGCCACGATAGTCGAAATCCAGAAGGCCGGGCCGTGGCCCCGTTCGTTTTTAAAGACGACACGATCCACCAGATGACCAATCACTCGGGAGAGGAAAATGACAAAGGTATTCACCACCCCCTGAATCAACGCCATGGTAATCATGTCACCGTTTGCGATATGGCTCACTTCATGGCCCAGTACCGCTTCGGCTTCACCCTGACTCATGTTGTTCAGCAGTCCGGTGCTCACCGCCACCAGTGCGTTGTTCCGGCTGGGGCCGGTGGCAAAGGCATTGATATCCGGCGCATCGTAGATCGCCACTTCCGGCATGGCGATCCCGGCTTGTTCAGCCTGCCGCCGCACGGTTTCCAGCAGCCAGCCTTCCATTGCCCCCTCGGGATAGCGAATCACCTTTGCGCCTGTCATGTGCACCGCCGTCCACTTGGATATCAACAGTGAGATGATCGAACCGGCAAAACCAAACACGGCGGCAAAGATCAACAACGCTTCCATGTTGAGTCCGCTGCCCTGGGCGGCAAACATACTGTCCACCCCCAGCAGGCGCAGGGTGATGTTCAAGACAAATACGACTGCCAGGTTGGTAAGAATAAAGAAAAATATTCGTTTCATCGCATTGCTCCGATTTAATGGCGACCTATTCCGCAGACAGGTTATCTTCCAAAAACCGCTTGTAATTTTCCGCACTGACGATCTGCGTACCGTCACAGTTAAATTGCATCCGCACAATACTCTGTACAATAGAGATCGTGATGTTACGGATATAATATGTGGGCATTTCGCGCAGGGTTTTCAAGGTCGAGAGCACATTCATCACCTCGTCCTGTTCCATCGGCTCCCAGGCCGCACTGCGCCGCGCCATGATATTGCGCCAGTAGGTCGGCAAGCGCTGGTAGATCGGGTTGTTGCGCAGGTGATTATAGATATCGCGCATCAACTGGATCTTTTCCTCGTAGGTAACCTCCGGGAACTGGCGTTCGATATAGCTGTGGTCGATCATCTTGCTGACAGAATGTACTTCTTCACGCAGGGGATCAAAAATCGAGGTCGTGCGGATCTCACCATTATTAAAACCAATAAACAGTTTGTAGGTACTGCGATTGAGCATCAACTCCTGCAAGATGGGCATGAGGGTGTCGATGTTCTCATCCACCTCACTCTTGTACCGTTTGCGGTCAAAGGTGGTTTCGCGCAGGGAGGGGTCGCCCCGGATTCCAACCAGCAGACTGTTGGAGTTCAGGCCGGAGGCGCTGACGATGCTTTCCTTTAGCACCAGTTCTTCAAAATCATTTTCCGTATCGTTCATATCCGTATCGTCTTGTTGATTATTCTTTGGCAACTTTTCGAATTATATGCTGCTTTTGTTACTCTTGTGCGGTCGAAGTCCGCAAATCTCAAGGGCGACGACGCACGGTTTTTTTATGGTGTTTTTTCCCGGGGCGGCCTGACTTTTGCGTGTCATGTTTCGCCGGTTGTCCGGTATGTTGAGTCATAAACTTTTTCCCCTTGACCGGCTTTTGTGCGGCCTGACCGGTTCCCCTGGGTTGCCAGGCCGGGACCAGATGCTGCTTGCCGTTGCCGATCAGGTCTTCCCGTCCCAGACGGGTCAGCGCCTCGCGTAACAAGGGCCAGTTCTCCGCATCGTGATAACGGAGGAAGGCCTTGTGCAAACGTCGCACCTTCAGACCACGGGGAACCGCCATCGTTTCACTCCGGCGACTGATTCGGTGCAAAGGATTTTTTCCGGTATGGTACATGGCGGAGGCACTGGCCATCGGTGAAGGCAAAAACGTCTGGACCTGATCGGCACGGAAACCGTTTTGTTTCAGCCAGATGGCCAGGTTCATCATGTCTTCATCACTGGTGCCCGGATGGGCGGCAATAAAATAGGGGATCAGGTATTGTTCTTTGCCCGCCTCTTTTGAGTATCGGTCAAACAATTTTTTAAATCGATAGTACGAACCCATGCCCGGCTTCATCATCTTGGTCAGCGGTCCCTGTTCGGTATGTTCCGGCGCGATCTTTAAATAGCCGCCCACATGGTGGGTAACCAGCTCTTTAATATATTCGGGATCTTCCACCGCCAGGTCATAGCGCAGCCCGGAAGCAATGAAGATCTTTTTGATCCCCTTCAGGGCGCGTGCCCGCCGATAGAGTTTGATGAGCGGGTGATGATTGGTATCCAGGTTTTTACAAATCCCCGGATAGACGCAGGAAAGCCGGCGACAACTTTCCTCTATCGCCTTGTCCTTGCAGGCCAGACGATACATGTTGGCGGTGGGTCCGCCCAAATCGGAGATATGGCCGGTAAAGCCGTCCACCGTATCGCGGATGGCCTCAATCTCACGAATGATGGAATCTTCCGAACGACTCTGGATGATCCTCCCCTCATGTTCGGTGATGGAACAGAAGGTACAACCACCAAAGCAGCCGCGCATTATGTTAACCGAGTAACGAATCATCTCCCAGGCGGGGATGTTTTGCTCCGCATAAGCGGGATGGGGCCGACGGGCATACGGCAGATCAAAGACCTTGTCCAGTTCCTCGGTGGTCAGCGGGATGGGCGGCGGATTGATCCAGACCTCACGCCCGGCATGATTTTGAACCAGCGGTCTGGCATTCCCCGGATTGGTTTCCAGATGCAGAATCCGTGAGGCGTGGGCATACAAGACCGGATCGTTTTTCACCATGTCATACGAGGGCAGACGGATATAACTGTGTGAGCGCTCACTGCGCGGGATATCCCGCTGGAAGCGCACCACCGTCGGCCCGTTTTTATCTTGCGCAACCGTGCAGTTCGCGGCTTGCGCCGAGGCATAGGGATCGGGATGGGGGCTGAGTTCACCCGGTTCATCAATATGGGTGGAGTCGATTTCAAAGCCGGAGTCGGGCATGACCTTCCTTATATAAGAGGTCCCCCGGATATCGGTCAGAGCGCTGATCGATTCGCCGCCCGCCAGCCGATGCGCAATCTCCACCACCTGGCGCTCCGCATTACCGTAGACCAACAGATCCGCCTTGCTGTCCAACAGACAGGAACGGCGTACCTTGTCTGACCAATAGTCATAATGGGCGATGCGACGCAAACTGGCCTCAATCCCGCCAATGATCACCGGCACACCTTTATATGCCTCACGACATCGCTGGGCATAGACATTCACGGACCGATCCGGACGCCGCCCCCCTGCCCCGCCCGGCGTGTAGGCATCATTGGAGCGAATCTTCCGATCGGCGGTATAGCGATTCACCATGGAGTCCATATTCCCCGCTGTCACGCCGAAAAAGAGGTTGGGTTGACCCAGCCGCTGAAAATCTTCCACCGAGGTCCAATCGGGCTGGGCAATAATGCCGACCCGAAACCCCTGCGCTTCCAGGACTCGTCCAATCACCGCCATACCAAAACTGGGGTGGTCAACATAGGCATCCCCGGTCACCAGGATAATGTCACAGCTATCCCAGCCCAACTGCGCCATTTCCTGCCGGGACATGGGCAACAGCGGGGCCCGACCAAATTTATGGGCCCAATACTTGCGATAGGAAAATAACGGTTTGGCGGTTTGCATGGGAGGCAGAATGAAATACCGGCTGGTGTCATGAGAGACGGAAAGGCAATTATAACACCCGAATCCGCCGGTATAGAGTCGTTTATTGGTCAGCTTGATGCCGACTACTGTAAAAGATGAGCTTTACTGTGGTTATCGTTGTCAGATAAACGAACATGTCGTCAATTTACCTGATTTGGTTACTAAAGCCCCAGACAACATGTGTCGAAAAGAGGGCATGGAAATGAATTCCGCTACAAAACAACCGAGAATAACCCGTCGCCTCCGGTTGGCCGGGCTATGCGGTGTCATGCTGTTTGCCTGGGCCGGCCCGCTTTGGGCTCCCCCCAGCCCCGGCTGGTGTAAAAACAACACGTTCCTCACGCCGGTATCCAATCTCTCATTTGGCACATTCAGCAGCAATACGACGGGTGTTGTGAATGTCAACGTCAATGGTATCCGTACCTTTACCGGTGACATCATCCTGTTAGGGGGTACTGTCTCCCAGGCGGTGCTGAATATCAGCGGTTGTCCAAATTATCTCTATTCCATCATCATCCCGCCCGACAGCGTTCTTACCAATGGCGCCAACACCATGGCGCTCACCACATTCACCTCCTTCCCGGTTGGTTCCGGTGTGCTGGACGTGAATGGCGCCGGGGTTCTGCAATTTGGTGCAAGCCTGACTGTCGGCTACCCACAGCTTGGCGGCCCTTACACAGGCACCTACACAGTGGAAATTATCGTGCAATAAACCCGCGCTGATCCATCCCGTCTGCCAAAAAGTGAAATATTGTCACCCGGTCAGTTAATCCTGACAGTCGGACAATGAGTTTCTATACTGACAGACAGATTCATCCATTTATTCCATTCCGTTCGGAGCAGGCAGATCAAATTGCCAAATTTTCAATGGAGTTTCCCGTGGTTAGGTCTGCTCTTGCTGCAACAGACAGCGACTGTGCAGGCCGAGACGGCGAAACAGGCAACGGCAAAAGCACAAATATCAGCACGTATACTCTCCCCCGTCTCGCTCAGTTTGTCTGCCGATAGCGGTGACACATACAGCCACACTCTGCGGGTTATTGCGCCCGACAATCACCACTTTCGACTCCAGATCCCCGGCAACATAATCCTGAGCGATTCACTCGGAAATATGCCTTTAAAACAGGTATTTCTTGCCCGAAACCACCGACAGGTTCCGCTTTTAAGCGAAAAAAGGACTGGACAGACAGAAATCATCCTCTATCTCGAGTAGCGACAAAATGTGACAACTTGCCAATTTTTTTCTTTAAATACAACCAGTTATCCTGCTGTTTTCGGCCAATCAAGCGCTATACCTGTTAAATTTTGTTAAAAAAAAATTAAATTTCCTCATTCCCTGCCGTTAAAAGTAGCAACTTCTGTGTGAGTACACAGAGACAAAATTTAACTCTACCCAGGAGGTAGTCGCCATGTTACGCAAAATAGTAACCATTAGTGCAGCCGGTATCGCACTGGCAACGCTGGGGCCAATCGCACAGGCCGCAACCACTTCAGCAACTGCGTCAGCAACGGTATTGACACCGATTGCCATTTCAACCACCACCAACATGTCATTCGGCGATCTGTACGCGGATAACGTTTCCAGTGGTACTGTCGTGCTGGCGGTTGACGGTTCACGCACCACCACCGGCGGCGCCTCGCTGGGCACCACTCCGGGTACAGCAGCGGTGTTTGCTGTGACCGGTAACGTATCAGCAACCTATGTTGTTACGCTGCCCTCTACAGACGTCACCCTGACATCAGGTGCCAACACCATGATCGTCAACACGTTCTCAGACAACTCACTTGGTGCGCTGGACGGTACCGGTAACGACTCATTCAATGTCGGTGCGACATTGAACGTCGGTATCAGCCAGGCGCCTGGCGCCTACTCCGGTTCATTCAACGTCACTGTAAATTACAATTGATTGACATGACGTTGCTGTCGAACTGAACAAACGGGGCACTCACACTGCCCCGTTTTGTTTTTATGGATTACATTTTTTCAGCACTATGCCGCTATAGGTAAGGAATGAATAAACCTGACAGGAACCACAACATGCAACCAGGCAAATTCTTTTCCCTACTATCACTGCGTCTGAGAACAACCCTGTTATTCATCGGAGTACTGCTGCCCATGACCGATGCGGCGGCCAATTTGCTCATCTCCCCGACCCGGGTGGTGTTTGACAAGCATACGCGAACAACCAGCATCAGTGTGGTCAATGCGGGTACCGAGACCAACACCTATCGAATTGAGTTTGTGCAACGCCGGATGACGACTGACGGCGGCTTTGAACCGATTAAACAGGCCAAACCGGGTGAACAATTTGCAGATCAGATGATCCGCTATTCACCACGTCAGGTCACCTTGCAACCCGGACAATCCCAGGCTGTGCGCCTGATGTTGCGCAAACCCCCCAATCTGGCGGATGGTGAATATCGCTCACACATGCTGTTTCGCGCCATCCCAAAGGCGGCCGCCACCAGTGTCCAGAATCAACGTAAAGACGACAATGCCATTTCGATCCAGCTGACCCCCATCATGGGCATCTCCATTCCGGTCATTGTGCGTCATGGTCAAACCGGCGTAACCATCGGTTTCGACAAGCTGCGTTACTATCCTGACAACGCCACTGTTCTGTTTGACATGCAACGCAGCGGTAATATGTCTGTCTACGGCGACATCACCATTTTGTTTACCTCAAAAAGCGGACAAAGCCTGGTACTGAAAAAAATCAATGGACTTGCGGTATACAGTCCAAATACGCACCGACGCTTGAGCGTCCAGGTCAATGCACCCAATGGCGTAAAAATCGAACACGGAATACTGACAGTTCAATACCATGAGACCAAAGAGGCAGGTGGTAAATTAATTCATGAACAGTCAATTCAGGTTCCGTGATCAACATGTGGCATGTGCATATTCAGGATTATCCTCTGTCTCGTTTTACTCACTTGCTCTATGGCAAGCAGCGCCGATCCGCCGGCGATGCCGCCACAGCAACCCCGCGATGATAACCTGCTGATCCTCGGCCTCAAGGTCGATTACACCGAACTGGAAGATGTCGTCCCGGTCTACCGGGCCGATGATCAATTCTATATACCGCTGGGTATCCTCAGCCAAATCCTCGGTCTGGCGATCAAGATAGACCTGGGAACAGCCTCCGCCGACGGTTTTATACTGGATGAATCCCGGCAATTCCATCTTAATGCAGGCGGCCGTGAAGTCATTATCAGCGGCGTTCGTCAGGTCGTACCGCAATTTCATGTGTTTATCTACCCGGATGACATCTATGTGAATATGAAGACACTGCAACAGTGGTGGCCGATGGACTTTGAGGTCAATCTGTTTAATTCACAGCTGTTGATCAAAACCAGGGAAAAACTGCCGTTTCAACGCAAACTGCAGCGCGAAAAGGAAATGGGAAAAATTCTGAATCGATACCGGCCCAAAGCCAAAAACTTCCCCCAGCAAGATTCAGAGTACCAATTGCTGTCTCCCCCTTTCATCGACCACAAAATGTCGGCCAGTCGTTATCAACAGCCTGACGGCAGCAGTAAAGATGCCTACAGTTACACGACACATATCAAGGCGGATGTGCTATACCATGAAACCTCGCTCTATTTGCGCGGCAATGAGCAGGAAAAACTAGAATCAAAACGTGTCTATGTTTCCCGTACCGATCCGGACAACCGTTTGCTGGGCTATATGAATGCCAGTCGTTACGCCTTCTGGAATATCAATCTGCCCAGCTCGGAATACATTGCGGCCAGCCAGTCCAATGTAACGGGTGCGATGATCAGCAGTTTTCCGCTGCGACAGCAGACCCAGTATGATCGACATACTTTTGAAGGCGAACTGCTGCCGGACTGGGAAGTCGAGTTGTATCATAACAATGCCTTGCTGGCCTATCAGGACAAAGCGGTCGATGGTCAATATCGTTTCGAGGATATCCCGCTGTTGTTCGGGCATAACTATTTTAAGCTGGTATTTTATGGCCCGCATGGTGAAACCCGCGAGGAGACGCATACCTTTAGTCTGACCGGAGATCTGGTGAAACCGGGCAGTTACCACTACTACCTGACTGTTGCCGAGGATGATGAAACCGAATTTCAACGCGGTTACCTGTTGCAGAACTTCGGGCTGTCCAAATACTTCAGCGGACAATTCAACCTTTTCTCTATCCCGGTAACAGACAATATCAGCGGTTTGACCACACAACATCAGTATACCGATATCGCCCTGAATGGTTTTATTGGATCATTGTTTTATCGACTGAATCATGTCAGTGATCTTGACGGGGGCAATCTGCAGGAAGTCTCCCTGCAAAATCGTTTCGGCCGCACCAACCTCAGCGCATCACATACCGTGTTCAGCGATTTTATAAGTGAACGGTTTCAATCCACCGATCAAATCGTTTCGCGCAGCAAATACCGGCTGGACACGGCCCTGCCTGCCTGGTGGCTGCCGGTGATCCCCATCACCTTTGGCGTGACCCGGGATGAGTATGCCAGTGGCGGCGAGCGTATTGAGTATATTAACCGACTCTCTCTGGCGGCACGCGGTCTGGCCCTGACCAACTCCATGACACGAACTGAATCAACGGTCAGTGACACCATTGAAACCGGCTTGCTCCAGATCAGTAATCACAGCAACATGTTCTCGCTGCGCAGCGAGTTTTATTATCAAACCAAACCGGAGAAAAAACTGACGTCTGTTGTGCTGAATTTTGCCGGTAAATTTCTGCGTCCCTATCAATTCAATGTCGGTGTCACCAAATTTGAAACGGATGAATACCAGTATTTGTTGGGATTAAACAAACAATTTGGTAACTATGCTTTTCAGGCCTCCACGACCTACAAAACAACCGGTGAACGGGCCATCGACCTCTCCTTTGCCATCAGCTTCGGCCGCGACCCGCGCCGGCGTAAATGGCATGCCCAGGCCCAACCGCTGGCCAGTACCGGCAGCACCTCCATTCATGTATTTTTTGACAAAAATCAGAATGGCCGGCGTGATGAAGGTGAAGAAGGTTTGCCCAAAATCGGCTTCCGCTTTAATGACTCGGTACGGACTGAACGCACGGATGAAAACGGAGTTGTGCTGGTTACCGGCCTGCATCCCTATGATCCGATGGATCTGAGTATTGATATGGAGACACTGGTTGATCCGCTGATGGAACCTGCCTCACCCGGAGTACGCATCGTCCCGCGAGCCGGACATATCGAACAGATCAATATCCCGGTGATACTCACCGGTGAAATTGACGGTATTGTTTATATTCACCGTCAGGGCAAGGAGTATCCGGTGGGCGATGTGGAAATTGAACTGTACGATATGCAGGGCAAACTGGTGAAATCAACCCGCAGTGCGTATGACGGTTTTTATCTGTTGAGCAAGATCCCGGCCGGAAAATATTACATCAAGATGTCCTCGACACAGGCGGCAACGCTCGGCCTGCTGGAGACCGTGCCGCGTGAGTTAACCATCAATCCGGAAGATCCATTTATCTCGAATCTCAATTTTGTGATCTTTGAAGACAAGGATGCGGCGGCCAAAAAACCAAAACCCGGTACCCAATAACCCGAAGCGTAACTTATTTAAAACAGTGCTGATTGAGAAACTCGCGCAGACCTCGCGTATAGGTGTCATAACTGGCCATAAAGCCGTCATTATGTCCGCCATGTATATCCAGCCAGGACTTTGGTGAAACGGCTGCCGCATAAATGGCCCGGCCCTGTTGCCACGGGATCATTTCATCCCCCTTGCTGTGGATCACCAGCAGGGGCGCCTTGTTGTGTTTGATATGGTCCACATTGTTGTACTGAAAACGCGCCAGCAAACGTGTCGGCAGAAAAGGGTAAAGCATTGCCGCCAAATCCGGGACCGAGGCAAAGGCCGACTCCAGGATCAGACCACAGGGTTTTACCTCTGTTGCCAGTTTGGAAGCCATGGCCCCGCCCAGCGAACGACCGAACAAGACAATTTGGTCCGGCGACAGATGCAGGGTATTCACCAGATAGTGCCAACCCGCCCGCACATCATGATAGGTACCCGCTTCCGACAACTTGCCTTCACTCTGTCCATAGCCCCGGTAATCGTAAATCAGAACGCTCAACCCCAGCTCATGAAATATTTTAATTGAATCCAGCCGATGGGAGATATTACCGGCATTACCATGACTGAATAACAGCGTATACTTTGCCTGCCGGTTCGGGACATACCAGGCATGTAACCTGACACCATCGGCGGTGGTCAACCGGATATCCTCGTATTCCAGCCCGACTGCGGCCGGTGTCGCGCTCAGTTCACGCGCCGGTGAATTTGGAAAGTAGATCAGGTCAGCCTGTTTGAAATACATAAACAAACAGATAGATAAATAAAACAGCAGCCCGGCGGCAACCAATCCGGTCAATGTTGACATCGCTTTTCCTTGTTCAGAAATCATCTACAAACAGATCGTTGATATGCACGCCCTTCGCCAGCTGTCGCTGATACTTCTGCTGGTTTGCATACTCCCTGCGCTTAATGGAAAGATATTCATCCCTGTCCAGTTCGTAAAGCTGTTTTTTAAATTGCATGGTCAAATCATACCAGCGTCTGCTGCGTTGTTCCCGCCGGCCGGCGTCCGGCACTGACAGGGTATCCAGCGCAGCGGTCAGGGCAAGGTAATAACGAACGGCATTCCGTTCGATGATCCCTTTTACGCCCGTCACCAGAATCGGTGCAGACTGTTTGTCCAACCCGGTGATGCTGAAACCCACCTTGTCACGGCCCAGAGTGGCCAGATAGGCATTGGTGCCCAGGCGGCTGAAAAAGCTGGTGGTGTAAGCGGAATGCACATGTAACAGGGTTTGGCGATCATACGGGGTAATCGCCAGTTTGATCCGGTAGTCACCGGTCCCCATGGGACCGGATGCAGCAAATAATTCCACGCCCAGAAAATCATCCTTGTCCTCCACAACATCGAAGCGATACCTGATCTGTTCCGAGTCGCCCGGAGGCTGGTAGTACTTCCGGCCGACATACAGGACCACGACGGGTTTGTCCTTGTTGCGTTCGACCAGACAGGTTTTGATGTTCAGGTTGAGGGTCATGAATTCACACCACTGCAACGGCTGTTGCAGGATCTGCCTGAGCTCAGAGAAGGGGAAGTCGATCAAACCATAGACATCGGCACTCAAACGATCATCCCTGGTCGCGGAAAGCATGGCCAGCTTGCCCGCGAGCGGCTGTTGCTTAATCAACGTCTGGTAGGTATGGACAAGATCAGGACCATCCGCAACAACCCCATGTATCACCCCAAGGTATAACATGCCGATCACAAGATATTGTCGGGGCTTTTTCATCTGCCATTTCCGCATTGCCTGAAAGAACCGGGATCTATCCCGCCCTTTACTGACTATAAGGCGGCTTTTACTTTTTTCAACGCGGCCGGACTCAGTTATATGTGGTGCGCAGGGTACTTTCACCCAATAATAACCGGTTTAACTCCATAACCTGCATGGGCTTATAGAAAAAATAACCCTGTACGGTATCGCACCCCAGGGTTCGCAGCTTGTCAATCTCGGCACGGGTTTCCACCCCTTCTGCCGTCACTTTTAAATTCAGTGAATGCGCCATATTAATAATAGCCGTGGTGATCAGACAGGTATCCGCCTGATGATCGATATTTTCGACAAAGATCCTGTCTACCTTAAGTGTATCCACCGGCAAACGTTTCAAATGACTGAGAGAAGAGTAGCCGGTACCAAAATCATCAACAGCCAGACTCAAGCCCAAACAACCCAGTTCATTCAGCACACCGATGGTATGCTCTACATCTTTCATCAAGGTGGACTCGGTGATTTCAAGTACAATCCGGCGCGGTTCAGCCCCGGTCTGCGCTATATGCCGTGCAAACCTCTGCACCAGTTGCGGTTCATTTAATTGGCGGGCGGAAAGATTGACCGTGATGTAGGGGACATTGTTGTCAGGCAAGATCCGGCGCCACTCACTCTGGATGCGACACGCCTCCTGAAAAACCCATTCACCGATAGCCAGGATTGAACCGGTCATCTCGGCTACCGGAATAAAGTGCCCCGGGGAAATCTCTTCACCATCCTTCTCCCAGCGCAACAGGGTTTCTGCGCCGACGATGCGACCGGTTTCTGAATTGACAATCGGTTGCAAGACCGCATACAACTCGGCATTTTTGACCGCATTGCGTAGCCCGGTGGCGATCTTTAACTGGCGTCGGGCGTTTTCCCCCATCTCGTCACTGAAAATCATCCAGCCGTCACGACCCCGTTCCTTGGCTTTGTACATGGCGGCATCGGCATTGCGTAATAATTCATCTGCAGTATGGGTCAGGCCATGACCGATAGCCACGCCGATACTGACGGTTGCGTAAAATTCATTACCGCCGACTGTTATAGGGTGCTTGAGACGGTCCACGACCCGTTCGGCAAGCCGCGTGACCACACTCCAGTCGGTCAGCTGATCGCACATCACCACAAACTCATCACCGCCGAATCGGGCGACGGTATCTCCGGGACGGACAATTTGCAGTAACTCATTACCTATTGCCGCCAATAACTGATCACCCACATCGTGCCCGTAGGTATCATTGATCAGTTTAAACTCATCAAGGTCTACAAACATCAGTGCTACGGACTTGCCGGTTCGCCCGGAACGTCCCAGTGCACTATTGATCCGGTCATTCATCAACACCCGGTTCGGCAATTTGGTCAGGGGGTCATGGGTCGCATTTCGCACCAGTTCTGCCTGTGCATCACGCAACCTGGAAATATCCCGAACCGTCGCAACGACGATACTTCTGTCATTGGCTCGACATTTCGCAATCGATACTTCCAGCGGAAAAAAGGTGCCATCACTTCGGTAACCGGTCAGTTCGGCACGCGATCCCATTTGTCGCATGGTATCGTTGCCGGCAAAAAAACCGCGCATAAATTCTTCATGCTTATCCCGCAGATGGGGCGGTAACAACTGACTGAGCGGCATGCCCTGCATTTGCTCCGGTGTATAACCAAACATCTCACACGCCGGTGCATTAACCTGCATTAGCGTTAGTGATTCATTCACAGCGATAACGGCTATATCCACCGCTTTTAGGATACTTTCGTGCAACTGTTCATCTCGCCGCTGCATTGAACCGGAATCAGGTGCATACAAACCGGGATTGCCGGTTTTCGCATGCAAGGCAAAATGGCTGCAGACACCATCCATATACAAAGGTGTCGACCTGACCGTAACCGACGTGCCGTGGAAGACAAAATCCACATCCTGCTCCTTGTCCTGTCCTGACAGTGCAGCCCGTAATTCACGGTCCGCCATCACAAACTTCGTCAGGTTTGTCAAAAAATCACTGTGCGCTTTTTTTTCTCGCGGTAACAACACCGGCGCTGTTTGTCCGGCAGTCAGGTGTATGTCGACAGGCAAGGTACCAAGCATTTCCCAGTCAGACATGATTACCGGAGGTTGAACCCTGTCGTTGTCGTTGGCGCCGGTTTGAAAATGATAACGTTGCGGAATCCCGGGCGGGATTTGGCCAAATGACCGGATAATTTTGAACGAACCGTCCCGCTGACAACATGCCAGCCAGGTATTAACTCTGGCATGGCGGGTTTTCGGATCCATTACCACCTGTCCCTGTGGCGCATCAACACACACCCGGGCCAGCGCCTCAACCAGTTCCTCAGCGTTAAATGAGCCGGCCTGTTCCGCCGCTCTGGCAAAGGCATGCACACAAACATAGGTGCCTTCACCAAAATTGGTCAACACACCATTGCCCTGCGGCCATATACCGGTGACATCGGGCAATTTGGCCAGACTTTGCAGGTAGGCGCGATTTTCCGGTGTATCAATTGACATAAAATAGGTATTGCTGGAATACAAACCTTCACGCACTTCCTGCGCCAGACTTGCCACCATCACCTCATCATAATGCCCCATCACCACCGCCATGCGCTGTTTCAGACCGGAGGCGTGAAAGGCATTCAACAAATTGATCTGATCGGTCCCGGCGGCATACGGTACAAAGACATCTGCACCGGACCTGGCCAGCCGTTCCATCAACCCCTGATAGTCTGATGTGCCGATCTCAAAATACTCCTCACCAACCACTTCTCCGCCCGCGCCTGACAGGATGCGCCTGGCCGCATCGATCGAACCACGCGGCCATTCATAATTGGCTCCCGCGAAATACATCTTCGGGCCGAAGTGTCCCGCCATCCAGGGAATCATCTTGTCTATTTGCTGGTTGGGCAGGGCGGCAAAGTGGAAAAAATAGCGATTGTCGATACTGCCTTCATAAAAAGAAAAATTGAGATACGGAATGCGTCTGGGACCGGCCACCGTGTCTGCAACAGCGATACGGGAATTTGACAGCAGGTTACCGATAATGGCCACACAGCCGTGTTTGTCCAGCAGCCTTTCTGCCGCCCCAACGGCGGTGCCGGGCATACTGCCATCATCCTCAATAACAATCTCCAGACGTTGTCCCAGCACACCGCCCTGTGCATTGATTTCGGCACAGGCAATATGTGCAGCGTGGCAGATCTCGCGTCCATACATACCGACAAGACCGGTGAGCGGCGGCATGACACCCAGCCTGACAATATTGTTATCGTTTAAAACGGCTTTCGGTACGATATTCATCCCAAGTCCCTGTAAACCCGGATATTTGTGATTCTCAACAAAGCATGTCGGTTTTTCCGCCAACTCCTTAACTCAGATTTGTTAAATATGTGTTAAATCAAATTCATTTGTTAATTTCTGTTATTTACACTGATAATACTGCGTCAAATACAGCAACAATTTCGCCTTTTTGGAATTGATTTTTTTGCATATAATGCTTGCCCTGTAATAAATGTCAGTCAGGAAACAGTTCTCCACACATGCATAACCTCAAACAATATATTATTAATGTTCACTACGAAGATTTTCAGGAAAAGGTGTTGCAGGCATCGGCGCAGCGAACCATCCTGGTAGACCTCTGGGCAGACTGGTGCCCGCCCTGTCTGGTCATCGGCCCACTGCTGGAGAAAGTCATCACCGACTACAACGGCGAAGTGGTACTGGCCAAACTTGAGGTTGATGAAGGGGAGAACATGAAAATTGCCGGTCGGTATCAGGTACGCGGCTTTCCAACCGTGATGCTGTTTCGGGATGGTGAAGAAAAGGGACGCTTCAGCGGTGCACAAACCGCCGGTTATATCAAACAGTTTATCGAGAGCCACTCCGGTTAGCTGACAAGCTGACCGGAGTTGTATCAACGCGCGACCCTAACGCCGTTAACCGGCGCCAAAATAGATGAGGATACCCGGCAGGGTGAGCCACAATAATCCCTTGATCAAAAAGAACAGGAATCCCACCCGACCGAGTCGTTTCAGCCATGAACCGGTATCCTGATGAATGGGGGATTTGGAGGAAACGTGATGTAACAGCATGCCCGACACCTCAACTTCTGCCTCGTTCTATCCCATATCGGATGGGTGAACAGCAAACTTGATGAGATTTTGGCCGGTGCCGGGCCGGGTTGACGACAGTAATGCCTTAACCACCCATCAAATTGGCAAAAAAGGGATACCAGGATATCAGCATGAACGCCACCAGGATCAGATCAGTCCGGACCGCATGCCGCATGCGACGCTGATCTGTTTCCGGACGGCCGGTCAACAGGACGCGGGTCATCATGGCATCCAGCAAAAGCAACATAAAGAGGATGGGCGCCAGAGCCGGAAAGAGCAGGGTGGGAAAGACAGCCCACCCTTCATACACGGACTCACTGCCCGGTGCGGGGCGAAACAGGGTAGTAACCAGGACCGCACTGTATAACATCCAGCGCAATGGCCCCAGTCCAAACAAAAATTGACCAACCGCATTAAACATCGAGAGCTCTCCGACAATCAAACCCGGCTATGGTAACAGGCCTGGATCTGCTGTCCAGTCCGCCTTATTGCGGTTTCTGTTGTTGGGCAAGAAACTCTTCGATGATATCGATGGGAACAGCACCGGCCTGCTGGACGGCCAGTTCACCGGCTGGGGAATAAACCAGGATAGTCGGTGTACCTGCCCACTCCACCCCGGTCAGGTTGGTAAAGCGAATCGCCACATCGCGTGGCTCACCGATGATATTCGGAAACACCAGGCCGTGTTGTTGAATAAATTTTTTCGCCTCCGCCAGTTTTTCCTGTCCATCCATGCTCAATCCCAGTACGGTGGCATCCTTGTCCTTGTGCTTGAGATGAAAGGCGTTGTAGTTTTTGGCTTCCTTGTTGCAAACATGGCAATCCGATGCCCAAATCATCACGATCAGCCATTTACCCTTGCCTGTGTAATCATCGAGTCCGGCCGGTTTGCCTGCCATGTCCTTAAATATGGCCGCCTGTAACGGCGCCGCCAGGGAAATACCAAGGAAACATGCCGCCAACATCGAGATTTTTTTCATTGTCTGTTTGCCTTATTCAAAATGGGTTAATCGACAAAGGAAAGCTCTACCTGAGACATATACCTGCCCGATTGGTTCAGGCAGTTCAGCCCGGTTGTATATAAACTCAATAGTATACCGGGGAGTTACTCCCCGGCGTTTACCGGTCACGGCCACACCACACCGACACATCGGAGTTAAACAACATTGCCATCACTCAAACATCCGCATTGGTTGTTGTTACTGCAGGCCCTGCTGCTCGTTCATAACGTGTCGGCCGGTGAGGCGGACACCGACGGCTTCAGCCTCGGACCTGTCACACATATCTATAGCCCTTATCTGGCGGATCATAAACGTGTCGCCTTTGGTCTCCAGTTCCTCTCTCTCAGCCATACCGATATTCCTGATACAGGAAACGAACGCCTGGCGCTGCGGCTGGGTGGTCGGCCGGAACTATTCCGTTACCAATGGCAATCCGCGCCCGGTGCAACAGTACAACAACTGCAGGCCAATCTGGAAGTGGGTTTCCGGGGACACTTCGACCTCACCCGCTCCCTTGACAACATCGGCTGGGACGGGAATTACGGCTTGCTCTTCAGTTATCGTGGCCATCCACAACGTGCATACCGGTTTGGTGTCTATCACACCTCCGCTCACATCGGCGATGAATACGCAGAGCGGGTCGGCAGGCTGCGCATCGAGTACACCCGGGAGGAGTATCTTGCCGGTATGCAATTCAATCTTACTCCGCGCGGGCAGATTTATGTCGAGGCCGGTTATGCCTTTAACGTGGATATCAAACCGCTGCAGCAGCACAAGCGTCTGCAGGCCGGACTACAGTATCAGCAAGAGGGATTTTCCATCTCACCGCGAGCCGGCTGGTTCGCGGCATTTGATGTCAACGCCTATGAAGAGCGAAACTGGCGCCCCAACCGCGCCCTCAGTGTCGGCTACAGCTGGCGATCCGCCCCGCACTTGTGGCGACTGGGGCTGGATTACTATAGCGGCCAGTCCCAGTTGGGTGAATTTTTTCAGCATGATGAGAAATACGGCGGAATAAGTTTACAGCTGGATATCTAAACAAACGACCTGCCGTGCCGATGTAGAAAGCAGGATGCTAAATCCTCTAGTTTGGACACAACACATAATAACCAGAAGGTTTCTATGACAAATACCTATTTTGCCACGCCATCCGATGCAGAAGAGGCCTTTTATCGTGCCTTTGAAAATTCGGACCTGGATCACATGATGTCAGTCTGGCTGGATGCCGATTATGTGGAATGCATTCATCCCATGAGTCACCGGCTGAATGGTTTGACGGAAATTCGCGATGCCTGGGTGGAAATTTTTCACGTTACCAGTGCGATCAAATGTGTCACGCTGGAACGTCGCCAAATCAAGCACAATGGTCTGGCCATTCACATCGTGAATGAAAATCTCATCATGGATGAAGGCAAACGGACCATCCGTATCCTGGCAACCAATATTTATGAAGAAACACCAGAGGGCTGGCGCATGATATTGCATCATGCTTCACCGGCGCCGAAAGAGTTCAATAACACTGACAACCCCCCACCCACCATGCATTGATATCAGTGCATGACAAACGGCCCCTCCGGGGCCGTTTGTTTTTTATCTGGCATGATATATTGCGTTATGTTCTAATGCGCACATCTGTTGTTACCTCTCTTTAATCACATTCTTTTATTGCGCGTCAGTTTGTGACGATTCTTGTCTACATGTGACGCAAATTGTCACTTGTGTGACAATACCCTGTTTTTTCAGCCGTTTTCACCCACGCCTAACTGTTTGAATCGCTTGAGTTCTCATTTTTCATGTGATGCGAATCACAGCCGGCATGACTGCTGCATCACAAACACGCAGCAAGAACATGGTTAGGAGTTCTGATAAAGGCAATCCATGCCGAAAGGTTTGGAGCGCAAAGTTACCGGTCTAAGGGGCTTAAGCCCTACGACAGCGGGACCGCCGGAACTCACCAGGCAGTCTTTGGTAATTGCATGTGAATGACTGACACAAGTCGCGCAGGCAAGATAACAAATCAAGTACTCCTGACCTTTGCTATGACGCTATGGCAAATGTGTAAGGAGTATAAGAATGAAAAATGTTCATCACGTTGTATGCGGCAACGACAAGCTCATCCGTCTGGTGCTGGCCTTCGGCCTGTTCCTGATCAGTGCCACCATCCCGACTCAAGCCAACGCGCTCCCCAAAGGGGGCAGTTATCATTTGATTCTCAATGGTCGTTCCTTTCATCTGACCAAACCACCCGCCGGCAAGAGCTTTAATGAAAGCAATGTTGGTTCCGGTGTGCAATATGAGTTTCAAACCGAGCTGGGCAGTCCATGGGTCAGATTTATCACCGGTTCGGCATTTAACGATTCATTCAACAACCTGTCTTACTATGGCGGCGGCGGTCAGGTACGACGTTTTACCCTGACCAACGGCTGGCACATTGATGTCGGTTATCTCGCCTTTGTGATGGCGCGTCAGGATGTCAATAACTATCAACCCTTCCCCGGTCTGTTGCCGGTGACCTCCATTGGCACCAAAAATGTCGCCATCAACCTGACCTATATCCCGGAGATCAATCAACAGATCAAGGAACTGGTGTTTATCCAGCTAAAGCTGTCCACAGACATTTTGTAATTTAAAACGCTTTATTTTCACAACGATTTATTTGCCGCAAGCGTTTTCACCCGCCTTTTCCCTTGGCGGGTTTTTTTTGTCTGTCATTTTTGCAAGCGGCGGGATCAGAGGCGACTCAGCAGCAGGGACTTGATCTCTCCGTCCGTTAATACAACCGGATTGGTCTTCATACTGCTGCCGCGAGCATGGGCCGTGATCTGATCCAGCCCGTCGGCGGTTACACCGTAGACCGACAAGCGCGGTAACTGCATTTGTTCGGTCCAGTCCTGTAACAAATCCACCAGGGCATCCTGTGCCATGGTCTGATGAGTAAAGACCTTGTTGCACAACAGTTCACCCAGTTGTGCATATTTGGCCAGGGCGGGATTACCCGGTTCGCGTTCCTGCATACAGGCGATGTTGACGGCCGTGGCTTCCGCCACCAGGGTGCCGCACACCACGCCATGGGGAATGGGATAAAACGCCCCGAGGGGTGAGGCCAACCCATGCACCGAACCCAACCCGCACTGGGCCAGGGTGATACCGGAAAGCAGAGCGGCATATGCCATTTGTCCCCTTGCCTCGGTGGTGTCCCCTGTTTGCCGATACCAGGGCAACAGGCTGTCACGCACCGCCTCCAGACCGCTGAGGGCCAGGGCATCTGTCAATGGATTGGCCCGGGTCGAAACAAAGGATTCCAGCAACTGGGTCAGGGCATCCATCCCATTGGCGGCGATCAGCGCCGGCGGGCAGGCGGCGAGCAAGTCCGGATCCAGCACCGCGTATTCCGCCACCAATTGGTCATCCCGAAATGACTTTTTGAAGCCATCTGCGCCCTGCCGGCTGAGGACCGCATTCTTGGTGGCTTCGCTGCCGGTCCCCGCCGTGGTTGGGACGGCTATCAGGGGCACGGCAGGGCCGGTGTAGGGCAGCTCCGGCCCAACCCCCTCCAGATAATCCATTACTGATCGGCCGACCCGCAGCAACCCGGCAACCGCCTTGGCGGCATCGAGTGCGCTGCCGCCGCCGATACCGATGACAACCTGGATATCCTCCCCGGCGTAGGCCTGAACCAATTCATCGATAAGTCCCGGTGAGGGTTCCTCGCTGATGGTACAGTGCAACCAGTTCAGCCCCTCTGCCGCCAGCGCGGCTTGCAGCGCGCCCCAATGGGGAGTTTCCAGCAGGGATTTACCGCCGGTGACCAGTAACAGCCTGGTACCGTAGCGCCGCGCCAGTTGCGGGACCCGCTGCAACGCGCCGGGACCAAATTCAATTCGCGGCAGACGTGCTATCGCAAACGGTTGCATATTTTTATACCTCCGGATAGAGGCCGACAAAGGGGACGCCCTGGCGTGGCTCTGCCATCCAGTCGGCCACCGTATCGCGCCAGGTCAAATAGTGGGGGGACTGCTTGTGCGCGGCCGCCGCCTCTGCCGACGTATAGGCCTCATAAAGAACAAAATAGGCGGGATCAGCAGGCGATTGCAGGATATCGAAGCGGCAATTGCCGGGTTCCTGCACCGATTGGAGGTGATTCTGCTGCGAAGCGTCGATAAAATCCTGTATGTGGTCAGGTTTGACATGGACATGAACGATCGTGACCTGCATTTCCGTATCCCCTTTTATATTTTTTCCAGAGTGGTGCAGGATTATAACAATCCCGCCGGGATGCAAAAGTCTGCTCCCGCCCCGATTTTGACAGGGCTATTTGTTTGATTTATTTGAATTATCAAATATTTATATCCATTGACCCTTTTAATTCACCGCTATCTCTGGTAAATGTGGTTTATTCATCCACAAAAGATATATATACCCTACTGAGCAAATCGGATTCGGATATACCTTGCGTGGTGTCCATGCTGTTTCGCGCCTCATGAGAGGACCATAGCGATGAAAAAACAATTCACCATCCTGACCGGTTTGCTGGTCATTCTGACATTCCATCTGGCCCCTGCAGCCCATGCCATGGCAGCTGATGAAGATACAATTCGCTGGGCCGGCTGCGGCGTGACCAAAAAGGCCTTTATGCAGGAGCTGGCCAAGGGTTATGAGAAAAAAACCGGTATCAAAATCGAACTCGAAGGCGGCGGCGCCACCCGGGGCATTCGTGATACAGCCGGACTGAAGATTGATATGGGCGGCAGTTGCCGCATGAGTCTGCCGGAAACTGATCGTTCAGAACTCTATGCCTCCCTGCACCCTATCGCCTGGGACGCCCTGGCCATTATCGTCAACAAGGCCAATCCGGTGAATAACCTCACCACCCAGCAAGTGAAAAACATCTACGAAGGCAAGATCACCAATTGGAAAGAAGTGGGCGGTAAAGACCTGCCGTTAAAACTCTATGTCCGTCGCGGCAATATCTCCGGGGTTGGTTATGCCATCCGCCAATATATCTTCAAGGACAGCAACAAGGAATTCAAAACCAAATACCTGGAAAACTCCTCCGGCCCGCTGGAACAGGCGGTGGAAAAAGACCCGGCGGCCATGGGCATCACCGGTGTCAGCAGTGCCCGCAAACGGGATGTAAAGATCATTCAGTTTGACGGCAAGGAACCGACTTTCAACAACGTCAAAGAAGGGAAATACCAGCTCTACCGGCCGTTGTATCTGGTCACCAGCCCCACTCCTTCCAGAAAGGTGAAAAGCTTCATCTCCTTTGCCATGTCGGAAGAGGGCCGCAAGATCATCCGCGCCAATCAGACCGTGCCCTACAAGGATGCGCCCAACCTGATGTCGAAGATGTTAATTTATGGTTTTGATGTGAGATAAGGCATGTCGAAAAAAAACCGGTCATGCGCGACCGGTTTTTTTTACTCTGCATCGGGTTCCTGTTTTATGTCCGGTGCAGCGTCAGGTGTAACTGCCGTACCATCATCAGCGCTTTCCTGCAATGTTGCCGGTGCGGCCGTTTCCCCTTCCGCCACAGATTCCTGCTCTTCCAAATCCTGTTCCGGTTTTGCTGCAACAACTAATGCATCATCCTGGAAATTGATCTTCTTGTGGCTGATGTCGCAAAAGGGTTTATTGCGCGATGCGCCGCAACGACACAGGGCGGCCTTGTTGCGCCGGGCTTTTGTCCCGTCTGGCCCGACGATAATAACCGGTCCCCGGATCACCAGCATGGCATTGGGTCGACAGGTGATAGTCAACGGTGTCCAGGCTTCCAGCTCTTCATCCTTGCTGTTATCCACGGTACAGCAATCCGTAAAACCGATCCGCGTATGGCTGCCATCACAAAACGGTTTATTGGCCGAAGCCCCGCAGCGACATAAATGTATCGGCGTTTCGGCGGCCACCAGTTCGCTGACGGTGTTGTAGACCCTGGCCTCACCTTCCACCAGCAAGGGGCCGTTTTCCAGCAGCGTTATGGTGTTCTTCTGCGACATACCCGTCACCCGTTCAATGAATGCCATGCATCAGTTTTCTGATCAGGGGCCCCAGTAATAATAACAGTATACCCGCCCCAATCGAACTGGCGGTTAGAAACCAGTACAAGGGGATGTGAGCCCCGGCGATCAGGTGTTCCAGTGTGCCGGCCAGATAGTTGGCTGCCGCCATGGCGGTAAACCAGATCCCCATCATCAGCGCCACCAGTTGTGTCGGCGCCAGTTTGGTCACCATGGACAGGCCGATGGGCGACAGACACAATTCACCGATGGTATGCAGTAAATAAACCAGCACCAGCCACTGTGGTCCGACCTGCCCCAATGTCTCAGCCCGTTGTTGAGCCAACGCCAATACCACGAAACCCAGGCCGAGGATAATCATGCCCAATGCCTGTTTCGTCACCACAGAAAGCGCATATGGTGATTGTTCCAGGCGAGTCCAGAGAATAGAAAACAACGGTGCAAGCATAAGGATCAACAGCGGATTGATAGACTGAAAATAACCGGCCGGCATCTCCCAGCCCCAGACCATTCGATCAGTCAGTTTGTCGGCAAACAGATTCATGGTCCCGCCGGCCTGTTCAAACCCCATCCAGAAGAAAATCACAAACAGGGCCTGGATCAGAATCGCCAGCATCCGGTGCCATTCAACCCGGGTCAACGGCGCGGTTTGGGTCATCACCACCGCCGAGGGAATGAACGAGAATCGTTGCAGGTAATAAGGTCCCCGGATGAAGACAAGCCCCATGCCCAGTATCACAACAATTCGCAGCAACACCGACATGTTGTGCCAGAGATTTTTTAACACCGGCCAACTGTAGACGATGCCGAAGACCAGCAACACCACCAGAGCGCTGACTCCGGCAATAAGGTAAACGTCCCGTTTAGCCAAACCGGGTTGCGTCTCTGTTCTGAAGATATGCAGACCGCGAATAAAGATCAACAACCCGACCAGCATGCCGACGCCGGCGGCGGCGAACCCGTAATGCCAACCGAATTTTTCCCCCAGTGTGCTGCACACCAGTGGTGAGAAGAACGCCCCCAGATTGATCCCCATATAGAAGATCGTAAACCCGCTGTCGCGTCGCGCATCACCCTCTGTATATAAACGCCCCACCATGGTGGAGATATTGGGTTTGAAAAAACCATTACCGGCCACCAGTAAACCCAGTGCCGGATAGAGCAACGCCTCAAAGGCCATGGCAAAATGGCCCATGGCCATCACCACACCGCCCACCAGGACGGCACGTTCGGCGCCCAGATAACGATCCGCCAGATAGCCGCCGAGGATCGGTGTCAAATAGACCAGCCCGGTATACACGGCATAGATCCACAAGGCATCCACACGCGTCACCGCCAGTGCATTGATCAGGTACAACACCAGCAAGGCACGCATACCGTAATAGCTGAAACGTTCCCACATCTCGGTGAAAAACAGGGTGGCAAGACCGCGGGGATGGGATGGGGCCAGGCTAAACATACTTCATTCCACCGGGATCAAAATCTATTCTATGCGACAGGCTTCAGCGAACCCCAGACGTGGATGACGTGGATGGAGTTTGTCCCGATCACCATAACCGAAGGCTGTGATAAAAATGGATTTGGTTTTGCCATCCGGGAAAAACGTTTCATCCAGCAGGACGTTATTCACGCCGGACATGGGACCGGCATCCAGACCCAGACTGCGGATCGCCATGATCAGATAAGCCCCTTGCAGGCAACTGTTCAGCAAGGCAGAGTGTTTGATCTTCTCCTCTTTGCCGACGAACCAGGAACGTGCATCGGTATGGGGAAACAACACCGGCAGTTTTTCATAGAACTCCAGATCCATGCCAATAACAGCGACCGCCGGGGCACTCATGGACTTGGCCACATTGCCTTCATTCAAACAGGGTTTGAGCCGTGCCTTGGCGGCTTCCGAAGTCACAAACACCAAACGCGCCGGGCAGGAGTTGGCGGCGGTCGGTCCCATTTTCATCAAATCATAGATCTGCGTGATTTGTGCATGACTCACCGGTTTATCCTGCCAATAACTGAAGCTGCGCGCTTCATTAAAAAGTTGATCCAGAATCGGACTATCGAATGAAACAGACATCATCACTCCTGCAATAGTTTTAACCGTTATCGGCCCGCCATGTTACCTGTCCGGCAGCGACTCTGCAAAACCGGATGTCCCTGCGAAATTCAGGTTTTCACACAATCGATGCAGGCCGCATTAATAACGTTTACCGCGTTGGCTGAAGCTGCGTGGTTTAAATCCGGGCGGTTTGTCCCTGATCCAGCTGACAAAACGGGCAATCTCGGGATGGGACGACAACTTCACCAATTCGTTATAGTCATCAGCCAACTGTTTTTCACTAAAGACCGCATGGATATGATTATGACAGGGCCGACAAACCTGGATAATGCGTGTGACGAGATCTTCCCGGGTATAGTTGCGGCGTATACGCTTGTTATTGTGTCGTGTGCGCGGGATAAGATGATGGCGTGTCAACATTACCGCCATGCGGCCGCACAATTCACAACATGCTGTAGTGTCTGTCGTTGACATAAAATCCCGGTTTTGACTTGTGGTCTCCCCTGCAGGGTTTACAATAGACTGAAAACTCACACACGGGCAAGCATGTTTCCACTCTACGACGATAACCCAACCAGCCGTTTTCCGCTCCTGACGATCCTGTTGATCGTCAGCTGTGTACTGGTATTTCTCTGGCAGTTGTCGCTGGGATCGGCGATGCATGCGGCGATCCGTGTCCTCGGCGCCACACCGGCGGTTCTGTTTGGCAATGTCACTCCAACCTCAGCGGCAATACCGCCCTGGACCACCGCTATCACCTCCATGTTTTTGCACGGCGGCTGGATGCATCTTATCGGCAACATGCTTTATCTGTGGATCTTCGGTAACAACATCGAAGATGCCATGGGCCGCACACGTTTTATTATCTTTTATGTACTTTGTGGACTCGCCGCCCTGCTGGCCAATGCCCTGCCCGACACCGACTCAACCATTCCCATGATCGGCGCCAGCGGCGCCATCTCCGGTGTGCTCGGTGCCTACCTGTTATTGTATCCCCAGGCCAGAGTACTGGTGGCGATTCCCTTTGGTTTTATTATCCACACAACCCGACTGGCAGCCGTCTGGGTATTGGGTTTCTGGTTTGTCCTGCAAATCATCAACTCCCTGCTCACCGCCGGGCAGGAGGGCGGCGTGGCCTGGGGGGCACACATCGGCGGCTTTGTTGCCGGCGTGGTGCTGGTGCCCTTTTTCAAACGCAAGGAAGTCCCGTTCTTTGCGCCGCGGCGCGAATGAATGTTTGCACAGATGCTAAATCCCGCGCCTGCCGATAACCGCTAAGCAACAATGCTTGAACGATTCACCGCTGCGTTTCCACTCTGGGCCATCCTGTTATCCGGCCTTGCCTTCTTCAATCCAGCGACCTTTACACCCTTTTCCTCCGCCATCATTCCCCTGTTAACACTGGTCATGTTCGGCATGGGGATGACACTCACCATTGATGATTTCAAACACGTCTTCAAACAACCACGCATCATCGGTCTGGGTGTCGCCCTGCAATATCTGATCATGCCGCCGGCAGCCTGGTTGATCTCACGCCTGTTCAACTTACCGGTCGAGTTGATGGTCGGGATGGTGCTGGTGGGCAGCAGTGCCGGCGGCACGGCATCCAATGTGATCTGTTATCTCGCCAAAGGCAATGTCGCGCTGTCCATCACCCTGACCCTGACTTCGACTCTGCTTGCGGTGTTTGCCATGCCCGCCCTGACCTGGTTATATGCCGGACAAAGTGTACCGGTACCGGCCCTGGCCATGTTGTTCAGTATCCTGAAGATTGTCCTCATCCCTGTTCTGCTTGGTGTGATTGTCAACAGCCTGTTCAGGCAACGACTCGCAAAAGTGGTGGCGCTGTTTCCGTTTATTTCGAGCCTGGCCATCATCATGATTATCGCAATAATCGTCGCACTCAATAACAACACGATCGCCACCATGGGCATGGTCATCATGTGGGCCGTCATACTGCACAACCTCACCGGTCTGTTTGCCGGTTATATGATCGCCCGAAAACTGGGACATGATGCTGTGATCAGTCGCACTCTGGCCATTGAAGTCGGCATGCAAAACTCCGGATTGAGTGTGGCGCTGGCCACGAAATATTTCACAGCCTCCGCCGCCCTGCCCGGCGCATTGTTTAGTGTTTGGCACAACATCTCCGGATCAGTGCTGGCGGCATGGTGGGCCAGACAAAAGTAACCGTGCAACCAGTACCTGTTAACGATCCGGCACAACGGCTTGACCATTTTTGACTATCCTTGCAATAGACGCATTTGAACCGTAATGGATCCTCACCATGCTTGAACTGAAAGTCCTGTGCCTGCTCGTTGTTGCCAACGGTGTGCCGGTGATCGTGCAATATCTGTTGAAAGATCGCCTGTCAGCGCCACTGGATGGCGGCTATATCTGGATCGACCGGCGTCCCTTGCTGGGCAACAGCAAAACTGTCCGTGGTGTCATTGCGGCACTGATAGTGACCCCTGTCGCGGCCAAACTGCTGGGCATCGGTTTTTTTCTCGGGCTGATGATTGGCTTCTACGCCATGTTGGGTGATGCGCTGGCCAGTTTCATAAAACGCCGCCGCGGTGTTGAACCCAGCAGCAGAATGCCCGGTATTGATCAAATACCGGAATCCCTCCTGCCTCTGGTGGTTACCAAAGACATCACCGACTTCAGCTGGCTGATGATCTTTTTGCTGGTGATGGTGTTTACCGTGCTTGAAGTGACCGTGTCACCACTTTTGTACCGTTTGCATATTCGTAAACGGCCGTATTGAAACTGGACTATCCGTAGCAGATTCAGCTTTCAGCTTGTTTATCAACGTGCTGAATCTGCCATATCAACAATGCGAAAAGTGCACCGTTTAATCCGATATTAACCAGCAGCCATAATTCCGGGACGACATACTCGTATAAAACCACGGTTTGGGCCTCGGCAGAAAGCCTGAATTTCATACCTGATAATATGGCATGCAACTTCACTGAAGAATTATAGGTATAAAACAAGACACATGCATGCACCACCGCCAGTGCAACGATTATACCCGAGAAAAATTTCTTTTTTTGCTGACTATATTTATCTGTAGCAGTGAATTTGACAAACCAGCCGTTTGCCGCCAACAAAAAGCCAAAGGTTGCCCAAAAATTATTAAGGTAAGCAGCACGGGCATTCTCTGCCGCCGTCATGACTAACTTGAATGTAGATGAATCTATCGCTTCAATCATCAATTCCGGACCCCTCCCAAGGTTACATGAACAGAGACTCTGACTGACGCCTGACCAAGAGCCTGATTTAACACGGCGGGATCATCACGTTGCAGCATGGAGATGCTAAATGCACAGTACCGGTTGTACAGCATGTCACCGGCCGCATCCGTGCAGCAGAGACAACCACGGTGACCGGTTCAGGGATTCACGCAGCGATAGATATCAAAGGTCTGTTTCCCGTCCTTTATGCCGGAACTCGGTACAACGGTATCACCATTCAGATTGACAGCCGCGTTACGCGCCAGATCTTCCAGTTCCTTTGTCATTTTCTTTTCATTGCGTTCAAAACCGACCACGGTGTTTTTTACCGTCGCGGTGGTGTTCCCCAGTTTTTTACAATTACCGACTTCGGCGTCACTCAGGACTCTGACTTTTTCACCTTCTTTTGTCAGGGTAACCCAGGTACAGGCAGGCAGGATTGCCGCAATGGCAAGAATAAGGAAAAGTTTTTTCATGTCGACTCCTTTGTTTTATCTGAGTATGAGGATAGATGAAAAACCGACGGTGTGAAAGTTGCGGCCTAATCAAACAGACTGTATTGGGCAGCAAAGACCGAGGGATTAAAACGACGGCTGTCCAGCGGCACAGATTGGGCATAGCCCAGTTTTTTCAGCGCCAGATTGAAGCGTTTTGCCAGCATATCCGCATACAGACCAACACCGCGCATCCGTTGTCCATATTGATGGTCGTATTCACGTCCGCCATGCATCTCGCTGATACGATTCATAACATGCTCAACCCGGTTCGGGTAGTGGCATTGCAACCAGTCACGGAACAACTGTTTCAGCTCATGGGGCAGGCGCAACAAAATATACCCCGCGGCCCGCGCACCCTGGGCCCGACTCTCGGCCAAAATGGTCTCCAGTTCCGTTTCCGTCAGGACCGGGATAATCGGCGCCACCAGCACATTGACCGGTATCCCGGCCTCGTGCAAACGGCGCATGCAGGCCAGTCGTCTGGCGGGTGAGGCCGCCCGGGGCTCCAGTCGTCGGGCGAGTTCTTTATCCAGCGTGGTCATGGATAGATAGACATGTACCAGTTGCAGGCGTGCCGCCGCTTGCAGCAGATCCAGGTCCCTTTCGATGAGTGCGGACTTGGTAATAATCACAAAGGGATGGCGTGCCGCCAGCAAGGTTTCAAGCACACCACGCGTTAACTGTAGTTGCTTTTCCACCGGTTGATAGGCATCGGTATTCGCACCGACCGCAATGGGTGCGCAGGAATAGCTTTTCGCTGACAGTTCTTTTTTCAACAATGCCACCGTGTCCGGTTTGTAAAACAACCGACTTTCAAAATCCAGCCCCGGTGACAGATCCAGCCAGGCATGGGTCGGACGGGCAAAGCAGTAGACACAACCATGTTCACATCCCTTGTAGGGATTGATGGAGCGATCAAACGGGACATCCGGTGAATCGTTATAGGTAATGATACGGCTTGATTTATCCACCGTCAGACTGGTGTGCAGTGGTGCGGGCGCTTCATCCTGATTTCCCCAACCGTCATCGACCGCTTCGCGTCGATGTTCGGCATAGCGATTATTCGGGCTGAGGGTGGCGCCGCGTCCTTTCAATGGTTTGTCGGATTGGCCTGGCATGGCGATGTTTATAACATAATTTTTTTTCCGCTTCCCGGTTCACCTGCCTTTCCCCGGACGGTGAACTATACTCAATGAACTTCAAAATTATCATGGACTATGGCCAACAAACATCACGAAACCAGGGTCGGAATCATTCTGACCGGCGGCGGTGCACGGGCCGCCTATCAGGTGGGTGTGCTCAAGGCCATTGCCGATATCCTGCCGCGTGATGCGGCCAATCCTTTCAAGATCATCACCGGCTCTTCCGCCGGGGCCATTAATGCCGCTGCACTGGCCTGTTACAGCGCAAATTACCGTGATGCAGTACGGCGAATCCTGCAGATCTGGGCCAACTTTCGCTCCAACCATGTTTACCGTACCGATTTGGCGGGTATCGCCGGGACCGGGGCCCGCTGGTTGGCCAGTATGTTTGTCGGTGGTCTGGGCAAGAATAATCCCCATTGCTTGTTAAATCGTGCGCCGTTACGTGCCTTGCTGGAAAAATATATCCACACGAATAACATCCAGGAGGCGGTGGATAAAGGGTATATCCATGCACTGAGTGTGTCTGCTTCCGGTTACAGTTCCCATCAATCGGTCAGCTTCTTTCATGCCCACCCCTCGGTGGAAAGCTGGGCACGTTCGCGCCGGGTCGGGTCCCGTTCCCCCATTACCATCGATCATCTCATGGCCTCATCAGCCATCCCGTTTCTGTTTGAGGCCATCAAGGTGCATCGGGAATTTTTTGGTGACGGTTCCATGCGGCAGATTGCCCCGCTAAGTCCGGCTTTACATCTGGGAGCTGATCGCATTCTGGTGATCGGGAATCGGCAGGAAGACAACTTCCAGCCGAAACGGGTCAGCAATCCCCCGCATCCTTCGCTGGGACAGATCGCCGGCCATGCGCTGGACAGTATTTTCCTCGACAGTCTGGAGGCGGATCTGGAACGTTTGCAACGCATCAATCGAACCGTGGATCTGATTCCGGAAGACACCCGTGAAGAACACGGTATCGCCTTGCGCAAGGTTGAGGTCATGGTGATCTCGCCCAGTCAGGATATGGGTGAAATTGCCGTGCAATACACCGACCAGTTGCCGCGCACCATCCGTTTTCTGTTGCGTGGTCTGGGGGCCTCAAAGAAAAACGGCTCCAGTCTGATCAGTTATCTGTTGTTTGAAAAAGGTTACACCCGCGCCCTGATCGATCTGGGATATCAGGATGCCACACAGAAAAAAGCCGAAATACTCGACTTTTTGTCTGGCAAAACCGGAGCCGAGGTCAAGCCTGACAGATAAACATCGAATTACAATCTTACCGCGTCCAGACTCACGACAGCGTCATCACCCACCACTTCCGCACTGTGCATGACACCTTTCGGGACCACCAGACAATCACCGGCTTCCAGGATGATACTTTGTCCTTGCATGGTCATTTTAAAACGGCCTGCCAGGACAGCATCGATCTTGTCCAAGTTGTGACTATGCATGGCAAACACCGTCCCCGGCGGATAGACCCAGCGATTGACTGCATAACCACGAGCGGTCAGCTTGTCATACATGACCCGTTCACTGAGCGGACCGTCGCGTGTCGCATCCCAATGTTCCGGTTGCATGGTCAGGCGACCTTTTTATAGCGGAAGCTTCTGAACCTGACGATCACATCATCACCGATCAGATATAAGCAGGGCACCAGCACCAGCGTCAGCGGCGTGGCAAACAACAGACCATAACCCAATGCCAGCGCCATGGGACTCATGTAGGGATCAGCCCCGCCAATGCCATAGGCCAACGGCAACACACCGGCCACCGTGGATACCGTGGTCAGCACAATTGCCCGCAGGCGATCTGTTGTCGCCTGTGCCACCACTTCACGCAATGTCAGGTTTGATGATTTGCGTAACTCATTGACATGGTTCACCAGCACCAGCGAATCATTCACCACCACGCCGGCCAGACCGACTATGCCGGTCAGGGCCAGGAAACCCAGGTCCTGGGCATGCAGGGCAAAGGCGATGATCACACCGACGATGGCAAAGGGGATGGCCAGCATAACCATCAACGGTTGCCACAGGGAGTTAAACAACAGGATCAACAAGGCATAGATAGCCAGCGCCGCGATAATAAAAATATTCAACAGATCCTGTTTGGATTTTTCACTCTCCTCCGCTTCACCGCCGATGATCAACTGCATCCCCGGATAATCCCGGTCCACCTGAAAATGGGCCTGTACGGCTTTGGAGATTTTGAGTGAGGTGGAAACTTTTTTATCAATATCACCACTGACAGTGATCGCCCGTTCCCCCTGATAATGACTGAACTGGGAAGGACCCGGTCCCACATCAAACTTCGCCAGCGTGCCGAGTCGGGTCTGGCGACCGGAGCGATTGGGGATCTGCAATTGGCTGAGGAAGGCCTGATCGCCGCGAACACCCCTGGCAAAGATCACGCGGAAGTCCACATCCTCATCACCATAACGCACATTGGTGACCACTTCCCCGTCATAGGCAATGCGCACCATCTGCGCCACATCGGCCACGGTCACACCGACCCGCGCCAGTTTGGCGTAGTCGAGTTTGATCTCCACCTGTTCCTTGCCCGGCTTGTCACTGCGATCAATATCCTTGGCGCCCGGCAAACTGTTGAGATAAGCGATCACATCATCAGCCAGTTTTGTACGTATGCCATCATCACTGCCCACAACCCGGATAAAAATCGGTCGACCCACCGGCGGCCCGCCGGTATCCACCTGGTAATAAACCCGCTCAAAGGTTTTATCGGCATCGGTCTGTTTGCGCAGTGACTCGACGATGGCATCTGCGGTACGTTCCCGATTGGCAAAGGGGGTAAGACTGACCTGCAGGCTGGCAAAATTTTCACTCTCATTGCTCACCACATCATCACCAAAGGTACCGATGCGCGCCACATAGGATTCCAGTTCACCTTTCCCCAGCCCGGCCACCAGTTGTTCCACCTTTCTGACTGCATCAGAGGTCGCTTGCAACGAAGTGCCGGTCGGCATTTTGACAAAGATAAAAAAACGTTCCGCCGTGGAAGAGGGAAACAGGACAAAGTCCATAAATTTTACGGCGTAGGTCATGGCGCCAATAAAGATCACCATGAAGACAGACAGACTGATGTACCGGCGTTTTAACACACCCAGCAACCAGTGCCGGAATTTGTCGCGCAAAGTATTAAAATAATGTTGGCGGGCGGAATCGGCCTGTGTCCCGGCATGGGCCTGCATGCCGGCAGACAAATGCGCGGGCAGGGCCAGGGTGGATTCCAGCAAGGAGACAAACAGGGCCAGTGTGATCACCAGCGGTATCACATAGACAAACTTGCCCAACACACCGGGCATAAAGAACATCGGTGCAAAGGCGGCAAAGGTGGTCAGGATAGTGGTCAACACCGGACGAAACACCCCATGCACCCCTTCCACCGCCGCATCAATGGGTGCCAGGCCCTGTTCAAATTTCCGGTAAATATTTTCAGAAATAATAATCGCATCATCGACGATGATACCGATCACCAGCACCATGGCAGTGAGGGTGACACTGTCCAGAAAAGTATCAAACATGGGCAGCAGGAAGATCACCCCCAGGATGGCGATGGGTACACCCAGCGCCACCCAGAACGCCAGACGTGGTTTGAGAAAAACCGATAACACCAGTAACACCATCACCAGACCGATGGCGCCATTGGTGAGTACAATGGATAAACGATTTTTTACATAAGTGGAGTGATCGCGGGATAACAGCAGAGTAACGCCTTTGGGCATGATCTTCTGTTGTTCTTCCACCAGTTGTTTGACCGCTTCCGCCGTGCGGATCAGGTCCGCTTCGGAACGTTTGTGCGCCACAAAAGAGATCGCGGACACCCCGCCCATGCGTGACAACACCTTCTCTTCGGCAAAGTCATCATGCACGATGGCCAGATCCTTCACTCGCACCAGTGGTCCGTCAAAGGTCGTTTTGACAATGACATCACCCACCTCGGCAGGATCACGAAACTGCGCCAGAGTGACGATATTCTTTTCACTGGTATAGGATTCAAACGAACCGCCGGTTGCACGAATGTTGCGCACACCGATAGCATTGACAATATCGCGCAGGGAAACTTCATGGGTATGCAATTTGTCCGGCAAGACCTCGACACGGATCTCCCGCGCCCGATAACCATACCGACTGACACTGGTGACGCCGGGAATATTTTCCAGTTTCTTTTCAAACCGGCGTGCCAGTTCCCGCAGTTCATGATAAGGCAGATCACCGGTCATCCCCACTTCGATCACCGGTAACACCGAGGTATCGATCTCCTTGACCAGTGGTGATTCCCGCACCTCGACCGGCAGGTCGTTTACCCGGCCTACCGCTTCACGCACATTCTGCACCACCTTGTCCGGATCACGTTCATCCGCCTCGATCACCACCCGGATCAGGGACAGATTCTCCCGCGACCAGGACATAAAATGTTTAATTCCATTAATGTCCTGCAGTTCTTTTTCAATTTTATTGGTGACTTTCAATTCTACATCTTCGGGTGATGCACCGGGATAGACGGTGGAAATAAACACCTCACCAAATTCCACCCGGGGGAAGGTGTCGCGTTGAATACCGGTGAGAGTGCTTAAGCCCAGCAGGATGGCGGAAAAAGTAATCATATACGCCAACAGATGGCGTTCCGCAAAGTATCTGAAGAATCCTTTTAACATGATGGGAGAATTTTATTGGCAAGCGAGGGGAAATGCTACTGGAAAATTTCTGTTATGTTCAAGGCCCAGGCATTTCTTCTTGCCTGGAACATAACGCGAAGGCGCCAAGGCGCAGAGAACACAAAGGATTTTAAGTGAAAAAATATTCAGTACGGCGTGTTCACCGGCCAGATTATATTCTGGTGGTTTTATAAAGAACGATACTTACCGTTAAACCTGACAAGGATAACTGATATTTTCTAATAATGAGGTTCGGTAATCATATCTACAAACCCTTTCCCAACGGGAAAAAATTATCTTTCTGTGCGTCCTTCGCACATTGGCGCCTTGGCGTTATATTCTTTACCGTATCAGAGGCTGAACTCTATGCCTGTTCATGCCGCACAAACGCATCCACCACTGCGCACCAGGCCCGGGCCAGATTGTCCAGGTTATAACCACCGCCACCCATGGCCACGATCCGGCCGGCACAATATTCATCCGCCAAACGACACAACCGTTCTGCCGCATGGGCATGGGCCTGTTCACTGTATTGCATGTGGGTGATCGGATCACCATCCAGACTATCAGCTCCACATTGCAGGAGGATGAACTCGGGCTTCGCCTCACGCAGAAATTTTTCACCCGTTTCCCAGACCCGTAAAAAGTCGGCGTCACTTGCCCCCATGGGCATGGGTATATTCAACTTGGTCCCGGCCGCCTTGCCGGTACCGGTCTCTTCCAGTCGGCCGGTACCCGGATAAAGAAAACGCCCGTCTTCATGCATATCGAGAAAGATCAGATCCGGATCATCTTCAAAACTGTAAAACACCCCGTCGCCGTGATGGGCATCGATATCCACATAGGCGACACGCTGAATCTGATACTTTCTGCGCAAGGCTTCGATGGCAATACCACAATCATTGAAGATACAAAAACCGGCCGCCGTATCACGACGGGCGTGATGCAAGCCGGCAATAGGAATGAAAGCACGTTTGTATTCGCCCTGTATTACACGGTCCACTGCATCCAGCGTCGATCCGACCACATGGGCCGTCGCATCATACATGTTGGAGAATGCCGGGGTGTCACCGCCGTCGAGATAACCGGCGGGCAGTTTGGACATGCGGATCACCTTGTCCACATAATCCGGATCATGGAACCACTCAATCATTTCCTGTTTGGCCTTGACCGGTTGCAGGACATCGACCTTATCCGGTAAATGCCGGCGTCTGAATTCGCCGACAAAGGCATCATGCCGGCGCGGCCCAAACGGATGATCAACACCGAAGCTGTAGCGCGCCAGCGCCTCACCGATATATACACAGGTTTCACTCATAACGATGCGCCACCAGTTTGGCGGCCGGGATGATTTCATGAATCACCGCAGCCAGTTCCAGTCCAATCCCCGGTCGCTGACGATGTGAAACCCAAAGGACATTCTTTTCCGCATTCAGATCGGCAAACACGACAAACTCCTGATATAACCCGAAGGCCTGTTCCAGTTGCATGATCACCTGACGCAGGTGCACAGCTGTCAACTTGTTTAAACCCGGGATCAACATCATAAAATCCCCCAACAGTTTGCCCTCTGCATCACGGGTGGGGACACGTTTCCAGAGTGGTTCCGGTGGAGCAAGTCCAAGTTGTCCAAGACTGCTGGTTTTGAGTTGTTGCATAGGCCGGCCAAAGCTGTCACAAACTGGTAGTTTAAGTATGGCATAGGCCTGTCAGATTGCATCAACACTAACCGGAGAAAGGCATAACAAATGAAGCGCATCAAACTCCTATTTGCACAGGTGGAATTACCGCTGGTCTTGCGTAACACCCCCACTGCCCAGGCCATCCTGCACGCCTTACCGCAACATTCAGTCACACACACCTGGGGCGAAGAAGTCTATTTTGAGATACCGGTAACGGTACCACTGGAAGCGGATGCCAAAGATATCGTCAGCCCCGGCGAGATCGCCTTTTGGACTGAGGGTAACTGTATTGCAATCGGATATGGCCCCACCCCCATCTCTTCGGGGACTGAAATCCGCCTCGCGACCCGGACCAATATCTGGGCCGACAGTGAATCAGATGTGGCGATCCTGCGTCATGTGTCCGCCGGCGAAAGCGTTCGAATCGAAGAATTGAACTAAAACTGAAAACCTTAATCACATTGGTCATTAGTTAACTGATTGTGCAGGGATGTTGAAATTATATCCTCACAAAAAAAAGTATGTGAATTAACAATTATTTACCATTTATAGTGAATGTCATACTTTAATAGTCTATACATAAGCGTATGACTTCAAACGAAATGACAAACTTATGTCTCATGCACCGCCAGGTAAGGCGTCACAAAGAATAGTTCTATCTGCCTTATGTAGACAAGGGATTGCTGTTTTACAGAATCTGTTACGCCCCCACATCCTGGTTCTGATTGCCGGTATCAGTCTGACCATCACCACCACGTATTACTACATCAACTACAAAGACAGCGTTACCTATAAGGTTTTCGAACGCAAGGCGCTGAATATCGCCAATGCCATTGATCAGGAATTGACCCACAGTGTGGATGTGCTTTCCTACCTGCACGCACTCTATGTTTCATCTGATCACTTCTCCAATCGAAGCTTCAACATGTCGACACGTATCCTGATGGCCAGACATCCGGAGATCAAGGCGCTGGAATGGGTGCCGCACATTTCTCTCGCGCAACGTGACGAGTTTGAAAAGTCCATGCAAGCCAGTCATCCCGGCTATCAGATCAAAGAGCACGATGAAAACGGCAAGTTGGTCCGGGCCGGCAAGCGCAGCGAATACTACCCGGTGATGATGCTTGAACCCTATGCAGGTAATGAAGCAGCACTGGGCTTTGATCTGGCCTCCAACCCGCAACGCAAACAAAGCATGATACGGGCTCGTGACGTCGGTGAGATGACCGCCACATCGGCGCTGTTTCTGGTAGAGGAAAAGAGCAACCGCAAAGGTGTGCTGGTTTTCCTGCCGGTTTATGGCAATACATCCATACTGACAATAGCACAACGTCAGACACGCTTGTCCGGCTTCCTGTCGGCGGTTTACACCATCGACAATCTGATCTCATCCGCCACCCGGCATCAAGACCGGATCGGCCTGACGATCAACCTGTTCGACAAAAGCGAACCGAAAAATTTAAGTCTGGTTTATTCGGACTCAGATCATCCCCGGCAAGTGACACCGGATAATTTAAACAAACACCGGCCATACTCCATACACGATATTATGCTGGCTGATCGGCATTGGCAGTTACTCATCGTCCCCCAGGATGAACATTATCAAATCGGGTTCACCTGGAAATCCGGTCTGTTACTCATCAGCGGTTTTCTGGTCTCGATGCTGGTCTCTGCCTATTTATACCAGTTGCGGTTTAACAACCGGACATTGCAAAGTTCCAATGTTCAGCTGAGCAACCAGATCAATGAACGTATTATCATCCAGCAGCGTCTGCACGAGACCAATAAAAAACTGGCGCAACTTAACCGGGAAGACCCGCTGTTGGGTATCGCCAACCGGCGCTATCTGGACGAATACCTGCATTCGGAATGGTTACGCGCCATCCGCAGCGGCTTTCCGCTCTCATTCATCATGGCCGATATTGATTATTTTAAAAAATATAATGACCTGTATGGTCATCTGGTCGGTGACCAATGCCTGCAGAAGGTCGCGGCCTTGCTGAAAGAGATTGCCAATCGTCCTGCGGATCTGGTGGCGCGCTATGGCGGCGAGGAATTTGCCATTGTCCTGCCGGAAACGTTTGAACTGGGGGCGCGCCATCTCACAGAAAAAATACAACAACAGTTGGCAGCCCTGGCGATTCCCCATGCGGCCTCACCGGTTGCCCCCCATGTCACCATCAGCTTTGGTATCGGCACCATTCAGCCGAAACCCGGCACGAATCTGCCGGACTTTATCAAACATGTGGACGAGGCACTGTATCGGGCCAAGGCAGCAGGCCGTAACTGTATTCGCATCGCCTACCCGCCGTCGTCCAACGGTCAAAATATCCACCCATTCACTCAGGCGCAAAACTAACCGCCCTGCACAACCGCGTTAAATCGCCGGTGACAAATACCGGACGGCAAAATGATGACACTTCAGCCACTCCGGTATCTGTGCATATCGCATACTGTGAAATAACGGGACGTTGTGGTGCTATACCCTCCCGGCCTTTGTTCAAACTGTACAAAATGTAATCATTTACATACTGGCACATATCATGCAACAAATTCAGTTACAGACGATATGATTACAATGATTAGGAGGTCTGTGATGAGTGAACTTGCACTGCAATTAATCACGGTTGAACTGGAAAACGGCAAACAGGGCGTTTTTATCGGCGGCCCGCTGATCACAGATGACTATACCGAGGAAGAGACCCAGGTGGATAGTATCTGGTTTTCCGAGATTCAAGAGGTATCCGATAACATCACCCTTGCTGAATTACTGAATTTTGTCACGAAGGAAATCAGGTCTCGCAATAATCAGCTTAACTGACACTGCACAGCACTCCTGCATATCAACGTCCGGTATACACCGGACGCTTGATTTATTCACCACTCATCGGTTTAAACCGGCCACACATCAGAAACAACGCCTCTGCCTTTGCTTTGTCTCCGTGATTTCTCTATAACGTTGCTTGTGAGGATTGAATGGATGTACTGCATGGAACAAAATCGCAAGGGAGAAAAGGGACCCATACCATATCGAACCGGTCGGTTTTTTTCAGCCGATTCGATGTGGTATTTTGCCTCTCGCGAAGGTATTGATCACGGCCCCTTTCCCAGTCGCACACTGGCGGTGGATGCATTAAAAAGATACCTGGAAAGCTGTCTGCAAGTGGAAAACAGATTACAGGGCTTTAACACCTAGGACACAACATTCACTTCTGTTACTTTTGTCGCCAGCCGAGCGACATTAACAATTCACCAATCTCAATATTGACAGGCATGGTTGTATACACCGCCAAATGAAACGGGGCGGCATCGATCCACGCCACCGGCCCACACCAACCTGGCGGCGCCGGCGGCCAGTCGGTGAATTGTGCTTGTTTGACATAATGAAACACTTCCAGTATTCCCCTGCCACCAGAATTAAGCAGTTGCGGTAAAACTGCACATGTTGCCTGCCACTCTTGCTCTTGCAGATGGAACGGATCAAGCAAGGCCAACAGACCGGCATGCAATGGTAGATCGTTTTGCTGTGGCCAATACAACATATCAGCCAATAACCTGACAGGTTGTCGATCTGCGACCGCCAATTGTTTGCTCAGTTCCGCTCGCGTCAAGGGATTCTGTTCTGACAAGAACCCTGCACTGTTTGGTGCGTTATCCAGTACCAGACCGGAGGAACACCGGTATTGCTGCTGATCAACGAAGGGCTGTTCATACGCTTGATAGGCGGCATAGGCCGGATACTGCGCCACCAACCGCCCGATCTCTGCCTGCCACTGTGTATTGGCCAAACCGGCTTCCAATCGATAAGTGTGGCTGTCCAGCCAGGCAAACCGGTCGCTGACCTGTTCATTCATCCACTTTGCCAACAACAAGAGAGCGGCATGTTTGAGAATATCGCCGGTATTACCGACATTCTTGTCTTGCTTATTGATGGTTTAACTCTCCAGCCGCACACCGGTCCCGCCCAGTCCGCAATAACCCCGTGGATTTTTTGCCAAATACTGCTGGTGATAATCCTCGGCATAATAGAATTCGGGGGCGGGCAGGATTTCGGTGGTAATCTCAGCGTAACCGGCATCGTGCAATGCCGTCTGATACAGCGCTTTGCTTGCTCGCGCTTCAGCCTGTTGTTCATCTGAAAAGCAATAAATCCCGGAACGATATTGTGTGCCGCGATCATTGCCCTGACGCATCCCCTGGGTCGGATCATGTGCTTCCCAAAAGACCTTGAGCAATTGTTGGTAACTGAACTGTTGCGGTTCGAATACCACCAATACCACTTCATTATGCCCGGTTAATCCGGAGCAGACTTCTTCATAGAGAGGATTGGGGGTATATCCGGCGGCATAACCCACGGCCGTAACATAGACACCGGGGGCCTCCCAGAACTTGCGTTCCGCGCCCCAAAAACAGCCCAGACCGAACATGGCCTGTGCACAGTGCGCCGGAAAAGGTGGCGATAATGGATGACCATTGACATAGTGCCGGTTGGAAACGATCATTTTTTCACTACGACCCGGCAATGCCTCCTCGGCAGAAGGCATGGACAATGACTTTTTTTGCAAAAACATGTGTGTCTCGCTTTGGCGTTTCGATTGAGATTCGATTTAGCCAAACCGGGACCGGTTTCGTCAAGTGATTCAGCCTGTCATACGAAACGCCATACGCCCCTGCACCGGAAAAGTCAGTATGCCCTGTCGGCGTCGTTGCTCACGGATCACCAGTTTGCCGGCGCGATATCCTTCCCGAAACGAGAGTTTCAGGTGCTCAACCCTGGTTAACTGTTTTCCTTCCAGTGCATGCAGGAAACCGGCGCGAAAGCGTTGTTCGATCAAATGACCCGGGATTTTGATACCCAGTTCCATTGGCGTTGGATATGTGAATGCCATGTTGCCTCCTTTTAATGTCCTTCATACTTTTAATATGTCGGACAAATTGCAAAATGGCTTTAATCAGGGATATATCCGGCCATATACGCACCAGAACAGTGCTGTTGGTGATCGGTGTAGCTGATGATGCGAAAAATGTCTGTACTTGTTCTTAAAATATACTGATGAGAAACACACACAAAGTTTATTTTATAAAGACACGATGCAGTACATCGCTCACACTTTGACAAACTCAAGGAAATAATTTTCCTGCAACAGGTCATGCTCCTTCTGCAGTTTAAAACCGGCCGCTTCAATTTCCCTGATCACCGTGTTTCTATCTGCCCGTACATGTCCCATCACCCAGTCGGAACTGACTCCCGCTTGCTTGCGGTAATCGATAATCACCAGTCGGCCGTTTTTCTTCAGCGCCTGATGCAGGGAACGCAACATGGCTTGCGGGTATTCAAAGTGATGATAGGTATCACAGACAAAGGCCAGATCAATACTGTTGGATGACAGGCCGCTGCTTTTGTCTGAATTGACAATGGCCGTGATATTGTTCAACCCCTGTTGCCTGCTGATGCGTTTGATATTCTCGACAAACCCCGCCGAGATATCCACCGCATAGACTTTACCTGTCGGTCCCACCTCAAGAGCAAAGGCTTTGCTGAACAAGCCGGTCCCGGCCCCGATGTCCGCCACCTGCATGCCGGGTTTTAATTGCAAGGTTGCGACAATCTCTTCGCGCAGGTCATAGACCTCGCGCCCTTCACTTTCAAAGCGCCGCACCCAGAGATCGAAATCAGGGTTTTCATAATGGCGGTTAATCCCCGGACTGACACTTTGTTCAACGGCAAAACAAGGCTGGCCAAGGGCTGTCAGTAATAACAGGAGCAGTGATAGCGGTCGCATATCGTGTTTTCCTTTCCGGGTTAGCATGGCCGGCAAGAGGAGTTCAACCAGAATCTATCTCAAAATGTCGTGAGCGCAGGTGAGACAAGGCTATAATGAACGATAAAGCGGAATTTACACGTAGTAAATGAGCATTTTGAGTTCATTATTAACGCCGTATCACCAAGCGCAACAATTTTGAGACAGGTTCTATATTAATAGCATGCAAACCACCATTATCACAGCAAATCAAAGCTGGGCCTTGTGGGCGATCCTGTTCAGCAGCGCCGCCATCGGCCTGTGGGCCGAGCGAACCCGGCTCGGCTCCAAACTGTCGGGCGCCATGATCACCATGTTGATCGCCTTTGCCCTCTCCAACCTCAAGATCATCCCCGCAACGGCAGCGGCGTATGTGCAGATCCGGGATCTGCTGGTTCCCCTGGCCATTCCCCTGCTGCTGGTGCAGGCGGATCTGCGCCGTCTTTTTATTGAAGCGGGTCCCACCTTGCTGGCCTTTATGATAGGGGCGGCGGGCACCATACTGGGGGCATTACTGGCCTGGTATATCCTGCCGCTGGGTGATCAGGCCTGGCAATTGGCGGCGGTGTTTACCGCAACGTATATCGGTGGTTCGATCAATTACGCCGCCACAGCCAAGGCGGTGGGTTTACACAACCCCGACCTGCTCAGTGCCGGTCTCGCCGCCGACAACCTGATGATGACGGTCTATTTTCTGATCCTGTTTACCTTGCCCTCCCTCTATCGCCTGCGGTCCCGGTTCAATGAACGACCGCAACGGCATCGTACCGCCACCGAGATCATCCTCAAGCGGGAGAGTCACACCGGGGAACGGATCAATCTGCCCGGCATCACCAGCGCACTGGCACTGGGCCTGGTGATCTGCGCCGCCGGTTTTGAACTGGAAAAACTGCTTGGCTATCCGGGCAGCGCCATCCTGTTGATCACCCTGCTCAGCGTCATTATCGCCAACCTGTTCAGCGGCGTTATGCTTCGGCTGGATGGCGCACCGGAAATCGGCACCCTGTTCATGCAGGTCTTTTTTGCTTCCATCGGGGCAAGTGCCAACATCGCCGCCGTCCTCAAGGTCGGCCCAATCCTGCTCGCCCTGGCCGCCGTGATCCTGACCGTACACCTGCTGGTTATCCTCATCGCCGGCAAATACGCCGGTCTCAGCCTGCCGGAGATCGTCATCGCCTCCAACGCCAACATGGGCGGGCCGACCACCGCCGCCGCCATGGCCACGGCACGGCGCTGGGAAGCACTGGTGGTACCGGCCATCCTCTGCGGCACGCTGGGCTATGCACTGGGCAGTTTTATCGGCATCGGTGTCGGTAACCTGTTACACTAAACGCGCTATTATTCACCCTTCGTTTCAAGATTACCCGTAACCGCAATGTCCAGACTGCTGCACGAACTGGCAGATTCCATTCCCCAATGTCTCTGCGCTGATCAGCACCGATTGTCGCGTCGGCTGGCGGATCTGCGTCGTGAAAAAAAACCGGATGATGCACGGCTCACAACGTTACAGACCGATGTGCTGGCCTCCATGCAAAAAGTGCAACAACGCCAAACGGCGCGTCCGACTGTCAGCTACCCGGAAGAACTGCCGGTCAGTGGCAGCCGTGATGAGATCAAACAGGCAATTTCAGATCATCAGGTGGTGATCATCTGTGGTGAAACCGGTTCCGGCAAGACCACCCAGTTGCCCAAGATATGTCTTGAGCTGGGACGCGGTACAAAAGGTTTGATCGGCCATACCCAGCCACGCCGTCTGGCGGCGCGCAGTGTGGCGGCCCGTATCGCCGAAGAACTCCAGTGTGAACTGGGCACCCATGTGGGTTACAAGGTCCGTTTCAAGGATCGGGTCAGTGCGCAAAGCTATATCAAATTAATGACCGACGGTATTCTGCTGGCCGAGATCCAGCAGGATCGTTTCCTGAATCAATATGACACACTGATCATCGATGAAGCCCATGAACGCAGTCTCAACATCGACTTTCTGCTGGGTTATCTGCAACGCCTGTTATCCAAACGGCCTGAACTGAAACTCATCATCACCTCCGCCACCATTGATCCGGAACGCTTCGCTCATCACTTCAACCATGCGCCGATCATCAATGTCTCCGGTCGCACGTATCCGGTGGAAGTCCGTTATCGTCCATTGTTAAACGACGATGAAGACAGCAAGGATCGTGACATGCACACAGCGATCCTGGACGCGGTGGATGAACTGGAACGGGAAGGACCGGGTGATATCCTGGTGTTTCTCAGTGGTGAGCGGGAGATCCGCAACACCGCCGAGGCCTTGCGCAAACACCATCCGCCACAAACCGAAATCCTGCCGCTGTTTGCGCGACTGAGTGCGGCCGAACAGAGTCGCATATTTCAACCCCATCAGGGCCGACGCATTATTCTCTCCACCAATGTGGCGGAAACCTCGCTCACCGTACCCGGCATTCGTTTTGTGATCGATACCGGACTGGTGCGCATGAGTCGCTACAGTTATCGAACCAAGGTCCAGCGGCTGCCCATTGAAAAGGTCTCACAGGCCGGTGCCAATCAACGCAAGGGCCGCTGCGGTCGTGTCAGTGCCGGTATCTGTATTCGCCTGTATGACGAAGAGGATTTCAATAACCGCCCCCTGTTCACGGAACCCGAAATACTGCGCACCAATCTGGCCAGTGTTATTTTGCAGATGATGTCATTACAGCTGGGTGATATTGAAGCCTTTCCCTTTGTGGATGCGCCTGACCCGCGCTATATCAAGGATGGCTACCGACTGCTGGAAGAACTGCAGGCGATCGATCAGCAACGCATCAATCAAACCGGTCGTGCCCTGGCCCGCTTCCCTGTCGATCCCCGACTGGCGCGGATCATTCTGGCGGCGGCCCAGTATGGCGCCCTGCACGAGATCCTGATCATCACCGCCGCGCTGAGTATTCAGGACCCGCGTGAGCGTCCCATGGACAAACAACAGCAGGCCGATGAAGCGCGGGATAAATTTCAGGATGAACAATCGGATTTTCTGGCGTTGCTCAATGTGTGGAATTTTTATACCGAACAACGCAAACACCTCAGTCAAAACAAACTGCGTAAACTGTGCAAGCAGAACTTTCTCTCCTACGTCCGCATGGAAGAGTGGCGCGACATTCATCAGCAACTGCACAGCCTGTGTGGCGAGTTGAAGATGGCGATCAACAGTGAACCGGCCGGTTACGACAATATCCATCAATCACTGTTGAGCGGTTTTCTGTCCCATATCGGCCTGAAGGATGAGGAACAGGGTTATCACGGTGCGCGCAACAGCAAGTTCATGATCTTCCCAGGTTCCGGCCTGCAAAAAAAACGGCCCAAGTGGATCATGGCCGCCTCACTCATGGAAACCACACGCCTGTATGGCCTCACCGTTGCCCAAATAAAACCCGAATGGATCGAACAACAGGCCCAACACCTGCTCAATCGCAGTTACAGTGAAGCCCATTGGGAAAAACGCCCGGCCCAGGTCGCGGCGTTTGAAAAGACCAGCCTGTATGGCCTGATCATCAACCCCAAACGACTCGTTAACTATGGTCCGATCAATCCGGTGGAAGCACGGGATATCTTTATTCGCGAGGCCCTGGCCTATCGTCAATACAACACCAGTGCAGCGTTTTATCTGCACAACAGCACACTGATTGACGAAGTCGAAGAGCTGGAACACAAGTCACGGCGTCAGGATATTCTGATCGATGCCGAAACCCTCTACCGGTTTTATGAGGAACGCATCCCGACCGGGATATACAGCGGCAAGCACTTTGAAAAGTGGCGCAAGGAAGCGGAACGTGACAACCCGCAGTTGCTGTTTGTGGACAAGGACTATTTGATGCAACACGCAGCGGAACATGTCACGGACCAACAGTTTCCCAAAACACTCTCGATCAACGGTGTGCAACTGGCGCTGGATTATCATTTCGAACCCGGCCATCCCGCCGATGGCGTCACACTGAATGTCCCGTTACCGCTGCTGAATCAACTGCACAGTGAACAGTTTGACTGGCTGGTACCGGGGCTGTTGAAGGAAAAGATCACCCTGCTGATCAAAAGCCTGCCGAAACAATTGCGCCGCAACTTTGTCCCGGCGCCGGATTTCGCAGCGGCTTGCATACAGGCCATGCAACCGGATGGTCGTGCATTGCTACCTGTCCTGAGCCAAACCCTGCACCGCATCACCGGCATTGAAGTGCCTCTCGCCAGCTGGCAACCGGATAGCCTGCCCGCTCATCTGTTGATGAACTATCGCATCCTAGATGCCAGGGGCAAACAACTGGATCTGGGCCGTGATCTGGCGGCATTGCAACAGGAATATCGTTCCCAGGTGAGTGAACAGTTCTCCACCGCCATGCAGTGGGAGATTGAACAGGATGGATTAATCGAATGGAGTTGCCCCGATCTGCCGGAGCACCTCGAACTCAAACAACAGGGCATGGAGATCCGGGGCTTTCCCGCGCTGGTGGATGAAAAAGAGAGTGTGGCGATCCGGGTGTTTGATAATCCACAACTGGCCAAATCAAAACATCGCAAAGGCTTAAAACGCTTGTTCATGTTGCAACTGCAACAACCCATCAAGTATTTGCAGAAGAACCTGCCCGGTATTCAGCAACTGTGTCTGCACTATGCCCCGGTGGGTAAATGCGATGATTTGAAACAGGACATCATCGAAGCCGCCATTGAGCGACTCTTCCTGCCGGAAGGAAGCAATATACGCAGTCAACAGGCCTTCGAAGAACAACTGGAACAGGGCAAACCACAACTGATCACCACCGCCACGGCAATCTGCCAGATCATCGCGGATGTCTTGCCGCGCTTTCATGCCATTCGCAAACAGATCGGCGGCCGACTCTCACCCGCCATGCTGGATGCAGTACAGGATATCAAAAGTCAGTTACAACACCTGATCACCCCCGGCTTTGTGCGCAACACACCGGAACCGTGGTTATCACAACTGCCGCGCTACCTGAAAGCCATCGAAACCCGCCTCCACAAACTGACCCAGGACCCCAACCGGGATCGAAAACAGACCGCAACTATCAATAAATACCAACGACTCTATCTCGATCACCTGGACACGTATCAGGACAAAGAAAGTTTTGTGGAATACCGCTGGATGCTGGAAGAACTGCGCGTCTCCCTGTTTGCGCAGGAACTGAAAACCTTCAAACCGGTTTCACCGGAACGGGTGGAGAAACTTTGGCAAGCGGTCACCAAACAGTAACCGTAACCGACGGTGCATTCCGGTCACAATTTAGCAGACTGGTCTTTTGCACGTCATCGATTAATGCCCACACACCCCACCGCCGCAACAACTGCCACAGGGCGGTGCGCTGCCCATGTTTCCGCCCTTCATCACCTGTCCACCGGTGGCAAGTTTGCGGATGTCGGTCCCGACAGGGGTATCACCGATGTCGATACCGGCCCGTTCGCACAGTTCTCCCCAGGTGAACAGTTTTTCATTCATTCCGTGTTTGACCTCGACCGTACGGCCGTTGGCATCGCAATGATAATCATAGGTTGGCATGTGAATACTCCTTAAGTTCTGTGTACAGTCTTTATATCTTTTAACGCAAAGGCGCAGAAGCGCAAAGAAAATATTATTCCCCACCTCGCAGGAGTGGGTTAAGGGTGAGATAAATGACCGTCACCCCTCATTTCACCGCCGCAGCAGATATGACAAAAAGATATTCGTCAATTAACTTTGCGCTTCTGCGCCTTTGCGTTGAGATATCTTTGTGTCCTGGCGTTAAAATTTCAAGGTGGTGATACAATCGCCGCGGCATAGGAATGCCGTTTTGTTATATAGCCACTGTGCATAAACACATCCAGCAGGGTTTCGTAAGCGGTTTGGCTGATGGCCGGGTCAGGTGTCCAACAGCCCAGTTTCTGGTAGACACCCAGGGTATGGGTCAGCACGGTGCAGTCGATGGCGGGAAAGAAACCGGCGACCTTGTCGGCCAGTTCTTCCAGCGGCGCCTCGATGGTCCAGGCCCGTGCCTTGCGATAGGCCCGCATAAAGGCCCGCGCCATGTCGGTGTGCACCCACTCACGTGAGGCGCAAAGACTGCTGAAGGCCACCGGCCCGATGGCATCACCCACGGCGGCGGCCACATGGGCAATCCCGTCCTGTTCCATCTGTTGCGGTGCCGGGCCCTGTTGGTGAACAAAATCACCGCGCCCGCTGCGAAAGGCCTGATCGATGGCCGCCACATCACCGGCATCAATGACCTTGATTGCATCAAACGGGATACCTTGCCTGTGCAAGGCATATTTGAACATGGCCAGCGGCTGGAAAAAGTGATCCACCAGCACCTCCTTGCCAATCAGGTCCTGCCAAACAAAATCAGCTTTGGGCTCACGCCCGGCGAGAAAGAATCCATCCCGTTCATTGATTTGTGCGAAGTGTACGATATCCACCTCACGACCGGCTTCCAGATCAGCGAAACTGACTGCTGCCGCCGACTGGGCCAAATGAGTTTCTCCGCTGCGAATCGTGTCGACAACTGTGCGCCCCGGCGTCTGAACTTCGTAATGGGGCTCCAGTCCCTCATCGTGTAAATACCCGCCACTGATACAGACCAATAACGGTGAATAAAACGCCGAATGGCGCAGGGACATGATATTGATGGGAGTCAGATCGGTCATTAATCCAATGCCGGTCCGAGAATAAAATTAACGGTTTCAAAGCCGTGCTCTTCCAGCATGGTTTCGATATCGGCCCAGGTATAAGCAGGGTTCTCCTCCTCCACCGCGGCAATCAGGCCGACGACATGACGAAACACTTCATGCGCTTCATAATCATCCGGAATACGGACCAGGCGAATCGCCGTGTTATCTTTGGCGGGCAGGATCATCAGATTGTCAGACATAGCGGCCTCCTCAAGCTTGCCCAATCTTAACCTGAAACCCGCGTCAATTTCACTGGTTGAATATTGAGGTTAATGCAGTATTACAGCTGCCTGATATGGTATTTCAGGCGACAGGTTTTCAGGCGGGTATTGAGGGCGGGGATATCGGCCAGGGTTTCACGCAGTTGCCGGCTGTCGGTGTGTTTGCGCAAGACGCTGACAATGGTGTTTTCAAACCCGGGCATATTCAACAAATATCCCGATGGAAAAGTCTTGCGCAGGTTTTTGTCCTGCAGATAGGCCGAGCTGTTGAGTTCCTGCCGGGTAATAAAATTACTCACCAGCACCCCTTTAGCGCTCAGGTGCGAGGCCAGCAGTTTGACCCACTTGCCGGTGGCCGGCACGGCACGAACCGGTTCACCGGATTCGCCGCCGCACAGGTCATCGATGATCATATCGAACGGCGGACCGGCATATTCAGACAGCCATTGCACGGCATCGGCCTGTACAAGCTCCACGTTCGCATGTTTGACCTTGAAGAAGCGTTGCGCCACATAGAGATGCACCGGATCGAGTTCCACCCCGGTGATGCTGACCGGTTTGATGAAATGCAACAGTTGCTGGATCACGGCACCGCCGCCGACACCGAGTAATAACACATGCTTGATCTGATCCGGTCGGTAAAAGAAGGCGGGTAACATAAGCAGGTCCCAGATGTTGCCGGTGACCGGTTGATTGGGATTGTACTGGCTGTGGAATACGCCATTGGTATACAGGCGCACGGCCTTGCCGGCGTTACGCACTTCGTAACGGGTATCCGCCGTCTGTTTTTCCCATAACAGTGCCATCACATTACAGCCCGTGTTCACCAAAGACCAGATCGGCCGTCATGCGTTCCACCGGTGCATAGTCATCGGTCATGACAGGGATGTCGGCCAGGGCGGTACCACTGCCGAGGATTTGATGCGTGATATCCTTCCAGTAACGCTGCGGACCAAACTGTGCATGGTGTTCGGTCGGCAAGGTCTGGTGGTTATTGGCCGAGATAATAAAGGTCTGGCGCAGGTATTCTGTTTTCAGATCATCACTCCAGATGGCCACATGCCTGAATACCGAGGCCAGTGTCTTGTAGAGGCTTTTGAGCAAGATGGGATCAGCGGGAACATCCACCAGATTCAGCACATAGATCCCTTGCGGATTTAAACGGGCATTGACCAGTTGTGCATACTCGCGGGTCAGAAAATGGTAAGGGATCACCACATCGTGAAACACATCACCGATAATGGCGTCATACTTTTCCCCTGCCAGTCGTTGCAGGGCGATACGTGCATCGTTATGGATGATCTGCATACCGCTGATATCAACATACATGCGCTGCACCGCGATACGGGTCACCGCTTCGTCCAGTTCTGCGACGGTAATGGAAGCCGTCGGCAGAGCGGCACGCACCGCACGGGGATGGGTATAGGCGCCGCCGCCGGAGAAAAAGTATTTTGCCTGTGGCGCGGTTGACCCCAGATGCAAGCGAATCAATTCATCCATCAGATGCATGTAAGGCGAGACCAGCAAGGTCGGATCGGCGGCATGATTTATCCCGTGCACCAGATGGTCCAGCACCAGTGCACGCGCTTCACCAAAAGGAGTCATGTCCCAGGCATTCACCACCCGAATACAAAAATAGGCGCTCTCTTCATCACAGGGTTCATCAAAGCCGCTGCGCATGGCGGTGATACCGATCATACTGCCGGCCACGATGACCATAACCGCCAGTGGTTTGATAAAACGTTGCCGCAAAAACGGCAGCGCCAGGATACACAACATCACCGCCACACTGATAACGATCAGGCGGGTGCCGGCATACTGGATCAACCAGAAACCGGCCAGGAAAGTCCCGAGGATGCTGCCCAGTGCCGCCAGCGCATTCATGCGACCGACGATATGTCCGGCGCGGGTATCCAGTGTGATCGCCATGGTGGTCAACAAGGGGGTAACCACGCCGAGCAGCACAGAGGGTAAAAAGAACAGGCACAAGACATACAGAAAGCTCGCACCGAGCAGATTGATTGCCAGACCTTGCAGGACGGGCGCCAGTACCGTTAACAAGAATAACACCGCCAGGCCGGACAACCCCGCCGCCAGCAAGACCAGACCGGTTTGCCATTCACCGGCCCCCTGATCCGCCCAGCGTCCGCCCAGCCAGTTGCCCAGCGACAAACCGCCCAGCACAACGCCGATGACTGAAGACCAGGTGTAAAGGGAAACGCCAACGTACGGTGCGATGATCCGCCCGGCGACGATCTCCAGGATCATCAGCAGGGCGGAACTGAGAAAAACGACAGCGCCATACCAGGCCAGCGTCCGTCGATGTTGTGTCATAGTGGATTACCTCAGCGGGTATAAACCTCAGGTCATCCAATATACAACCGTCGGCTGAACAAGACCATCCCCGCGTACCATCACCGGCGACTTTCAGCTCTCGCTTCGATCCAGCCGTGTCCGGATCACAGTCACCGAACAGGGCGCTTCGGCGATCACCTTGCCGGGGACATTACCGATTACCCGGGTTGGACCCTCGCTGCGATGCGCACACATCAGAATATGATCTACGGAATAACGCCAGGCATAGTTCACAATCTCTTCGGCCGGATCACCATAAAACACCTGCACATTCAAGCGGCTCTCCGGCAACCCGACGGGTTGCAACCAGTGGCGCAATTCCGCCTGGGCCTGAATATGCCGTGGCTGGGAATGTTCGATAAAGTCCTGAACATCCGACTCACTGGTATTTGCTGAGTTTTTTAACAGAATAGACAGGCAGGTGAAGTAACTGCCCTGTTCGGTCCTGGATAATTTTTGCATGGTGCTGCGCAATGACTGGCGCAATTCTTCCGAAGAATGTTCCAGTTTCACAGCAACCAGGATATGCGGCGCCGTGGTCAGACGCTGATAGGGTTGCAGACGCGCTTCCGTATTCTGGAACATGAAATCACGATTGGTGAGCCAGTTCTTGTAAATGGTCAACAAGCCCGGTTTGCGTTTGAGTTTTGCCTTTTCTGACAGTTTCACCATGTGTGGATGGGCCAGCGCGTAGCCGATCTCCTTGGCGGTGCTGTAACGTTTCTCCGGATTGATCTCCAGACACTTGAGGATCACCTCCTGCAACCAGTCCGGCAGATCCGGTTTGACATACTTGGGCGGCGGCGGCGGTACATATATCCGTTTTTTCACCGTGAGGATATTGGCATTGGGAAACGGCACCGTGCCTGTCGCCAGTTCATACAGCATTACGCCAATCGCATACAGATCACTGCGCGATTCGGTACGAACTTCAAACAACTGTTCCGGCGCGACATAATCCGTGGTAATGGGTTGTTGCTCATGAGAAGTGGTATACATATCCGGAATCTGTGACTGGTGCGCCGTCCCCATGTCAATCAGCACTACAGTGCCGTCATCCCGGTTGCGGATGTTTTCCGGTTTAAGATCGAGGTGAATAATATTGTGCCGGTGCAATTCGTGTACCGCCTTGCACACCGGGATCATTAATTGGCAGAGCTCGTGCACAGATACGGGGGCCTGTGTGATTGCCTGTTTCAGGGCTTCACCCTGCACATACTCCATGACCAGATAGGGCATCACTGCCAAATCACCCTTGCTATAGATACGCGGGGTATAGACGCCGCGCAGACGGGACAGGATCCGCATCTCGGTTTCGAAACCGGCAAAAACACTGCTCGGCAACATCACCGTAATCTTGGGTACTTTCATCACCAGCGGAAACTGATGATCCGGATGACTCACTCGATAAAGTTTGGATACCTGACTCTCATGAATGAGTTCTTCAACCTTGAAACCATCGACTGTTTCACCAAGGCTCACCTCGTGCATTTCAGCCTGTTCGGTCATCATCCTCCCCTCTAGTTTTTAATTGCCGGCTTGCAATCGCTCCGCAAACAGATTTGGCAAACCACGCTCCAGAATCTTTTGCGCGGTGACCCGGTATTCATAGGCAATGCGGTGAAAGGTCACTTCACGCTCTGCGGTATTATAGACAACAAAACCGGCCGCATTATTCTCATCCCTGGGTTGCCCGACCGAACCGACGTTAATCACATAGCGGCCGCGTTGATAAAGCGGTATCGCCACGCCGGCCCTCGGTGTCAGGCATTCAATTTTACCGTTTGGCATCTCGAAATAAATTTGCGGTTGATGAGTATGGCCGATAAATGTAATCGGCTTGCCGGAGGCCTTGATACATTTATGCGCCTTCTCATTATTATAGACATAACTCCAGCGTTCCGGTTTATGGGCTGAGGCATGCACCATCAGTGCGCCGGGCAGTTCATACTGCATGGGCAGTTGTTTCAGATAGGCCATCTGTTCCGCAGAAAGTTGATCACGGGTCCAGTCGATCGACTGGCGAATATGTTGGCGCAGGGATTTATAATAAGGCGTAAACAGGGCGTCTTCGTGGTTGCCGCGCACCATGACAAATCCCGGCAGACTGCGCAGCACCTCCAGGGTTTCGGCCGGTTCCGGTCCATAACCGACAACATCACCCAGGCAAATAAATTGCTCTACCCGTGCCTTGTTCGCCTTTTTGATACAGGCCAGCAGGGCTTCCAGGTTACTGTGGATATCGGAAATGACGGCGATCTTCATAACAGCTTTTACAACGTGACAGTAATTGGCATTCCCCCACCACCGGCGGGGAGATGAAATGACAAAGTCCTAATATAGGATTATATTGCGACTCTGACGAGAAATATTTTACCTAACCTGTCGCAAATTGCAGTAAATTAATCCTTCCACGGCCATGAGCAGATACAGACCACCGCAACCCAAATCCTCTCCTTACATCACCGCAGACGGTTATCGTGCGCTGGAGGCGGAGTCAAAGGCCTTGTGGAAAAGACGCGCCGAGGTAACCCGGGCCCTCGCCGCCGCCGCCGCGGAAGGGGATCGCTCGGAAAACGCCGAATATATCTATCGTAAAAAGGAACTGGCCGGTATTGACCGGCGTATTCGCTATTTGCAAAAGCGCCTGCCCGACCTGACCATTGTCGATCATGTACCACACAACCCGGCGCAGATTTTTTTCGGTGCCTGGGTGACGCTGGAAGATGAGCAAGGCAAGGAATGTTGCTATCGCATTGTCGGAGCGGATGAAATAGCCGTTGACCCGCGTTATATCAGTCTGGACTCACCCATGGCCGGAGCATTATTGAAAAAAATGTCGGACGATGAGGTCAGCGTAACAACCCCGCAGGGTGAACGCCGCTTTATTGTGACAAACGTCAGTTATAACCCAGTACAATCGCAACCAGATACATGACGCTCGCCAACACCAGGCCGCCGCCCCAAAACAACAACCATTGCTGCTTGCCGCGTTTTGCCGCATAGGTTAATAAGACCCCGGCAAACAGACCGATGACCGCGGTAAAAACAGTCAGATCATCCCCCACAGGCTGTGCCATCCCACTGGCAAACTCCTCAGCTCGATATCGCATTGTTGTTATTTCCTGTTTAGTTTAGTAATTATAAACGACTGTTTTTTTCATCCGGGCTTTGATCTGATCGCGACCAGCATTCCGGTGTTGCGGCCGAGTCTGACAGACACGCATCTGCGCTACACTTGCGACTTGCATACACACCACCTGTTCAAAACAACGTTGATCAGCAGTCGCCTTACCCTGACTCAAACGGAGTATACCGGAAATTCCCGCCGCCGCTGTACCCGCCCGGTTATTTTCCCGTTGTGTGACAGGCACACATCCTGAATTCTGAGCAGTGCCATCTGCTTCACCAAACCGGAGACGAGTGCCGCACAGGTGTCCCGGCGTTCACAGCAATCTGACCGCACCGGACCAACAATAAATCCTGGCGTATTTTACGGCTTGCATGGTCGCCGCCCGTCTCCGGTACTGATTTTGCCGTCTTTTACAAGGTATCAAACATGCCTGATCCATGCTAAAATGCGGCCGTTTATTTGTCTACCCTCATTATCCGCCTGACAGCGGTACGCTTTTTCCCTGCCGTATTGCGTTTTTGAATGTAGGCCCGCCCATTTACTCAACAGGAGACTGAAATATGCAAATAGCCAAACATTCGGTTGTAACGATCGATTACACCTTGCGCGATAATGACGGTACCGTCATCGATACATCATCGGGCGGTGAACCGTTGGTCTATTTGCACGGCGCCATGAATATTATTCCCGGTCTGGAAAATGCCCTGGAAGGAAAGAGCAAGGGCGAGTCACTGTCTGTTGCCGTTGAGCCGGCTGAAGGTTATGGCGAACGCAATGATGAAATGGTGCAGTCTGTACCGAAAGAAATGTTTGAGGGTGTGGATGAAATCCATGTCGGTGCGCAATATCATGCCGCCAGTCCGGAAGGACACCCGATTATGATCACTGTGCTGGAAGTGAATGAAGACAATATCGTGATCGATGGCAATCACCCGCTGGCCGGCGTGACACTGAACTTTGATGTACAAATCGTCGATATTCGCGTTGCCACCGAAGAAGAGCTGGCCCATGGCCATGCGCACGGACCGGGCGGCCATCACCACCACGACTGATTAATACTTCCGCTTGATCATCAATCAGCGATAATGCGTTGAAACACAATATCAACCAGCTGATTGATGATCGCAACCCGCTTTGGTTCCACATGTTGCCCTGCTGTCCAGATCACTTCGGCAGTATCCGGCAAGGCCCGGTGCAAACTCTTCACACTCTCAATCGGTAAACGTTCATCCTTACGGGCATTCACCACCACAATGCGGCGCGGTGCAATGCGTGACAGCCATTGTTCCGGACGCAGATAATCACCGTAGCAATACATCATCAGGTATGTTGCCGCCATGTTACGCAAACCGGTATGGGCAATGCGATGTTTGAGATTATGCGCAATCACCTGTTGCGGATCACCGGCACCGTGAATCAACCAGACCCGTCGCACGCGTTGATCAAGCGCCGCAGGCACACTGACCAGAAAGGCGCCGAGACTGATGCCAACCAGTTCAATGCGTTGCGCATCCACATCGCTTTGTGCTGACAGATAATCCAGCGCCAACATCACCGCCGGGGTGACATCCCGAAAGGCACGCGAATACTCGCGCAGGTTCGGCAAGACCGCCGCTCCTTTGGCGCGGGGATCGGCGTTGTGGGGATAGGAAAGGGCTGCGACGATCACCGGGCGTTCTGTTTTAATCAAACGCACTGCATCGCGTCCGGTGCGATGTCCGCCCAGCAGGATCACCAGCGGCATGCGGCCGGTATGTTGTTGCGGTTTGCGCAGACTGAATTGCACTTCCAGGCCGCTGCTTGATGTCAGGGTGACATGGCTATATTCCACAGCATCAAATACGGCCGTTCCTTCCAGTCTGGCGGACTGTATTGTTCCCTTGCGCGCGCTAAAGCCCGGTACCGGGTCAGATAATAACGGGATGGTCAGCCAGGCGAAAAACAGCAGTATAGCGGTGAATAGCGCAACCAGACTCCAGAAGACCAGTCTCAATAAAACGCGCATGGACGGTTTATGTCTGAACAACAACACGCTTTATTCATTTGAATTCTTTTCTGAGTCATGATCGGTTTTAAACAGGGCTTTGAGTGGGTCGAGGTTATAGCGATCATCATGGCTGCCTACCTTCTCTTCCTCCGCTGCATTGAACAGGGCCTTGAGTTTTTCTGCTGCATCAACAGCCTTGGCATGGTCACGGGCGAGATAGGCATCGGGTTTCAAGCGGAGATAATGGCAAAAATTGGCAAGGTCCACTTCACGGGCCGGTTCCGCCAACTCATGATCACAACGGCTGCTCAACCGGGGCTGATAGAACTGACACATGCGACAGACATGCAAATCGGCTTCGCAGGTTTTGCATTTGGCCAAGCGTGGAAAGGGTCGCGCCACCTTGCCCAGGGCTGCGCCACACCGCCAGCAAACCAGTTTTCCCGCCATGACCCCGCCTCATGCAGTAAGACAGACAAGCAAAGTATAGCAGAGTGAAAGGCCGCTACGACCAGGGTAAAAGACGCCGCCACCAGGGCGATTTTTGTTCCGTCAACGGCGGCAAACCGTCCAGCGACAGTGGTGCAAGCCGGGAAATGATCCAGCCGGGAAAAATGGGTTCACGACCGATACCGCAGACCACACCAAGATTGTTCGGATCATAGATCTTGATGAAACCCGGCTCAGTGCGGCTGTCTACATAGACGATCCCGCAATAATCTTCGGTGTGTTCGGTATGGAGCCGGGTATCGATCTTCTCAATGAAGGCCTGCAACTCTTCAGCAGACAATGGTTGTGCCGGTGGCGGGCTGTCAGTTTGATACACATACCAACCCTGATCGGCATCACGGCGCAGGACCTGCCAAAAGGCCTCCAGCTCATGCCAGCGCAACAGATTACTGAATGCGCCGCGATAGGCTTTATAAAAAGGTTCAATGGGAGTCATGTTGCATACCTAGCGGACATCGGACCATTTTTTCTTCATACGCAGATAACCTTTTTCCCGCAATTGCGCCACAAAGTCCGGGAAATCAGGCAGTGTACCGGACTGCTGGATCGTGGCCATCTGCTTAAAGACCTCTTTATATAACTTCAGCACCCGCACGGTCTGTAACCAATGTAACGCTTCCTGACCGGTTGCATCATGCATGCAGGCCAGCTGATAAAAAAACCACAGGACACTCACGGTGATCTCGCCAAGGCTGCCGTTCTGGTCCTCTTGCGGGGTAAAGCGCGGCGCCAGACAGCGGATCAGGGCGGCATACCCCATGGCGGAAAGACGAAAACGCTGCCCCTGTGCTTTCAATACGGCCTGGGAAAAATCGAGCAGAGGCAGGAGTTTGATCTTCTCCTGCCCCATAAAGAGAATCATGGTCTGGGTGTACTGTGCCGGGTCCAACAGGAAACCGGCGGCCAGCCAATAAACCCGATTCCGCAAGGGCAAGGTTTCCAACACCGGTATAATCGTTTGGATCAACCTGCCGAGTTCAGCAGGATCTATTTCAAGCAGCGCCCGTTCCAGCATCCCGGCCAATTCCCGAGCGGGGCAATCCGGTCGCAAGCGCAGCAAAGGGATCAGGACATGAGCCAACACCGGTTGATACTCATGCCGTTGCATGATTTCGTGCAAGCCCGGCAAGACCACATTGTCCTGTTGCAACATGGGTTGCCATAGTTGCAGCAAGGCGTCACCGGCCAGTTGGGGTTTGGCCTTAAGCAGTGCGTCGTACCAGACGTCGGTATGAAAGGTATTGGTTGTCAGATGGAAACAGATGGCAGCCCGCAAGACGTTATCGGGCAGATCCGTCACCGCCGCCGGTGAGTTGTGCGACAACAGATCCATCCCGGCCAATACCACAAAGGCCAATGGCTGACTCTTGTGTTCATGACTTTGACCGGCGATCTCCCCGCCGGCAGGCAAGTCACTGCATTGCAAGGCGGCAACAAACCCCGCGTGAACCGCCTCACTCAAATCAGGACCAGCCAACAGTCCCACCCGCTCGTTGGCCGGTATGCGACTGTCAATATCATAATAGAGTCCCAGGTAGGCCTTGGCGAAGGGTTCCAGCACCTCCAGATCCCGACCACTCCGAATCCCATCCAGCCGGCTCAGTAACTTGGCATCGTTTTCATGCCGGGTTGATGCAAAATCCACGGTAAACCTTATTTATTCTGAGAAAATTGGTCGGTCATCATAGCACAGGCCGCTATCGTGTCAGCCAAATCGAGTTGCGTTGTATCCGCGCTGAACCATTTCAGCGGCACCGGGGGTCAAGATAATCACCAACATACTTTATATCTCCTTGTTTTTATTGATATTAGTAATTCTTCCAGCCGATATAAACTTCCAGTTGCAAATCTTAATGATAATGATTATCATTTGTATATTGTTTTTTGCTAATTTAACCATCGTTGCGGAGTATTGCCATGAAACACACAAAACACGCTGTCCTGATCACTGCGCTGACGTGCCTGCTCCCGCTCAGCAGTCAGGCGATTGAAACGTTCACCATCAATATCAAGGACCACAAGTTTGACCCTGCCGAGATCACCATCCCGGCCAACACCAAGGTCAAGTTGCTGGTACAAAACAATGACGCCACCCCTGAAGAATTTGAAAGTTATGAGCTGCACCGTGAAAAAATCATTCGCGGCAACAGCAAGGCGATCATTTTTGTCGGTCCGCTGGAACCGGGGCGCTACAACTTCTTCGGCGAGTTCAATCCAAAAACCGCCCAGGGTTTTATTAACGTTAAATAACAGAAATACGCAGGAAAGAGGAATACAGATATGTTGGGAACCGCGATTATTGTCTTTCGGGAAGTTCTGGAAGCTGCATTGATCATCACCCTGGTATTGGCCGCCACCAGAGGCATTGCCGGAAGACATCGCTGGGTAAGCGGCGGGCTGGTTGCCGGATTGGCGTTGGCAGGGCTGGTTGCCTTGCTGGCTGAACAGATCAGTATGCTGGCAGATGGTCTGGGCCAGGAGTTGTTTAACGCCGCCATCCTCTTCACCGCGGTATTGATGCTCGGCTGGCATAACATCTGGATGAAACAACATGCCCGTGAACTGGTGGCACAGATTAAATCCACCAGTCAGGCTATCCAACTCGGTGAACAATCCATGCTGGTGATAGCCGGCATTATCGGCCTGGCTATTTTGCGTGAAGGTGCGGAAGTGGTGCTCTTTATGCACGGTATGCTGGCCATGGGGAATAACACCGCCGGTATGGCCATGGGCGGCCTGCTCGGTCTGGGACTGGGCATCGGTGTCGGCGCCCTGCTCTATTTTGGTTTACTGCGCATCCCCACCCGTCATCTGTTCCAGGCCACCGGCATCATGATCCTTTTGCTTGCCGCCGGACTCGCGTCCCAGGCCGCCGCCTATCTGGTGCAGGCCGATATCCTGCCATCCCTGGGCGGCGCCCTGTGGGATACTTCATGGCTCATCTCGGATCAAAGCATCGTGGGTAACGTATTACACATTCTGGTGGGGTATACCGCCCATCCCATGGGCATACAGTTGGTCTTTTATTTTGTAACACTTTTGATTATTGGAGGATTGATGTACCTGGTCGGAAAAGAAAAACCCGTAACCCTGCAAACCGCAGGCACCCTTGCCACGGCTGTGTTTGCGTTGCTGCTGCTGCCTGCAATCAATAATGATGCCCATGCCTCGCACAAGGTCTATTCACCCAATGTAGAGCTGGATGAAACCGAACTCGAGTTTCGCGGCCATACCACTTTTGATAAAGAAGCCATCAAAGATGATCAGCAAAAGTACATCATTGAATACGGCCACGGTATGACGGATTACTGGTTTACCTCTGTTTTCGGTGAAATCGAAAAAGAACAAAGTGGTGAAATGGAATTTGAAGCGGTGGCCTGGGAAAATATTTTCCAGTTGACTGAGCAGGGTGAATACTTCGTGGATGTGGGTTTCTATGTGGAATATGAATATGCCCTGGAATCCTATAACAACGACAAACTGGAATTGAAACTGTTGCTGGAAAAAAACAGCGGCAAGTGGGTCAACACCTTCAACGTTGTACTGGAGCGCGAGCTGGGTGGCAATGCGCCCGGCATTACCGAACTGGGCTATGCCTGGCGAATCAGCCGTCTGGTGAGCAAAGGCTTCACACCCTCACTGGAAATTTATGGCAACACCGGTGAACTGGGCAAGCCCAATCACAGTGAAGCACAGGACCACCGTGCCGGTCCGGTGATCAGTGGTGAGTACCACATGGGCGGAACTGACAAGTTCGTTTTTGAAGCAGGTTATCTGTTCGGTCTGACTGACGCGGCGCCGGAAGGCACCCTGAAGTTTACGCTGGAATATGAGTTCTGATCAGCACGCCATTCGGCAAGCAAAACGGGGCCGGCCGGCCCCGTTTTTTTTCGCTATACCTGTTCAGTGATATTTACCGCTAATCACCTTTTTGCCCTTACGACTCTGCGCGTCATAGACAAGATATAACCAGCTGTCATGACTGATCGGTTGAAAGAACACCGGAAGGGGGCGTACCTTTAAGGTATTGTAGTGTTTCTCGCTGACATACAATTTAATCAACCCCAGCTTCTCATCCTGTCGGTGGTATTTCGGCATACTGTTGGCGTTTTTTTGCAACTCAGCCAGAAAGGTGGTGAAAAACGGTTCGACGAACTTGTCGAAATTGGGATCGTAGGGGTCGGGTGTCACATGATCAGCAAATCGACTGACATAGGTGTAAAACACCTCGCCCTCGGCAGAACGGATATTCAGCGTCATGAGGGCTGTCGGACATGGTCCCGGTCCCACTGAAATCTCCAGAATATCTTTCACCTTATAATCTCTGAAATGGAAGGCATGGGATTTGTGGATATGACATTCTCCTTCCGGTTGGTCCGCATAGACCTGCGGGACAGCGATAATCAACAGCACAGCAGCAATAATCCGGTTCATGGTTTTTCCTGAGTCATGGGTGTTCGAAATGACAGGTAATTATAGACAAACCCACCGGTAGATTTCGTGAACCACGTGTATATCGGGAAAAACAGGGCTGAATCCCGCCCTGCTTCACTCCAGGACGGCCCCAAAAGCCCCCCGGCAATGATGGCGTGGCTTTAGCGGGAGAGGTCAATCCGCAGCCGGTACCATTGAGCGCAACGGCATTTGACGGCGTGAAAAGGGGCCGCATACCCAGACCGATGAAAAGTTCAGCGACAGATTTCATACAAGCGCTCTTGTTAATTTCTTGCATAGTCCGCATCTAAATCATCAGGTCCATATTTTAACTGATTGATTTTAATTCAATTCGAGTGACCCATGAGGGAAAGTGTAGATAATTTCGACACTTGTGCAGGATGAATCACAGCGAAGTCCTGATTACCTCCGCCACCCGGAAGGCATTGGCATAGATGGTCCAGGTGTAGGGCACACTGCCACCGGTGGGCATGAAACTCCCGTCAGTGACAAACAGGTTTGGAACATCGTGTACCCGACAGGTTTTATCCAGCACCGAGGTGTTGGGATCATTTCCGAATCGGCAACCGCCCGCCACCAGATTGGGCGGTGGCGAACCACTCACACTGCCGCTGATATTTTCCGCGCCCATTTGACGCAAGACCGCTTTGGCCTTGTCACTCAGATATTCCGCCACCACCAGATCATGATCGTGATAGCCGACCCGAATCTTCGCCACCGGTGTTTGCCACTTGTCTTTCACTGCGCCATCCAGCGTGACAAAACAATCATCAGTGGGCAGCCAGTCATTAAACACTTCAAAGCGCAAACTTTGGGCGCGGGTAAATTCTGTTTTGAGTTTTTGTTTTAATGCACTGCCCCACAACAGCTTGTCATCCTCATCCCGCTTCAAGCTATTGGCGCGGGCAATGGGATTGGGATGACGCAAGAGCAGATCGATAGTCCCGCCCTTGAGCCTGCCCAGTTTTTTGTCCTGAATGAAATACCAGTCCTGCAAACCACGATTCACAAACGGGCCGCGTGCTTTTAGCGCCTCACCAAATTTGGCGTAGGGAAATTCGCCGCCGCCTGTTCCACCGGCGGAAAAGACCAGATTGCGTCCCACCTGGCCGGTATTGTTTCCCAAACCACGCGGGTGTTTTGGTCCTGTCGACTGCAGCAGCAGGCGTGCGGTTTCGATGGCCTGACAGGCAACCACAAACAGCTTTGCGCGGATCGTTTGCTCCTGCTGTGCGGCATCCACATACAACGCCTGTGTCACCTTGCCTTTGGCATCACTCACCAGACGTTGTACCTTGGCGCGAGGAATGATCTGACACTTGCCTGTGGCAACCGCCCGATCCAGCAAGGCGGCCCGCGCCGAACCCTTGGCCCCGGATGAACAGCCATAACTGCCGCAATAGCCCGAATATTCACAACCCCGTCGTCCGGCATGGGCCTGGGGCAGCACTGCACGCGGTGTACGGATCGGATGCAACTGCATGGCCTGACAAGTCTGGTCGATCAATTGACTGATGGGATGTTCAACAGTGGGTGGAAAGGGAAAATTCGGAGTGGAACGGGGTTCGGCAAAGGGATGTGGCATCACCACACCGGACACACCCACTTCGGATTCCACTTTGGTGTAATAGGGTTCAAGCTCATCATACCCGATGGGCCAGTCGACGATATTGGCCCCCTTGATGGGGCCGAACTCACTCAAGAGGCGAAAGTCCTGCGGCTTGAGTCGATAAAAGAAACCGCTCATGAAATTGGAAGAACCGCCCACCACATTGCCATTCCAGAAATCACTGCCCGATTCACTGGTGGGTGTTGCTGTCCATTTGTACTTACCCTGCGCATCCTTGCCGTCATAATCCTCAATGACATGCTGTTCATCTTTCAGGCTGGGTGTGTAGACACTGCGCCGGCAACAGGCCAGTTCATCCTTGTAGAAATCCGTTTCCTTCAGCCACGGACCTTTCTCCAGCACCACCACCTCATAACCGGCACGAGACAACTCCAGCGCCACCGGTGCACCGCCTGCGCCACTGCCGATAATACAAACATCGTAATCTTTCATCCCAGCTCCGGATAACGTTTGTTGCGGGGTGGTTGCGGGAATCCGGGCTGGTGTTCCAGCCACTGCCAGCCGACGCCCTGCGGATTGCCGCCATAGACCGGATCGGCCAGCAATGCCTCGAATATATATAAGAGTAGATGGGACAACCAGCGCCCGCCGGCTTCGCTGCCGGCCACCTTTTCCACCACCTGTTGCTGTTGAAGCGGATTCAATTTGCTGAAGTGTTGACCATGTTGGGCATCCGCCACGCCATCCAGCCATTTGATCCCGTCCAGTAAAAACTGTTTATCGTCAGGATCGGTATCCGTTGCCTCCAGCACAAACTTTAAATAATGGACGGCATTGAGATCCCGGGCGGAAGGACCATTGCCGTCGGCAGGGAACAACTGCTGCTGCACGGCGGCAAAGGTGATCCAGGGTTGCTGCTGCAATTGTTCAATGGTGGTTTTATTTTCACACCCTTGCAGGGCAGCCATGATGGGCAGGACACTGATGACGGCGGCCCCCTTGCACACGGCAGACATAAACGCACGTCGTTCATGCAATAACGTCAATTTGGCGGTCAGCTCGGGGGACAGACTCGTCTCCCACTCACGAAGAAGTTGTTCAACCGTCTGGTTTGTCTGTGGTTTATTGCACAGCGTCATGGTTTGAATACCTGTTTTTATTCCGGGTTGGCAGGCAACGATCTTTCCCATTACAATGCCATAACATAACACAAACAGGCTCGCAGTGACCTCACATCCCGCCATCATCACCGCCCGACAATTACAAAAGCACTATGGCAGCTACGTTGCTGTCGATAATATCGACTTTAACATTACACGAGGCAAGTGTTTTGGCTTTCTCGGACCCAATGGCGCCGGCAAAACCACCACCCTGCGCATGATCCTCGGCCTGACGCCACTCTCTGCCGGTGAATTGACTGTCTTTGATCTACCGGTACCGGCACAGGCCCGCGAAGTCAGGCGCCGCATCGGCGCTGTGCCACAGGCGGACAATCTCGATCCCGATTTCACCGTGGTGGAAAATCTGCGCATGTATGCCCGCTACTTTGGGCTTAAACTCGATGCCGCGCTGGAACAACGCATCGACAGGTTATTGCTCTTTGCCAATCTCACTGAACGACGCCATGCCCGCACCGACACCCTGTCCGGTGGCATGCAACGGCGTTTGACCATCGCCCGCGCCCTGATCAATGACCCGGACCTGATCATCCTCGACGAACCAACCACCGGACTCGATCCCCAGGCCCGCCATGTGATCTGGTCACGCCTGAACGATCTGCGCGAACAGGGCAAGACCCTGTTACTGACCACGCACTACATGGAAGAAGCGGAACGCCTGTGTGATGAACTGGTGATCATGGACCACGGCAAGATACTGGATCAGGGTTCACCGGCTGAATTGATCAAGCGTCATGTGGAACCGGAAGTGATTGAATTGCGGGGTTGTGATGCGCAACTCATCGACACCATTCGCAGCAAAGTGACCGATTGCCGCATCGAACATCTGGGCACCAGCCTCTACTGCTACACACATAATTCCGGTCCACAACTGGCCTATCTGCGCGATGAACACAAACTGACCTTCCTGCATCGCCCTGCCGGACTGGAAGATGTATTTTTGAAACTGACCGGCAGGGAGTTACGCGATTAATGGGTACTTCTAACAATAGTCATTGTTTCGTGAGAGCAAGGAAGCACCGCGCACAAAACCGGAGTGTATGGGTAATACATGAGGATTTGAACACGGTGCTGACACCGCCGGCGCGGAATCAGTACATTATCAGGAGTTCCCAATGAACTATTGGCAACCCCCCCGCATTCGTCGCTACGCCATCGCCATATGGCATCGCAACGTGCTGGTCTGGAAACGTCTCATCGGCCCGGCCATGGTACTCAACTTTGGCGAACCGACTCTCTATCTGTTGGGTCTGGGTTACGGCCTCGGCTTCTTCATCGGTGAGATGGGCAACATGTCCTACATCGCCTTCCTCGCCTCGGGAATTGTTGCCTCCTCCGCCATGACCACCGCCAGCTTTGAAGGGATGTATTCCGTCTTTACCCGCATGGTGCCGCAACGCACCTATGAAGCCATCATGGCCACCCCTACCGACATCGATGACATCCTGGCCGGCGAGATGCTCTGGTGTGGCACCAAGGCCGCCATCAGCGGCGCCGCGATCCTGATCGTTGCCCTGTTCCTTGGTGTAGTGAAAGGCTGGCAAGCCATCCTGGTTATACCTGTCGTCTTCCTGATTGGTCTGTGCTTTGCCGGACCGGCCATCGTCATGAGCGCACTGGCAAAAAACTACGACTTCTTCAATTACTACTTTGTCCTGATCATTACGCCCATGTTGATCACCAGCGGTGTCTTTTATCCCATCGACACCATGCCACAGACCATGCAGACCCTGGTCCACCTGTTACCCCTTACCCATGCAGTGGAACTGACCCGGCCCCTGATCACCGGGCAGCCCCTGCAACAACCGTTGTTGAACATCGCGGTATTAAGCGGCTATGCAGCAGTGAGCTACTACATCGCCGTGGTGATGGTGAGGAAGAAGTTGCTGGTCTAGTGATCACACAAGCCTATACGCCATGCCCCAGTGCCTTGCGATTGGCAGCGGCAAGCAACGCCGTTCCAATCGCCTGATTATCCTGTTTCATCTCATTCCTGAACGATTCGATGGATGCACCGGTCTGCCGTTCAAACAGGGAGTGTTCAATCTGCAGCAACGGCATCCATTCCATGCTGCAACGAAACTCATCGATCAACTCGTCCGATTGCGGGTCCTTGCCGCGAATCTTCACAAACCAGCGACAACGATGCAGCTTGTTGTCTTTGATGGTCTCACATTCATTGCCCAGCGGGCAGGTCATGACGATATCCATCAGTCTTTACTCGCAATGATGACGTCGACGTATTGGACTCGAAGGTCTATATTATGTAAGTGCGATCCACCTCCGCCAGCTGCAGAAGCTTTATCGGGCATATTTGTCTCTGTTCCACCAGCTGCAGTTGACTCCACCAATAAACTCCCTCCGCCTGAACGTGACACTTTAACTCCGTGTGTATGTGAAGGAATCTCACTTATACTTAATACATGTCCATCAGTCGCTATTCGACTAAAAACAGTCGAAAACGCCACTGAACCGCCATTCACGACAGAACCAGACACAATCCTCAACGCTTTGTCATTGTGCGTCACATCCTTGGTCCAGCCGGCCGGTGCCGTCGATTGCTGGAACAACATCCGTGTACCGGATGGAAAGGCATCCACCCGGTTACCATCGATCAAGCTGCCGCCATTTGTCCCGGCAGCTGATGACAACACCCCGGCTGCGGAAGAAAGATCGGACAGGACCATGTCTATTCCCGCGAAGGAGGAACCGGCACCCGACACAATCACATTGCCCGTCCCGGCATTGATGATGCGTAACCTGGCAATGGTTCTGTTGCCGGTCAATGTTACCTGGAAGCCGACCGCATCAATAATTGCTTCTGATGATTCGGCGATCAGTTCGATATCGGGATTAGAGAGTGACAAATTGGCGGCCAGGGTATGTGTCCCATCCAGAAACAAGACCTTGCTGCCGGACACCACCGAGACATCATTAAGATCACCGATTGCATGACTCGCTTCACCACTCAACACTTCAGCCGCCGACCCCACAATCAGATCCCAGGCCGCGTTGCGGAAACGGCTGTTGGCCCATTTTTGGGTTGCCAGTACCTGGCTGGGGTCTGTGCTGATGGCCACATCCGAGGTGTTGCTGTGCTTGAACATGACACTGAGATACATGTCACTGACCCCGCCTTCGGCTTCGGTGGCCTTATAGGTATCCGGGTAAGAGGCAACGATAACCAGGTCACCATCTGCATCATACAAACCCACTTCCCGGATGGTAAAGCCACCCAGGGATTTGGGCAGAAAACCTTCCACCACCAGCATGGTGGCATCTGCTGGATTGATATAGACACGGTTAACAGTGGTGCGTGTGCCCGGGATTTCGTTATTCAATGCTGTCCAGGTAACAGCCGGCGCCACATAGGGAGAGCCACCATCACCGATGGCGACTTCTGTAATTGACAATGGAATACCCGAAACATTGGCGGCGGCCAGTTTGGCCAGCCCCATATTGGTTACAAGAGAGTAATAAGTAGCCATGTTAAATTCCTTCACTAATCGTTATATGTTGACTGGTGGAAACAACTGCACACAACACAGGTACAGGCTCGACAAGATTTTGATGGATATGTAAAAACGACAACTGCGATCGGGCATTTTTATAGGCCGACACAATTTTGAAAATCTTCAATTGATCTTCCAGGGCCATCGTTCTGCTGTTGAGATAAACATTCACCGCAAAAGTGTAGGCATCAGCCGGTGGTATCTCCTGAAACCACTCGATCACTTCCAGATCCATTTTCAGGGCAGCCAACGCATCCTTTAATGCCCCGATGGTCCCTTTGCGACGGTGGACGTTAATGCTGTTTTTAATCACCGCACGTTTATCCGTAATCGACCAGGTCTCATCCCACTCATCCACCGACATGGCCCAGGCCAGCCAGGGTAACAACACATCCGGACAGGTATCCGGATTCCATAACGTGTCCAGCGGTACGGGAACCTTGCTCATGCGGTCGGTAGTATCAACCAGATTGCGTTCCAGTTTGGTGGCGTTTACCGGCAGCAGGATTGAACTTGGTAACATTGCTTCAGCCATGATTATTCTCCTGTGCCAAGCACTGTTACAGTGATGGTGCCGGCAGTAGAGAACTGTGTCGGGTCATTAACAATGTCCTCCGCCGGAGAAACAAGGTCGACGTTTTGCACGCCATCCACCACCAGTGCGCCCAGCAACCCGGCACGGGTAATATCACGCCCGAGTTTTTGATTATCCACAGCATATTTTGTTACAGCGGCTTCAGCCGTCTGTCGGACGTTCTCAGCACCCGGACCGGGGTAGACCGTCAGACCGGCATTGATGCTATAGGTATTAAGATTCGCAGCCTGCACAATTACCTGATCCGTCAAGGGACGGACATACTGATCATTCAATGCGGTTGTTACTGTGTCCAATAAGGCTGCATCAGGTATGCCGTTCCCTTCTGTTGAAAGTACGGTCACCACAACTGAACCACCCTGATGGAGGGTGTAGACACTGGTTGCATCCGGTGCCGTGGTCCATGCCACGCCGGGAATCAATTGTGTTGCGCTATTGGCACCAACTGTGCGCACCTGATCAGCACCGGTACCGGCAGTGATCGAAACGATCCATCCGACCCGGCCATCAACCGGCCAGGTCTGACTTGTGTCATCCAGCGCTGTTACGGACCCTCCTGTGGCCGTCCCCGATTCAGTTTGCGTTGTCACGGAGACATCCCGAACTTTGCCATCGGCACTCTTGGCATGATAAATATAGGCATCAACAGGGCCGGCTGTGGAAAATCCTTCCAGCGCAAGTTGCAGGCGAACCCGGTAGTCACTGTCACTCTCATAGATCGGTTCAATGGGAGGAACAGCATTCGGATCACCCGGGTCGATCAATAACCGCAGTGTATTCATCCACGGCAAGGCACCGATGTTGTCCAGATCCGTGCCGACGGCATAGGCCAGCATGATATGGACAGCCTTGTCATTCACATCCTGACGGATGAGTAACTCACGATAGGCAGCGACCTCAATCACCTTATAGGCAGGGTCAGAGGAAGGTAAATTTACCAGGCCCGTGTCTCGAATGGAAAGATCGGCCAGCATTGCATCGCGAATGGCAGTAAATGAGAGTTGCTCCACCACCTGCGGTGCCGGCAATTGTGATAAGTCGATATTTGTTGTCATAATTACGCTACCTTTATAGATTCAATTTTCAACAATTCACCGGTTGGAACATACACACCCCAGAGTTCAAGTTCCGCCTTGCCTGTGCTGCTGTTGAGCAGTTGCGCACGGGAGACCTGAAAATCAGCCAGACCATTGACCGGATTTTCCACCGCCTCGACCACAGCCGCGTAGAACTGTATTTTCCAGCGCGGTGACATGGGCTGATCGATGAGCTCAAATAACCGTGAACCATAGCCACGCCGCATCAATCGTGTACCGACAGGTGTGGTCAGGACGTCGGCCAGACGCTGTCTGAGCCAGGCCACACCCACGAGACGTTTGCCTGTTTTATTATTCATACCCATTATTTGATTACCTCCGCATCAACATCACAGTGATAGCCGCTGTTGTCCAGCGTATGCTGCACACGCGTTATCAACCATTTTCCATTCACTCCATCTCGCCAGCCCTGCATATCAAGGATCTGATTTGCCTGCAGATTACTTCGACCCGGCAAACTGATATTCAGTGTTGCCCTGGCCCGTTCCTGTTCTTTAAAGGTTGATTTGGCCGCTGCATCCGCCTCTGACTTATTGGCACGAAACATCGGCAGGGTTAATTCTGGAGCACCATCGCCGTATTTCACCAATTGTGGTGCAGCCTGCCGAGTGTCATAGTATTTGGCGATTACGCTGCCCCAGTGTGTGCGGTCGATACGCGTTACCCTGCAGGCAGAGACATCAACGGGCGTAATTGTAGTTGTGACCGTGTCCTGTTTGTCCTTGTCATCACCACTCTTGCTGAAGGTCAACTCATTATTGGTGACTTTCAGAACTGCACCGTATTTTTTACTCAGACGTGTAACCAGATTCATATCCGACTCACCCAGTTGATCCAGATGTTCCACCAGCTTGTTTCCCAGCGCCGGATCAACCTGTACCGTATATTCATTATCCCTGGCGATAGTGACCAGGATGTCACCCAGTCGCACATTATGGAACGACCGTGAACGGGGTGACTTGTAGCTGCTGCGAAAATCATCCGCCCTCGCACGAATGGTCATGGTACCTGCCGCCAGGTCGAACTCTGTCTCGTCATAGGTAAACAAACCAACATGTTGCAGTGACTGATCCCCCTCATAACCGAGCGCAACCTCAAACTGCGTACCGGGTACCGGTGTGGCAATTTGCGCATCACGGTCATCCATGACCAATTCCATGGAGTCTGACTGCAAGCCCACGTTATCGGTAATGCGCAGGGAAAGCAGACGGTCCTTCACCCGTTCTGTAACATTGTTGCCACCTAATATCTTAATTGAGAATTTCGGTTTCATTGGATTACTCCAAAAACGGTTGAAATTAGCGCACTAACTTTTGTTACTGCCATGGGTTCACCTCCTGCTTGTCCGCATCGACATCATCGGGCAGCAGCACCAGTGTTCCTACCGGTAAGCTTGCACCAAGTTTGGCCAGACCGGGATTTGCGACCAGTACCTGCTCCACGGCACCGTGTGTTTTTCCGTAATAGTGATGACATATCTCATCCAGAAGATCGCCATCCTTGCACCGATAGTAAAGACTCATGCTGCACCGCCTTTTGCCTTGTCCCCGGTCTTGTAGACATCTTCGCCATACCGTGTCAGTGACATGCGGAACTGGATCTGCCGCGCAGCACCATTGTTCTGAATAATAGACAAAGTCTCCGACACACTGGTGATAACCCAGCGACCATAAAAACGTCCCTGTCCATCGACCAGAAACAGTGGTTCACCCAGGCCTGCCATTTCTCGCATGGTCTGTATCTGATTTTCATCGCCACTGATCTCCGGAAAGATACTACCTTCCAGTTCCACTGTTTCTTCACCAGGCCCACTGAATTGCATGGTCGGTGATCGTCCCAGTCGGGTTTGTGCTGACCATCGGTAACTACAACTGCGTGATAACGTGTTATAAGCAGCAGTATCTACAGCAAACATAAAGGGGCCATACATCATCATGATGGGTCCGGAGTGTTTTGCCTGAGTAGCAACAGCACCAACACTTTGCCTGACTCGGGTCAGACTATTTAAAGATGTGATAATTTCGACCATTAGTTTACAAAGCCTCCTCGTGTATTTCTGGCAGCGATCTGTCCGTTGTTCATCACCCTGGTAACAGCCTGTTCCACCAGTCTTGCCAATGTATTCGCATCACCATCTCTGGGGGAAGCAATCGTTATATTCGACGTCATGACATTTGAAGTTGTGTTATTTACCGAGGCGTTTTTAGCCGGACTTACCATCTTTTGCAGTTCGCCTGCAGCCGTGGTGGTGCCATTAGCACCCTGAGCACTGTCATCTCGACCAAACCAGTTCTTTAGAGTACCGCTGAATTTTTCTACAGTGGATTTGCCAATCCCCACAACGAACTTGAACGGTTTTGTCAGTTTGTCCCACATATTTCCGATTGCATTGGTAAATGCATCCCATAAAGGTTTGACATCATCCCAAATTGACATAAAGAAATCTTTCACACCTTGCCATGCGGATAACACTGCATCGGCGACAATCGAAAATGCCCCCCTGACCCCGTCGGTAAATGCAGTCCAGTACGGTTCTACAGTTGTCCATATCTCTGACATCACAGCAGCCACTCCTTGCCATATTTCGGCAAGCCACTTTGCGACCGGCTCGATGACAGACATGATGGCTGATCCGACCATCGTCCAAAGCCCGACAATAAAATAAAAATACTGTTTCACAATATTTCCGATAAAGTTGACCACACTCATCACATAGGGTTTTACCGGCTCCCATATCTTTAACAGAAATTGTTTAACCTTATCCCAATTTGCGATAATCAGACCGGCTGCCACTGCAACCGCACCGATCAGTAATAGAATCGGATTGGCGATTACTGTTGCTCCGAGCAGCGCAACTCCGGTAGTAATTGCCTTCACACCACCCAATATTGCGGCAAAAGGACCAGTAAAAAGCCACAAGCCACCCACCAGGCCGGTTATACCCTGCACCAGTTCAGGATTCGCCACGACCCACTTAATCAGTGAATCAACCACACTAATCACTGTTGGTAAAAGTTCATTGATGGTGGGTAATAATTGGTTCAGCGCCGGAATAAGCGCGGCAACAAAGGTCATACCAAGAACATCAACCCTGTCGTTTAAATTTTTCATATTTGCTGAAAAGACATTTACGCCAGCGGAATATTTGTCAAACTCATCGGCACTGACTACTCCGCCCAATCCGCTCTTATCACCTTTTCCTGCTGCGATATGTTTTTTGATTGTTTCCAGTTTGCTTTTAAGTTTTCCAAATCCACCAAAGACTTTCTTAATACCAGAATTGATAGAGAGCGTATGTTTTTTGAAATCTTTCACCGCATCATTAACCTTCGAATAACGCTTCTCAATTGCGGCAAGTGCAGTACCAAATGGCTTAAATCTCGCACCGACGCTGTCGATGATCGGTTGTGTTTTTAACAAGATTTTATTAAAAAGCGCGTTATTTTCAGCAGCCTTTTTGTATGCATCGCCAATAGTAATCTTTTTAGCAGCCATAATTATCTCGTTCCAAAGTTATTGCCAAAAATATGGTCTAGGATGTTCGGTTTATTTCCTTGAGCAGTGCCTGAGCATCCTCGGCCCAGCCGAGGAGCTCATCGACATCCATGTCTTCAAGCACCGGTAGTGGCTGGTGAAAAACATACATCACCAGCGCACACCCCGCCCTTACCTTTGACCACGCGACAAAAAATCCTGGTAGGTCTCCTGTATCGCGGTGTAGTCGGTCATATCCAGCTCTTCAATCAAGGCCGGTTCAACCTCACACAGGTTGGCAAACAGACTGATCTCACGTTCAGCATCAGTCTTGCCTTTGACAGATGCCGCCTTCTGATCGCGAACCTTGGGGCGGCGCATATTCAATTCAGAATATTCCTGACCATTCACGGTGACCGGGTATTCCAGTACAATCGTTTTCATTGTTTACTCCTTGTCAGTTAAATACCCAGCGCGGAACGCTGATTTGCCAACTGGTCGGTGCCATTTACCATGCGGATCATGTTTTCCACATCAATTTCATGCACAACATCCTGACCATGAGTTAGCTTGTAATAATGCAAACCCATGGTTACCTTCAGCGTCGCTTTCTCGCCTGACTTCCAGGTTCCCATATCAACTTCACGGATCTTGCCACGCATGCTCATGACCACCGGAGTGATGGTGCCATCTTCTGCTTCCAGCGCACTTCGAAATGTCATTGGCACCTGATTTCCGGCAGCCAGACCAAACAGTTTCAGCACTTCTTTGTCAAATGCAGACAACGTGAATGATGCTTCAAGTTTCTCCATCCCCATATCAACCTCAATGGGTGCATCCATACCACCGGCACGATACTCTTCTGTCTTCAGGGTGAGTTTGGGAGGAACTATCTCGTCTGCCTTGCCTGCGTATCCACGACCGTCGATAAACAGAGCCATATTTTTCAAAACGTCAGTAATCATCAGATAATCTCCTCAATGTAGTCATTCACCAGGTGTGAGCGGAAAGTGATGTGCTCAGCCGGGTAGTTGGGTGAAAAATCAAAGTCGAAGTAGACCTTGCCGGCTGAGATATTGGCCGGTGTGTTCAGTTCTGGATCGGCCCAGCATTTACCGCCCAGGATTGCGCCCTGAGCGGTCAGGCTGCGCAGGTAGGCATTCACACCTTCGGTCACATCTTCCAGATAGGTCTTGGTGATGTTGCGATCCACCGCCCAGAGGTGAGCCTTCAACAGGGACTCGTTGATCATGTCGGCGGTACGCACCACAGACAGGAAGGCCCATTTGGGATCACTGCTGGTCGTGCGATTTCCCCACAGGCGGTAACCTTCCTTGCGGATGATGGTGGCGACTTCGTTTTCATTCAGATAATTGGCGCGGGCATTGGGATCATCCAGTGCGAAATCCACGGCGCGAGTAGTGCCCACAATACCGTACATCTCACGATTGGAAGGTGACCACCAAAAGCCGCGTTCATTGTCGGACTTGGCGATCATACCGGCGACACGGGCAGAGGCAGGTTGACTGATGGAGGAATTGGTGGCGGTGTCCCATACTTCAACGGCGGGATCAACCACATAAACACGACGCGAACCCCAATCACCCCGATATGTCAGCGCATCGGCATCATTGGTGTTTGTGCCATCGGCAATAATGATGGCACGCAGGCTGTCTGCAATACCCAGCATATCAGAGACAACCGGGTTGGCCAAACTGCCGGGACGATCAGAGGTATATCCTGCTGCAACCAGTAATTTGGGAACAACACCCAGTGTGGATTCGGCGGCCAACAGGGCATGCACACCGGAATAGGCGCCGGTGCCAGCGTCCACACCACCTTGTACATCGGCAGTAGTGACAAGCGAGGCATCCGGCCTGTCATAACCGATATTAACGGACTCGCCTGAACCAATTGCACCGGTCGTAATTCGAGTGAAAACACCGGTGTCACTATCAAAGGTATAATCCGTGTTCAGGACATAAGTCACCGTGTCACCGGTGTTTTTCACAACCGGATTCAGGATATAGTCGTGGGCCACCTCCAGTGTCTCGGTCACTGTGTCAAATGAGTACGCGACAGGTGCGACCGCTGTTTTGTGGGTTGCCGGGTCAAGCACATTGATCACCACAACCATGGCGCCGGCCTGGTCAAAAATGGCATCCAGTGCATCAGGAATCGTACCGATACCTGCGCCAAAAATATTGACCGCCTCGGTACGACTGCCTGCGATGAGTGTCGGTGTGTTGACCGGACCTTTCGGTGCGGTACCGACCAGACCGATCACACTGGAACGGACGGTTTGAATGGGTCGTGAACCGTTATCAATTTCCACCACCTCAATACCATGCAAGAATTGTTCAGGCATTGTTTATCCCCTTCTTCTGTTTGGTTGATTTCCTCACACTTGCCTTGTCAGCGACAAGGACAGGTGCAACTTTTTTGCTAAGCAGCAAATACTTTGCTTGTTTGTCCGTCAGTTCCACGGTACTGCCCTGACGGTGAGTTGTTTCACCACATCGACAGTCAACAAGAACGCCATAGGTTCGTTTTTCGTGCATCAGGTTTTTTCTCCTCAAGTGTCAACCGGTTTCCTGACCGAAACCGCTCATAAACGCCGTAGCAACGGCTTCAGTAATTGCCTGCACGCCATTGCTTAGAATGGGTGACAAGGCAAGTATTCGTGTCATCAATGAACTCACCGATACAACATAGCCATGTGAGTTTCCATCCCAGCTTGCCGCCCAGGCAGCAATATCTTCATCAATGCCCTGGGCGATACTGTTCATAAAAAGAAGCCCGGTCCCGGCCAGGTAACCATTAAATGCCGCGCCGAATGCGCCGGTCATGGTTGTGCCTGTGGCTGGACTGCTTGAAGTCCAACCGGTGTGCATCGCTGCTGCCAGCTTGCTAACAAACTCCCCCCCAGGGTTAAAGTTCGTCGTATAGTTACCTTCAACTGTGTAACTTTTCACGCCAAGCATGGCTGCGAGTGCTGATGTGCCGGGACTGGGCATTAACCGCCTCCCTTTACTGTTGTTGATCCTTGTGGATGCGGGCTGCCGGTAAAGGCGCAGACATGTGTCTGACACACAACACCACCCGATCCACCGCCGTTGAAATTAACGGCTGAGCCATCCACATTAACATTACCGCCTGCAGTAATGTTTGCATCGCCACCGACATTAACTGTTACGTTACCACTGGTGTTCAGCGTGACATTTCCTCCGTTCACATTGACATTCAGTTCATGAGTCACAGAGTCATAGCTGATACTGGTCCCGTCACTGTATGTAACATGATGTTTCGCTGCGGTATTTTCACCAGTCAGATGTGCCGCCTGATAAATCGCCGGTAACACCACGCCATTGCTCAATTCACCACCGATACTCAGGATCAACACCTGTTCATCCTTTTCCGGCGCCCACCAGGAAACATGGCTTCCCGCCTTGTGACAAAGCCAGGGTAAATATGCCGTAAGGACACCATCTATATTTACGCGCACCGTGGCTTCGGCATGATTCACGTCATCCACCACTCCGATCTGGATCATGGTGAATAATCGGCGTTGCAATTCGGATATCTCCAACAAATTGTTTTCAGTCATGAACAACATCTTCGTTACCACTCCTATAACATCGTGTGACTGCTGCCCAAGGGTACTGCATCAGGATCAAAACTGAAGTACACCTCGCTCGGTAAAACACCACTTCCCGCCCACACGGATGAACCCAGTCGAATATCATGGGTCCAGTCAATGGCCCACACCAAACGACCGGCCAATTCAGTGCGCATCGGTTCTTCATAAACACGGATGATTTTCGCGTTTCCGATCTGGAGACCATAACGACCGCCCTGATAAATGGCCTGACTCACAGACAACACCAGTTCTCTTACTTGCAGATAGGAGCTGGTTAGCGCCGGGTCATACACCACATAACCGCGCCAAGCAGAGGTTAGACAAAATTGCTCAGCGCCTTCATCAGCGGCTGCGGTAAACTCGGTATTCGTATCCAGTACGAAGGCAGGCAACAGTGTGGTCCCGCTATAGTCCGGATATTTCACCCCAGCCTGCAGGGCAGGGACGGCCGTTGTGACATGGGCGATAACGGCATCTGAAATTTCTGTAATCATTTTGCGATGACTCCTGCTTATTCAACCTTGTCCATCAACCCGGATGGTTAATGTTTATGTGGCGCTTGTTTCCTGCCACGGTTAAATTCTGCAACAGTCATTTCAGACGGTTATGTGGAGAAAAATATATTTTTTTAATTTTTTTTGATGATCGTCACAAGAACTGACGAAAAAATTGAAATTACACAAACAGGAGAGGAAAAAATTTATTGGCGCTTGTTGTTTTTAAACAAAATCAATCAACCTGACGCCATGTTTCATAAGAGATGAGTTGTTCGATTGTTCTTTTGTGTACATTAAATATTTCCGCCAATTCCCTGACCGAATATTGGTCTCGCAGCCGGCGAATCTCGTTGACCTGTTTATTGGTGAGTTTGGCCTGTGGTTTTGGCGCTTTTACATTATATTTTCGCATTGCTCTGAAAAACGTATCTCTGGACACTCCCGCCATTGCGGCGGCCAGCGTTCTGTTCAGTTCCCCCAGGGCCAGATACATCATGACCTCACCTTTACTCAATATAAATTTACCTGCCGCCGGCATTTTCAAGCTCCTTTTGTTATCTTCTATTAGTATGTTGGGAAACCCGTTTTTCAACCTTGCGATGTTTATGCTTGTTATGCTGACAAGACTTTGATTACGCCGGTATCCACCACATGTTTGTCGCCATCGGCATTGGTGACAAAGGCTGTCCAGTCATAGTATCCCGAAAGCCAACCTCTGGTATCATCTGCTGATACTTTGACAAAATGTTTATCACCGGATGGTTTTGCGATCAGATGGTATGCGCTTGATACACTAAGCAATATATAGTGCAGCACCCAGTTAACAGCAGGATATTCCACTAGTTCTTTTGTCCACTCACAGGCCCTGCCTGCAGTAATGATTCCCGGCTCATTCATTGTCCAACTCCTAAATACGGTTCAACCACCTCAATATATACAGTGAAAGGATTCCCGGATGAGTGCGACTCATGTGTTATGTATTATGTGTTGTCGCAAATGACCTTGATACAGGTATCAAGTAACTACAGCGACCGGAATTTCCCCATTTCAACCTATGACCTGTCTCTCTATAGATAGTTCATGGAGCTGGATTTGATGTTAAAAACAGTGAACTGTTTGGCAATCTGTAAAAATCCGTCGCAGCCGGGATGAAAGACCATGACCGGACATGGATTCAATACGATTGCGTCAGGCGATTATCACTGTCGTTTTGTAAAAGAATTGTAAACTCATAATTGCAGAAACGTGACATGACAAAATCCTCAATACTTTTTCCTATTGTTTGTTAACTTCAGCTTGTCTGGAAGAATAAAAAACTTCTTTTCAATATTTTAAATTGTCGGCACAAATGAATATTGTGAACGTTTGTACAAAAATATTATCCATTAACAATTTCTGAAGAGAAAAGTATTTCGTGCAAATATAAAAAAACCGGCCGGTGATTTCTCACGGGCCGGTTTTTATTCCAGACGGAATAAACTTAAGCGGTGGCGCCCAGTTTTTCCTGAATGGCTTCGATAACAGCTTCACTGGAAGTGGCATCAACTGTCATCAACATACCTTCTTTTTCATAGAAACCAATCAACGGAGCAGTCTTGGCGTTGTAGGTTTCCAGACGATGGCTGATGGCGGCTTCGGTTTCATCTTCACGTTGTACAACCGGGCTGCCGCATTTGTCGCAGATACCTTCCTGCTTGGGCGGATTACTTTTCACGTTGTAGATGGCCTGGCATGAACCATTGGAGCAGGTACGGCGTGTAGTCAGACGATCCAGGATAACATCACGCGGTACATCAATGTTAACGGCCATATCCAGTTCGATACCCAGTTTGGCCAGCATGTCTTTTAACTGTTCAGCCTGCGGGATGGTGCGGGGGAAGCCGTCGAGCAGAAAACCATTTTTGCAATCGTCTTCCTGCAGACGTTTTGCCATGATACCCATGATCAGTTCATCAGGAACCAGATCACCGGCATTCATATAAGCCTGGGCCTGTTTGCCCAGCTCGGTACCGGCAGCCACTGCACCACGCAGAATATCACCGGTTGAAATCTGTACAGAGCCGTCCAGTTTGGTCAGCATTTTGGCCACTGTACCTTTGCCGGCGCCGGGTGCACCCAATAAAATCAATTTCATCGTCACTTCCTCGTATTTAATGCAAACAAGACCGGGATCTGCGCCAAACCTCGCTGCATACCCCGTGTATATAAAGAGTCGCGCATTGTGCCTGCTCAGGTTGTCTGAATCAACTTATAAAATGATTTTGTACGGGCAGAGAAAATATTGACGGTCATGTACCTATCCCGGACAATCCCCGTTTGCCATCAATCCGGAAATCACTCATGAGCGAGAATCATCCCGAGACGCCGACCACCGAGGATCTGCGCCAAAAGCTGAATCTGGAGACTGGCAAACTCAGCTGGCCTGAACTCGCACGGCATTTTGCCCGCGGTGTCGTCATTGTCATTTCCCCGGAACTTGATCTCATCGAAGTGGCGGCGGTTTTTTCCAAAGATGAGCGCGAACAGGTGGAAAACTGGCTCCATCGCGGCCTGATCCATCGGGCCATGGATGATGATGCACGCCGTTGGGAAGCACAAAACCCCTGTTTCTGGTCGACCGTGGTTGCCCCCTGGGTGCTGGTACAGGAGACAGACGGATCTGACACGCCATAACCCAGGCTCTCGTCCAGGCAGCGACCTGATATTGCGTATTTGCCAGATAAACCGGCCCGCAACCGGCTGATTTTCACTCACCCGCCTTCCACCATTTTCAATCCGCACTCACGACAAACTCCAACTTACTGATTTTATTATATTTATTTAAAATATGATTTATTAAAACAAGGTATCTATTGTGCCGTTAAGTTAACTAGAGTCAGGTACAGCCCGGCAGGGCTGACATTCTAATAAAAATCCTCCCCCGGAGAGAAAAATGGCCGGAATAAAAACGCTGTTTTGCAGTTTGCTGTTATGTCTGAGCAGTTCCTGCTGCTTTGCAAGTGAATATCTGCTGGGCGTTTTTCCCCATCTGCCGCCGCGCGATCTGGAAAAGGTCTTTTCACCCATGGCGGCGGATTTGGGCAAGGTGATAAACAAACGCGTCATGTTGCGTTCCAGCACCACTTATGAAAAGTTCATGGACAATCTGGACAAGGAGACCTTCGATATTGCGTTTGTACAACCCTTTGATTACATCCGCATTGCCGACAAGTTTGGTTACATTCCCCTTGCCACCCGCAAACAAAAACTTTCCACGGTTCTGGTCACCAAACCGGACAGTAACCTGAACACCGTGCAAGATCTGAAAGGCAAAACCATCGCCCTGCCACCGAAAGTGGCCGCCGTCAGTCTGCTGCTCAACAGTTATTTGCATGAACACAATCTGGTACCGGGCAAGGATATCCGACTTACCTATCACCGTTCCCATTTATCCTGTATGCAGCAGATCCTGATTGGCGAAGCCGACGCCTGCGGGACTGCAGCACCGGCATTAAGATTTTTTCAACACAAGATGAACGTGACTTTAAAAATCATCGCTGAAACACAAAAAATCCCGCATACCCTGTTTGTGATCCATCCGCGAGTCCCGGAAAGCGAACGTAAAAAAATTCGTTCTCGTATACTCGAATGGGGGAATGATGAGTCCGGTAAAAAAATGCTGTCGCGTGGCCGATTGCAACCATTTATGGAAATCAGTGACAAGGATTATGACATCGTAAGAAAACTGGTTAAATAAATCACTATGTCTTTTCCGCTGTTTAAAAACATCCGACATTCACTTAAGTATCGTATAGCAGTCATTATCTTCCTGCTTGAGGCAGTGATGATGGCGACGGTGCTGGGAGTAACCTTGAGTCACTCCATGGAAGAGTCACGCAAGCAACAAGCCGTGAATGAAAAAATCATGTTGAGTCTGCTGGCAGATCTGAGTCGAATCGCCTTGCTCACTGCCGAATATGTGGAATTGCAACCGTATATCGAACAGGTTGTCAATGATCCCAATGTCATCACTGTGCTGGTGGCGGATAATAATCACAAGGTGGTGTTGAGCAATCAATACTCATACCTGGGCAGACCGTTACCCAAATTCATTCATGGTGAAACCCGCCACTGGCGGTCACAGGAGATTAGAAACAGGGCGGGATTTCTGGGCACCATTGCCATGCAATTCTCCGAAGAGGAACTCATCAAGGCTAATCGGGATGTGATGAATCTGGCCATCACGGTTGCCCTGTTCGGCATGGTCTCGATCGCGGTGATTGGTATTCTCATCGGCTTTCTGCTGACCCGGCGTTTGGAGATCCTTTCTGAAAGCGCCGAACAACTTGCCAGTGGCAAACTGGATGCACGCACCAACTTCTCCGGCAAGGATGAGGTCTCCATTGTCGGACGCGCCTTTGATCAAATGGCTTCCAATGTTTCATACAATATGTCTGCCTTGCAGAAGGCTACCGACCTGCTCGAGCAACGAGTCACGGAACGAACGGAGGAACTGGCCGTTGCCCGCGATGACGCCATCAACGCCAATGCCTCCAAGAGTGCTTTCCTGGCGACCATGAGTCATGAAATTCGGACACCCCTGACTGCAATTATCGGGTATTCCGAATCAATGCTGGAAAACCGGCTCTCCCGGCAAGAACAATCCGAGCATCTGCAAACAATAATTCGCAGCGGCAAGCACCTTTCAAGTATAATTAATGACATACTTGATCTCTCAAAAATTGAAGCCGATAAGATGGAAATTGAAGTTCTTCCTCTGAATCCTTTTGAATTGCTGCAGGATGTGCATTCCCTGATTGACATGCAGGCTCAGGCCAAAGGACTGGCTTTTGATATAGAGTATAATTTGCCGCTGCCGGCAAAACTCTACAGCGATCCTATTCGCCTGAAACAGATTTTGATCAATCTGGCCTCCAATGCAGTCAAGTTTACTCATGAGGGATACGTTAACATTGTCGTCAAGCACGATCCTCTCACCAAGAAAATCCACTTCAGGGTCATCGATAGCGGTATCGGTCTGACCGACGCCCAAAAAGACAAACTGTTTAAACCGTTCAGTCAGGCGGATTCATCCACGACACGGGAATATGGCGGTACCGGGCTGGGACTGCATTTATCAAGACAACTGGCGGAAAAGCTGGGGGGAACCATCAGCCTGGAAAGCTCTCCCGGTGCAGGCAGTTGCTTCGACCTCTGTATTGCAACTGGTGATCTCACCGGTGTTCCTCTGCTGGACAAAGTCCCGCAACCCAGACAAACAGCTGCACCCACAAACCGCGCGATTTGCCACAGACTGACAGGGCGGATTCTGCTGGCGGAAGACAATACGGACAACCAGCGATTGATCTCCACGCTAATCCGGCAAATCGGTGCCGAGGTTGATATCGCCAATAACGGGAGTGAGGCCATCCGCATGGCGCAGGCTTCAACCTATGATCTTGTATTGATGGATATGCAAATGCCGGTTATATCCGGTGTGGATGCCATCACCGAACTGCGCAGACAACAATACACCGGTCCGATCGTCGCCCTGACAGCCAACGCCATGCAGGAAGATGTCCGTCGTTGCATGGCGGCCGGTTGTAATGAACATTTCGCCAAACCCATCGACCGGCAGAAATTTCGGGAGTTACTCGACAAATATCTGCAACCCATTTTGCTGGATGAACAACCCGGACTGTCACCTATCTATTCAACCATCCTGGATGAAGAACCTGATCTGGTCGACATTTTAAGCATGTTTATCGCCCGCTTGCCGGGTTCGCTGACCAACATCTGTGAAGCATTTGAAACCAAAGACTTTGATCGCTTGCGTGAACTGACCCACGACTTAAAAGGCACCAGTGGTAACTTTGGTTATGAGGGACTGTATGAACTTGCCATGCAGATTGAAGAAGCGGTGAAACACCAGTGGTATGACAGAATACCGGGACTGCTGCTTGAACTGGAGGATATCTGCCGACGCATCCTGCTTGGTTTCAAAAAACACCCGGTTGCCGCATCAGCCGGCGGCAAGTAGGCATTTTTTATTCCCGATCATGTTCATGGAGTACATGCTCCGGTAATTGTTCGGGATGGATATATTCTTCCGAGAAGGCATAGTGACAAACACTGATCCCCGCCGCCTGCACTGAATTTTCTTCACGACTCAGCAATGGATGCCAATCCGGTAAATCCAGCCCCCTGGATAAGCGCCGGTAGGCGCAGGTCTCGGGCAACAACTGATACAACTCCGGCTTGTCCGGAGATAACGCCAGACATTGTGCCACCACACTGCTGCGACGGGCGTAATCCCGACAGCGACAACTATCCAAATCCAGCAAACGACAGGCCACATTGGTGACATACAGCTTGTCGCTCTCCTCATCTTCCAGTTTGATCAGGCAACAATAGCCGCAACCATCACACAAGGCCTCCCACTCAGTGCGTGACAGTTGGGAGAGATCAGCGGTTTTCCAGAATGGGCGCTCAGGCATGCGGACCGGATTCAGTCAACAATGATTTGATCGAAGCTGGCGACCTGGCGATGACTCGCGGTGCTGTCCGGTTCGGCATCACGCACCAACCAAATCGTGTGCATACCGGCGGCGGCGGCGGCATCCAGTTCCTGCACGATGTCAGACAAAAACAGGATCTGATCAGCCGGCTGATTTATCTGCTCCGCAATCGCCTGATAGGACGCCGCCTCACGCTTGTTACCGATATTGGTATCAAAATACCCGCTGAACAACGGCAACATGTCACCGGCGTCACTGTAACCAAACAGGAGTTTTTGCGCCTGCACGGAGCCGGAGGAAAAGACATAGAGTTTTATCCCCCGCTCATGCCATTGTTGCAGGTTACGCACCGCATCCTCATACACATGCCCGGTGAAATCACCCTGTGCATAGCCGGTTTGCCAGATCATGCCTTGCAGGGCCTTCAGAGGCGTGATTTTTTGATCGGCGTCTATCCAGGCAATCAATTGTTCAATCACTTCATCCGGCGACAACTCTTTGCCGACAATGCGACAAACCTCGGCCAACTGCTCACTGACGGCCGGCTCTTGTGCATGCCCGCGCACATAGGCGGCAATTTGCTTGCGGGCATAGGGAAACAACACATCATGCACAAACGTCAATGCCGTGGTCGTACCCTCAATATCGGTGACAACAGCCTTGATCATGCAAAGGCGGCCAGATGTGTATCATAGTCAGGAAAACGTCCGGCGATATCACTGCCGGTGAAGTGGCCTTCCCAGCCGTTTTCGGTGGTAAAGAAGCGAATACATTTGAACATCGGATTTTCACCCATATCAAACCAGTGCGTGGTATTGGCGGGAACACTGATCAGATCACCTTTCTCGCATAGCACCATGTAGACCTTGCCGTTGACATGTAAATAGAACATACCACTGCCATCGACAAAGAAACGGACTTCAAAATCATGATGGGTGTGTTCCGCCAGAAACTTCTGCCGCATGGCTGCTTTATCCGGGTGATTGGGACCAAGCGCCACCACGTCTACTGATTTAAATCCGTATTGTTCATTCAGGCGGTCAACGGAATTTTTATAGGCAGAGAGGACTGCAGCCTGATCGGCATCAGCCGCCAGCGGCTGGGAGGCCTGCCATCTTTCAAACTGTACACCGATATCGGCCAGTTGTCCGGCCATGGCATCGAAGTCGGTAAAGTGTTGCGGATTCTCCGTGCTGTTATCACTGTATATAGTCAATGCACTCATGATTTAGTCGCTCCTCGCATTCTAAGTTCGCAGTCAAACAGAAATTCAAATGCCTCAACATGCCGCAAGGCATCCTCCACGCTGTTGCCCCAGGTATAAAAGCCATGCCCCTTGATAAGATAGCCGTGGATATTCCCCTCGGCTTCTACATACTGATCAACGTTTTCCGCCAGCCTCACGATATCCTGATCATTATCGAAGATAGGCACCACTACACTGCAATCGTGGGTATTGATACCGGGAAATGCCTTGAGTATCTCATAGTCCTGCAGGACCAGATGCCCCTGATTAAGCCGGGACAGCAGGGTGGCGTTGACTGAATGGGGGTGCAGGATGGCCCGGGCCTCGGGAAAACGGCGGTAGATCTGCACATGCAGGCCGGTCTCGGCGGAAGAACGGCGTCCGTCCAGTGTACCGCCCTGTGCATCGACCAGCATGATGTTTTCTTCCTGCAGACGGCCTTTATGGCAACCGGAAACGGTAATCGCCAGGTGGCCGCTGCTCAGGCGGGCGGAGAAGTTACCGCTGGTGGCGGGTACCATGCCCAGCGCATAGAGGCTTTGGCCCGCCGCGATCAACTCAGCGGTGCGTAACTGTAATTCAGGTTGTATATTTTCCGGGATGTGCATAAGGGTACTCGGTCCGGCAGATTGCAGCAGGGCCTATACTACCACAAGAATTCTGGAAGCAAATCCTCGTTCCTCTCCAATCTTTTAAAGTTTGGCAACCACCAGTGGCACCAGCATTTCCTGCCTGCTGCTCCCGCCGTGTACCCCGATTTGGACAAACGGAGTTTCGCCGGGCAAGCGGTCTTTGATCACATAGTTTTCCTTCATGTGCAGGACAAAATGCCCGATACGATGAATCAATTCCGGATGGGGTTCACCCATGCCGTAATAATTCTCAGCCAGCATCTCAGCGGCAGACTTGAGATCCGCACAATACGCCAACTCACTTCGGACATAATCGAGAAACTGCTGTTGTTTGTCCGGATGTACATAACAGTAGGCAGTGCGTGGTTCTCCACACAGGGGCAGAACCAGTGTCTCCTGCAACACGGGGTGATCCTGCAAATGGATCACCCGCTCGGGAACCGTGTCAATAAAGCCGTGATCCGCCGTCACCAGCAACAGGGTGTCCGTCCCTTGTAATTCCAACACCAACTGCTCAAACATCTCATCCAGATCAGCAAAATGATCCGCAACCCGCTGACTGTCATTGCCGAATTCATGTGAATAGCGATCAAAGTCCGGCCAATAGGCATACACATACTTCCTTTGATCATTCGCCTTGATAATACGGGTAATGCCGGTGCGACACTGGTCCAGCGAATCAAAGCCGGACAGGATTGCGCTGCCGGAATGTGTAATATTGTATTCAGAATGAATGATCCACTCCGGTGCAACCACATACGTGGGCTGCTCGAGTTGATCAAATATCGGTGTATGTCCATACAGTTTTGCCACATTGATTTTTGTGCTGTCAAAGTTGTTACCCCCTGTTCGGGTCCGTAACGGTAACACCGCGGTGACACAGCCCAATTCCCGCAGCCAGGTAAACCAGCCGGTCAATGCGTGTTGCAAGGGTGCCTGTCCGGTCATAAACGTCGTGATAGCAGATGCTGTGGTAGAGGGAAATACCGAAGTCAGTGGTGAATGGCAATGCTGATGTAACAAGCTTCCCGCGCCCTGATTAAAAAGATAATCGTAACCAAGACCGTCTATCACAAACAGGATAACATTCCGGTATTGGGCAGTTACCGATGCAGACAACGCCGCACATTCGGGATAGGGGTGGGGCTTGCCCGACAGTCCGGTATAGATTGAACTCATCAGGTTTACCAGGCTGTTACCGGTATAATCGGGAATCGGCATGGTTGTTTTTACCTGTACATAAAAAAAGTTCCATGCATACAAAAGGTATACAATGTTGCAACTATACAGGATTATGATTAATCATGCCCATGGCAATTTGGCAAAATTGACAGCGGTTCATTTGTTTACCATATTTTATCGGCCTGTTCCAAAACAACGACACGCCTCCGCATCGCAGCCAGGCTGATACTAAATAACATTTGCAGGGATGGCGCCACACAATACGCCGGTAAAAACATTGCCGATAAACTCAGGATATGTAAGCTCTAATCATGTGCCAGACATACCATATGCCGGGACTTGTACGTGGGAAAAAAACTCCGGTCTATTTTCCGCGAGGGCGGTTGAGGGGGGAATGTTGTTATAATTATACTGCCAGGCACAGGTCTGACAGCTGGAATGTCAATAGTTGACATCAGCAGTCATCAATAAAAAATGCCCGGTCAGGCCGGGCATTCGGAATTTGAACAAATGGCAATCCGATCGCCAAATTATTTAATCTCAATTTTCTGGCTGTTCTTGACCAGTTTCGGAATCGTCAATTCCAGCATGCCATCCTTATAATCGGCACGGACCTTGTCCGTATCGACTTCAGCCGGCAACATCATACTGCGCTGGAATGCACCATAGGCAATCTCGGAACGATAGTAATTGTCCTTTTCCTCTTTTTCTTCATGCCTGGTCTTGCCTTTAATCGTCACCGTGTTGCCAGTCAGGGTGACGTCCAGATCTTCCTTGTTAACACCGGGAATTTCCGCACGAATCAACATCTCGTTATCCCGGTCAATCACATCCATCTTTGGCAATTTGCCTCCAAAAGGAGACTGCAGATGCCCCAGATCAGGCCACTCCCAATTTGCAGGCCTCATCCAGTTGCGATGTAAGAAGTTATCAAAAAACCGATTCATCTCGTCGATCGGATGAAGTCCTTTGGAAGTCCCTTCTGTAGGCTGGGTTGCACCTTGCTCGATTGGAGTTACATTGCCTGCTTCACGTTTTTTCACAGTAACCATGGCTATGCCCTCCTTTGTTGACGTGCAGATACACCTCTGCACATTTATAACCTAGCAGACACAGCGCTGAAATACCTTGATCCCGATCAGAAAAAGCGGTTAACCGATATCCACCCCGTTCCTTCGAGGTGGATACCGCACACACTACACGGGAAAAAACAATATGACGCGTATTAAACTGATTTATGCCAGTGAGACGTGGCTTTTCACCTTGCCCTTGCGTTGGTTGATGTATTCTTCCAACTGCCTGCGCATGGCATTAAAGGCATCTCGCACGGCAACATAGATATCTTCATGAGCCCCATTTTGCCCGGGATGGCGGCTTACGACGATTTCAGATCCGGGAACAGTAACGTCGATCCTGACTTCGTAGGGCGAACCTTTGTGATGATGTTTGTGGGGTGCTTCGATAGTCACCCGACAGCCAATTATTTTATCGACAAACCGTTCCAGTTTGCCTGCACGTTCCCGCACCTTGGCGGCAACGGATTCGGATGGTTCAATGTTTCGGAAGGTGATCTGTAAGGGTAATTGCATACTTTTATTCCTCTTCTTGTCACCTTTAAAACTATAGTGACAATCAGAACGGACAAATGATCTGGATCAATTAACACAGGCAAAGAACAATCCGGCAATGGTTTTGGCATCGCTGATCTGGTTAGTTTTTACCCAATCCAGCGCCTGTTCCCGTTCAATCCAGTGCACCTCAATGGCTTCATCATCACCCAACCGTTGCTGCCCGAGCGATAAATCCGTGGCCTGGTACAAGTGGATAATTTCCTGGAAAACGCCCGGCGACGAATAGATTGAACCCAGCTTTGTCCACTGCGCGGCGATCACCCCGGTTTCTTCCTCCAGTTCCCTTTGCGCCGTCAGGAGAGGATTTTCGTTTTGGTCGATTTTGCCGGCGGGGAGTTCCCATAACCAATCACCGGCCACATGGCGATATTGCCGTATCAGGCAGATTCTTTGTTGCCGATCCTGTGCAACGACTGCAGCGCCTCCCGGATGATGCACAACCTCCAGATCACAAATATGGCCATTGGGTAATTGTGTTGTTTCGATTCCGACTGAAACAATCTTGCCCTGATATTTCAACGCATTTTTTCGCATCATTCCTCCTCATACACCACAGCCGCCGTACTGAGCGTACACTTATGCAATAATATTGGATGATTTTTTCCAATACCCATAATCCAATCCCGGCTTATACTGCTATATGTACCATGTATTCCGGCTGATTGCCGTTTCAGCGGGAAAATTCTGATCACCATACCCAAGTTATTTACGCTAGAATGCCACGCAGGGGAAATACTGTTCAAACCTGACTTACCCTCCAGACCGGAATAAAAAAAACTACAGTTGATAAGGATGTCTGACATATCAGACCGGTGCCTTCTCCAGGGCGAAGCAAACCGGCTTATGCTTTGTTTATAAATGGGGAGTTGTACTTGGTGCATGAGAAAAACAGGCAGAGCAGCCTTGTCAGTTGCAACGGTTCAAGCAAAGTCCTTCTGCTGCTTGGCGATTTAAAGAAAACACCGACCGGTAAAATTCTTTTTCGTCAGGTGGAAAGAATCCTGGGTGATGCCGAATATACCCAGGATCGAATTACTCGCGCCTATGCTTCACTGGCATTGGTATTGATAGATACCTATCGACGGCATGTGCCGAAAGATTCGTTACTCTATCTTGAATTGAAACTTATCCAGCAACGGCTGATGCCACCGGTATCCATCGCCGAGCTGGCATCGCTGCAAGCCTATATCAAAACGGCGACCAAACTGATAAATGAGCTGGGTCCACCGGATGAAGATATTCTGCACGAAGCATTGTCTCCACTGTTGGGAGACAGCATGCCGGACCACTCAGTCGAACATATCAGGCCGGACCGTAAACACCAGGTCGCGATCAGAGACTGTGAGACCGACAATAGCCGGCCCGTCTGCATAGAATCATCGGACAACGACTTTCCATACCACAAACTGGATCAGCAAAGACAGGACATGCTGCAACTGCAGCATAAATTGAGCAGTACACTGGAACAAGCCGGTGATTCATATATCTCCTTCGGTTCAACACTCGAATCGACAATCCAAAAATTACGACTGTTGGATAACCCGGCGGATATAAATCGGGCCAGGGAGGATATGCTGCATGAAATGGAAACCCTGCTCGCCGGCCAGTCTTCCCTCGTCACAGTGCTGCATGATGCAAATCTGCTCTTGCAGGAACTGGGCAGCAACAGCCAGAGGTTGAACGATGAGCTGGATCAGGTTCGCGTCCTGAGTATGACTGATGACCTGACCCGTTTGCCAAACCGCCGCGCCTTCATCCGGCGGCTGGAAGACGAGATCAGCCGTTCGCAGCGTGAGCGGACACCATTGACGCTGGCCCTGCTGGATCTGGATCACTTCAAGGCCATCAATGACCGCCACGGTCACAACGTCGGTGATGAGATACTGCAATTATTCGCCCGGGATATTCTTTCCATCTTCAGACACTACGACATGGTCGCCCGATACGGCGGCGAGGAATTCGCCGTGCTGTTACCCAATACCTCACGCGAAGGTGCATTACGTGCATTAACCAAGGTTAAACACAAGGCGGCCAATACCTGGTACCGTAACACGGTTGCCAACATATCCATGCCGAGTTTTTCAGCGGGTGTGGCAGTCCACCAACCCGGTGAATCGGCCAAGCAGTTTATTGAAAGAGCGGATACAGCGCTTTATCGCGCCAAACAGGGCGGACGAAACCGCGTTGAATTTGATCACTCCCCGCAATTGCAGGAAACAGTATCGACACACGAATCACTGGTTTAAAAAGCCAGTTCAACACCGACTGTCAGGCCGTCTCGTGATGTACTGAAGTTCAGCAATTTGGCATTTGTTCCAATGCCGGATGGCGCATAGAAAGTGATCGTCTGATTTTTCACCCGGCGTTCCCAACGACGATAACCCGCCGTCAATTTCAATTCATCACTAAAAGAATAAGTCAATCCCAGTTCCAAATCATAACCAAGCCCAATTCCGGTCATACGAATACTCGGATCCTGGGCCAGTGCCGTCAATCCCGTTGTCCGCAGATGATGGATATCTTCATTATTCAGCGTCATCAGCGGGTAAAATACCCCTTTAATCGTGAACCACAGCCGGGGAGCCACCTCCAGTCCGCCATCCAGCGAGATACCGGCCCCAAACCACATCACCCTGTTTGAAATGACGTCCACATCAGCGTAATTAAAGGTACCCACCGCCGGACACGAATCCCCCAGTCCATACGGCGGTGTGTAATCTGTACATTCAACCTGCAACAGTCCCCGGGCACGATAATGTTCGTGCCAAAAACTCGCCGTCAAACCAAGCTGAATACCATCTGTCACTTCGATGCCGGGCTGAAAGTCACCGCGCAAATAAAACAGGTTATCGCCCGCAATGTCGCTGTATGTGCGTGAATAACGATGTGCATCCGTCCGGCCTGTCCCCTGGCTCATGGCACCACTGGCGCTGAAATAGTCATCATCAACCAAACGTCCCTGATTGATGCTGCCAAAACCCAAACTCAAACTCAGCCGGCTGTCCCTGCTTCCCTTTGCCGACAGGTTTATCTCGACAATCCGACTATCGACATGTTGATAATCCAGCTCCGAGGTCGGCACACCAAAATCGGAATCAAGGAACGAAGCATCATGCCGCCAGTTTGTGTGACCGGTTGTATTCCAGAAACTGACACGATAGTCCGCGAACTCCAACGCCTGTGCAGCACTGCAATAAACCGCCAATAACAGCGTACAAGCAAATATTCCGTAATATTTCATAACCGCACTCAAGAAAAGAGGCTCCCTTTTAAACGAAACAATTGTTGCATGGTTTACCTGTCTGACCGAAATGAATATAGTATGCCCCTCCATCAACTACCCGGTGAGGTAATCATGCGTATCCTGCATACCATGCTGCGTGTCGGTAATCTGGACACATCCATTCAATTCTATACCGAAATCCTGGGAATGAAATTATTACGTCGCAAGGATTATCCCGAGGGTAAATTTACATTAGCCTTTCTTGGTTATGCTGCAGAGGCGGAATCCAGTGTCATCGAGCTTACCTACAATTGGGATACCGACAGCTATGATCTCGGCAATGGATTCGGTCATATCGCACTGGAGGTGGATGACGTCTACCAGGCCACCGATGAAATTCGCAAACGCGGCGGCAAGATACTTCGTGATGCCGGTCCCATGAATGCCGGTACCACCATTATTGCCTTCGTCGCGGACCCGGATGGCTATCAGATTGAATTGATCGGCAAGAAACACTGACGAATTTGTTCCGTCAGGTATATTCAGTATATTTTTTGGCGCTGCCCTGTACCTTCTCAACCGGGTATTTTTCCTCGTTGATGGCAATTTTCTCGGTGACCGTTGCCGGTAAATCTATTCCCAACCGCTGAGAAAGACGCAGGGTGTAAATAAAGATATCCGCCAGTTCATACGCCACTTCCTGTAACTTGTCTGCCGGCAGGTTTTCGCTTTGCTGTTCGCTCAGCCACTGGAAATGCTCCACCAGTTCGGCCGCTTCAACGATCAGGGCCATGGCCAGATTCTTGGGGGCATGGAACTGTTCCCAGTCCCGCGCCCGCGCAAAGTCGAGCAAACGCTGTTGAAATTGTTCAATGTCACTCATCATCGTGTCCGGTAACCGGTGGCGGACGGCAAGTATAACCGGAACGCTCCGCCATAAAAAAACCCGGTATTACCGGGTTTTTTCATTTTGACTGTTAGTGCATGCCGATATGTGATGTTTCCTGGGCATGGCGATGCAGTTCAAGACAGGACCATGAGTCGATATCGACGATCTGTCGGCTGCCGTCCAGAAATTCAATCACCACACTGGATGGCTGTGTGTCTGCATACATCAACATTTTGACCTTCAGTAGTTTACCGGTCTTGTTCATATACCAGTTCCCTACAATTGGATCATGATTCATAAACATTTCCTTAGCCTCCAAACTGTATATTTATTCCGTTAAGTCTTTCCTCACCCGCGGGGGTCATTCTATCAGAGATCACCCCATTTCAAACACTATTTTTATGGAATTATTCTTCATAATCCCAATTCATAGCAAAAAGGTTGGATATTCTATTCGTCGGTCACACACCCTTCAGAGGCATTTTTCACATTTTTTATGTATTTGTACAGCGTGCCGCGTTGGGCTTTGTACGGTGGCATTTGCCAGGCTGCGCGACGCTGCGCAAAGTCGGCATCCGACACATCCACTGACAGATTCTTTGTTTCTGCATCAATGGTGATGATGTCACCATCCTGGATCAGGGCCAGCGGTCCACCTTCCTGGGCCTCCGGCACGACGTGTCCGATGATAAAACCGTGGGAGCCGCCGGAGAAGCGACCGTCGGTGATCAACGCCACGTCCTTGCCCAGCCCGGCCCCCATGATCGCGGAGGTCGGTGTCAGCATCTCCGGCATACCGGGTCCGCCTTTCGGGCCTTCATAGCGGATCACCACCACATCACCTTTCCCGATCTTCTTTTGTTCCAGGGCTTCCAGCATCTCTTCTTCACTGTCATAGACCTTGGCCGGCCCCTTGAACTTCAACCCTTCCTTGCCGGTAATCTTTGCCACTGAGCCACCGGGCGCCAGATTGCCTTTCAGTATCTGAATGTGGCCGGTCGGCTTGATGGGTTTATCCAGCGGCAAAAACACCTCTTGTCCCGCCTTCAGGCCGGGGATATCTGCAAGGTTTTCGGCAATAGTTTTACCGGTCACCGTCAGACAATCTCCGTGCAGGAAACCTTCTTCCAGCAGATACTTCATGACAGCCGGAATGCCGCCCACGTTGTGCAGATCTTCCATGACATATTTACCGCTGGGTTTGAGATCGGCCAGGAAGGGCACCCGATCACTGACCGCCTGAAAATCATCAATGGTCAGGGGAACGTCCACCGCCCGGGCCATTGCCAACAGGTGCAAAACCGCATTGGTGGAACCGCCGGTGGCCATGATGATCACCATGGCATTTTCAAAGGCCTCACGGGTCATGATATCCCGCGGCTTGATATCCTGTTCAAGCAGGTGTCGAATGGCCTTGCCGGCAAACAGACACTCTTCCAGCTTGCCCTTGTCGGTAGCCGGGGTGGAAGAGCTGTAGGGCAGACTCATGCCCATGGCCTCAACGGCGGAGGCCATGGTATTGGCGGTATACATACCACCACAGGCGCCGGCGCCGGGAATGGAATTCAGGACTATCGCCCGACGTTCGGCCTCATCGATCTTGCCGGCAATATATTCACCATAACTCTGGAAGGCCGACACCACATCCAGCGTTTTATTCTTCCAGTGACCGGGTTTGATGGTGCCGCCATAGATCATCAGGGCGGGTCGATTCAGACGCCCCATGGCGATCATCACGCCGGGCATGTTTTTGTCACAGCCGGGGATTGTGATCAAACCGTCATACCATTGCCCCCCCATCACGGTCTCCACCGAATCGGCGATCAGGTCGCGTGACTGCAGGGAATAACTCATACCACGGGTCCCCATGGAGATCCCGTCCGATACACCGATGGTATTAAAACGCATGCCGACCAGATCCGCCGCCATCACCCCTTCCTTGACCTTGGCCGCCAGATCATTCAGGTGCATGTTGCAGGTGTTGCCTTCCCACCAAACACTGGCGATGCCGACTTCCGCTTTTTCCAGGTCCTTTTCTGTCAAACCGGTGCCAATCAGCATGGCCTGGGAAGCGCCCTGGGATTTGGGCTGGGTGATACGGGAACTGATCTTATTTAAATTGTCGGCCATCGCTGTTTAACTCCATCGCATTTCGGTAATACGCTGCATTATTTCAAACTTGTCAAATTCTCTACAGACCGTTAATGTCCATAACTATGATACGGGCACCGGTCTGACCAAGCGCGCAGTATAAATCATCTTGACCCGATGCCGCCAAAATCCGTGGCGTATTTCACAAACGTATCGGTCAAGTTGATACACAATGGGCCGATACAACTTGACACAACCGGTCGGAATCGTATTTGCCGTTAACAAAAACAACCAGTTAGACTCACATACTCACACTGTCCAGGGGGCTGTATGCAACCAAGCAGTACGCAGAGGAAGTTTCACAAGCTTGCCGCTTTTTTTCTGGGTATTGCTTTGGTGTGGCCGACACTCGGCCATGCCGCCTATGACAAAGACACTTATGCCAAACAACGCCAGGACTTCCTCGCTGCCGAGAAGGCCCTGAAGGCCAGGCAAATCACCCGCTACCGACGCCTCACTGCAAATCTCAAGGATTACCCGCTTTATCCTTATTTAAAGTACAGGGAAATGCACAAAAATCTGGGACAGATACCCGCCCGGGAGATCCGCGAATTTCTGGTTAAATACCGCCATTCACCGTTGGCCGATAAAATGCGGCACAGCTGGCTGACCCATCTGGCCCGCACCCGCCAATGGCAGACCCTGGCTGATAATTTCTATCTGGTCAATGATACCGGTCTCAAATGCCATTACGCCCGGGCACTGATTGAATTGGGTGATCAGCGTGCAGAAGAGGTCACCCGGGAACTGTGGCGAACCGGTAGATCACTACCCACTAACTGTAATTTCGCCTTCGATACCATGCGCAAGACCGGCGCACTGGATGACGCCCTGGTCTGGGAGCGAATTCGTTTAACCATGTCTGAAGGCAAACCGCGACTGGCAAACTTCCTGGCCCGCAAAATGCTCGGGGCGGAAGATCAAAAATGGGTGGAACTGTGGACGAAAGTCCGCCGCAAACCGGATCTGCTGGTCAATGTTGAGCAAATGACTCCCCATGCATCCGTACCGGTGGCTCGCTGGGCCATGGTTGACGGTATACGCAGTTTGGCGCGACGCGATGAAATAAAGGCCACGGAAAAATGGCTGGAGTTGGAGCAAGAGTATCCCTTCACCCTGCCGGAACGGCATCGTGCAGAGCGTATGCTGGTCTACAAACTCATGCAGCGAAACGACACAGCGTCACATCGCCTGTTGAAGAAACTGCGCCCCTCAACCAATGACAACAATCTGCAACATTACTACATTCTTTCCGCCCTGCGTGACGAGGACTGGAAGTCAGCTCTTGACTGGTTGGGTCAATTGTCACCGGAAGAACAGCATAATCCCCGCTGGCAATATTGGCGCGCCCGTTCACTGGAAGCGCTGGGCCATTTGGAAGAGGCCAGAGGACTCTATTTATTGGGCGCCAACGACCGGAACTATTACAGTTTCCTGTCCGCAGACCGCGCCGGTTTGACTTACGAATTTGCCAATCGCCCCATTCAATACTCACGCCAGGACTTCGCCAGTCTGAAAGAAGAGCCTGCCCTGTTACGTGCGGGTGAATTGTTCTTTCTCAAACGTATCGTGCAGGCCCGGCGCGAATGGAATCACGCCCTGACCCAGATGGATCAGGTGCAACTGCTCAAGGCCGCCCGCCTGGCCCATGAGTTGGGCTGGCATGATCGGGCGATTTTGACCCTGGCGCAGGCCGAATACTGGGATGATCTGGAGATGCGCTTCCCGCTGGCTCATCAAAATCTGGTGCTGAAGCACGCCAAGAATTCCAACATTAATCCGGCCTGGGCCTTTGCCATCATTCGCCAGGAGAGCGCCTTTACCGCTGATGCCCGCTCCCATGCCGGCGCACTGGGACTCATGCAACTGATGCCGCGTACCGCCCGCCAGGTGGCCCGCAGTCTGCGCCTGAAGCGCCCGCGCCATACCGATATCCTGAATATCAAAACCAACGTTAAATTGGGCGTGCGTTATCTGAAAAAAGTGCATGACAAATTCGACGGCAATCCGGTGCTGGCGACGGCCGCCTACAATGCCGGTGATTACCGGGTGAAACAGTGGATACCGGATAACGGTGTTATCGCGGCCGATGTCTGGGTGGAGCTGGTCCCCTTTAACGAGACCCGTGACTACCTGCAACGGGTCATGGCCTACATGGTGATTTATGAGAAACGCCTGGGCCTGGAATCTGTGCCTCTCATCAAACGCATGTTGCCGATTCAGGGCAAAAACCCGTTAACCGCTCTGACGACTGAAAAAGGGGAGCAACCGCTGGTGGCGGCCCTGACTGACACCAATATTTAGGCTTTTTTACTGCTTTTGCAAAACTGTTCACAGATTAACCATGAACGCTTTATCTGTTTGATTTGCAGGAAAATATTATTCTTAAACTTTACACCGATGCGCCGATAGTTTGTTTAGTGCCTGCATGTAAATCGCCCAACGCAATACCTGGAGTGGATAATGTTTTTTCTCTTTGCTGTCCTGACGCTGCTGCTGATTTTCATTTTCGGTTTTTATCTGGGCAATCAGATTGGGAACAGCGCCCATATCCGTCAGGACATCGAACAGGCCCGAGCCAACCACACCGTTACCGGTCTGCATCATCTGCGTCGCCGCTAATTCGGTCTTTTCCCTCCCGCACCTCCCCTCTCCGCCGGACCGACATAACGGCGTTTTTAACTAGCATTTCTACAGAATATCAACAAGTTACAGAATTCTCTTGATATTATAGATTAAAAACGCTATATAACAGTCTAAAATATATGGGAGGATTCAGTATGTCTACGACAGCAATTCCTGTTTATGAAGTGGAAGAATTAAGCTTTGAGGAAGCTGTATTGGCGGTATCCAGTGACGAAGAGCGTTATCAGGCCGACTATCGGAAGAGTTCCGAAAGGTTGTTGAACTCAGTCCCGGACAGCCTGTTGTGGCCCGAGCTCTGCCGCCGTCAGGCGGGCTAGGAAGGTAATCCACCGGGGCGCCTGGTACGATATGCTCAGCAGCCCCCGGGGCAGGACAAATCTTTTCTACGTGTTGATAGGCGTCGTCATCGCGGCAATGATCTGATCTTCGAACGTAAACCGATCCGCCAGAATTTCACCCAGTTTTGATAAATCCCGATCCAGCTCCGACAGGTTGTCGCAGTGATCTTCGCAATCGTATTTTTCGTTGAAGTCGAGAATAAAGCGGGTTGAAGCGGCAATGTTGGGGTAGATTTTTTCGGCCAGGTCACGGACATCGGTACGTCGTTCCACGCCTTCTTCAATATATCGATATAACTGGAAGTGGGCGCTGGCAGTGTAGTCAACCAGGACTTCACAAAACTCCTGAACCAGCAGTTGTAACTCCCGATTGGTGTTGTATGGCCTCATACCGGCGAGCTGACTGAATATGGTCAGTGTCTCAGTCCGTGTTTCCAGCAAGGTTTGAAGCTTGTCATGTGATCCCGCACGTCTATCGACCGCTGCCCGTTGTGTCGTAGCCATCTAACTGTCCCCTTATTGTTTTTAAACGTTGGTTAAAAATGGAACAATGTATCATGCACTTAGTATGCCATGCCTTGTCAAGTCTCTTTTTCACTCGCCACCCCACGTGCGGGGTCGGTGATCCACTCACTCCATGAACCGGGGAAGAGGTATCCGGCATCTAACTCCGCGATTTCCATCGCTAAAATATTATGGCACGCAGTGACCCCTGATCCGCAAGAATGAACAGACTTTTTTTCCGGGTATTGGGTCACAATTTGTGAAAAACGCCTCCTGAGTTGATCCGCCGTCTTAAACTTACCATTCTTGTCAAGATTATCCATGAAGGGCAAATTCACCGATCCGGGAATATGCCCGGCCATTTTGTCCAGCGGCTCATCCGCCGTCCCTGCAAAACGCCCTGGATCCCGCGCATCGATCAGCACAATCCCGCTATTCGCCAAGCCGTTTTCCACTTCATCGACACTGAGCCGGCATGCATCATCAATGTGTGCCGGATAAACCGTGGCCGGATATGTACAACTTGCTGTCTCCAAAGGCCGCGTCTGACTTTGCCAGTCCTGCAAGCCGCCATCCAGCACCGCCACATGCCGGTGTCCGACCCAGCGCAACATCCACCAGAGTCTGGCGGCCAATGCCCCGGTCTGTCCGTCATACACAACGACCTGGGTTGTCGGTGTGATACCCCACTCACCCAGTTTTTGCACAAACACCTCAACATCCGGCAAGGGGTGTCGGCCTGAGGTGGGCGTGACCGGACCGGATAGATCCTGATTCAGATTGGCATACAGCGCCCCCGGGATATGTCCGGCCTGATACGCCGCAAGTCCGGCAGAGGGCTTGAACAGATCAAATCGACAGTCGATCACCCGCCAATCCGGTCGGTTTAAATGCCCGGCCAGCGTGTTACTGTCAATAATGGTTGAATAGTAATCAGTCATGCTCTTGTTATGTGTTGCACCCGCTCTCACAAGCTAGTCAAGGAACAGACGCGTCTCAAGTTCGACGCCATATTAATGACACAAAGTGTTCAATTAATAGTCAATAACGTCTGAATCAACTAGAATACACCACCCGGATTACACAGAGATCACAATGATACTCCCCGAACTGTTACTGCCTGCCGGCACCATCAAGAACATGCGTTACGCCTTCGCGTATGGCGCGGATGCCGTTTATGCCGGACAACCCCGCTACAGTCTTCGGGTCAGAAATAACGACTTCCTGCTGGACAATCTGGCCATCGGCATCCGTGAAGCCCATCAGCAAAACAAAAAGTTTTATGTGGCGAGTAATATTCTGCCCCATAACGCCAAACTGAAAACCTATTTGGCCGATATGGCCCCGGTGATCGAGATGGGACCGGATGCCCTGATCATGGCAGACCCCGGCCTGATCATGATGGTGAAAGAAAACTGGCCGGAGATGCCCATCCACCTGTCGGTGCAGGCCAATACCGTCAACTACGCCGCAGTTAAATTCTGGCAAAGCATGGGCATCAGCCGGGTGATCCTGTCACGGGAACTCTCCCTGGATGAGATTGAGGAGATCCGCCAGCAGTGTCCCGAGATGGAACTGGAGGTCTTTGTGCATGGTGCGCTGTGCATCGCCTATTCCGGGCGTTGCCTGTTGTCCGGTTACTTTAACCACCGCGACCCCAATCAGGGCACCTGCACCAATGCCTGTCGCTGGGAGTACAAGTTGCATCAGGGCGAAGAGAATGCCGGTGGTGACATTCAGCGTATCGATTTCGATGCCATGGGCGCCATCAACAACCCGGAGTTATTTCCGGAATCCCGCCGGCATCCCCGCCATCCCCGGGCGGATGATGTTTATCTCATTGAAGAAAAGGACCGGCCGGGTGAATACATGCCTGTTATGGAAGATGAACATGGCACCTACATCATGAATTCCCGCGACCTGCGCGCCATCCAGCATGTGGAACGTCTGTCCCGGATCGGGATTAACTCCCTCAAGATTGAGGGCCGCACCAAGTCCTACTATTACGTCGCACGAACCGCCCAGATCTATCGGCAGGCCATAGATGATACCGCGGCAGGACGGCCCTTTAACCTGGAGTTGTACGGCAAACTGGAGGGGCTGGCCAATCGCGGCTATACCGAAGGTTTTTATCATCGCCACCCCGATCAGGCCTACCAGAATTATTTGCAAAACATCTCCCGCAGTCAGGAACAACAATTTGTGGGTGAAATACTGACCTATGACACAGAGCGACAGATGGCGGAGATTGAGGTAAAAAACCGGTTTACCGTGGGTGATAATCTGGAAGTCATCGTGCCTTCCGGGAATCGGAACCTGATCCTGGACCGCATGGAAAACCTGAATGGCGAACCGGTGGAAGTGGCGCCCGGCTCCGGCCATCATGTTCGTATCCCGTTACCTCCGGCTGACTACAGCAAGGGTCTGCTGGCCCGCTATCTGAACCCCTGACCGCTCACTTTCGGTATAGCCCCGCACCTGTCACGGCCTTTGGCGCTGATTAAAGTTTTTCCGCCGCCGGCCGGTAATGGAAGAAGCAAATGAATAAAATTACAAGCGACCATGCAAGCCGGTTTATCACCACAACAACAACTCTATCTTTGTATTGACCAGGGCGGCCACGCCACCCGCGCCATCATCTTTGACGGTGAAGGTCGACATATCGCCGAAGGTTACCAGAACATTTCGGTACATCATCCCCAGGCTGACTTTGTGGAGCATGACGCCGAAGAGATGCTCAATTCGGTTCGCGCCGCCATCGACAAGGCGCTGCAACAAATCGGGCCACGCAAGACAGAGATCCTGGCTGCCGGCTTTGCCGTGCAACGTTCCAACATCGTCTGCTGGGACCGGGAGACCGGCGCCGCCCTCAGTCCCATCATCAGTTGGCAGGACCGGCGCGCCCAGCAATGGCTGCAACAGTTTAAACCCCGTGCGGAAGAGATCCACAAAACCACCGGACTGTTTCTCTCCCCGCACTACGGCACCGGCAAATTACACTGGTGTCTGGAAAACCTGCCCGGGGTCAAACAGGCCCAGTCGGAAAACCGGCTGTGCTTTGGCCCCATGGCCGCTTTCTTTGTCCGGCGTCTGACCCGTGAACACAACTTCTATACCGATGTGGTGAATGCCTCCCGTACCCAATTATGGAGCCTGAAAAGCAATGACTGGGACGCGGAACTGCTGACACTGTTCGGTATTCCGGCGGATTGCCTGCCGGAATGCAAACCGACCCGCTACAACTACGGCACGCTGGATATTGAAGGCGCGGATATCCCGGTCCAACTGGTCACCGGTGATCAGTCCGCCGCCATGTTTGCCTATGGTCGACTGCAACCGGACACCGCTTACATCAACACCGGCACCGGCGCCTTTATCTCCCGGCCATCGGGCAGGCTGAAAATCTATGGCCGCCGTCTGCTGACGAGTGTGATCGATCAGGACGATACCGCCAGTCATTATGTCCTGGAAGGCACCGTGAATGGGGCGGGCAGCGCCCTCACCTGGCTGGAGGAACAACACGGGGTAAGAGACATTGAACTCAACCTGCCCCGCTGGCTGAATGAAGTGGAAAACCCGCCACTGTTTTTAAACGGGGTGTCCGGGCTGGCAGCCCCTTTCTGGCTGGCCGATTTTCCTATCCGCTTTGATCGGGAAGTCACCACCGCCGCAGAAAAAGCGGTCGCGGTCATCGAAAGCATCGTCTTCCTGCTCTGCGCCAATGCCCAGGAGATGAAAAAACTCTCTTCCCCACCGGAGCAGCTCCAGCTCACCGGCGGTCTGGCCGTGCTGGACAGCCTGTGCCAAAAAATGGCAGACCTGTCCGGCCTGCCCACTTATCGCCCGATGGAATGCGAGGCCACGGCCCGGGGCACCGCCTATTTGCTGGCGGAACAACCGCGACACTGGCCGGAAAACGATCCCGGTATCTGGTTCAAACCTGCCGATAATCCGGCCTTGAAAGCACGTTATCAGGCCTGGACCGATCTCATGCTGGCCACCATGCGCAAGTCAGCCTAAGGGCCCGGTCACCGGGGTCAGGGGCAAATCTGCGGTATCCGCCAACGGTTGTTTTTTCGGCAGCAGCGGTCGAATCACCGCCAGTACTTCCTGGGCCGTGGCGCGATAACCGGTCAATTTACCGCCATACAGAGTGACAAGACCCGGGACAGCATTTTCCTGGTGGATAATCGTATCCCGCGGACGGTGGAAAAAACTGTGTCCGGCCCGGGGCAAGACGCGCAAACCGGCAAACCGATCCACTACCGTCACATTATCGGTCGGGAAATAGTGGCGATAGACCTCAAGCAGATAGGCCTCCTCCTGCGCCAGGACCCGTACCGCCGCCGGATCACCGTCATAGGCGGTCTCCGTCGTACCGATCAGGGTCTTGCCCAGCCAAGGCATAATAAACACGGCGCGCCTGTCCCGGGGTGCCTCCACATAATAAATACCGGCCGGGGCCGGTTTATCCAGCACCAAATGGCTGCCCTGGACCAGATCAACATCCAGGCCCCGCACCGGCGGTGTCACCCGCCCCAGAAGCTGATTGACCCAGGGCCCGGCGGCGTTCACGACCACGCCGGCCTGACAGGTCGCCGGTTTTCCCTGTTGGTTGTAGCCCAGGGTAAAACCGGATTCTCCCGCACTTATATCTGTAACCTGTGCCGGACAGCGTAATTCCGCCCCCAGCGCCACGGCGGACGCCGTTACCGCCCGGGTCAATGCCTGGTCATCTGTCTGGGCATCCTGGTACATAAACACCGCCTGGAGGCCGTCTGCGACCAAACCGTCCAAATGCGCCCAATCCGCTTTGGGTAATTTCCTGAAGCGTGCCGCCGGGGTCAGATTGCCCAACAGCGCATAAAGGGACAAACCCAGGCGGATTTGCCAGGGACGGCGGCGAGTGGTGGTGAACACAGGGATATAAAACGGCGCCAGTCTGACCAACTCCGGCGCCAGCCTGAGCAAGACAGCCCGCTCCAGCAAGGCCTTGCGTACCAGACCAAACTGGCCGCTCTCAAGGTAACGCAACCCGCCGTGGATCAACTTGCTGGAGCGACTGGAGGTACCGGTGCCAATCCCGGTCTGCTCGAAAAGTATAACGGAATAGCCGGCCGCCGCTGCCGCCTGGGCGGTGCCCGCACCCTGTATACCGCCGCCGATGATCGCGACATCAAATACCTGACTCATCGGCTACCCGAACCGGATGCGTTATCCAGTTTTTCAATCATCTCACCAATGGCAAAGGTTTCCACCAGCTCCACACCACGGGCGTATAACTGCATGGCCACAGCGGGATCAGTACATTCAAACACCGCAATGCGGCTGGCGTAGAATTTGATTTCACCCTTGCGCGGCAAGGTATCGAGATCACAAAACAGATACTGGGGATTTAAATCAAACAACTGTTGCGACTTGCGTTCATTCCAGTCATCGATCACCGCCCCCACCGGCCAATCATATTCACTGCGCACCGCCTGCAACGCATCCAGCGCGTAAGAGATAATCACGCATTGTTTACGTACCGGAGTCAACACAGAGATCACCTGACGCAGCACTTCAGCCACGCCGAATTTTTGCAGACTGATTCGCTTTAATTCAACAAACGCCGTCACTGCCGGATTCCGTTGTAACAGACCAACCAGACCAAACAGCGTCGTCAGGGGATTCTCAACAAACTTGTAACCGAATCGTCCCGGTTCCGAGGCATGGAATGCATTCAATTCGCCGGCGGTATAATCATGAATTGCACCTTTTTGTTCACACAGGCGCAACAAATCGCGGTCATGAAAAAGATAGGGCACCCGATCGGCGCTCAATTGCACATCAACCTCAACATATTCAGCCCCGGCACGGATCGCTTCTTCCAGAGCCAGGAGGGTATTTTCGGGGAAATGCAGGGCATATCCGCGATGAGCGACAAGGCCCGGTTTTGATTTGTCCATAACTAGATTTTACAGTCTCCTAAAATATCCCATTTACCTATAAACTGGTCAGTGCATAACCGACAATTACGTGTTATCTTTAAGGTTAATTGGTACAAAAAAAACATACAAAACCAAGTAGATTTATCGGTTATCGGGTTTATGCTTGACATAGTAGAGATATCATCTGTTGAACATTACATATCGTCTGATGAACATTACTATATTGTAGTCAATATGATGGAGCGGACGATTAAGTAAATGAAAGTTGGAATCAAATGGATAATCCCAAATTATTTGAATACATTGCTCAACTGAATGCCGCCAAGAGTTATGAAGAAATACACACTGTTTGCGTGGATTTTTGCAACTTTTTCGGCTTTGATTTCTTTATCTATGCAGCCCGTATCCCCACCTCACTGATTACACCGCATTACATCATTATCAATGGTTATCCTGATGAATGGCGAAATCACTACATCGAGCAGGATTACATCACCATTGATCCCACCGTCTCACATTGTTTTACCAGCACCACCCCCATTTACTGGGAACAAATCCTCAAGACCACCTGTAAACAGGATGGCAAGATAGACCAGTTGTTTGCCGAGGCCGGATATATCGGCCTGCAAAACGGCATCAGTTTCCCCATTCACTGTATACACGGTGAAACCGCCATGTTCAGTCTGGCCATCAACAGTCTGCCGGAAAAAAGCCGGGGCCACATCCAGCATACCCTGGCCTTTGGGCATCTGTTTGCCAGTTATGTGCATGAAGCGATTACCCGCGTCCCGGACAACGGCATCATCGCCAGAATCAATGCCAATCTGACGGACCGGGAAAAAGAGTGCCTGTTGTGGACCACTGAAGGCAAGACCTCGTGGGAAGTCTCGCAAATCCTGAATATCTCGGAACGCACCGTCGTGTTCCATATCAATAATGCCGTCAAGAAACTGAATGTAACGAATAAACAACATGCCGTGGCGCGCGCAATCTCCCTGGGACAGATCACCCCCAAGATTTAACTGATGCGTTACAAATCTGCCGCGACTGTTTTGTATACCTGTCAAATTTGACAGCTTATCTGCTGTAAAAAATAGCGCTTAACTACCCCTGACACGCACAATCGTTTTAGGGGAGTAAAACCATGACTATCTACTTTGGCAAGGCCGATGAACACATGTACGATTCCCAAACACTGTTCAACATGTTTCGTTTTCGTCACAAAATATTTCATGATCGACTAAAATGGGATGTAAACAGTATCCACGGAATGGAATACGACGAGTTTGATGCCCTGAACCCGTATCACATGATCGCCAGTAATGACAAAAAAGAAATTGAGGCATGCTGGCGCATCCTGCCCACCACCGGGCCGTATATGTTGAAAGATACGTTTCCGGAGTTGTTACGCGGAGAAGAGGCACCACAACGGGATGACATTTGGGAATTGAGCCGTTTCGCGGTGGCGCCCAGTGAAAAAAATCACCATAACCAGGCAGTGCTGAATGATCTGACCTTTATGATGTTTCAGCGCAGTTATGGTTTTGCGTTAAGTATGGGAATCACCAGTTATGTCACTGTTACCAGCGTTGCGGTGGAACGCATGTTGACTCACGCCGGCTTTCCCATGCGACGCTTTGGTGACGGCAAGTCGCAAAAAGTCGGCAAGATAACCACTGTCGCCTGCTGGATGGATATAAACGATCAATACCGGAACGCGTCCTGGGAATTCAAACTGGGGAATAAAGCGGCCTGATCAGCCGGCTAAAACAACACCCTGCGGCAATATGTCTTTATCGAATACCTGCCGCAGGGTGAATTAACTTAAGGATATGATAATGATCTTTGATTCAATTGTTAAAAATGCGCGCAGTGCCATCACCACTGAACAAATTGAAACATCCTGTCAGCAGTTTTGTGATTATATTGGTTTTGAAACATACATGGTGTTTGGTTCGATCTTTCTCACCATGGTTGACCCGCCACGTATTACCTTGAGTAACACCACACGAAAGTCACGCCTGAAACCGGCGGAATTTGAAGATCTGATCCATGCGACAGTTGAGCATTCCACACCTGTCATCACTGCGAACCTGCCCAAGAATTCCCCCTTGCAGTCCTCCATGTTCAATATCCGGCGCAGCCGGTCCAAAAACATGATTGGCATCAGCTTTCCGGTGCATTTTCCCAGCGGGCGATTTGCCATGTTGCACGTCAGCACGCAGGTGGATGGGGCGGACTACAGTGACCTGATCATGACCGTGTTGATCTCCGGCAATCTGTTTGCCAGAGAGATCGGTACCTCGCTGCTGCGGGTGCTGGAATATGATATCGGTGTGGAAAGTCCCTATTTGTCACTGCGGGAAAAGGAATGTCTGCTACTGGCATCCGACGGGCTGACGCCGCTGAATATATCCAAGAAGCTCGGCTTGTCGACCCATACCGTGTTGTTCCATCTGAAGAAGGCACGCAAGAAACTGTCCAGCAAAAACCTGCAAGGTGCCATCAGCCGAGCCTTGATGACCGGCGGTGTGTCCGCACGGATTGATTCAGAAAGACGGTGATGGATCTCCCGGCCCGGCCTGATGCAACCACTGCAGATACTGTTCCGTCTGCGGTGTCCCCTCCGGCGGAGCCCAGGGGGCAAAATCCTTGTCCGAGAGCGGTGTGTAAGGACCCTGTTTCACTTCAAAAAAAACGGAGTCATCCTCCAGCGCGATGACGGTGTGCCAGGTCCCCGGCAGGATCTCGGCACCGAAGTCCGCCAGGCCCGGTCCAATTTCCAGCAAGCTCTGAACCCCACCCTGATCGTCAAACAACAGAATGGCGAAGCGGCCGCGCACAGCAATAAACAGTTCGATTTTTTCTTTTTCGGGATGACGGTGCGGACGCACATAGCTGTCCGCTTGCATGGCGATAAACAGTTTTTGTACCGTTTCATCACTGTGTTGATGCAGATTGAGATTCTTGCGCCGCCGTGCGATCTGTCGGCTTTCCGTCACCAGTTCATCCAGTGCTGCACTGGACAATTTACGCCACATGGTCAGATCACCCGATCATTTCCGCCATCCACCGGTAATTGTGCAGCGGTGGTTTTGGCAAACAGGGGACCGCACATCTCGGCAGCCAGTTCGGCAACATCATGACTGGTGATATCTGTCTTGAGAAGATTCTTGCGTTTATAGTCCTCAACACTCATGCCATAGGACTCCGCACGTGATTTTATGATGTCATCCGTCCAGATGCCGGTATCGAATACCGCATCGGGATGCAGACAGTTAACCCGGATGTTATCCGGCCCCCACTCCAGGGCGGCAACACGCATCAACTGGGTCAGCCCGGCCTTGGAAACAGAATATGCCGCCGCGCCGGGACCGGGCGCAGGCACATTTTTTGAACCCATCAGCACCACGCGGCCGCCATTGGGCGCCAGTTTCAACAGGGGATAGGCTTCACGCATAAACAACAGACAGGCATCCAGATTAATCTGCATCACTTCACGCCAGGTCTCCATCTTCAACTCCCTGATGGGAACGCCGGCCGGAAAGATACCGGCATTGAGTACCAGCATATCCAGCCCGCCAAACCGGCGTACACCCTGTTCCAGCGCCTGGATAATATGCTGCGTAATGCTGACATCACAGACCAGTCCCAAATAGGCGGGACTCTGGAAGGTCGAGGTGACGGCAGAGTCAATATCCAGACCGATCACAGCGGCCCCTCTGGCCAGGAAAGAGGCGACACAGGCCTTGCCGATACCTGACGCCGCGCCGGTCACCAACGCCACTTCACCACTGAACATCGGTACTGAGCCACTCTTACGCAGCTTGGCCTGTTCCAGTTCCCAGTATTCAACATCAAAGATATCCTGTCCCGGCAAGGCCCGGTAGCTTTCCAGACGTGCGGCACGCAGAATTATATCAATGGTGTGATCGTATATATCTTCGATGACGCGAGTGTCTTTTGCCGTCACGCCCACACTGACCAAACCAAATTCATGGTCCAGAATGACACGGGGCGCCGGGTCCAGCATGGTCACTTCCTGTCTGGCATTCGGTGCATATTTATTAAAATAACGTTTATACCCTGCCACAAATCCATCCACATCCCGCCCCAGCATGGGAATACGTTTGGTGCGAATCACATGATCCGGTGTGGCCGGTCCCTGTAGGGCTATGTCTGCAATATCATCACGTTGCACAAAATCAATATACTTCAGCGCTGAATTGGTTTTCAGCAACACGGCCTTGCCGGCAGCAGTCGAAACTTCGGCACGCAAGACAGCCAGTTCCTTGTATATTTTTTTCTCCCCTTCCAGTTCCGAGCCGGAATGCAGCAGAGTCCAGGCTTTGTTTTTATCCAGATATTGTTCCGCCATGTCGACCAGCTTGATCATCCGCTCATAGGATTCTTTGGCGGTTTCACCAAAGGAGAATATACCGTGATTCATCAGCACCATCCCTTCCGTCCCGGCATGGCGCTGCGCGGCAAATTCTTTGGCGCACAACCGCGCCAGATCAAAGCCGGGCATGCAATAGGGAATGATCACAACACGATCACCGTAGATATCCTTGATATGCAGCAGTCCGTTCGGAGTATTGGTCACCGTGACCACCGCATCGGCATGGGTGTGGTCAACATATTTATAGGGCAAGACCGCGTGCAGGATCGCCTCGACGGAAGGAGTTGGTGCAGAAGCCAGCGTCATGTGAGTACGCAGTTCATTCACCATTTGCAGATCGGACAACTGCTCCAGTTCCGCCAGCTTCAACAGGTGATCCATACGCACCGGCGCATAGCCGGGACGTTCAATGGTCTCCAGGTCCCAACCACTTCCCTTCACATAGAGAATGGTTTCCGCTTCACCCAGGATATTGTTCTCGGTAATTTTGACGGAGGTATTGCCGCCACCATGCAACACCAGCGAGGTATCACGACCGAGTAATTGTGAACTGTAGACCCGCAAGTCCAGATCATCCGTAAACCTGCCGGCTTCTTTCTCGTCCCATAAACTTTTCATAGCAATTACCGCAACAAAACACCGTTCTTTATGATTATCTGTTTATTATGCACCAGCGTTCTTCACTATAGCACAGGATGGGCCTGCCACTGCTCAGCCGCATGCCTGTTCAATTGTACAGAAACTGATCTGTTGCTGTTTTGTACAAATCGCATCACGCCACGTCGTCTGGAACTGTGCCACATCCGGTTTGCCCGATAAATAGAAAAAGTGGCTGTTGCATGCACAATCCGCTGCACCAAAACCGGGGATGGGTATGGTCATGTTGGCCGCAGTTTGCAATGCCCAGTTATGTTCATCGCGGACATCATACTGACACCAGACTTCACGGAACGCCAGTCTCGGCCTGACATAATCCAGATGCCAGTGTGGTTTTGTCGCCATGTTGAGATGATGTCTTACCCTGGCCCGCACCCCGCCCGGTCCAAAGGCGCTGCCGATATAACAATAGAATCCGACCGGCAGACAATGTTCACCGAGGCGGCCGATGGTGACGGTCTGCTTGCGCCGGTTTTCAAACAACAGCAAATAGGTCCCGGGGCGGGAGCGGAGATGCAGCCCGGCAAGTGCTGACAGGGAGTGAGCAGTCACTGCCAGGATTCAGTGCAGATTGCTCAATCGACAAACGGGCCGTATTGCCGAATCGGCTCACCATGGGGTTGACCGAAACAGACCATCATTTGGCAGGCGGTGCGGGCGGCAAATGTCAGGCGATCAGTCTGCTCCATAAAAACAGCCTGCCCGGCAGTGAGGTGACAGCCGTTCAGTTCCACATCACCCTTCACCACATAAACCAGCCCACGATGATTCGGGTCCAGAGGTTCTGCATAAGTCGCGGCGGCGTCGAGTTCAATGTCCAGATATTTCACCGGTGTAAGCAGCTGCACCGCCTCATCACCACCAACGATGATGCGCTTGCGCCCGCCGGCAAAGGTTTCGACCGGAATCTGTTCGGCATCCACCTGTTGATAGGCCGGCGGTACCTGCTTCAGCCGTTTGGGCAGATTGATCCATAACTGGATGCCGGTGGTCCGATCGTCCACACCCGGCATCTCGGAATGCACCAGCCCGCTGCCGGCGGTAAAGCGTTGCGCGCCACCGGGCAACACGGTGGAACGATTGCCCAGATTATCGGCATGTTGCATGGCGCCGCTGAACAGGTAGGTGATGGCTTCAAAACCACGGTGCGGGTGATCAGGAAACCCGCTGCCCGGTCCGATATCGAAGTGATCCCACAACACAATGGGATCGAAATTCATAAAACCATGGATCGGCAACAGACGCTTTACTTCGGCGCCATCGCCTTCCATGGTTTCCAGGGCATTTCTGATTTCGAACAGGGCACTCATGTTCACCTCTTGGCGGTTAAAAACGATCCCGATCATGCGGCGCATGATAATCAACAGCCGGTCCCTGCGGTACGATACCGGATGGATTGATCGTGGGATGACTCTGATAATAATGTTGTTTGATATGATCCAGATCGATGGTCGCGGCGATTCCCGGCATCTGATACAACTCACGCATATAATTGGACAAGTTGGGATAATCGGCAATGCGTTGCTGATTGCATTTGAAGTGCCCCACATAGACCGGATCAAACCGGATCAGGGTCACGAACAAGCGCCAGTCCGCTTCGGTGACCGCATCACCGGCCAGATAGCGTTGCTGCGCCAGACGTTGTTCCAGTTTGTCCAGTGCGGCAAACAGTTCCACAAAGGCTTTATCGTAGGCCTGTTGTGACGCCGCAAACCCACAGCGGTAGACACCGTTATTGATCGCATCATAGACAAACTCGTTTACTGCATCAATTTCACTGCGTAAATCGACCGGATAATAATCAGTGTGATCATTGGTCAGGTCATTAAAGGCGCTGTTCAGCATGCGAATAATTTCAGATGATTCGTTATTCACAATGGTCTGTTGCTGCTTATCGTATAACACAGGCACTGTCACAATACCGCTGTAGTCCGGTTGAGTCTGCTGATAAACCTGATACATATATTCATAGCCATGTACCTGATCCGCCGTACCGCCCGGACAGGGTTTGAATGACCAGCCTTCCGGTCCCATGTAGGGATTCACCACGGAGACATCAATGAAAGACTCCAGTTTTTTCAGGGTGCGGAAAATCAGGGTACGGTTGGCCCACGGGCAGGCATAGGATACATACAAATGATAACGGCCGGCGGCAGCGGCAAACCCGCCTGCTCCACTCGGTCCGGGACTGCCGTCAGCGGTGATCCAGTTGCGAAATTGCGAATCCCGGCGGATAAACTCACCATCGCTGGATGATTCGGGCTTCCAGTCCAGCTTCAGTTCGCCGTTTAAAAGAATGCTCATGATTTCTCCCTGTGTCGTTCACTTAAAACAAAGCCGGTCAGCATACACGACCGGCTGTTTTTTCCGGTATTACTTTTTGCCCAGGATGCGCTCGAGGCTGTAGAAACCGGCACCGTGTTCAGCAAGGATCAACAGACCACCGGCAATGGCGAAGTTTTTCATAAACATGATCATCTGCATTTGTTCACCAAGCTTGCCATGGAACATCACTGCCGCTGCGATGGTAAACGCGGCCAGTGCCCAGGACACCGGTTTGGTTTTATAACCGGCGGCCAGCGCCAGACCACCGCCCAGTTCCAGAAGTATCACCAGCGGCAGCAACATCCCCGGCACACCCATCGCCTCCATGTAGCTCTGAGTGCCGGCATACTTGCCGCCCATTTTATCCAGACCTGCCAGAATAAAAATGTGGGCCAGCAATACACGACCGATCAGAGTAGATATGTTCGACATGAGCTCACCGCATAATTTTTGTTATGAAATTTTATTATGGCGGAATAAATTCGATATAAAAGTCAAAATAATCTCTTCTACCTATCAGGTTTTCTGATATATTAAAAATTATGGGGCATTTGAAGGTTTCTCTTGAGCAGTGGCGGGTCCTGCAGGCTGTGATCGATCACGGTGGTTTTGCGCAGGCGGCCAAGGCATTGCACCGCAGCCAGTCATCCATCAGTTATACCGTCTCCAAACTCCAGGAACAGCTGGGCAGCAAGCTGCTGCACATCATCGGCCGCAAGGCAGAGCTGACGGAAGCCGGCGAGGTGTTACTGCGTCAATCCCGCCAGTTGCTGGCAAGCGCCCGGGAACTGGAATATCTGGCAGAGAGCCTGCGTTCCGGTTGGGAAGCTGAAATCCATCTGGTGGTCGATGCGGCCTTCCCCGCCGGCCGGCTCATTGAGGTACTGAAAGAATTTGAACCCCTCAGCAAGGGAACCCGGGTCCAGCTCAAAGAGGTGGTCCTGTCCGGCGCGGAAGATGCCTTGCATAAGGGGGATGCTGATCTGGTGATCTCCGCCTTTGTGCCGCAGGGATTCCTGGGAAACCGACTGGTGGCGATCAAATTCATTGCCGTCGCCCGCGCCGATCACCCCCTCCACCAATTAAACCGGACGATCACCACCCAGGATTTGCAGTTGTCCTTACAAGTCATCATCAGTGACTCCGGCCAGGTGCAGCGCCGTGACATCGGTTGGCGTTCCGAGCACAGCTGGAGCGTGACCAAGATGGAGACCGCCATCGAGACTGTCTGTCAGGGGCTGGGCTTTGCCTGGTTGCCGGAGCATCAAATCAGGCACCAACTGGATGCCGGCAGCCTGCTGCCCCTGCCGCTGGATGCCGGACAAAGTTACGATGCCCCGTTGTATCTGGTCTGCACCCGGCCCGATCATATGGGTCCGGCAACCCGCCTGTTGCATGATCTCTTCCTGCGCCACTCCCAATAACCTTTTTTCTTCCCGCTTATTGACTGTAATGTCGAATTAATTGACACTATTTCTTGACGCTCACCAAACAGCGCTTTTATCTATTTGATTTTAAAGGATTCATTAATCTGGCACAAAAAGTGCTTTTATTAAGCCAGGTAAAACACAGGACCCGGATGTCCACCCATTTGAATAAGTTGTTTATTCTGGAGCAGGATTATGAAGAAACGCGTGTTGTCCCTGTCACTTTGTCTGACACTGTTTGCTGTCGAAGCCTCAGCAGGAAGCTACAACCCCTCCGCATCCGGGATTCTTTCCGGCAAGGAGAAATGCGCCTCGGCACTGAACAGCTATCTCTACTACCGGCACAACAGCAGTGATGTCGATCACCTGAAACTTCAGAAACTGGAATACCAGATTGACGCCATGTGTGAAGGATATCAGGTCCGTCTGGTCAACAAGGATGGCGCTTTGACAGGTATCGTTGAAGCCGCAGAATAAACACCCTCCGGGGGGAGGAAACCGGTGGTCAGGGATGACCCCACATTATTCAATTTGTCCGGCCAGATATTTCTTGCGCAAGGCCGGCGGGAATTTCTCTATCGCGTAGCGCAACATGGTTCGCGGCATGACCCGATAATGACGCCGCAAGAATACTTCAGCCACTTCCTGATCCCGATTGCCCACTTCCCGTAACATCCAGCCCACCGCCTTGTGGATCAGATCATGCTGATCGCCCAGCAGCACCCGAGCCAGTTTCAGGGTCGGGCGAAATTCTCCCTGCCGGATAAAATAGAGGGTGGCCATGATACTGATGCGACGACGCCACAGATCCCGTGAGGCCGCCAGTTTATCCAGCACACTGCGGTCACGCTCGTACAACCAGGCCCCGACAATTTTCTCTGCCGACACATCGACCAAATCCCAGTTATTGATATAGCGGGTGTTACTCAAATAGGCGGTGAAGATCTTTTTTTGTTCCGCTTCAGAGCCGCACCGGTAGCGCTGCACCAACAACAACAGGGCCAGCAGGCGTTGCTCATGAATATCGGATTGCAGTAATTCCACCATCTCGCTGACACTCAACCCGGACAGTTGTCTGGCCAGGCTGCGCAGGGCCGGAACACGTACTCCGATAAAAACATCTCCTTCACCGTACTCACCAGGTCCGGTCTTGAAATACCGGGCCTGCTGTTTGGCCGTGACCGGATCGGCCAGCTCCTTTAAGCGGTCAATGGCTGCGCTGACTGACACCCTCCCCTCCTGAGTAATTATGCCTTGCGGCCCACTACCACGCTCTCCCGATCATTGCCGAACAGATAGACCTCCGGTTCCAGTCCGACGGCCCGGAACTGATCCGCGATCTCTTCGGGTCGCAGAAAGTGATTGCCCTGCACATGCTCTGACAGGTTCTGGAATGCCATCATGCGTTTATCCGGTTCTCGCAGGCGGCTGCGCATCACCGGCCAGTTTGGCTCCCAGATAATGACCACACCGTCGTCTTTCAGATGTTTGGCCAGGATGCTGAAGACCTTTTCTTTCTGATCCCAGACATGGTGCAAGGCCCGATTCATGGCGATCAGGTCGGCTTTTTCATCAATGCTGAAGTTGTAGATATCACCCTCCCGGAAACTGACCCGCCCGGCCATGGCTTCGGCCTCTGCCATGGCGTTTGCCTGACGGATGTTTTCACCAAAACCGTCGAGTCCGATGGCCCGCAACTGGGGCAGCCGCCGCGCCAGGGTGCGTAAATACCAGCCGTTGCCACAGCCCAAATCCACCGCCAGCCCACCGCGGGCATCAACCTCCTGATAGACCGGTACATTGGGGATGATCTCGTTGTCCAGAAAGGGACCGAACATCTTTTCCAGCATGGGACCGAACCAGGGCAGGACAGTACCCCGTTCACCCAAAACTTTCTCACCGGGGCGCTCGCCTCCCGGCATCAAACCGGCGGCCCGCTCCGCCATGTGGGTGCCCAGCACCGCACCCACCGCAAAGGGCATCAGGGTACCGGGAACATCGGGCAGGAACATGTGACCCGCCTCGGTCAGGCTGAACAGCCCGTCATCCGTCTCATCCAACAGATCAAAGGCATAGCCGGTATCGCACCAGCGCACCACATAGCCCTTATCCACCCCGGCCTGTTGGGCCAGATCGCTCGCTGTCAGTGGACCGGTTTTCGCCAGTTTTTCAAAGAGGCGGTTAACAATCCCGATATACGCGATATTCAGTAACGCAGTCCCTTGTGTATACCCCATCACCTTTTGGCGAATTTCGTCTGCGTGCATGTCTGTTTCTCCTGCGTGCTGTCTGTGCTGATGGCGGGCAGGATACCTGACGTCACGAATATTTCCAGCAGAAAATGCCCGGCCGCTGACCTCAGCGCCAGTTCAGGTAGTGGGTATAGCCCAGCATGAGACTGGTATCGGCAACATTGATTTCATAACCGTTGTATTTCAATCCCGGGCCGGCGGCAGCCAGTCGGATGGTAAAAGGTGCGCGCTGCCACTCGATAAAAAAGCCCAGGGCACCAAACAGATTTGACGGACCATTGGAAACCGCAACCCGATCATTGGGTGTTGCGGACGAAGTCAGGATGATATCACCGTCAAATTCTGCCAGCCCGAGTCCCAGTCCGATACCGATCCGAAACCAGTCATGAGACTGTTTGGCGCCGAAGTTGTAAAAAACAGCGGGCACCAGATAGGCAAAGTAACCCTGCACACGGGTGTTCAGGTTGACGATTTCCTTACTCTCCAATTCCTGATGACGGGCTTCAAAACTGGACAGGTTGAACATCCAGCTGTAACCGAAATTGGAATCTTTAAAATAACCGGCGCGTGTGTTGTAACTCAGAAACCAGGCGTCCTCATTGTCCACCAGCTTGCCGGTGTCATTGGTGCCGATTCGGGTAACCGTCACTGAACTGCCACGTCCGCCCAGACCAACGGTGATACTCGCGTCATCCGTCAAATAGTTCCAGAGCTTGTCCCGGTATGTTAATGGTTCGGTGGATTGCGCTTCCGCCGCTGTTGCGTTCAACGGGAGCATCATCACCAGCAGCCCCATGGCCGTGATTAGATGCATGAAGTTTTCAGTCATTTTCTGTCGCATGGGCAACTCACAGGATGGTGATTATAACTATTACATTTATGGACAATACCCGCTGTTGATCTATTTCGGCAATGTTGCTGTAATCTTGATAAAGTAGTGACCGGTTGAGTTTTTTGAATATTGTCCGATAATCAGTCGGTATAGCTGAACCATATGTGAATGCCGCATTAGTTCAGCTGACAAGGACATCACACCCGGTATACCACATGTTGCTAAAATTTTTACTGCGAGTACTCTGGTTGACCTACTGCTGGCTGGAATTGGGGATATTCTCCCTGTTTCTCTACACCCTTTCCTATTTTCCGGACCGGCTGCTCAAACCCTGGTATTTTGTCGCCTTTCGCTACTGGTGCCGCAGCTTTGTCAGTGCGCTGGGTGTTGAGTTGCAACTGCACCAAAAGAATCGTTTTCCCATACCGGAACAATTCATTCTCATCAGTAATCATCCCTCCGCTTTCGAGGATGTGGGTATCCCGACCCTGTTCAATGTCTATTCCCTGGCCAAGGCCGAGGTGGCGGACTGGTATATTTGCGGACGCATCGTCAAGGCAGCCGGCAATCTGTTTGTGAAACGTGAATCGAAGGAATCACGCCGCAACGCCCGGGATCAACTGGTAAACGCCCTGCAATCAGGCAAGAGTATCGCCATCTACCCGGAAGGCGGTTGCAAGGGACGCCGCCTGTTCAGTTCATTTCGCTACGGTGCCTTCGATATCTCTATGGAAACCGGTGTGCCTATTCTGCCGGTATTTTTGCACTACGAGTCCCAGGCTGACTTTGAATGGCGAGATCCACAAACGCTGGTGCACAAATTCTGGCACATGATGACCGCACAAAATAACCGGGTGAACTATTACTGCTACGATGCGCTTAATCCCGCCGATTTTGCCGACAAGGAAGCTTACAACGCCCACGCCTACAATCTGTTTCTGACCTGGCAAGCCAAATATCTCGAATAACCGTATTTCGAACAGCCATTCATTTCCTGCATTACAGTCTGCGCTATAAAGTCTTTACCCCGGAGTCCGACTATATAGGGACGGACGGAATCGAACCCGACCATACCCTTTCTTTTTTTAATGCCAAACAATTTTGCGCTGTTTGAGCAACTGTAGATGGTAGTGATATATGCAACAAGCGACACGGCCTTTCTCCGAACAGATCGATAATAACCTCGAACAGGATATCTCCTCCGAGCACCAGTATTTCAGCTTTATCGTCAGGCAGCAGGAATACGCCGTCGACATTTTGCGTGTTGTGGAAATCCGCGGCTGGAACGGCGCCAGAGAAGTGCCCGGTCTGCCGGCCTACATGAAAGGTGTGATTGACTTGCGCGGTGAGGTGGTACCCATCGTTGATCTGCGTGAACGATTCGGTATGACAAGTCTGAAGTATGATCATCTCACCGTGGTTGTGATTCTCAAGGTCAACGGTGAACGCGGCAACAAGACCATCGGCATCATCGTCGATGCGGTATCCGACGTGTATACCATCTACAGCAATCAACTCAAACCCGCGCCCGATTTCGGTGGCGAGATTGATATGAACTACGTGACCAATCTCGCCACGGTCAATGAAAAAATGATCGTCTTGCTGGATGTGGATGAACTGCTCGGCAAACAAATGCCAAGCCATGTGGAGATCCGCATTGATGATAACGATGAAGTGCAGGTTACAGAAGAAGAGCAACCTGATGCCACCACTCTGCTGGAGACCTCTTTTCAGGCCCTTGCCCCCAAAGGTGAAAAACTGGTCCGGCGTTTTTACCAGGAATTGTTCAAACGTCATCCTGCAGTCAAGCCCATGTTCGCCAACAGTAATCAGTCCGAACAGGAAAAGAAATTACTCACAGCGCTGCAACTGGTTGTGAATAATCTGCGCAAACCGGAAAAACTCACCAACGCCCTGCACGCACTGGGTGAGAAACACCAGGCGTATGGCGCTGAACCGGCCCACTATGATGCCGTGGCCGCCGTATTACTGGATGTGATGCAGGAACTGGCCGGTCCGCTCTGGTCTGAGCAAATCCATACGGCGTGGGCAGATGCGTTGGGGACAATCAAACAAGCCATGCTGTCAGCCTATCGTGACGGGGAACCAAAAAAACCGGTGCACAAGGCAGTGGAAAAAAAGGGGACGAACGACACCACCCGGCTGCTTGAAACCAGCTTCGAGGCCATCGCCCCCCGAGCGGAACAGATGGCCGGTTATTTCTACCAACAACTGTTCAGTCGTTACCCGGCGGTCAAACCCCTGTTTACTGGTACCGACATGACCGGCCAGCGTAAAAAACTGGTCGCGGCCCTGAATCTGGTCGTGAGCAATTTACGCAAACCGGCCAAACTTGAGCGCGCGCTCAAGGAACTGGGTGCCCGCCATCAGGCGTATGGCGCCATCGAATCACACTACGATGCTGTCGCCAACGTACTGGTCGATGCATTAAAAGAACATGCCGGTAACAGCTGGAACAGAGAACACAGCCAGGCCTGGCGGAATGCGCTCGGCAGCATCAAGGAAATGATGCTGTCCGGGTATAACGAAGGTTTGAGCAGTCAACAAATCGGCGTACTGGAAAGCAGTTTCAGTCTGTTGGCGCCACATGCAGATGAACTGGTGGCCCGTTTCTACGCCAGCCTGTTCCAGCGTTATCCGGCGGTAAAACCCATGTTCGCCAAAGCCAACCCCAAAGAACAGAAAAAGAAACTTATTGCCGCCCTGAAACTGGTGGTCAGCAGTCTGCGAAATCCGGTGAAACTGGCAACCGCACTGAAAGAACTGGGCCGCAAACACCAGCATTACGGTGCCTTGCCCACTCACTACGATGCGGTATCAACCACCTTGCTGGATAGTATGGCCGATCTGGCCGGTGACAGTTGGACCAATGAGGTAAATGAAGCCTGGGAAGCTGCGTTGAAGACGGTCAAGGATCTGATGCTGGGCGGTTACACGAAATAAACACCACTCCCCGCGATCACCGTACAACCTGACTGACAGATCGGTCAGGCGGAAACGGTGCGTCCGGCTGCCCAGTTTCGCAAGCCCGTGATTTGCTCCGCCATCACCCTCGACAACGGGCGAGTCTGTCGGATCTCTTCCAGCAGGGTTTGGGTGTTCACTCTGCCTTTATCCAGCCCCACGCTGTAAATGGAAGAAACGATCACCTGTTCCAGCTCGGCACCGGAGAAGCCCTTGCTTTCATGCGCCAGCAAGGCCAGATCAATATTGCCCGCCTCAATATCCCGACGTTGTAAATGCAGTTGGAGGATCACTCCGCGGGTTTCTGCATCCGGCAAATCAACAAAGAAGATTTCATCCAGCCGCCCCTTGCGAATCAACTCAGGCGGCAGAGCGGAGATATCATTGGCGGTGGCGACAATAAACACCCGTGATTTTTTTTCCGCCATCCAGGTCAACAGGCCGGCAAGTACACGTTGTGAAACACCATTATCTTCGCCGCCGCTTTCAATGCCTTTTTCGATCTCGTCTATCCATAACACACAGGGTTCCAGCGCCTCGGCCGTCTTGATGGCTTCACGCAGGTTTTTCTCGGTTTCACCAATATATTTGTTATACAGCACGCCAAAGTCCATGCGCAGCAAAGGTACGCCCCAGACACCGGCCACCGCTTTGGCCGCCAGACTTTTGCCGCAACCCTGCACCCCCAGCAGCAGTATGCCCTTGGGAATGTCGATGGCAGCTTGTGCATTCGCGGTAACGAAACCATTTTCCCGCTTTGACAACCACTGCTTCAGGTTATGAAACCCGGCCACATCCGAAAAACGCGCCGTATCATATTCAAAGGACAAGATCCCTTCCTGATTCACCAGTCTGTATCTGGCTTCCATGACGTCTTTAACATCGGAATGGGTAATGGCGCCGTCATCGACAATCGCATTACGGGCCATGCGTCTGGCGTCACTCTTGGTCATACCGACCATGTTGCGGATCAACAATTTGAGCGCCTTGGCATCGACCTCGAGTTTTTTATCCCGGTTTTTCATTTGCCAGATATCCGCCTCTTCCTTAACAATGGCCTTGAGTTGTTCCTTGTTTGGCAAAGAGATATCAAATCGGGTACTCAAGCGGGACAGTTCCGGCGGCACGGCCAGTTGGTGACTAATCAGGACATAGGTGTTCCCGATGGAGGATTGTTGCTGGGCCTGTTCCTTTAACAAACGAACAATTTTCGGTGTGGCCAGATAAGGGTGGAAATCCAGCAAGACAATAATATGGTGTTTGATATTGGCCTTGACCATTTCCAGCATCGACTCTGGATCCTGCACATCACCATATGCAGAAAGCTCGTTCTCCAGTGAATATTTGGGAGCCGCGAAGCGGTAATCAGGCTTGCCGAACACATCATGCAGTCCGGCGGCAATAGACCAAAGCAGCAAGTTACGATTTTTATGCAGTGTGGCGCGCTTCAGCAGATCAACAGCGTGCGTTTCCTCATGAGTCTCAATGACGATAATCGGAAAGTGCAAATCCAGCAGGATCTCCAGATTACGTTTGTCTTTCTCCATAGTCTATCCTGCCGATATCCCCAACGATATGTCCGATGAGCTGCACTGTATCGTCGTTCACTACTGTTCGCTGTTGCCCTGGACTTTTTTATAAATGAAAACCGGAATACTGAAATAGAGCAGTGCAAAGACAAAGGAAATCCAGGCGGCGTATTCCATCAATAACCAGCCAAAGATGATCACACCGGTTAAAAGCCAGATCAAGATGGCAACGGTTTTTGGTATATCTTCAGGCATGGTCCTGCTCCCCCGGATTGGCTGAAAAATCAAGTCAAAGACTATACTATAATCACGACTGCTTTCAATACATGAGACGGAAATATGATCGGCTCAGGTCTGATTTGCAACCGATTCATACATTCAGAGTTGCAGTTCACTGTGTATTCGTGTCAGTTTTGCCGTCACCGCCGGCGGTGGAAGACTGTTGCTGTCTCCGGCAAGAGCGGCAATTTGCCGGGCAATGTCAAACACACCCTGCCGATATCGTTGCCACTCGTCAAGAAATTCAGCGTCAAGCAATGGATCCAGCTCCCGAATCAGGGCCTTGATATTACCCGAGGTACTCAGGGTTTCCTCCCCGGCCAACTGTTGTTTGAGATCCGCCATTACTTCGGCAAGCAATAACGAGATAAATCCATCCGCCCTGCCGAGCAGGCGGGAAAACAGTTGGGTCTCCTCGCGAGTGATCACATAATCCGCCATGGCGATCTCGCGGAAGACCAATATCGGTATTCTGCACAGGTTTTGCCACACCTCGGCCGGCAGATTGTCACGATAACTGAAACGGGTGCTTTTGGCCTGTTCCTGCATGGCAATAAACGTATTGAATTCGATCATTTCCGCCTTGCATTCATGCAGATCCGGAACCAGTTTCCCTTCTTTCACGCTATATTGAATTGTTGTAAAGCGGTCGAGTACAAACTGAAAGATCGACCGGATATTTTTCCAGTACCGCGAGCTGAACCAGGTCTGTGTTTCCTGCCGGCTATCATCATAAAATGACACTTCAATGTAGTTACCGACATTCTGCACCTGATGTTCAGCAAACTTGATATAACGGATGCTATCGAGATCGATGCTGACCGGTTCCTGAAAGGTTCGTCCACCTGCAAACCAGGGATTGTGCAGTGAAGTAATATCCAGCTGATGACCACGCAAGGAGAGCAAGGGAAATGTCTGCACCGGCAGACGTTGATAGCTTGTATAGGCAATATAGAGCAACAACACACCGCTGATGATTAGCAGCAAGGCGGCTAACAGACTGTCGAAGACCACATGTATGACAGCGACCAGACAGGCACTGCCAACCCCGGTCATCCACCAGTGTAATGGCCCCGGTTTTTTTTCTGTAATCCGGAATTCCCGGTATTCATCGGATGCCATCAAACCATTCCCTTGCCGACTGTCATTTCTTCAAAAAAAGGGACGTGAATCAAATACCAGTCTGATAGCGGTGATTTTATCATCGACAACCGAAAATGTTTGCGCCATGGTTGTAGTCATTCCCGGCTTGATAAATTGATAAATAATACAGACGACATCCTCCCGCACAAATTCATCCAGAATACGATAATCCAGTCCGACCGGCGGATCGGCGCGGAGTGAATCCAGATAGGCCTGTTTGCTGTCAAACTGATACAGCGGTCCTTCGAAGACCAGTCCGTCCGCCAGCAAGTCAGCCATCTCCATTAACGGACGCTTGCCATAAAAACAATCCAGCCAGGCGTGGGCCAGCTGCAGGGAATTCATAGCCGGGATTTCCTGCCGGACTCACTCGTCACTGTCACGCAACGGCCTGAAGCGAGCCCGTCTGTTTTTTAATTCGGATATTGTCATAGTCTCCCCCCCTTTTGTTTCCACAACCAGTCCCACAGCAGTCATTTTAAATCCGACAGGATCTCTGACCATGTCAGTCGGGACCAGACTCACTTCAGGCACGTAGATCAAATCGTAATACTCATTGTCGCTGCCGCTGTCCGCATCACGCGAAATTGTGGAAATGACCAGCCATTCGTTATTACACGCCGGGATAAACCGTTTTATCAACCTGCGCTTGCTGACATAAAGTACGTTTTCCCGCCCGGCAGCGGTCTCATAAAAGATCGTGTCACCGATCTTGTTGGTATATAACCTGCTTTTTCGTTCCACGCCCTCGCTGTGCGGGCATTTGATCACCGCCACGGCGGTCTTTTTTGAACTGCTGCGGTTCTCAACCCGCTCACAACCGACAATCAACGCCGGCAGGCAGAGCAACAAGAGAAAATACTTCACTGGCAAAGTAATGCTTGCCGGATACAGGGACATACTGACTCCTTGAAATGAACGTTCTGGAAAAGATGGCAAAAGTATATCGTAAAACAGGTTCGTACCATACCTGTAACAACCGTCCCGGCAATGGGGATGTTGGGACACCATGAAAAATTCAGGGGTTGTCTTGCTCAGGCGGGAGGTGCGCTTCACGCAGTGTGACCAGGCAATCTCGACACAAACAGCCATTGTATTGTGCGGCAATCAGGGACTGTTGTACCTGACTCAACTCAACTCCCTGACATTGGCAGGATGTAACCGCCCCGGCACGACATACAAACAGCGTACCGCAGCGGGGGCATGTTTTCCGGGTATCCGGTGCATTTACCATCAGTCTGTCCGCAATATAGATGCCATCTGCTGCCGGGCATTACTCGCCAATGATCTGAATATTAACCTTGCGCCGGCGCGGTCCATCCAGTTCTATCAACATCACGGACTGATATTGCCCAAGTACCGGCTTCCCATCGAGAAGAGAGAACACCTCAGAACCACCCAATAACATGGCGGCAAGATGTGAATGTGCATTTTCCGGTTCATCGGGCGGGCAATCCCGCAAGGCGATATCGTTGTGCAAATATCTATCCTGGGGCGGAACCAGTTTGGTGAGAAAAAGCTTCACATCTTCAATCAAGCGTGATTCATTCTCGTTGATGGTGACTGCAGTGGTTGTATGTTGCGAAGTCACAGTAACAAACCCGTTATTGATTCCCGATGCGACGATCATCTGTTTGATGTCCGGCATAATGTCATGCAGATTAATACCCTGTTCGGTATCAAGTTCCAGTGATGAATTAAATGTTTTCATCGGCAACAGTCCTCAATCCTGCTGCAAAATCAGGCGGGCAGCATACGGCAGGGGTTAATTAATTGATTCATCTTTACTGATTTCTTCAAAAACATATTCGAATTCCGTCAGGCACGACAGCAGTGACTCGGAAAAGGGCTTAATCATGATTTTTTTAACACCCGTCATCTGTTCATTCGTACCATTTTCCGGTATGCCCAACACCCTGTTCTTGCAAATGGTGACATGACTGTGCACATCGCGATACCTGGCGTCTTTTTTGATCAGGAAGAACTCGGCGCCAACCGGGATTTCCTGGCCGAATTTTGTATACGTCTTGAAAATGGTCAAGCGAAATTTCTCCGGTGCAAAGCCCTCGCCAGACAGGTAATGATAGCCGGATTCCCTGATACAGTTGACATAGTCCGTGAACAAATTCGGTTCCAGTTGTTGACTCTCCAGCTCAGAAATATACTTGCGCTTGTAATATATCGTCTTATCGCTGAACTGAAACTTGCATTTATGAATCGTGGCATAGAACTCTGCCCTGTCCCCGCCGCGCAAATCCCAGTATTGCCAATACTCATTGCCGTCATTGTCAACCAGACTTGAAACCCCTGCTTCATTTTGTTTCAACCCGGAGAGTCTGGTTTTATTTTTGTTGACGGAGGAAAATTTATGGACAGGGTCGAGAATGATATTAACCGGTTTTCTGCCGGCTGTGGTCGAGCAGGCACTTGCCATCAACATCCCTGACAGGACAAATATGCTAAAAAACCAATTCCGCCCCATTTTCAACCACCCATATATTCTGCAGTTCTGCGCAAACTTCATTGTCGGATAAAACCCGTCACAGAAACCGCAAATAACCGGGTTCCTGTACCGGACTGAATTACTTTGCTTTTTTATCCCCATAGTACTTGCCGAAAACAAATGTGCCCAAATTACGGCCTATACATACATCGAGGTCCTTCGTTGTTTGTGAACCGGTTTCACAATTTTTCAGTATCTGATCCAGTTTGGCGATGGAGGCCGCATCGTCAGGGATCGCTTTCCTCATGCTCAGCATTACGACACAGGCGCTTTTCACATACACGGCATTGGTTGTCGGTTTCAGATTGCTGTGTTTTGACAGGATATTGACATACATGCCGACAGGCTTCTCCAGCATACTGACATCCTTGCCCTGGGCCTTTTCCCGGAACTTCTCCATGATGTAACCAACCGCTTGTGCATTTTCTCCGCCTTTTTTCCTGGCATCGTTATAATGAATGCCTACAAAGGCCATGGCGCCGCAATGATTAATGATTTTCTTTTTTTCTTCTCCCGTCGGCAATTTTGGCAAAGGTATGAAGTTGGTTTTTTCGACATAGAATTCAAGATCAATTTTTGTTTGCTTGTCACCGCTCACACTGCATGTGATAGTTGGATGCGAATCATCGATGCGTCCCATTTGACACTGGCCCGACACTTTTTTTCTGCTCGAATCATCATTAACGCGTTTGTTCAAATCCTGCCGGTAGACTTGATCTATTTCCAGACGATAGAAAAAATCTTTCTTGTCTGTTTCCTTGCCGCCGGAAAACACCAGCGTTGTTTTATTGGTTAAAAATACGGTAAACACAGCCCGCCCGTTTTTCAGACTGATATAACTCATTTTACCTTCGCACGACTTGCTCGTGTCTTTACCATCCTGCATAAACCGGATGCATTTCCCCTCAAACTGGTACAGGTCATTAAACGGCTTGTCTTTCTCACCCTTGTCAGCCGCATGGGCAAAACCGGTGAAGGCAAGTGTGGTGCTGAGAAAAACACAGCCCGCCCATTTAGCGGCCGGGGTAAAATTACCGGTAACAGCTGAAAATAGCTTCATTATCATATCGCCTCGTTGTGATTTGAGTCCTGCTGATTTGTTGATTCCCGTTTTTGTCTGGTAACGGTCAATGGATCGCTGAAGAGTTTTGAATTGGGGATAAAGATATCTTTTTCGTCACCCCGGATTACCGTATACCTGAGATCAATAGATATTACTTCCCCGTCAAATCCGGCTATCCCGATAGTATCACCAATACTAAAAGGTCGATACAACAGGATCAGGATACCTGACAGCATATTTGAGATGGTATCTTTCAGGGCAAACCCCACTGCAAAACCGGTCAAACCCAGACCGGCAACCATGGCGGTCACATCCACGCCCAATGTTCCCAGCATGGTTACCAGACCGGTGGTCCACAGGAGCAGACGGCTGCCGCGCTGAAATAACGTGGTTAAATGTGTATCCAGATTCAATCTGGATGCCAGTCCTTGAATAAGTCGCGAAAAGCCTTTCACCAACAGCCAGAACAACAGCAGGATGCTCACCGCACTTCCGACACGGGGCAACCAGGATACGGTCTGTTCGATGACCAGCGTCAGATAATTTTCCATTTACAGGCCTCAATCAAATATGTTTACTCAGGAGGATGGCCGGACATGGTTGCCGATCATGTTGCATTGAGTCTGACCAGCCGCTTTTACAGCAGACTTTCCGGTTTGATACACCAGCGGTTCTGCTCATGGTTAAATTGCCAGACCCGCTGCAAATTCTCATCCTTGTTTGGCGGGCGACTTACCTTGATCTTTACTGTCACCGTCGCTGTTCGGAGTTTGCTGAAGGCGTTGATATCCGCTGCGCCGTTTTCAGCCAGCAGCTGTTTCCGGTCAGGCGGGGTAACAGAGGAGATTTTCGATGCACTTGCACCGGCCTGTGAGACACCGCCGGCAGTGCAGCTGTATTCCTGTATCTTCTTTACGTTGCCCAGCTCGAGTGCCGTGCTGATGATCAATGTAGTTGTATAGAAGTCAGAAAAATAGTCATACGCCTGCTGCATCCCGGGCTGCTCGCTGAATTTGTTTGTTGCATAACAGCCGGTTTGAAGCGACACAATCAACAACAAACCTGTTCGACACATCACCGCCATGATCTTCCCTTCTGTCTCGGCTGACTCATTTGCCGTTAATCAGGCATCACCTGCTATATGCAGGCAACGTTCACATAACCAACCCGCCATGTCGCCCAAAGCCCAACCTGATATACATGCAGTTTATTGCGGTTTTCCCGGGGCCTCATGCTCCTGGCATTCTTCCCAGTAATAAGGGCCATAATCGACAAATATCTCTTCACCGGGGCGGATCCGTTTGATTGCTTCCACTCTGGCCTTTTTCCAGCGTGTCGAAACAACAAAGCGGCAGTTGGGTTTATCGTGATGATTGATGAAACGGACATAACTCGCGCCGGGACCTTCCCCAACAATATTATGGTCCTTGCATACCCACAACACATAGTCAGAATCCACATAGGGTTCTCTGTCGACTTCTTTGTCACTCAGGACAATCCCTGTATATGGGCCGATGGTATCACCCGGTGAAATATTTACTTTGGCAAACAACCCCTTGCCTGCATCGCGTATAGTGGACTGGTCAATACTGAAGTGCTTTTGCTCCAGTGCATTGGTGGTTTTAGGCGCATTTCTTGCCAATTCTTCCCGCTCCCCAAAGTTGGTTTATTGTCAGAAAAAATGAAGGAGAAATTGTGCCAGAAAATACCGGCAAATAAAACCACAGATAAACGCGAAAAACGGTCAACGGAGTGAATTGGCGATCAAATCAGTGCCGGTATATCACAGCGGGCGGTTATCGCATGCTGAATTGCGACACCTCCGCGCAAACCGGAACAATCTGTCATGTCAATCCGCATCCTGTTGTACACAATATGCATACCACTCGCCCAAGGCTGTTTCCACTGTCAGGTAGTCAATCAGTACCGGTGTCAGATCATCACCTTCATACAGACAATCAATATAAAAGCCCTCCGGCCGACACTCAAACTCATACCCATTGCCGCTGCCTTCATACTCCATATTGTCGCCTCGACGAAAGGCCTGTATCCCCGTCAGTATCTCGGCGGCAAGCTCTGCATCATATTGCACATCCAGCACCAGAAAACCATGCAGGGTGCGATGGGCGGGATTAGACGCCTCGTATCCGTTCCAAACAAACTCTTCCGACATGGCAGTGTTCCGTTAGTGACCAGGTTGAAAAATGGGGAAGCCGGTATTAATGCGGGATTTACCCAGCAATGCCGCAGCAATCGTAAAGGGTTTACCATCCTTGCCCCGACAATATCCGGCCGGTTCTGTTTGTGCCGGTGCGCTGGGACCGCATTTGGCCCAGCCCGGATTGGCACATTGGCCAATGTTGTTGATCGATGCGTAAACGATGGAATTGACCACCTCCACCTGAGTGCAATGATCAGGAAACATACTGGAAAATGATTTGACATAATTCTTGCCGTTAAATACCAGTTCGATCCGTTTCAAGGTATAGACCCCGGCTGCGTTGGGCGCCGCCCCCGGGTTTGATTTCACATAGGTTGACGGGGCCTTGCCGCCCGGCATGGAGTGAAAGCCCTTGGCACGTTGCTTTTTACCCGACTCACCACAGAAGACATGGTGCAGATTGACACTATACCCCTGCACCGGTTCGCTCCAGGCAGGCAAAAACATGCACTGTATACCATCGGCTGCATGGGCAGATCCGATAAATCCGTAGAGCAGAAACACAGCAGAAGTGGGCATGATACGCATAAAAATTTTCTCCTTCGTTGAGTCTACAGTCTTGTTACTCAATACCGGCAAGTTCCGGCAATGTGTGATTTAGCTGTCGTCTGAATTGCTCTTCTTGTCTTCTTCCGGCTTTGGTGCATTCTGACGCAGCTTGTCACAACTGTTTTGATAACAAAATGCTATCTCGTACACCCGGAATTTGCCGTTAAACGGGAACAGGACAATTTCCCTGACTATACTGCCCGAATAAAACTTGTAGACCTGACCGACCCCCAGCCCCATGATAATCCTTGCCTCTCCAGCCGGTTCACTCTCCAGCAAAGCGGCACGGACGCTGTCCTTGTCGCCAAAAATCGCGGCGTATATTTCGCCATCCGTTTTTTTCAGGAAGTCTGCATAACGCTGTTTGACCGAGAGGATACTGCCATTTTTATAGATCTCCATGTCAGGCCGCAGTAACCCCAATGCCACATCCACATTTTTTGCTTTTATTGCCTCGCGCAAGGTACTCCACGATGAAAAATCGTGGTCCACATCATTCATAAACGATTCTTTAATATACAATTTGATACTGTTCAGTTTACCGCTTTTGTCATATTGGACACTGTAGTTTTTGTTGTTGTAGTAGTGAATGACATTTTCACGTTCCGGAATTTCTTGTGTTTCATCAGCTTTCCCCAGTTGCTTTTCAACCTTGGCAATGGGATCGCCGAGCTTTACCCCCAGAAAGGGCGACATGGGAGCGGGATAACCGGTGATCTGTATCGCAAAGACATTCTTCGGAAAATCCTTTTTCAGATACTCAAAGGCCATAAAAGAAGAATCATTCAACCTGTGCACATGATGCACCTTGAATTCCGAGTCACGAATATCCGCCGGCTTTCCCAAATGACTGATGACACCTTCCTGAAATTGCCATAGATAAAATCCGTTCAGCTCCATCGGTACTTCTTCTGCCGACAAATTGAAAGACAACAAACAAAAGCCCGCCATCACAAAGCGAAAAAAATTCATTTTTCTAATCCTGTACTGTTTTGACGTATGTTGTGTTTTTTGTCGTCGCATTGTACCGGTAATGGTCACTGCGAATGATGCGATATTTTCCCTGCACATAACGATACAGATGGAACCGATAGTGTTCACCATCCCTGCTCTTGGTCCGCATTTGCAACCAGCCATGCACAGGTGTCAAATACTCGCCAAAATCCACCGTGCCGATATTCAGCACCTTGTTTTTATCGGTGATCCGGAATGCAGTATAACGACATCCTGTATCGTCACAATCTGTGCTGCGAAAGGCAATGATCTCACACATCCCGTCCAGGTTTAAATCGATATGGGCATCTATTGTATAGGCGGTATCTTCCGATAACCCGGCAGCATCCTGATAGGCATAAAACGGATTTTCATCCGGCTTGCTGCAGGTTGAGGGGTTCCCGCTATAGACCTGCGGCCAGGCCGGGGCGCGTGCCTGTTCTGCAGCGGCCGGCCAGTGGTCAGTATAATCTGCGTGTAGTACGGTAACAGCCGGTAACAAACCGGCCAACACAAGGAATAGGAATCGCTTCATCGATAGATCTTCCTGTTATGCTCCAGCGTAATTATAGCCGATGAACCGACATCGGCTAAACAACATTTTAATGCGACGTAACAGTCCGGGATGGACCATTGGTGTCCACACACAGTTGTCACAGACCTTTACCCCGTTCAATACCGGGATATACCTGTTGCCTGAGACTCAATGGAACACAAGATCATTGACAACCTCTTTTTCAACACTTGCGGGTATAGCCTGATATGATGAAATCAACACCGAGTGAACAACATCCTTATGCAAGAAAAAGATATAGACAATTTCAGCTTTCTTGCCGCGTTGCTCCTCCGTGGATTGCAACCGGTAAGCCGGCAAACCGACACGGTGACTGATTTCCTCAAGCTGATATTCCTTACCCTTGGCATTTAAATTGTGCTTGACGTCATCTACGACAGCGCTGAACGGTTTGGACAGCGGAATAGCCAATGTATAATCGATGCGGTTCTTTCCGTTATAGGAAACAAAACGAGGGGAATTACCTTTATTCCCGGCGTTGCCTGTCTTCACCAGGCCGCCTGTCTGAAGGATATTGCGCTGCATAGACACCCCATAGGAGAACATTTCCAGCACGAGATAAAAATTTATAGTGGCGGGTTTGCAAGCATATAAATCAGACATATTCAAAAAATAGCGCTTTATGGCCTGCGCCCTGTTCAGTTGTGACGGTGTCAGGCTGTCTTTCACAAAGTTCTTTTTTCTGATCGCCTCTTCATAACCAAGCTCAGCTGCGGCCCCCATCAAGGCATGCGCCATTACGTTGTTTTGTAGTACGCCGGAACCTTTATGATATAAAGCAGCCAACACAAACATTGCCTCAGGCTTCCGTTTCAAAGTCCCTTTCATATATGAAAGCGCCGACAAGTTGTTTTTCTCTGATTTCCCCATCAAACCAGCCATGACTACATCAATATTGTTACGCATTTTACGGGATTCTGCGGCCGATATTTTTTTCTCCGCAATACCGGCAGATAGCAACTGGATAAAGAGTTCTGCACCGAATGCTACTGATGCATCATTATAAATCGCTTCATAGTGTGTATAAACCGACATACTCTCTTCGTAACCATTCCCGAGTTTTTTTAGATCAGGCGGTGTCCAATTCGCTTTGTCATATGGATACAACTCCACATTTTTTTTCGCCCAAAATGCGACAAACTCATTATTTTTCTGCCACGTTTGCAGGTCATAAAAACCGGCCAACTCCTCGGCCAGTGTTGCGATGAACTGTTCTTTCAGTTTTTCCTGATCTACCTTTGGTTTCATTTCCTCCTTGAGACCAAGTTTAAATATGGTATTCACCAATCCCGAGACTTTGGCAAATTCAGCCGCTTCCGTTTTCCTTGCCGAACAATTTTCAAGCGGTGCATAGACATTTTTTTGCAACAAGGCATAGGACGCCTCACTGCCGGCAGTTTTATTGACCGGTATATTCTCACAACCGGTTATCAACAGAAACATAACCAACAACACTATTTTAAATATATACACATCAACCTCTAATGTTTACTGTTTGCCAACCCGTTCAGGAAACTGACTGCTGCTGCAACAACATGACACGGCATATTATCTATCCTGTACGCTGATAAAATTCTGTTACTCAGGTCTGGGGAATTTGCCATTCCTGCGCAGGGATGGTCTTAACAAGTTGATCATCAAAATATACACTCAGATCAAAACATTTATTGACATACAGTGTCAGATGCAAAAAATCAATATCGGCCGGTATCCATGTTGCATGACTGCCCAATAAAGAGAAGCGAATTTTGTCCGGCCTGTAATATATCGTTTTGTCGCCATCCATGGATCGGCGAAAGCCGATGTCATTCACCTCACGGCTATAAGCCGCACCGTTAAATGAAATACTCTCATCATGCTTGTCACTTTTAATGCTGACATAGACATCGCGGTATTCCAGCGATAATTCATCATCATAACCGACAACGACACGAATCCAGCGTTTGTTTGCATTAAGGTAGATATTTTTCCCGACACGATAACCCGTTACGGCAAGCAGCCCCGCTCCCCACAGCAGGGTCAATGCCGGTGAGATTTCCTGTTTCATCAGCAAACGCAGCAGAAGATTTATGGCGTAAAATACCAAAAAGCCAAAAACTGCGGAGAAAACAACGGCATTCCGTAACTCTGCCAGAGTCGCTTCCCGCCCGTTCCCGTTCGGACTGCCAAAGCCCGTCAATAAATTGGTGGCCGCTGCCCCCGCCATGCCGGTTATGATTACCGCCCCCAACACGCCATAATCTCCCTGATTAAACACCAGCATGCAGGAGAGAATAAATGAACCCGCTAAAATACCTAAAATCGTACCCATGTTAACTTCAACTTCCGCAGTTCCCTCTCCTCAGCAATGTCATGCCAGCTCTTCTGCACTAGCTCCGTTGCCGCGTATTAGCGTCGCTTTTACAAAACGGCAGTTCTTTCAACGCCCGTGCCAGACTTCTTATCCGGGAATAATCCCGAAACGGACTCCAGTATTTGGCGGCCCCCAGCCAGGTTTCCTTCACCAACAGTCCACCACGCCGCTGTGCGATAACCTGATCTTCCTGCCCGACCCATTTGTTCAGAATTTTTACCCCGCAATTGATATTCACTTTCGGGTTGTGTAACTGATTTGCTTCAGTAATGTCACAACCATAGGCATTGGCGCTCTCGCGGGAAATTTGCAACAAGCCCCGGCTGATGACGGCTTTGCCCCGGACATCGGCAAAGCGTTCTTTATAGCGCACGGCAGAGGAGTGATTGCTTTCGAACCAGGCCAGCCCCGAGATCAATGCCGACCAGAACTGCAGCCGCTCCTGCCGACTGACCGTCGTATAACGGGGGCAATATCGGGAGATATCTTTAGGCACGACAGTCAGCAGATCCCGGCCGTGTCGCAGCAGGGCCTCTTTGGTGTACGAGACAAGTTGTTGGCTGTTTTTATTTTCATCCCAGGCGATAATCTTCAGGTTCTGCTCCTGTTCGTCACTGTGCGAGGCGCAGCTTGCCGGCAGGGCGGCTGACAGGAGAACCGTTACACTGAAAATGATCTGTCGGGTAAAACTGTTTGTCTGTTTGTCGTGCGTTGCGTTTCCCATTCCACCCATCACCCGATTGACTCCATGACCGGCAACAACCGGGCCGTTATCCCCCGGTCGAATCGATAGCGGTCAGCTTACTTCTCATGACATGTCATGCACAATTCCGAGTTGGCCAGGGATCGGCGCAGTAATTTCGGATTTCCCACGTTGTTATGCACATCATGACAAGTGGCACATTCCACCCAGATTGGCCCGCTGCCGCCCGGCCGGAAAAAAACCAGTTCGCGTGGCGGGCCAAAATGGCAATTAAAACAGAAGTCTGAAGAGGTATCCACTGTCTGATGCCGCCATTCGACACTGATGGGATGATCGTTGGATAGATCTGTCCCCAAATTTCGGTTGCCGCTGATGTGTGTAGTCCCTGAGCCGGCGCCGCCGAAGTTATCCAGCGCAATGGTGCCGTCATGGCAGGAGAGACAAAGCTTGGAAGGACCGCGAGGTTGTACCGGTGCAACCTTCAGGCTCGGGCTGGAATAGAGGGTATAGGTTGCAACGGAAGATTGCCGGTTCCAGAGAGGCGCATCGACCACATCCGTATTGGAACCGTGCGGGGTATGGCAGGCCACACAAATCTTGCCGCCGGACCAGCTTTGCCCGGAGAAGTCATGTGCTGAATTAACAATACCTGCCTGAGAGGGCATGCTGAAACCGGACAACAGGATCACGGCGGCGCCGGTTACTGCCCAAATCATTCCTATTCTTCTCATTTATACCCCCTACTGATCCGGCGAAAACAGCGGTGATCGGGACTTGCTGTGTCGGTTCAAACAGAATGCCGTAAAAATGCTGCCCGGAAAAACCGCTAAAAACGTTGACACAGAACAATTTCTATAAAAATAAGTATTTGCTTATATTATAAAACTCAATCCGTCACCCGCCGCGATTCTGCTCCACTCATCTGTCAGACTGCCATGCCACCGCCGGCGCATCCGGGTTATTGCGATACCCGTCTGCTGAGCTGAAACGTTTCCACATGCTTATCGTCAATATACAACTTGAGTACATGGTTTTTGTTCAAATACATGGTCACATCCTTGAAGGGGCTGCTTACCGGGTAGATCACCGCTTCATAACCGCGCAGCGAGATATACAATTCACGTGGTTTAAAATAGATGGTCGCTGAGCCGGAGGTATCCTTGCGATAACCAAACCGGTTTTTCTCGCGGGAATAGCCGCGACTGTGAAACGAAACGGACTCGTCTCGCCGGCCGTTTCTGAGGCTGAAAGATATTCCCGTATAGTCATAATCCAGTTCATCATCGAAACCCAGCGTGACATAAATATAGGTCTCATTTACGTTCAGGTAGACTCGATAGCCAACATAGGCAGTCAGTAAAATAACCACACAGGCCGCCCAGACGGTGGTAAGCAGGCCGCCGATCGGCTGTTTCATGATCAGCGTCTTGATCAGGTACAGGGCGTAATAGACCATCAACCCGGCGAAAAACCACTGGACAAAATAGAGCAGCAACTCAGGCAGGTGAGGTGTACGGCCGTAACCATTCGGGGAGCCAAACCCTGAGAGCAGATACACCGCCCAGGTTCCCGCCAAACCGGTTATCACAGCGGCGGCAAGTACACCCCACGGCCCCAGCGACAGCGCCAAGAGGAATGAAAGCACCAATGCAATACCAAGGATAACCAAAATTGTGCCCATAATATTTCGCCCAATTATTTTAGAAGCGGTCTCAAAATGTCGCGAGCGCAGGTGATGCAAGGCAAATTGAACGAAAAAGCGGAGTTTTGTACAGGGACTGTACTTATTTCGCGAAGCCCATGGATGGGCGAGAGCGAATGTTCCACTGTAAATGAGCATTTTGAGTTCAATTTTAACGCCGCAGGACCAAGCGCAGTAATTTTGAGACCGCTTCAAGTTTGTCTGACAATGAAGCTGTCAATACATCAACCACAACAGTGTAACAAAAACCGGTAACCGGATCTGCCCGAATGCATTTAATCGTGTTACTCAAAACTTGATGTTATCTATCTTCAACTGATGCCCCACTTCCAGGACATAAACCCGCCCGTCCGCCGCTATATCATAATGAACTCTGAATTCTTCATGGTGATTCGGCCCTTCCAGCAAACCGACGGTACAGACCCGATTCCCCGGACGTTGATCCGGGTTGGTAAAATCAACCGGATGGTCTTTTGGAAAATATTGCGTGATGCCCTTATGCCCGCTTTTGGTAAAAACACGTTTCCAGGTTGTATAAAACCGGACAAACTCGGGACGCTGTTGTTGTAACTGTTCTGCCACACCGGCACATTCTATTAGTTCGACTTTCTCCATGAGAGTCTCTCCCCAAATTGTCTCGACAAACTACGCTGTATAACCGCCGGGCATGCCAACAGTATTGACCTGGCTGCGAATAATACATGGATTTTCAAGAACTTAAAACTTTAGCTTTTTATTTGTCTTTTTCACGGTGATCTCACAATCTTGACAACTATACTGACAACAATTCGTTTCAACAGTTATTTAAGGAGCTTTGACATGATGTTGATCAGCAGGGGAATTTTACCGGCCGTACTCTCACTCGCCATTGTGGGTTGTGCGACCAACCAGCCGAAAAACGTTTCCGAGTTACGCGACTCATTCAAGGGTGGCGGAACCTTTCTCAAGAGCGAGTCACATACCGTCAAACGTGACTTCAAAGCCGTCATCAAGGACTTTGAAAACAAGGCCATGGTTTGCTTTAACGGAGTGAAATCTGCCAAAGGCTGGGATCATAATGGTTATTACTCAACATCATCGACCTCATTTGTCGCATCCATGAAACGGGAGAGCGACAAGATGGTGGCCTTTACCATCCAGGATAAAATCGGCAATGCCATCTACATTGGCGGCGTACCGCAAGGCGGCTCGTATAACTTTCTGGCCGATATTGAGCGGATCAACAAATCCACTACAAAGATAACACTGAACGGTATCGTCATGAAAAGCACCGGCTACTTTGAGTCCGTGCTGGCCTGGGCCAATGGCAAGGATGCAACCTGCCCGCTGTAGCCTCCATTGCACTTCTCTGTCCGGGGCGGTGACCACCACCGCCCCCTTCATCCCCCACCACTTACACAGCATCACGGTCGTCAAACGCACAGTATTATTGTCAAGGTCCAGATATCGCCCCGGATACTTTTGTCCACAGGGCAATCCTCGCTGCTATCAAACCGATAACACAATGTCTACATTACCTGAATATACCAGTACATACTGAACTGCCTGAATCTCACAAACCGGTTATAAAAAACCGACTATACTCCCTGCTGAGTGCATACATTCAAACCAGACATGCTGTGCATTTGGTATTCCGTACATGGATTGGGTTGATAACAACAGGGGTGAATATGAATAACCGAAATGGACTGGATCGTTTTGATCATGTTGTCGTATTAATGCTGGAAAACCGCTCGTTTGACAGTTTACTCGGTTATCTTTATGAAGGAGGCGTACCCGACAACCAATCCTTTGCCGGTTTGCAGGAGGGGGAAATCAGTTTGCCGGTTCCCAAACGCGCCACAGACTACGACAAGCACCAAACCGTCACCACCCACAAGACAGAAGACTATCACGCCCCCTATCCCGATCCGGGTGAGATGTACCAACATGTGAATACCCAGGAGTATGATCAGCTTGACCCTGACAATGTCGGTGTGGACGGGATAAAAATGAGCGCGCCCTACAATGTGCCGGAACCGGCGCCGGTTCCTCCGCCGATGACCGGCTTTGTCAATGATTACATCAACACCCTGCAGGCTCTGGGCAAAACCAAAGACGGCAAACAGTTTGCCAATCCGGTGTATGAACAATACAAGGTCATCATGTCCTGTTTTCAACCGGAAAGTGTCAATGTCCTCACCACCCTGGCAAAAGAGTTTGCCGTATTTGATCACTGGTTTTGTTCCGTACCCAGCGAAACCTGGTGTAATCGCGCCTTCTGGCATGCTGGCACTTCATGTGGCGAAGTGATCAACCCTCCGGAAGAAGTGGGCGTCGAAGCGCAACTCAAGGCATTTCTGCGCTGGGAGGAAAATTTCAACGTAACCGATAATTTATTCACCCGAATGAATGAGAAAAAGGTAAGCTGGCATATCTACCATGAAGAGCCCTTTTCATTGACCCGCATCATCAATGGCTATTGCAACCCGGCCTTTACCGGCGGCAAGTTTCGCTACGGACTGGATGCATTCAAAAAAGATATTGCACATGGAAACTTGCCGAGCTACTCCTTTTTTGAACCGCGGGTTGTTCTGCAGCACAATGATCAGCACCCATCATCCTTTGACAGCACCCTGTATGGCGAAACCCATCCCGGCAGTGTGTTACTGGGGGAAAAACTCATCTGGGATATCTATGAAACCATAAGATGCAGCGAACTTTACCGGGACAACACCCTGTTTATCATTACCCACGATGAACACGGCGGGTGTTTTGACCACGTACCACCACCTGCGACAGTTCCGCCCACACCCGGTATGGTCGGTGATAAGGGCTTCACCTTTGATCGCATGGGCGTGCGCGTCCCCATGGTGATGGTATCCGCCTACATAAAACCGAACACCATTGTGAATGACGAGCATGACCACACCTCATTTATCAAAATGTGTTGTGACAAGTGGGGATTGCAAGGTCTGACGGATCGGGACAAACAGGCAAAATCATTTGCCGGGATATTCACCGATCAACCCAGAAAGATGCCGCCAATAAAGGAACCGGTAATTCCGGCCGTGGACATGAAAAAACACCATGAGCTCCCGTTGAATCCGTTACAGCAGGGCTTTCTCCATGCAGCCGGTTATCATAGCGCGGCTAAAAACCGGCGGGACAGCGCACTGGCAAGGACGGCGACAATAGGCACAGTGGGTGAAGCCGCCAAACATCTCGATAAACTCAGCAGACGCGTATCCCCGTGCACAAGATTGCTCTGTGACAAGCTGGGTATATTCCGGCATCCATGCCTGCTTGTCGCCTGGATACTAAAAAAGATGGGGGCAATTTTTCACAGATAAATCAACGGCTGTGTTTAGCGTCATTTGACAGCGATCCGGACAGACAACACATACAGCCCTGACAATGGCTCCGCTGAATCTATGAATTTTCCTTTGCCAGTGCTGAAAGATGCGCCGGAAAGTGTGCGGCATAATCCTCAGCGGAGTGGCTGGTTATATCGACAAAGACTTCATCATCATCCGGCACAGAAATCAAATGGCCCTCGGCGAATTTAATCACAATCCCGTCATGGTCCAGCAAGAGAAAATCATCGTTTAAGGCAATGAATACCACACCGTCCTCTTCTTCACCGCCAATACTTTTGATCCAGCCGGCAATGGCTTTCGCGCCGCCTATATTGTTGAAAACACCGGATACCGTGAGTGTGGCGGGATCACCACTTTCAAACAGGGTGGTGCCTATGCTGTCTCTATCGTGGACAAGTGTGTACATGATTTTATTCCTTTAATTTATTAGTCGATATCACTAGTGTTTCATTTTGAAAGGCAGCGCCTCACCCCCCTGGAATCGTACAAACATTCATCTCGCTCTGATTCCAAACCAGACAATAAATCCGGCCCCCATCTGAGAACTGAATATCTGCAGGATTGAGGGATCGTGACATTCTTGCCACGGATTGACAATGCCACACCCTGCCAGTCAGGTTCAAGTGTGCCGGTTGGGGCGAGTAATGTCCATACGCTGCAAATAACAGATGTCAAAAACCCAAGCCTGATTTACCGACCAAAACCCGTCCAAAATCATCGGGTTTATCCATAAATCCCGGGAAAACGTCACCGTAAACGCAATGAACACAGTCGATATTGTTATCAACTGATTGGTTGTATCACGGGCTAAATCAAAGGCCTGCTTCTGCTGCGTGTCCATGATCCGCTGATAGCATAAATTATCTGCTATTAGTGATATGCATCGGAGACGGTAACTCCCGCTATCCGCAGGAAAGAATCACCTCACATCCATCTATGACTATTCAGTTTTAATTCAGTTTTTATGCGACAAAATCCCTTTTGTACACATCAACCTGACCAACTGTCATCGGCATCAACATATAATACTTCAGGTTGCGTGACCCCATACCGGGGGGATAAAAATTGCATTCAGGTCAGACTCACTCACACTTATCTGTAACCTTCTGATGGACAACGTATCATGACCACAAAACCGCAACAATCCACGGCAGTCTGCTTATACCTATTGATACCTGCCTTGTTGATACCCCACGCGGCCATGGCCGGTCCCTTTACCTTTACCGGGAATCTGTCCGAAAGTTCGACCCGTGAGACCTATCACAACAGCACCAGGCCTCTGGTCGAAGCCTCGATCAATTTTACCGAGCAGTCAGCCGAGATGTCGGCCCGCACCGCACGGGATACCTATAAAAAATCAACCCGCCCCACGGCAGAATTCAGTTCTGATGCAACGGTCCGGACCGAACAGATAATTGGTCAGTCCTCGGAGTTCACTTACCGCAACACGATCAAACCTGCCGGCGAATTCACCACTGCAGCGACGGATAAATCGGTGGAGGTGAGTCAACAATCCACCGAGCAAGCGATCGAGTTCAGCAGGCAAAGCAGTGACTACTCAAAACAGAGCACCGATTTCACCTATCAGCACACCACCAAACCGGTCGGGGAATTCAGTACAGAGGCATCGGAAAAATCGCTGGCGGCCAGTGGGCAGACCACCGAGTACACCTATGACTACACCACCCAACCGGCGGCGGAGTTCAGTACGGACGCTACAGACAAATCGGTGGAAGTGAGTGACTACTCATCGCAACAGAGTACCGAAGCATCCAAACAGAGCAGCAAATACACCGAGCAAAGCAGTCAATTCACCTATGACTACACCACCCAACCGGCAGCGGAGTTCAGTACGGACGCTACAGACAAATCGGTGGAAGTGAGTGACTACTCATCGCAACAGAGTACCGAAGCATCCAAACAGAGCAGCAAATACACCGAGCAAAGCAGTCAATTCACCTATGACTACACCACTCAACCGGCGGCGGAGTTCAGTACGGACGCCACGGACAAATCAGTGGAAGTGAGTGACTACTCATCGCAACAGAGTACCGAAGCATCCAAACAGAGCAGCAAATACACCGAGCAAAGCAGTCAATTCACCTATGACTACACCACCCAACCGGTCGCCGAATTCAGCACAGAGGCATCCGAAAAGTCCGTGGCGGCCAGTGGCCAAACCACCGAGTTTACCTATGACTACACCACCCGGCCGGTGACAGAATTCACCACCACTGCCTCAGAACAGTCGACGGCCGTCACCAAACAAACGGCCGAATTCAGTTATAACGACATCACCAAACCCACCGCGGAGTTCAGCACCACGGCATCCGAAAAATCCGCAGCCGCCAGTGGCCAAACGACCGAATTTACCTATGACTACACCACCCAACCGGCGGCGGAATTCAGTACGGACGCCACGGAGAAATCCATTGAGGTAAGCCAACAAAGTACCGACTATACCTATAACTACACCACCAAACCGGTGGCCCAGGCCAGTACCGATGCCAGTGAGGCCACCGTTGATTTTTCAGCCGAAACCGGCGACCAGAGCGCCAAACTGGCCCGCCGCAGTGCCGAAGCCACCACCGAAAAATCCGGCGCCACCCGCGACTCCTGGAAAAACAGCAGTGCCACACTGGACGGCACGCTGGCGGACACCACCCGCGTAAGCTGGAGTGACTATCAGGCCAAACTGCTGGACCCTGATACGGCCGACAGCCTGATCAAGGAAGCCTATGCCTTTCACGGCCCGACCCTGGATTACTTTGCGGCTGAATTACAGGTGGATAGAACCCGACTGGCCCGGGTCATCATTCGGGAAGCACCGGTACAGGCCACCCGTGAACAGTTGCAAAAACTCATGGGTTATATCATCCCCGGTCTGCGAAAAAGCGTGAGTTAAGCACCGCCATGCGCACTCTGTTTGGCTTGTTGCTCATCGGTATGACTCTCGGGACTGCCCCGGCTGTCGGCGGTGATATCTCAATAAAAGAAAAGCAACAGCGTCTGCAACACCGCCTCGACAATCTCTTTGGCACAACGTTGACCCCGAACAACAGACTCAATCTGCAACGTCTGCCGGCGATCATCCCCGTCGCCTTGCTTGACGTGCGCCTGCCCGACGATCCCGACGACAGCTACCGGCATATCGCTGTGAACAAGCCGGGAGTGATCGAATATCTGGCGGATGATCCCTACGTCCGTACAGCCCTGCACATCCTGTTGCACCATTACGAACAACAACACGCTGTCAGCCGGCAGCGTAACTGGCGACGCATCAGCGGCTGGCAGCGGACGCGACTGGGCCTGCTGCCGGTTGCCGATAACCAGGATCTGCGCGCCTACGCCGAACCCCATGGTCTGTGGAGCCCGGCGGAAGACTTCATTACCGCGGCCGAGCACTATATCCTGCCGCCGGCCGGCGCCATAGAGAACACGATTAAATGTCGTATGCCGTTGAAATATGCCTTTATGCAAAATGTCTTTACCGGTTTTCGTTCACCACTGGCGACAGAGGCCGTCAAGTGTCGCAGTCAATCAGACGGTATGCTGGATGATATTGTCTTTTTCGATCCACGCAGCGGCAAAACCATACAGCCCGGACCGATTAATGAGCAGACCGTGACCGGTTTTGAGTTGTTGTATGCCACACCGGGCACCGGTGACGCGTCAGAGATCGCCGGCCATCTGCTGTTGCGCATCAAACTGGATAACAACCCTGTCGCCAAACAACAGGGCCGTGAAAACCCCAATGATCTGGTGATCTCTTTTATGGCCAACACCCGTAACAACAAACCGGCAGATCAGACACCGCGACCAATGCCGGTGGTACAGCAGGAGTGTCAAAAGGGCTGGTTCGATTCACCACCCGGCGATCAAAGTCCGTTTGAAATACTCGATACCATCCTGCAATCCCTGCAGGGACTGAGCGGCGGCTTCCTGACCATGATGGATCGGCAAACCCTCGGGGAAGCCGTCAAACACTACACTATTGAAGAAGACCGCGACCTGCTGCGTTATAAACTTAATCTCACGCCACAACAAAAACGCAGTCTGCTGGACGAACTCTACCGGGCCAAGAAAAACTACAACACCAGTTACTATTTCTTTGATAAAAATTGCGCCTCGGTACTGGTCAAGGTCATCGGCAAAGGTATCGCTGCCCGGGAAATTGCTGACTTTAACCCCGTCGTTTCTCCGCCCAACAGTCTGGTTGCCCTGTTTATCCGTCAAGGTTTGGCCGAACCTGTCAGGCCGGCCTTCTACAGTTACCGCAAAAAAGGCTATCTGGCCCAGGAGCTGATCCGGGAACGTCATCGACAATTACAAACAGATTACCCTGCACTGACATGGCCGCCCTTATATAAAATCTTCAGCCGTGACCGACGTGAACGCGCCGACTTTGTCGATGCGACGGCCGTATACGTTGGCCGGTATCCCGCCCTGGATACACAACTCTATCAACTGTTTACCCTGACCCAGGAAGCGGAGATGGCCTTTGAACACAAGGATCTGATCTGCACCGAATACACCTCACAGGTAACCGCAAAGTCACGGCAACACCAGCAAACACTGTTGCAAACCGCGACACAACACATCTCACCCATCGACACCGAGCGACTGTTCGCCGAACTGCACACGACCAAAACAGCCGAAGCCTATCGTGCCGGGACACCCCACACCAAGCTGCTGGCTTACCATTTCGGAGTCGGCCAATATGCCGTGGAACAAACGTCTTCACCGGTGCTCCTCATCGGCGCCACACTGGACGAACAGGAACTGGGTTCAATATCCAATGTGGCCATGCAACGCAGCAGTTATGTCAACCTCGCCTCCACACAAGTCATCCTCTCCACCGATCAGGATCACCCCCGACAACTCCAGTCGCTGCGCTTCAATGCCCTGGATATCCGTAAATTCAAGGATCGCCTGAATCGCGTCCCCGGATACTTCAGCCCCGCCGGCAGCACCGGACTGGGTATCAGTTTGCTCAACGTGGAAAAAAACTATCTGCTGGATATCGAAAGCGGCGCCTGGCTGGGCGGTGAATTGCTATTCAATCTCATCTCGGGAGAAGAACACAACGACTTCCTCTATTTCTCCATCGGTGCGGATATCCGGCGTTTTAAACAGGGTAACCTACCCGCCATCAACGCCATCGCACTGCCGCTGCGCATCGAAACACTCTGGACACCGGACGAGCGACGCCGCCTACAATGGCGCAACAAGCTGGAATACCGTTACTCCACCGACGACGAATTGGGTGATGAGATCGAGGCGCAGAGCGGCCTGACATACCAGTTGGGCGAAGCAGGCGGCCAGTTGCTCCTGCTGCGATTACAGGGTGAATACAGGGAGTACGCCTCGGGCCAAACCTCACGCCTGGGCTGGATCGGGATAGAATTTAATCCCTGGTAAATAGCAACGCACGACAGACAGGCATTGTAGATGAAAACAAACCTCAACTTTATCAGAGCATATTTACAGTAAGCATATTGCAGGGATTGAATCACCCACCACATTATTTAAACGCTTGCTCCATTCGAAATAAAAAGTGGTGAACAGTCGCAGCCATCGTTAATGACCTCACATTTAGAATGATAATATAGCAGTACTTAGCAATATCACGTCTAAAGTTTTAAATATATATAACGATATATCATAAACATATACAGGATATTGCTATGTATGCTGCTTCTTATTATGCATGGGGAATCACATGAATCATCGTAAATTTATTTACATGTTTATCTTGCTTGGTTTATCAGGTAATTTGTCAGCCGGAGTGGATGATGTGAAATTTGTTAAAGATCCTCCTTCCGGGTGTAAAAAAATGGGACAAGTTGTCGGATTTTTTGACCGAAAAATTTATGATGACTGGTCTAACTGGGGTAAAGGCCGGTATTACAAAGTTGTTTCCAATCCTGATTTTTTGCAAACCATGAAACGGCAAGCACTGAAGATGCAAGGCAACAGAATTGTAATCACAAACAGCCGGGTTGATTACTCCTGGAAACAATACAAGTCAGGCATAATTGAATATCACTTCAAGACAAACACTTACACCGGCATTGCCTACAAATGTAAACAATAAACGCAGGGACAAAATAATGAAGTATAAAATATTTGGAATTTTGTTGATATTGACACATCTATCCGCCTGCGCGTTAATGTCACTCACAGAAGAAGGCAAAAAGATAACCATAGTCAATTCAGAGCCAAAAAATAATTGTCAATATTCAGGTGAAATATCTGTTTATACCAGGGAAGCACCGGAAAATAATTTCTTAAACGCCATGAAATCAGCCGGCGAAGACAGAGATACTGTTGTTAAAAACAGAGTTGCAGAACTGGGTGGAAGTCACGCAGTTTTATTGTCTCATGTTGCAGAATCCGGAATGTGGTTTGATACATACACAATATACAAATGTCAATAAAGCATATCATAATAGTAATTATTTGCTCAGGAACAATTTCTTGTGCCGAAACAGGTTCGAAAAAAACCGAGCTAAATCTTGCAACTATAGTAAAAACGTTACCTTCAAAAAATTGCACACCGATTGGCGTGATGTATGGCCGCTCAGGTTCAAAAGAGAAAGCATTATTGGATCTCCGGTCTAATACAACAATAAGTGGTGGCAGCCATGTAATAATCACCGAGACAAACACAAACAACAAGGATGAATTCACAATATTTACTAACGTCACAAGCGTATACTATCTGGGTGATGGGTACTCCTGTCATTAAGCCTGCTGGTTAATGCTATATTCCACCCCGTTTAAACCGGTTTTTGTGGGTGTCTGGTCAAGGACCTGACCCGTCGCACAAAACAGCGATTAAATTCATAACCTTCTGGACACCGGACGAGCGACGCCGACTGCAATGGCGCAACAAGCTGGAATACCGTTACTCCACCGACGACGAATTGGGTGATGAGATCGAGGCGCAGAGCGGCCTGACATACCAGTTGGGCGAAGCAGGCGGCCAGCTGCTCCTGCTGCGATTACAGGGTGAATACAGGGAGTACGCCTCGGGCCAAACCTCACGCCTGGGCTGGTTCGGGATAGAATTTAATCCCTGGTAATCAGCGGCGATCAACAGACAGGCAGGCTGTCAGGATTGAAAACGCACCCGCTGTTTGAGGATACCAAGGAGTTTATCATATGAATCCGGTGCTACCGGGGTCTTGAACGTCACCCTTATAGTGATTTCCAAAAAAGTATTTTCAGGCGTAAAGGTAAAGCGGTAAATATAGGGACCGGCTTTCGGTACTTTCTTTTTTTTGTTGCTGACGATAGAACCGTGTTTGTCATACGGCAACAATTCAAGCTGTAGTGAACGGCTTGTCTCTGCCAACAGGGTATTCAGCTCCGGCTCAAGCTTGTCGATCTGTTTCAGAAAGTTTTGTTCTTTATTGTAGAAGTATTCACCAGGGCCGCGAACGCTGCCGTCAGGCATCACCCTGGTAGCAATAAAACGCCGAATCTGTTCCTCAACAAAAATATCAAACCACTCACACTGTTTTCGTGCACTTGCCTGGCCACTCACCAGCGCCTCCTTTGGAAAAAGGATTAATCCCAAAAATAAACACAAACTGATTGTGACAGGCAGTTTCATATTCTATTCAGTCATTCATCAATATTGCGTAAATGTCTCTGTCAGTTTTTCAGCTTATACACGCAGCATGCCTGCTTCCTGCCGAAAATCATTCTTCTTGCCGCATGCCAAACCAGTTATTTGTTTCTTCAGATTCATAAAATATTTGCGTATCCGGACAACGGTCGACAGCCTTTGCCACACGTTCAAAATCCACATCCCTGAACTTCTCAAGCAGTCGGTCGATAAAATATTGTTCATCTATCCTGCTGCCAAAGTTGTAGTGTGGTTTTTTCATTTTAAACAACTGTTCCAGCTCAGTCAGCAACAGTTTATCACCGTCAATGGAGTCATCCAGAACAACCGGTCGACAGCACATAAATTCGCGCTCAACAAACACCATGTCCGGCCAGTTTAATTGTTCCAGGGCATGCTTCATATAACCGTTGAACCAGGTTTCCACATGCTCTTTATCAATAAAGACTTTCTGCGTATTATCCTGCAACAGCTCTTTTCTGCCCATTCGCAGGGTAAACATGACATACCAAAAATCTGACCATTCGCGCTTGCTTGCCTTGTGAAAAATCTTCACCGGATATGCGCGAAACCCGGTAACCCCTTCCTGTTCCAAAACCTCAAGAAATGCTTCCTGGACGAGAAAGGTAAAAGAGCCGCCCCTAAAGCGCCGCAGTACCGATGAGTCACCATCCATCTTTATTTCATCGCGGTCATAATCAGGGTAGGTGTCTTCAAGGGAGGCGACCATACCGATAACAGCCGGCTCCACAGAAAGCCGGCCGCTCAAATCGGAGGCCTTCATATACCTGGCGGCACGATGAAGAATCATATGAGCATCATCATCCTCCAACAACCAGTTATAGTCAGTGCTCTCATATATGGTGTAATAGAACACACTGTCGCGACCATTTTTTTTCAGCAACTCTGCGGCCGCAACCATATCCCCATCAAATTGGGCCAGGGCTGCCTTGCAGTCAGCCAGCCCGGCCCCTGTTGTATTTTTTAATTGACGAATTTTGTCTGCATCCATAGTAATAACTTATGCTGATTCACCCGATAAATAAACAGAAATTTCCATGACGAGGAATGACACCATAAAAAGGGGCGGAGTCGTCACCACTCCTTTTTTGCTTTTAGTTTATACAGTTGTGTAATTATAGATTCGACAAACAACCTGCGCGCCGGCCCCTTTTTACCGCTTTTTCCCAATAGCAACCAAACAATCGGCGGATTACGCTTTGCTAATCCGCCCCTCAGTCCTACAGGCTGCCTACCCTGCCCATTCCCCACTCGGATAAAAGAAAATACCCTTGATACCACGCTTTTCGACTTCTGTCTTGATAGCTTCATCAACGATAATTGCCGTTATATTCTCAGCCAATCGAAAAAGCAGCTTGCCTGCACATTTCTCCTCATCAAGAACCAGTTTATCAAAATTGGCGCCAGTCATTACGCTGTCGGATATGCCCATCATGGTAGAGGCCTCCATATCGGCCACGGCCACTGTACCAATAATATTGAATGCCTTATATTCTTTGTATTCAATGCCATTATCCAAATCACGCAAGACTGCATCATAGGTCTGTAAATTATCTACACCAACAGCTGTTAGTGCATCCAGAAGAGACAGGTGCATTACCGGTATGGGTGATGAAGTATATAGTATTTTTGGACCAGGAATACTGTCATCCAGATCATTGTCTATGTCAGTATTCAAATCATATAGAATTGGCTCAGGCACAGTAAAGTTTAATATATCGCCGGTAATCCACTGCTGTCGCTCTAAATGTTCCCTGTGTATTTTTTTAATAGGTACAATTGGATATACTCCCTCGTCTGCGATAACATAATGCGGCACTGCCAAGTCTCCTGCTTCTTCAACGCTGTCAAATTTGTAAATATTAACTCGTTCTGTCTTTGTATTCTAAACAATTGATCTTTGACGCAGAGGTACGCTAATCAACAACGACCAGAATAATCCAGCATGCCTTTTGGCTTGCCCTTGTTGGTAACAGGTCCACACCATGTACCGTTATCAACCCAGTAACGTAACACGCTTGCCGGAATTCCCTTGCGGCAATCGTTCACATTACCCAATTTTTTCTCACATGCCTCGAGAATATCAACCCAGGCCAGTGGGTATCTTGCGCTGATAAATTTAGAATGATCATTAGTGTATGAAAAGTAAATAGAAGAATCCTGTGAAATATGTTCAGTATACATAAAGTCTATATCTTTACCCGGCCGGGATGAAATTAACAGTGCGCGAAGATCATTACAGCCTACTGCATATGCCGGCGCATCAGTACAGTGAAATAGTGAGGCGCTGCCTTCATAGGCAAATATACTTTGTTTCACCCTGGCGCAGTACATCGAGTGCAAGCTACGCTCTCGATAATGAATATAATTGGCGCCACGTTTTGCTGCCTCAGTAATCATGCTTTTATCCAGACCAATCATATCATTATATTGAAGAATCGATTTTTCTGCGGGGTTAATACTTTCACCGTAACTCAATTCAAGTATCCATTGAACATCGCCGAGCGATTTGCATTTTTGACCAAAAAGACTTGAGGTATAAACTGAGTAAGTTTGGTTTAACGTACCGTTTTTACTATGGTATGGGATAACAACGGGCATTGTATTTTCTGGGGCGCCCCAGGTTCCGTTATAACTTACCAGCCAGTCCTGGTAGAAAACACGTTGCGTTGCACAACCTGTTAATGCGAAGGACAAAATACACAGGAAAGAAAACTGTTTATGCATCATCGATTAGCCTCCTGTTTTTTCCACTCAAAAATAAATCAGATTAAATAGTCTGTCAAACGGGACCGGAGAACCAACAGCACTGATATTCAGACTGGCTATTATTGTAAACAATTGCTCTCTGACACCGTTTAACCGACTTTTATTGGTCTCGCTTTTCTTTGTTAAGAAATGCCATCGCCACCATGATTTTTACTGCCTGCCTCTTCTTCAAGCAATATGTTATATGCTGCACTGATAGATTTTGCTTCCATCTCACCTACCACTTCATATCCATCAGTCTTATAGAAGTATACTCGCCATTTATTCCCCAAAAATCCCGGCAATAACCATGCGGCGAGACTAAGAAAAAACAGAAAAGTTGAAAGCCCAGGAGACATGTTGTTGAGCATTTGAAATTTCATTATATTGATACCGTAAGTTAGTATAAAAAGAATTGCAAACACCAACCACATTTCATGCCACATCGCCCACCAGGTTCCCAAAAAAAATGCCGGCCATGAAAAGCCTTTCTTTACTGCAGTTTTATCATTTTTTTCCTTGTTTTCCAAAACATAATATTTTTTCATTTCATCACCCAAATAAATTTCCACATTAAGCGAGACTGAAACATTAGACTCTGTCTCTGACCGCCCCGTTCATCACCCCCGGCCCTGAATGTCGGCATATTCATCCAATAAACAACGTAACGCAATCACTACAACCGTATCTATACTCCCTTCATGATCACGCAAGTATGACCTCACAGCCATCAGGAGAAAAGCGAATTGTTTTCCGAATTTTGTAACATCCAGTTGTTGCACACCAGGCTCAAGTGACAACAACCAACTCCTGCCACCTTGATAAATATAGAGATCATTCGGGTCATACCACGCAGGCCGGCTGGTTTCATCACTGCAATCCACCGCCAGGTGACAGCTGATTTCTCTATCCAATGCCAATAGCATTATTTTTATCACCTCAGGAGAGAAATCAAATTCAATATAATAATTCTTGTCCACTTTTATACAATTATGTAATTAGACATAATTAAACGGAGCCGGATTCTCTTATTATCACTACCGACTGTTATTGCAAAAATCATCATCCGACAGCCATACTTCTACCGCTGAGTATTTCACATCCGGCATCTTTACATATTTAACAGGCAGATTCAGCTCACAATTTTTTGTTTTATAGAAATTCATCACCTGTTCTGCAATGCGCACGGCTTTTTCTTTATCAGAATTAACAAAATATCTCACTTCACTGTTCTGTATCTTCCAAACTCTTTGCGCACCCGGCACCTTGTAGTTTTGCTGCAGCGAATTTCTTAACTCGTCAATAAAACTTCTTGTAGTTCGACCGTAAAACTGGACATACACCAAAGATTTCTTTTTATAGTCAGGGTTTAACTTTACCAATTCACCGGTTACCCAGGTCAGTTCTTTTTTTAGTGACGCATACGACTCCTTAGAGTCTTTTAACATCTCGGTCTCTTTCTTCTCTACCGCTTGTTTTTTTTCTGCTTCCTTGCTGCTGACTGCTTCAATTTTCTCTTGCGTAGCCCAGTCCACTTTTGTTGCCTGTGTAAACAAGCCTATACCAAGCCCGACAAAAACAGAAATCGACAATTTGCCGACCTCAATCCACAACTTTGAAGTTTCCGCTTTGACTTTGGCGGTTTCTGCCTGAAGTTTTTTTAGTTGCGCCACTTTTATTTGATCATCAAGACTTGGTTCAGTCATATTCCCTCTCCTTTTGTTTAATTCCAGCTCGCAGGTTGGGGGTAGTTTACGAACCCCAACAGTCACATTACAAATTCATTGCTCATTTTTTTTATAGCGTTTGTTCGGAGTCATTCTTCACCCCAATCTGCGTGTTAAACAGGTATACTGACCCCGGAAGTCCTTTAACAAAGGTGGATACTGCCAACTTGTCTTGTCTAGCGCTGCAAGAGCCAACCCCGTGTTCTCGGAATACCGTGACTCATTAATATTTGATCCTATTGTTCCAGGTTAAAATAGTGGCCGTTTAGCAGATCCAATACCCCGGTATGTGGCGCAGGATTTTCTTCCTTACAAAATGGCTTCAACTTCAGCTTTGACACATCCATCATTTGTGTCAACATTGTACCTCTCCCGATTATCCTATACCATGAACAGATATATGGTTGTTCGACTTCCATGGTGGCAATCAATCCATCCTGGATTATATTATTGGAATCCGTTTTCAACAGAAAATATCTGTGCCCAATTGAGTTTTTATTAGAGTGATAATCGAAATAAACCTCTGCGACAGAAAAAAGATAAACCGTATACGCCCCCTTCACCGGTTGCATTATTTTATTCACACCAGGCCAGTCTGTTCCACTACTGATCCTTCCAGTCTCCAGTTTCACAAGTAGATCATTGTTTATATCAGCCTTCTCATACTTCTTTAATAGTTGAAAGATAACTGTATTTTTCTCTATTCCTGCAGCAGTAACAGAGACACAGTCAAATATCAGCATAAAAGATACAAGAAAAAGCAGTATATAATGCTTCAAGAAACGTAATCCATATACACCCTTATGGTCATTCATGACTTATTCCTCAACATAAAAGTAACAACACAAAAGAGGTCGGAGTCGTCACTGCCCCCTTTTGCTTCTCCTTTTTGGGAAGCGGTTGCTTCCGATTTAAAGTGTCCGTTAAACTGGGGGAGGTTCACTCTGTCCCCCAAATATTTTTAGAATTGTGGGAAAGGTGCACCAAATGAGTTCCGACTATACTGATACCATGATCCCATCCATCCTGGATGACCAGGTTTCCAGGTTGCTGCAGTAAGATCCGTACTGCCACACACAGTTTGCTTGTAAGCTTTATTAGGCCCTCGTGCTATTTCACACTTTTTCTTTGTTTCATGGCAGTGGACTGAATATCTACTTGCTCCATCCTTATGACGATCTTCCTGATAGCAAAATGCCTTATCCGGATAACTCTCGCGTTTTGATGATAACACGGCTTTATCAATCAGAGACGCATTGTTTTCCAGTGTTAAAAATACTGATTTTCTTACTTGATTTACCGCATCATTAACTTGTTTGTTCCTGGCTTTGAGGTCAGCATATTTATTTTTTATTGTTCCGTCAGAAGAACTCGCCAACGCCAACTCTTCTGATAATTTGTCATTCTGAACACTAAGTGTCTCGATCGTATCCAAAGCAATCTGGAGTTTCTGATTCAGCTCTACTACACCACGCTTCCATTTAAAGCCAACGATACTTCCCTCTTCAAAACCTGCATTAATCAATATGTCATTTAATTTTGAAGGATATGCGAGCAATAGTATCGCAAAAACAAAAACAGATAAATCACGAAGCAGCGCAACCAGATCCTTGGAAAAAGAAACCCACTTTCCCATATTCTCACTTTTATGCGGTTTTTTATCTTTCTCTGCCATATCCATCCCTCTTCGTTAACAATAATAGAATTAAAGAACTATAAAAGGGGTCGGAGTCGTCACCGACTCCTTTTATTTTTTTCTTAAGATACTTCGCCTATTTTCCCGTCCCTTTTATCCGGTCAGAGATATTTTTTTTCGCAATATTGTAATATCGCACACAATCATCCAACACATATGAATATTCATGCCGGCGAGTTATATCTTTGCCTTTATCGCCAAGTACCATCAACACTTTTCCATTATTAAAATAGTACCTGTATTCATTTTTAACTGTTTTATTCTCATCAAAAGCTTCCATCCCAACAACACCATCTTCACGCAAATCCTTGGCGTGTGCTTCAGTTATCATAATATGACTGTTGTATCTGTATGATTCTTCTAAAACAAAGAAAGGCTTACCTTTAAAGTAATAGTATTCAGTATGCGATTTTCCGGTTTCTCCAAAGTGGGACACCTCAATTAATCTGATATCACCATTGGCATCAGTGTAAGCCAATCCTTCTGAACCCTCTGCAGATTCTTGCGAGACTTCAAATCTAATTGACTCATATTTCTTAAGATCGTCACGTATTAACTTGTACTCATTCTTAATCCATATGATTTGATTCGGCTCAGGACCTGCCCAAACACTGACAGATATCGTGAACAGCATAGTTATTATCGCAAGCTTTATCTGCCTCATAGAATGTCCTTATTTTTTTCGTCTTAAGCTCGTAGGTTGATGAAATGTAAATGCGAATGAGACGCATTTGTCACCGACCCCTTTTTCGACCCCTTTTTCGCAGGTCGATTCCGCAGTAAAGTGTCATAGGTCGCGTCTCCTCTGTTGGGTGGTAAGCCCATCTGAGTTTATCTCTGGATGCCTCCACGGGGGAGGCGACGACTTATGATTTTCAGAGTCGTCACCGACCCCTTTTATTTCCCAACCTACGGTCCTTCAGAGGGATTAAAATTTGACCTTCAAATTATTCAAATCATTCAAATTCACAGTATGACCTTTTGTACAACCATCGGAATCATAAAAGTCAACCTCTACCATTGCTTTAGTTTGTGCTGCGAGGTAGAGTAACTCCTTAAATTCCGTAAACTCGTCATGCTTTCTTTTTATTCTAAACACCGTTTCTTTATTGCACTTGTTGGTTTTTAACTGGAAATAAATACCGTCACTATAGGCATATAGTAATGATAATTTTCCATCAATCGTCTTTGCCTGAGTTGATGTCGGAACAAAAAACAGGGTTATCAGCATCATTATCAAACCATAATTTTTTCTAATCATATAAAATCCTCTACATAAATAATAATACCTAATTAAATAAAGGGAACGGAGGGATTAAACTTTGACCAAACCGTCGAAGTGGTTAAAAAATATTTCCTCCGTCCCTTTTTATTTTTAAGACGCAGAGTTATGCGTAATTTTGTGGGGATCGCTCAGGGTCAGTACCCTTTATTATTTACAACAACCTAATTTAAAGGGTACTGACCCCTTTTTCCCGTTGGGGTTCATTCTTCACCCCAACCTACGGTCCTAAGAGCTTCTTTTGTGACTTCAATATTATCTGCCCTTATCCCAATATTTTTTGCTATATAGTTAAAATCACTTTCAAGATATTTGGGGTCAGAGTAAAAATCAAACACCATCTTTCAATTCTATTTTTACTCTGACCCCAAATATCTTTTTTATAACTCCTTTGCCTTGTCAATTTCTTTCTTGGAAAAATGACAGTCACCTTTGCTACAAAAATAAATTTCGTACACCCTGAGCTTGCCATTATAGGGAAAAAACACGATTCTACTTACAATTGAGCCGGAGTAGAATTTGTAGATCTCGCCAACCCCAATTTTGTCCTGAATTCGTGTTTGTCGTGAAGGTTCGCTCTCACGCAATGCAGTCAGAACACTGTTTTTATCCCCAACCAGTGCATCTATGATCTCCTGATCCGGCTTGTCCAGAAAATCCGCATAGCGGCGTTTGACCGACAATATTTTACCATCTTTATATATCTCAAAATCCGGTCTCAGGAGTTTTAAAACTGTTGGTATATCCCTGTTTTTCACTGCCTCAGTGAATTCTTTCGATGCATCTACTTTAAAATCAATGTCATCCATAAATTCTTTACTTATACCAATCTTGATACTGACCAATTTGTTTTCATCATCATATTGAAGGCTGTAATTTTTATTATTGTAGAGATGCAGTGTTTTATTTTTTCCAGGGACAGGTTTTTGCATATCTGACTTGCCGATCTTCTTTTCAACCGACTCAAGTGAATCACCAAGCATCACACCTTTGAATGGAGTCATCTCAACGGGATAACCGGTGATTTGAATAGCGGAAACGTTATGTGGAAAATCTTGTTTTAAATATTCAAAAACAATGTGCGATGTCATGTTCAAATAATAAATATGATACAACTTATATTCATTTTCCATAACGTCATGCGGCTGTCCGTAATGGTTGATTACACCATCTTTCATTTGCCACAAATAGAACCCGTTTAACTCCATCAGCAATTCTGCTTGAACCATCCGAGCGGGTAACAGAACAACTGCCAGAAACAAAACGTAGAATATTTTCATATACGCCTCATACTAGATCGTAGATTGGGGTTAGCCCGTAGGTTGGGGTGAAGGATGAACCCCAACAATTAAAGGGGACGGAGGGTTTAAATAGTGACCAACCGAACCAAGTGGTTAAAAAATAATCCCTCCGTCCCCTTTTATTAGAGTAAAAATCAAACACCATCTTTCAATTCTATTTTTACTCTGACCCCAAATATCCTGACCCCAAATATCCTTAATACAAGATCAAAAAATACCTCGCGTGTCCACCCAATTGTGTTTATGCCTAAATCATTGTTTTTGATCGTTATTTTGTGGGGATACCTCAGTCTCTGACCCCGTTTTTCGTTTCGTTTATATTTCAAATTTATCATATGGATGAAACTCCGTAACTGCCCCTGTCTCTTTATCAAATTTTGCAGTGGCAAGTATAATTTTCACCGGTATCCAATCAATTAAACTTGAAAAATCCATGCCTCTGATATCATCACAAGCATTTTCATTGGCCATAACCAACACTAGCACCAGTTCAGAAATATCATTTTTATTTGCGTAATTTAACGCTTCATTCATTGAATACTTAACACTTTCAACAACATGTCTTGGTTCTCTTATAACTGTAACATCAAAAGCAATTTTTATATTTTCGTGTACAGCCACAATATCCACAGAACTGTGCAAAACAAAATCCACCTCGTCATATTTCCTTTTCAACCATTTATATACTTCCTTCTCGGTGTTAATACCAATATTCCTCATCAACTGAGCATTCAGTCTTTCCTCTTGTCGAGATAACACAACATCTCTCACGTCCTCAATCGCGTCATCTGATACACCTACGCTTAATAGATCATTAGCATACTTTAAAAAACCTTCTGAACTGTACATAAGGAAATTATCGACATTTGACCTTATTGATATCTCACTAACCAATTCTGGTCTTGGAGATATAGTCTTTAAACTATTTTGTTTTATTTTCAACCACCAGTCTTCCTTGCTATCATCAGTTACAAAAATAATATTTTTTATATCTGTTTTTTTCGCATAATCAATAATCTGAGACCAAACAATATAATCACTATACAGCCTTTGATAAGATATACCGTCATATGTAAAAACTGGTATATTTGTATTATTCTTGTTACTATCCATATACCCTGGCGGGATTTTTTTATCAAACCTAACACTTGCCTTCTTTTCCAGTTTATCTATTTCATCTTGATTAGCTGGCTTGCTACCAACTCTATTATTTAATAATTCGTCTAACTTACTCCTAACCGGATCATCATTCATCACACTGTAGTGCTGTTTTTCTAATAAATCGAGTTCTTTCTTAAACTGGGTTGCGGCCGAATCTATCTCTATCAAAAATTTTTCTGGCTCAATTGTTGAATGTCTTTTCTTAAGGTTTAATGAGTCTAACTCTTTCCTGAGTGACGAAACACCTTTAGAAACTATATTTTTCACCTCAGAAAATTTTTCGTTTTGTTCTGCAATGACTTTAAGTCGATTCCTCTGATATTCTAGTGCAACATGGTATGGAATCCATATTCTATCCTTAACACTCTCGATAACATTTAACAACTGTTCTGTTGTGCTGACTTGGTACCTGTATAAGTTCAGCAACACATTTGCATCAAACACAATCACCGCGTTTTTCCATATTTCTGAAAACTCACTATTTGAGTGACTGTAAAAACCTTTGAACTTATTTTTCATAAAAAAGTATTACTCGTAAAATTTATAAAACTATTCACCGTCATAAAAATCACAACAAAAACAACAAAAAACAGCCCTTGGCTGCTTTTTGTCGTTTTTGTTATTAGCAGTCTTTCCACTTGCTACTGTTAAACACTATTATTCACTAATACCATTACGAAACTGCTTCACTTCATTCGCAATGGCTGGTTTAAATTCGCTTACTTCATTTTCTTGCCTTTGTTTGTTCTTGATAAAAAACCGGGGTCAGATACAAGTAACTTCTAATATTAGAGAATATCTGTATTCTGACTCCGGTTTCTCAATCCGCGACATATTCATTTATCCTTATGATCTATAAGACCTAGCAATCCAGATCTCCGATTATTTTCACTACTATGTCTATCTCTCAGGTCAAGCAAACCACCACCAAGTCTATTTGTTGTGTTGTTTTCTCTTACTAATCCTGCAGGAAACCCTGCCACATTTGATCGATGTCCAGATGTATCAGTAGTAGAAAATATACGATTAATTGCATCGCCTAATCCAGTTTCTTGAATATTAGGCGCTGAAGAACTTTGGCTGCTACTTCGCAGTGTTTCTATATCCTTTCTTAGCTTTTCATTTTCATTTATTAGTCGTTTAATACCACCTCTGTAAATTGGTATTAGAGCATTTTTAATTTCTTTCTCAAGCTCATCAATAGTTGAAAAGTACTTTGGGCTGTGTCTTTCTGATAATTTTTTCTTGAAATCATTCAGCAATTTTCGCTTTATGTTATAATCGCTTGCATATTTATCATCATAAAAAATTTCGTCGTCAGATTTAACATTCTTAAAATATACTAAAACATCTTTTTTAAAATGATTGATTGCATAAAGATACTCCCACTTTGTGATACTCAGCCTATCCGAATTAGTCATTTGGGGAATTATCGAACCATAACGTTCACCAACTATCAAAACAAGAAAATCACTTTCTTTGATGCCTGTAATAATTTCATTTCTTGATGAACCACTTGATGCCGGTTTTATATCAAGCGCATTTATATTCATATTAAATTCACGCAGCACATTAGCCACAGCTTTTCTTTCACTTTCCAGATCAAGAAATGTCGAGCTTATGAATGCTGATGGATGGGAAGTATGCATATTAATCTTCACAAATTACTCCTGATTACATTTCCATTCATACAAAACAAAAAAGACAGCCGAAGCTGTCTTTTATTTTTCTATTTTCTGCCTTGTTAAGAGCAAGCGAGGGATTCGCAGACAAGGCGCGGTGCTTACCGAGAAGCGGAGTGTACAAACAGTACATGAGCATTCTCAGGAAGTGCCGCAACGCCGTATGCGGATGACTCGCGCCGCTATTAACCGCATTTACTGTCGCCACAGTTAAGACATGTAAGACACCCATCCATCTTAATCACCGCCTTGGTCGAACACTTGGCACACAGTTGCGATCCCGCCGGGAATTCGCTGGGGGCGTTGTCTTCGGCCTGTTTGAGGGTGCCTTCGTATTGGGCGCGTTTTTCCTCGATGAGTTTTTTCTGGTGTTCGTCGAGGCCGTCGTCCTTGAGCAGGCCGATCATGCGCATGTGGCATTCGATGGCGTCGCCGATTTCGGCCACCAGTGAGGGCATGAATTTGCCGCCTTTTTTGAAGTAGCCGCCGCGGGGGTCGAAGACCGCTTTCAGCTCTTCCACCAGGAAGGTGACGTCGCCGCCTTTGCGGAACACGGCGGAGATGATGCGTGTTAAGGCCACGATCCACTGGAAGTGGTCCATGTTTTTGCTGTTGATGAACACTTCGAACGGGCGGCGGATTTCGTGGGGGGTGCCGGCGTTGAGGATCATGTCATTGATGGTGACATACAGGGCGTGTTCGGTGAGCGGGGTTTTCACCTTGTAGGTGGAGCCGAGCAGCATTTCCGGGCGCTCGACTTTCTCGTGCATGTGCACGATGTTGGTCTCTTCCTGCAGTTCACCCTTGATCTCGGCGATGGCGCGGTCACCGACTTTGTCGTCTTCAATTTGGTCTTTGGCGACTTCGTAGTCGACTATCTTGCTTTCAATCTTAATTGCCATTGTCTGCGTTTCCTCCAGTTTTGTTCTTTTGTGCGTCGTTGTGATGTACGTTTGCGCATATAAATTGATCTCTTTGTCAACGCAAAGACGCTGAGGCGCAAGGTTTTATTGCGCTGCGCGGCTTTGCCGGTTACGGCTAATCCATGAAAGCGGCGCCACAAAGTGCGACCAGCAGGATTGAGGTAAGTACTTTTAAAAACACCTGCCATGCCTTGTGAACTGCATCGACGGGTTTGGCGTAGTCTCTGATCTCGTTCATGGTCGTTCCTCCGGTTGTGGTTCCCTGCGTTGGTTTGCTTTTTATCCCTCACCCTGCCCCCTCCCGGAGGGAGAGGGAATTGGGTTTGGGTCACACCCTTGCCTTGCCTTGCTTTTTTATCGCGACTCGACGGTCGCTTTTACTGCTTCTGTTGCGGCCCGAAGGCTGCGATTCTATTCACACTGCGCTTTCGCGCCTTTGCGTTAAACTTTATCCCCTCACCCGTCCTGAGCGAGGCCGAGGTGGTTGCTGTCACCTCATTACTTGTTCTGAGTGAGGTAGAGGAGACTGATGCCAGGCACAGTGCTTTACGAATTGCGCAGCGTACATGTAGTACGTGAGCAAATTCGTAAAGTGCTGTAACACCGCATCAGTCCCTCTACCCCGCTCAGAACTTGCCGTAGTAGCCTTCCTTGAGAGCATCGAATAGATTCGCGGCAGTATGTATCTCACCGTCATATTCGATCTCTTCGTTGCCCTTGACTTCGATCACCTGGCCGTCGTCCAGTTTGAAGCGGTAGGTGGTCTTTTCCAGATCCTGTTCTTTCACCAGTACGCCCTGGAAGGCTTCCGGGTTGAAGCGGAAGGTGGTGCAGCCTTTCAGACCCTGTTGGTAGGCGTAGGTGTAGATGTTCTTAAAGTCTTCAAACGGATAATCGGTCGGCACGTTGGCGGTCTTGGAGATGGAGGAGTCCACCCACTTTTGTGACGCGGCCTGGATGTCGACGTGTTCTTTCGGGGTGATGTCTTCCGCCGTGATGAAGTAGTCGGGCAGTTGCTCGTCGGCTTCCTGTGAGTAGGGCATGGCCTTTTCGTTGACCAGTTCGCGGTAGGCGAGCAGTTCAAACGAGTAGACGTCGATTTTTTCCTTGGTCTTGCGGCCTTCGCGGATCACGTTGCGGGCATAGTGATGGGCGAAGCTCGGCTCGATACCGTTGCTGGCGTTGTTGGCCAGTGACAGGGAGATTGTGCCGGTGGGAGCGATAGAGCTGTGGTGGGTGAAGCGTGCGCCCACATCGGCCAGGGCATCCACCAGATCCGGATTGACCTGCGCCACCTGCTGCATGTAGCGGCTGTATTTGGCGTGCAGCACCTTGCCCTTGATCTTGTCACCGAGCTTGTAGCCGTCTTTTTTCATTTCCGGCCGTTTGCGCAGCATCTCTTTGCTGACCTTGAATTCCTGTTCCATGATGGGGGCCGGGCCTTTCTCTTTGGCCAGTTCCAGCGCGGTGTGCCAGCCGGTGACAGCCAGTTCACGGGAGACCTTTTCGGTGAATTCAACCGATTCGGGGCTGCCGTATTTCATGCGCAGCATGGTGGCGGTGGAGCCGAGGCCGAGGAAGCCCATGCCGTGACGGCGCTTGCTGAGGATTTCATTGCGCTGGCCTTCCAGCGGCAGGCCGTTGATTTCCACCACGTTGTCCAGCATGCGGGTGAAGATGGCGACGGTCTTGTTGAACTCATCCCAGTTGAAGCGCGCCTTTTCGGTGAAGGGTTCTTCGACGAACTTGGTCAGGTTGATGGAGCCCAGCAGGCAGGAGCCATACGGCGGCAGCGGCTGTTCACCACAGGGGTTGGTGGCGCGGATGTTTTCGCAGAACCAGTTGTTGTTCATTTCATTGACCTTGTCGATGAGGATGAAGCCCGGTTCGGCAAAGTCGTAGGTGGAGGTCATGATCATGTCCCACAGGCGGTGGGCCTTGATGGTCTTGTAGATCTTGCAGGCCACCAGCCCTTCGCTGTTGGTGATGTAGGTATCCTGCACGGGCCATTCACGCCAGACGATCTGCTTTGGATCGTTGAGGCCGATCTTGTCCAGTTCCGCTTCTTTTTCGGTGACCGGATAGGCCAGCTGCCAGTCGGCGTTGTCGGCCACGGCCTGCATGAATTCGTCGGTGATCAGCAGCGACAGGTTGAACTGGCGCAGGCGACCGTCTTCGCGCTTGGCGCGGATGAAGTCCATCACGTCGGGATGGCCCACGTCGAAGGTGGCCATCTGTGCGCCGCGACGACCGCCGGCGCTGGAGACGGTGAAACACATCTTGTCGTAGATATCCATGAAGGAGAGCGGACCGGAGGTATAGGCGCCGGCGCCGGAGACATAGGCCCCTTTCGGACGCAGGGTGGAGAATTCATAGCCGATACCGCAGCCGGCCTTCAGGGTCAGACCCGCTTCATGCACCTTTTCCAGGATATTGTTCATGGAGTCGCCGACGATGCCGGAGACGGTGCAGTTGATGGTGGAGGTGGCCGGTTTGTGTTCCAGTGCGCCCGCATTGGAGGTGATGCGGCCGGCCGGAATGGCGCCGTGGCGCAGGGCCCAGAGAAATTCTTCGTACCAGTATTGGCGGTTTTCAGTGGCTTCCACTTCCGCCAGGGCGCGGGCGACGCGCTGATAGGTATCGTCAATGCTCTGATCGATGATGTCGCCGTCTTTGCTTTTGAGGCGGTATTTCTTGTCCCAGATGTCGGCCGAGGCTTCCTGTAATTTGATTTCACCGTACTTGTGCTTGGGTACTGCCTTGAGATGTGCCTTCATGATAGGGGTTATCCTCCAGGTTATAACCGATTGTTCTTTTTGGTTTTTTGCTATCAACACCAAGTGATTCAGAGACGGGGCCTGCCGCAATTTGCCTTGTCTCCCCCACTTCATTTTTGCAACACTAGATATAGTGTCAGGCTGGAATCTTATGAGGATGCTGAAGTGAAGTCAACAAGCGTTTGCTAATATATAAGAAATTACTATGACCCTTTATTTTCAACAACTTACACAGCATATCTACAAGTGCCGCACATATTATCCACAAACTTACTCACAGGCTCCTGACACAATATATTGTGGAGCAATTAAGCCTGATCCTGGTGCGGGCTGTCAAATGCCTGTAACAATCAGGTGTGAGGGGTTAGCGTTTACTTACTTTGGTGAATGGTGGATGGTGGCGGAGCGGTGATGCAACAGTGCCTGAAACGGTGTCGGTCAGACTTATATTTTTGTGTGTGAAAATTTATATACCTTTAATACCGCTGTCGGCGGTCATGCGCGCTGTTGAACTTTTTTACAAGGCTGACAGTCTTTGTGTTGCTGTGCACACAAACGCAAAATAAAAACGTAATTCTTTTTCTCAGGATGTAGTGATGAATAAAAAAACCAATCTGTCCGGACTCTCTGCGGTCCTGTTGTTTGTGATGACTCTTCTTTCGCCGGCCGCCTGGGCAGGGCTGCCGTTTTTCGACAGCCAGGGCGATAAATTACCCACCCTGGCCCCCATGCTGGAAAAGACCACCCCTGCGGTGGTCAACATCGCCACCACCGGTACGGTGCGTGTGCAGGAGAATCCCCTCTTTTCCGATCCCTTCTTCCGCCATTTCTTTGGTGACCGTTTTCCCAATCAACCCCGTGAGCGCAAGACCTCCAGTCTGGGTTCCGGGGTGATTGTGGATGCGAAGAAGGGTTACATCATGACCAACCACCATGTGATTGCCAAGGCCGATGAAATCACCGTGACCTTGCGCGATGGTCGCAGCCTGAAAGCAAAATTGATCGGTACCGATCCCGATACCGATATCGCGGTGATTCAGGTCCCGGCGGAAAACCTTACAGCGGTGCCTTTTGCCGATTCAGAAGCCTTGCGCGTGGGTGATTTTGTGGTGGCCATCGGTAATCCGTTTGGTCTGGGTCAGACGGTGACCTCCGGTATCGTCAGCGCCCTGAGCCGCAGCGGTCTGGGTATTGAAGGTTATGAGGACTTTATTCAGACCGATGCCTCCATCAACCCCGGTAACTCCGGTGGTGCGCTGGTCAATCTGCGCGGAGAACTGGTGGGGATCAATACCGCCATCTTCTCCCAGAACGGCGGCAATGTGGGTATCGGTTTCGCCATTCCGATCAACATGGCCGAGAGCATCATGCAACAGTTGATTGAGCATGGTGAAGTGAAGCGCGGCCGGCTGGGCGCCCAGGCGCAAAACCTGACCCCGGATCTGGCGCAGGCCTTTAATCTGCAACAGGGTCGTGGTGCGGTGATTACCCGGGTCAGCACCGGGTCACCGGCGGACAAGGCCGGTTTACAGGCCGGTGATATCGTCACCGAAATCAACGGCAAACAGGTCAGGAATGCGGACAGCCTGCGCAATACGATTGGCCTGTTACGTGTGGGTGAGAAAGTCACCTTGCAGATCCTGCGCGAAGGCAAGAGTAAAAAACTGGTGGTGGAGATCAAGGAAGCCGTGATTGAGACCACCCAGGGCGAACAAGTCCATCGTTACCTGGCCGGTGCGACTCTGACCGATATTGAGGATGACTCCCGTCGCCATGGCCGTATCGCCGGTGTGCTGGTGACGGAGGTGGAACGCGGCAGTCCGGCCTGGCGCGCCGGTATTCGGCCCAATGATGTGATTACCGCCGTCAATCGCAAGCCGGTGAAAAATGTCCAGGCCATGCAGAAATTACTGGGCAAGAGCCGCGGCCTGCAACTGCATCTGCGGCGCGGCGGAGATACCCTGTTCCTTTACTTGCAATAAACCACTCCAAACACACAGGCCGGGGCAACCGGCCTGTGTGTTAATAACCATTTCGATACTGTGAGCTTTAACAATTATTCACAAACAATCCGTAATCCCCCCTTAAGCAATACCCCTTTTCTCATTAAACTTATTATCAACAAAGTACGCAGGTTTTCCCTGCCGGCGCCAATGGTCATGGCGTCGTCAACTTCCTCACGGAGAGGGGAAAAGCACACAGGCTTCAGTTCAGTCGATGCACAGACATTTCAAACTTGCCGCTGCGGTGGTGCTGTTGGGATACATCACACCGGTTTCGGCGACGGCGGAAGACAAGCAGATTATTATTGCGGTACGTGCGCACTCAGGCGAACAGCATGCGATCAAGAAATGGCAACCGACTGTTGATCGCCTGAATCAGTCCATTCCCGGTTTTCAGTTCAGGTTGCAGCCCTATACCAGCCTCAAACAACAACGGCAGGACGGTGAGTGGAAAAAGTATCACTTCGTATTGACCAATCCCGCCACCTATATCGCACTGGAAAAAAATGCCGGCGCCAAAGCACTGCTCACCCTGATCAATGACCGCACCGGCATGGCGCAATCCCGCTTTGGGTCCGTGATTTTTACCCATGTGGATCACAGTGATATTGTCAGCCTCAAGGATTTGTCCGGCAAAAACTTTATGGGGGTAAACCCGCTGGGTTTTGGCGGCTGGCTGGTTGCCTTGCACGAATTCCGCAAACAGGGTATCGAACCCCGGCGGGATTTTGCCTCGCTGCAATTTGCCGGTAATCAGCCCGATGTGGTCTATGCCGTGCGGGATAAAAAAGTCCATGCGGGTGTTGTGCGTACTGATATGCTGGAACGACTGGCCGCCAAAGGCCGGATCCAATTGACCTCCTTCCGTATTCTCAATCAGCAGGAAAATCCCGATTTTCCTTTCTTCCACAGCACGCCACTCTATCCGGAATGGCCTTTTGCGGTCATGCCGCACACCGCACCCGAGCTGTCGGCGCAGGTCAAGCAGGTGCTGGCATCCATCCATCGTGCGGATGTTGCCGCCAAAGCCGGAAAATATATGGGTTGGGAACCGGCACTGGACTACCAGCCCGTGAAACAACTGATGCAGGCGCTGGGTGTAGAACCATTTGCCAGGAAAACCATACTCTCTCATTTTTCAGGTTGGTCAGGCGGCATAATCGTGCTAATAATAACCATGGCTGTACTCTTATATATATTCCGTAAAAAAATACGGTAACTCTCAACGCTCGGCTGCCTTGACTGAAGGCCTGCATGAAATTATCGATCACAACCAAGTTCGTGTTGCTCACCACGTTGCTTGTCGCGGTGACAGCGCTGACGATTACCACCTATCTCTATGGCAACAGTGCACGGATTCTGGTGGACAATGCCCTTGCCAAACTGACGGAGGATGTACGGCGGGAAGGTGACCGGATTCAGCACAGACTGTTGAGCCTGGAAAAGGATGTACGCTTCCTGGCCGACTCACCACCGGTGGCCGGTCTGATGCGTGTGGACAAAAAAACCGGCCTTGATGTAGAGGGCAATTCCACAGCCGCGCAATGGAAATCCCGCTTAAGCGATATTTTCCTTGCCATCGCCCAGGGTTCACCTGATGTACGACAAGTTCGTTTGATTGATGCGAAAGGTAATGAGTTGGTCAGGGTTGATCGCAATGAGCACGGACAACTCCTCAAGCTCAGGCAGAACCAACTGCAAAACAAACTCCACCGGCCCTATATCAAAGACAGTCTGCAACTCAAGGCGGCTGAGGTGTACATCTCGGATATCTCGCTGAATCAGGAACATAACAAATTCACTCTGCCCCATACCCTGACATTAAGAATCGCCACGCCGTTGTATGACCAAAGCAACAAACTGTTCGGACTGCTGGTAATCAATCTGGACTTCAGTCAACAACTCTCCGTCATTGAACAACGTTATCGTCACCAGAATAAAAACCTCTATATCACCAACCAGACCGGCGCCTATATCAGCCATGGTGATCCCGCCAAGCGTTTTGGATCTGATCTGGGCACCCGCTATCGTATTCAGGAGGATTTCCCCGAACTGGCCAATCTGTTCGCGCCGGACAACAAGGAACCCGAACGCACTATCGCCCCCACGCAAAGCGATGGTGATGTCATGGTGTTTGTAAAGGTCAAGTTTGATCCGCACAATCCGGCGCGTTATCTGGCGATTGGTCTGACCCAGGCGTACTCGGACATTGTGGCCTCGGCGACCGGTGTTTTACAACGCAACATCTGGATTGTTCTGTTACTCATACTGACCGGCATTATGCTGGCCATCGGGTTTGCCGGCCTGCTCACCACACCACTGCGACAGATCATGTTTGGCATGGATCGACTGATACAGGAAAACGATTTCACTCTCCCGGTCCACAGTGATGATGAGATCGGCAAGCTGGCCACAACACTGAATCAACTGGCGCGTAATGTACAAAGCTCGCAGGATGAATTACAGGCGCTTAATCTGCGTCTGGAGGATGAGGTAGACGCACGCACCAAAGAACTAAACCTGAACCTGCGCCTGATCAGCACGATCAATCGGGCACAAAATGCCTTCATCAATGAACAGGATCACCACCATGCCTTTCAGCTCATGCTGGACGGTTTGCTGGCGGTGACGGACAGTGAATACGGTTTTATTGCAGAAGTGATTCGAGAGGAAGACGGCACCCCCTTCCTGCGTTCCATTGTGCTGACCAATATCGCCTGGAATGAAGAGACCCGTCAGTTCTATGAATCAATGCGTGATCACGGTCTGGAGTTTCGCAATCTGAACAGTCTGTTCGGCCGGGTCATGGTGACAGGTCAACCGGTGATCAGTAATGATCCGGCCGCTGACCCGCGCCGCTGCGGCCTGCCGGAGGGGCACCCGCCCTTAAACGCCTTCCTCGGTATCCCCATTCATATCGGCACGAGTCTGATCGGCATGGCCGGCATTGCCAACCGTCTGCAGGGTTATGATGAAGACATGCTGGCGTCCACAGCCCCGTTTATTACCACCTGCGCCAATCTGATCACCACTATCCGCATACGCAAGGAAAACGATATGCGCGATCAGGAATTGAAACAGGCTCATGCGGATCTGGAACGGACCATCAAATCCTCAACGGCGGTCTTTTATACATCAAAGGCATATGGTGATTTTGGCGCAACATTCATCAGTGACAACATTCGCCACCAACTGGGTTATACACCGGAAGAGTTTCTGAATGATCCCGGCTTTTGGGCCGATCATATCCATCCGGACGACAAGCAACGGGTATTTGACCAATTATCCCGGGTCTTTGAACACGGTGAGCACAGTCATAGCTATCGTTTCCTGGATAAGCAGGGTAATTACCGCTGGATGCAGGATGAACTGCGTTTAACCCGGGATAAAGACGGCAAGCCACTGGAGCTGACCGGATTCTGGACTGACATTACGGATCGCAAACTGGCCGAGATCCAGCTGCAGGAAAGTGAATTCCGCCATCGCACCATCATCGACTCCATGCTGGATGCGGTGATCACCATAGACAGTAACGGCCGGATCGAGTCATTCAATGCTGCAGCGGAAGAGATGTTCGGCTACAAAACCCACGAAGTACTGGGCAACAATATCGCCATGCTGATGACCGCACAACACCGTGACAAACATGACCACTATATCAACGAGTTTCACCAGAACGGTAAAAATAACATCATTGGTCAGAGTCGTGAGCTGGAAGCCCTGGATCGTTACGGGCGTGTCTTTCCCATCAGTCTTTCCGTCAACGAAATGCGCATCGCTGACGAAATCTTCTATACCGGTGTCATTCGCGATATTTCACTCGACAAGCAGGCCGAACAGGCCCTGCAGGAATCAGAGGAAAAATTCCGCAGCATTATCAGCGCCTCGCCCATGGGTGTGTTTATCTATGAACTGAATGAACAGAGCGAATTGATCTTTTCCGGCTATAATCCGGCGGCTGACCATATCCTCGGCGTGGATTGCAACCGGTTTCTCGGCAAGACCATCGAAGACGCCTTTCCGGCCCTCGGCCAAACAGAGATTCCAAAATATTATCGTCGGGCCGCCCGCGACGGGATTTCCTGGCAAACGGAAGACCTGCACTACGATGACAAGCAGAATATAACCGGGGCATTCAACGTCTATGCCTTTCAAACCAGCCCGGGCAAAATAGCGGTCATGTTTTCGGATGTCACGGAACGCTTGCGTGTTCAGGAAGAGCTCATGCGCTTCAAGACCACGCTGGACATGACCAATGACTGTGTATTGATGTTCTACCCTGACAGTCTCGAACTGTTCTATGTCAACCAGGGCACCATTCAACAATCCGGCTATGAATACGCAGAACTGATGGGACTCACCCCCGGCCGACTCTTCCCCATACTGACCACCGCTGAAATACGTAAATTACTGACCCCGCTGGAGAGCCAGGATAAAGGTTCGGTTATCGTGGAAACCACCATGCAACCCAAAACCGGTGAACAGATGGAGGTTGAGTTGCATTTGCAATACATTCACCCCAGCGGTGAAGCGGCACGCTATGTGGGCATTATGCGTGACATTACCGAACGGAAAAAGGTTGAGCGGCTCAAGAATGAATTTATCTCCACGGTCAGTCATGAGTTGCGCACTCCGTTGACCTCCATCCGCGGCGCCTTGAGTTTGATACAATCCGGCACCGTCGGAAAACTGACACAAAAGACCCGCAAGATGGTCGACATCGCAAGTAATAACACCGAGCGTCTGTTATTGCTCATCAATGACATTCTCGACATCCAGAAGATTGAAACCGGTAATCTCTCTTTCCGATTCAGACCGACGCAGGTGATGTCGCTGGTTGAAAAGGCAATGCGTGACAACGCGGCCTATGGTCATCAGTTTAATGTTGAATTCAAATTGACCCATCGACTGGATAATATTTATATCCTGGCGGATGAAGACCGGATGATGCAGGTCCTTAACAACCTGATGTCCAATGCCGTCAAATTTTCTCAACCCGGAGACGTAGTTGAACTGGCTGTGGCACGGCATGAAGACGCGGTGCGCATCAGCGTCACCGATTTCGGTTCCGGTATTCCCGAGTCCTTCCATGACAAGGTCTTTGACCGTTTTACCCAGTCCGACTCCTCCGACGCCCGCAAGAAAGGCGGTACGGGTCTTGGCCTGTCCATCGCCAAGGCCATTGTCGAAAAACACGGCGGGCTGATCAATTTCATCAGCCATGCGAATGTCGGCACAACCATGTTCTTTGATATGCCCTTCATCAAAAGCCATAGTGATGAAGATGATTCGGCATTGCCCGAGTATTTATCCGAACACAGCCCCTGCCTGTTGATCATCGAACATGATGTCGACATCGCGCTCCTGTTACAGCGCATGCTGGCCGAAGCGGGTTATAACAGCACCATTGCGCAGGATGCCGCTACGGCGGAAAAACTGCTGGCCTGTAATAACTTTAAGGCCATTACCCTGGATATCGACCTGCTGGACGCCGAGGGACTGGACTTTTTCCACCGGTTACGCAGCCATGAAGTCACTCGTCATATTCCCGTTGTGGCTGTCTCAGCCGCCGTGGATGAAAATCGCAAGAAACTGAATGGCGGGGCCATCGGCATCATTGACTGGATCAACAAACCGATCGATGAGCAACGCCTGATCAATGCGGTTAAAACCGCCGGGTATCGCGCCGGCCCACCGACGATTCTGCATGTGGAAGATGAGGATGATATTCATCAGATTGTAAAAACCATGTTGCAGGACAAGGCGCAACTGGTTCGCGGCAAGACACTGGCGGAGGGGAAAAAACTGCTCAAGACCGGCCGATTCGATCTTGTCCTGCTGGATATCTCCCTGCCGGACGGTTCCGGACTGGCGCTGCTGCCCTTGCTGGAGGATATCACCCCGACCCCCGGCCTGATCATCTTTTCATCCCATGACTCCGACTCGGTTCCCGCCAATTATGCCGACGCCTTTATTTCGAAAAAAAATGCCACCTACGAAAAACTGCTGCAAACCATTGCCGACACCCTGCAGGCCGGCAAACAAATAGATTCGCCCTGATATTTTACTGTTCCCCATGATCTGCTATTTTAACCGAAGAATAATTATTGCATGCCGGTTAACCCACTATGCTCACAGCAGTCACAACAGCTATCCTGATACTGGTTTCGTTTGGACTATGGATACTGCACAAACGGGCAATCCGCAAAATCATCACTGAATACTCCACGCCTGAAAACCTGTCAGAGCAGGAAAGTAACTTCTACACCATCACCGAGGCCGCCAATGACGGTATTCTGGTCAACCAATCCGGCAAGCATGTCTATGCCAACAAAGGCATTGCCCAAATGCTGGGCTATACCAGGGATGAACTGATCGGCACCGGCCTGCGCGATGTTGTCCACCCGGATGAGGTGGAACAGGTATATCAACGCTATCAAAACCGGCTCAAGGGCAACAATGAACCCAATCAGTACGAAACGGCATTTATCAGCAAACACGGCGACAAAATTCCGGTTGAACTCACGGCCACGCTGACAACCTGGCATGGCAAGCCGGCCGGGCTGGCTATTATTCGTGACATTACGGAACGCAAACTGATTGAAAAGACCCTGCGCGACAGCGAAAAGCGCTATCGCTCACTGGTGGAAAACTCACCGGATGCCATCGTCGTCATTGACGCCGATACCGGTTATTTCGTCGAAGCCAATGACAAGACCGCCGAACTGTTCAAACTGGACAAACCGGCCCTGTTCAACCAGCCGGTCCTGGATATGAGTCCCGCTCAACAACCTGCCGGTCATTCCTCCCGGGAGGAATGGCACAAGACGCTGAACCGCGTCATTCACGGTGAGCAGCTCTGCTTTGAATGGACCTTCCAGAACAGTGACAAACTGCTCTTCCCCTGTGAAGTACGTCTGACACGCATGCCTTTCCCGAATCGCAAACTGGTCCGCGGCAGCCTTATCAACATCATGCAACGCAAACAAATTGAATCGGCGCTGGCCGCCAGCGAATTGCGACTGCAACACTTCTTTCAGGCATCATTTGAAATTCTCGTGTTTCATGACCAGGGGCTGATTCTGGATGTGAATGAGAATGTCACGGCCATTGCCGGATACACACGGAATGACATTATCGGCCATCATGTCCTTGAGTTTATCGCGCCCCATTGTCATCAAGCTGTTGTTAATAATATGCAGGATGACTACGAAGAGCCCTATGAGATAGACATTCTGCGCAAGGATGGCGGCAGCTTTCCCGCCATCGTCAAGGGCAAGTCCATTGCCACCGATACCGCCCCACAGCGTGTTGTTTCCATCGTCGACAACACAAAACTGAAAAACGCCGAAAACAACCTGATCCGTTCCGGCCGGGAACTGCAAGCCATCCTGGATAACATCATTGACACCTTTTATCGCACCAATGCCGCCGGTGAATTGATCATGGTATCACCCTCTGTCTTTAATCTGTTGGGCTATACCCCGGAAGAAGTCATGGGACGCAGGTTATCCGATTATTATGTCGAAGCGGATGGCCGGGAAAAATTCCTGGCTGCCATTCAAGCCAATAACGGCCGGATCAAGGGCTATGAGGCGGCCATGCGGCATAAAGACGGTACTGAGGTATGGGTGGCCACCAACGCCCGGGTAATGCTGGATGAGGCAGGTCATTTTCTGGGTATCGAAGGGACGACCCGTGATATCACACTGCAACGCAACATCACCGACGAACTGCGAATCAGCCGGGATAATCTGGAGCAACGGGTAACGGAACGGACCCGGGAATTATCCCGCAAGATCGACGAATTGGAGGATCTGCAGCACGAATTAAAGGCCAGTGAACAACGATTCCATACCCTGTTTGACAATGCGGTGGATATTTTCCTGTTACACGATATTGATGGCCGTCTGGTGGATGCCAATCAACTGGCCTGTCGCAGTCTCGGTTACAGCAAGCAGGAGTTATTACAACTCACGGTGGATGATATCGATATCGGAAAAAATCCGCAGCCCATTCGAGATCTGGCCGAAAGTCTGGCCGGCGGTGAGTCTTTTCGTATCGACAGCGTACTCAGACGCAAGGACAATTCCAGTTTTCCGGTGGAGGTAAACGTCGGTCTGCTGGAGAAAGACAATCATCACCTGTTCCTGGCCCTGATCAGGGATATGACAGAGCGCAAATACGCGGAGCTGCAGATCCTCGCCGCCAAGGAAGAAGCCGAATACGCCAATAAGGCAAAAACCGAGTTCCTCTCCCGCATGAGCCATGAACTGCGTACCCCGATGAATGCGATTATCGGTTTTGGCGAACTGCTGGAATCCGATCCGGCCAATCCCCTGACTGAGTCACAACATGACAACGTAAATGAGATCCTCAATGCGGCACGGCATTTACTCGAGCTTATCAACGAAATTCTTGATCTGGCCAGAATCGAATCGGGGCGCATCGCGTTGAATATCAGTAACATCACCCTGTATGACGTTGTCGAGGAATGCATTATCCTGGTCCAGCCGCTGGCCTTTGAGCGTCATATCCAGATCAATAATCAAATCGAACAAACGGGGCTGGAAATCGAGGCTGACAATACCCGGCTAAAACAGATCATCATTAATCTGTTGTCCAACGCCATCAAATATAACGTGGACCATGGCGCGATTTTCATTGAATGCCTGCGTCAAAGTGAGGCAGCGGTCCGCTTGATTATCTCGGATACCGGTCCGGGCCTGAGTCAGGATGAAATCAATCACCTGTTCCAGCCGTTTGAACGGCTGCAAGCAGATTCGCATAATATCCAGGGTTCCGGTATCGGCCTGGTGATCACCCGTCATCTTGTGGAATTAATGGGCGGTAAAATCGGCGTCACCAGTACACCCGGCAAGGGCAGCCGATTCTGGGTCGAATTCCACTTGCCGCGCCAGGAACATAACCAACCAATTGCCGAAGGACACCGGTATCAGTGAATCTGTAACAATTTGTTGCCTTACTCTGTTGCAGGGGAAAATCAAGCCATTAAACACGGTAACGTTGCAGACAAATTGTTATAAACTATGACAAAACAGAATACCGGGAACATTTTGTATGTTAGAATCGGCACCTGCAGTTTTACGCATACGTTAAAGTTTGCGGGGCGCCGGCACACAGGAAGGCCACCCCCCCCACACAGGCTTTCCTCGGCGCCCCCTCTTACATGATGTCTCCTGGAAATTTTTTTTACCCGGTTTTTTAACATCCTGGTCGAGCACCGGTTATGAGCCAACTACATAAAATTCTCTACGTTGAAGACGAAGTCGACATTCAGGCAATTGCACAAATCGCCCTGGAAGATATCGGCGGGTTCTCCGTGCTGGTCTGCAGTACCGGCGCTGAAGCGATCAAAACCGCCCCTGATTTTAAGCCGGATTTGATCCTGCTGGATGTGATGATGCCCGGCATGGACGGCCCCAGTACACTGGAAGCACTGCGTAAACTGCCCGAACTGGCGACGACGCCCGTGGTGTTCATGACCGCCAAAGTCCAGCCGCAGGAAATTGAATACTTCAAATCCCTCGGAGCGGTCGAAGTCATCGCCAAGCCCTTTGATCCCCTCAAGCTGCCGGAACTGATTAGCAAGGCCTGGCAAAAAACCTGATCTTCACGCGGTCATGCCGTAAATTGTCCCCTCCTTGTCTGAATCCGGCAAAATAAATCGGCCGTTGTCATCACCTTGAAATCATTTCAGCCGATACTATATCAGTAATTAATAATATTCTTATCTGGAGGTAAGTGATGTCTGGTAACCTGATCTACAATTTTCCCCATGATGGCATTGTCACGATTAATCGGGTTATTCTGAAACCGGAATACACGATGGATGATTTGCAGGAAAGAGTCGCCTTCCTGTGTGAAAATGTGAAAACCTTTCACTCTGAGACCGGTTTTGTCGGCGGGTTTGTCGCCCTCAACAGCGGTCTGGTCTCCAATGAAGGCTCAACCGTCGGCCAGGCGGTAGAAAGCAAGTTGAAGGGTAAAGAGGCCCTGATCATCACCTTCTGGCGCAGCTTCGCAGACCATGAGGCATCCCACAAATCCGACACCTTCCAGCCCTTGTTCAAACAGGTACTGGAGTTGTGCGAAAACGGCAATGAAGAGATCGCCTACGAAATGCTCTGGTCCGGCAAGGCCTATGATCCGGATGAGGCCAGGGCGGCCAAGGATGCCAAGGCCCGTTACTCGGCCGCCTGATCGAAAACCATACGCTTGCCCGTTACACAAAGCGCACCCTCGGGTGCGCTTTTTATTTACCTATTAACCGCGCCAACCGCAACTGCGCCGGGTCAGATAAAAACCGGTATCGAGTACCAGGCTGCCGGACAAGTGCCGGCTGTCCATGTTGGTCATTTTTTAACCAGACATTCCCATTTAACGCCGTTCCCATCTATGGCCATATAAATTTCCCGATTATGCTGAGGTTTCAGACTGTTGTATATTCCGTCCCTCTAAAAGCCTGTGGCAAAGACCGGGCAAGCAGTGCAGGTAAAGCAGTGTTCTATCTGCGACATAACAGATTCAAATTTAGCAACAATTTCTAAATCGCAGCACCGGCAGGGTGCTCACCAGAGTGAGGAAACAACATGATTAAACCTATCGGAACCGATGAATTACAACCCCGTTTCGTCTATGACGATGCCGAACACGACAAACTGAGCAAAGAAGCCGAAGGTCTGCCTTCTGTAGTCATCAGCTCCCAGGCCGCCGGTAATGCGGTCATGATGGGCGGCGGATACTTCAACCCGCTGAAAGGCTTCATGAACGTGGCTGACGCCATGGGCGCTGCCGAGAAAATGACCCTGACTGATGGTTCATTCTTCCCGGTTCCCGTGCTCTGCCTGCTGGAAAGCGTTGATGCCATCCAGGGCGCCAAGCGTATCGCCCTGCGTGACCCCAACGTCGACGGCAACCCGGTACTGGCCGTCATGGACGTGGAAAACATCGAAACCGTCAGCGACGCCCAGATGAAGACCATGACCCAGAAGGTCTACCGTACCGAAGATCCTGAGCATGTCGGCGTTGCCGCCTTCAACAGCCAGGGCCGTTTTGCCGTCTCAGGCCCCATCCAGGTGCTGAACTTCAGCTACTTCCAGACTGAATTCCCCGACACTTTCCGTACCGCCGTTGAAATCCGTAACGAAATCCAGGAACGCGGCTGGAAAAAGATCGTCGCTTTCCAGACCCGTAACCCCATGCACCTGGCCCACGAAGAACTGTGCCACATGGCCATGGACCGTCTGGGCTGTGACGGCCTGGTGATCCACATGCTGCTGGGTAAACTGAAGAAAGGTGACATCCCCGCACCGGTACGTGACGCCGCCATCCGCAAGATGGTTGAGCTGTATTTCCCGCCCAACAGCGCCATGGTCACCGGCTACGGTTTCGACATGCTCTACGCCGGTCCCCGTGAAGCGGTACTGCACGCCTATTTCCGTCAGAACATGGGCGCCACCCACTTCATCATCGGCCGTGACCACGCCGGTGTAGGCGACTACTACGGCGCCTTCGACGCCCAGACCATCTTTGACGATGAAGTACCTGCCGGCGCCATGGCTATCGAAATCTTCCGCGCTGATCACACCGCCTGGTCGAAGAAACTCAACAAGGTGGTCATGATGAACGAAGCCCCGGACCACGCCAAGGAAGACTTTGTGCTGCTGTCCGGCACGAAGGTACGTGAAATGCTGGGTAACGGCATTGCCCCGCCCAAGGAGTTCTCACGTCCTGAAGTCGCCAAGATCCTCATCGACTACTACCAGAGCCTGAACTAAACCCCGGTCTCTCGGTAGATAATAAAAAACCCCGGCACTGCCGGGGTTTTTCTTTTCCAGGTGATGAAAACGTCACACCGCTACACTGTCCAGCCATACTGCTGAGCCCTTGCATAAGCCTGTCCGGGTACATCGGTTGCCACGAAGTGCTGGTGCAGCACCTGCACCCCGATCAGATGGTTAATGACCGCATCCAGTTGCACCTGGGTCGCCGCCGGGGTATCCGCAGACTCATGCAGTTCAAATAAGGCTTTCACTCCACTGCTGTCGAGCAGCCCGGCATTATCAATGGCTGAGTCAGACAGGTATTCATCGGCCAGCCCTTTCATGGCCGCCCATTTTTTTGGATCGGTATGGGCCGGAGGGGCCATAAAGGCGAACTTTTCCCGCTCATAGAGCACCTGTGGCAGCACCCCTTTCATCGCCTCCCGTAGTACGTATTTTTCGGTCCGCCCCTTGATACGCAGGGAGGGAGGCAGCCGGGCGGCATATTCCGCCAGATGGTGGTCGAGGAAGGGGGGGCGGGCCTCCATGGAGTTGGCCATGTCCACGCGGTCACCACCCCAGGTGAGGATCTGGCCTTCCAGCATGGTCTTGATCCAGACGTACTGGGCCTTGTCCAGCGGGTGGCGGCCGGCCAGCATCTCACCGTCCAGGGCATGGGCAATGGCCTCGCCCGGCGAGTAACCTTTCACCTCAGCCTGCAGATCCGCATGCATCAGCCCGTTGCTGTGGGCCGATGAGGCCAGCCAGGGCTGTAAACAGGAAGGAGTGAAACCCACCAGCGCATTCAGGGCAGGGTCATTGACCTCGTTTTCCGCCAGCATGGCCCCCGTGAAGAGCTTGTTGCCCTCGGCCAGGATGGATTCCCACTCGGTCCGCTCCGCTTTAGAGAGGGTATCCATGCCATGTAAAAACATATCGCGCCGAAATGCCGGGTAACCACCGAACAACTCATCGGAGCCTTCCCCAGTTACCACTACTTTGTAGCCCGCCTTTTTCACATGGCGGCTCATTAACAGTTTGGCCACCCCGAGGGTGTTATAGATGGTCCGCTCGGTATGCCAAAGCGTCTCAACAAAGTTGTCGTAAAGATGCTCTGCCTTGAGCAACATGACATCCTGATCCGCACCAACCGATTCCGCCATAGCTGTCGCAATCGGCGTTTCGTCGTAGTCACTGTCATCAAAACCGATGGTAAAGGCCTTGACCGGCGACTGCTGGCTGGCCGAGGCCATGCCCAGGGTTGAACAGGAATCGATCCCACCTGAGAGATAACAGGCCACCGGCACATCAGCTTCGAGTCGCAATTGTGTAGCCGTCAGCAGGTGTTCGCGCACGCCATCAATGTAGTCCTGCTCATCATGTTCCACCCGTTCACTCAACAACGGAAAATCCATATCCCAGTATTTCTGCTCGGTGATTTTAAATTTACCGTGATGTCTTTCGATGCTGAGGGCATGCCCCGGTTTGATCTGTTGAATTCCGTCAAAGGCCGTGGTTCCCGGCACCATGGTTTGCATCAGCTGATGATAAATCCCTTGCGCGTTGAACCGGCGCGGGACATCCGGGTGGGCAAACAGTACCTTGAGTTCCGAACCGAAAATAATCCGGCCATTGGCTTCCGTCCAGTAGAGCGGTTTGATACCAAAGCGATCCCTGACCAGCATGAGCCGATCTTTCTTCTTGTCATACAGGGCAAAGGCAAACTCACCGCGCAAAAACGGCAACATATCTTCCAGCCCATAACGGGGATAGAGATGCAACACCATTTCCGAATCACTCTTGGTGCGAAAACGCGCCCCATGCAGGGTTAACTCGGCGCGGATGCGTTTGTAATCGTAAAACTCACCATTGTGCGCCAACAACAACTGTTCATCCGCCGAGAGAAACGGCTGACGACTGCGCTGTTCATTCAGATCAATGATCGACAAACGGGCATGGCTGAAACCGACGCCCCGGTCATCCATCTTTTTATAACCAAACCCGTCCGGCCCGCGGTGATACTGAATCGCCGCCATGTTGACCAGTAATTGGGGATCCACCGGTTGCGATGGGTCACTGTGAAAAATACCTGCTATACCACACATATATTATTAACCTGTTTATATAAGTAGATGACAAAATTAGCGAGCGATGTCGAGACAAGGCAAAAATGAACGAGGAAGCGGAGTTTACACGTTAGTAAATGAGCATTCCGAGATCATTTTTAACGCCGTATCGGCATCGCGCAGCAATTTTGTTAAAACAACCACACATAACACGTCAGTAGCGCCATCCGCATAAACACCGCGCCACGGGCCTGATCGAAGTACCAGTTGTGTTCCGTCTTATCGAGGTCGGTGGACAGTTCTTCACCACGGGCCAGGGGATGCAGAATGATGGCTGATTTTTTGAGTTTCGAATTTTTATCCAGTTTGTATTCAACACCGTGCTCTTCATAACCATCCCCTACCCAGGCAATGGCGTTGATATAAACGATATCCATCAAAGGCAGCTCTTTATCCAGATCACTGCTGACACGTATCTTCAGTCCGCGTTCTTCCAGTTCTTCCAATTGCCCTTTTGAAAATATCTTTGGCGCGTTACTGATGATCACCACTTCATCCCATGAATCAGGGAACAGCGAAAGAAACAACAACAGACTGCGCACGGTACGCATCCGATCCGGCACACCGATGATACCGACACGGACCTGTTCCGACGGTTGCAAATCGTATTCGATCAGATCCTTGCGCCACTTGAAGATGGCATACATATCGGCCAGCGCCTGGGTTGGGTGTTCATCCACACCGTTGCCGGCATTGATAATGGGAATACGCAATGATTCCATCATCTCGTAAATGGCGTTTTCATTGCTGTCACGCAATACCACCAGATCACCATAGCCACTCAGCATCTCCGCCACATCCCGATAGGATTCCCCCTTGGCAATCCCGGTTGTTGCTGCATCGGTGATCGACATAATGTCACCACCAAGCCGATGCCAGGCACTTTCAAATGACAGACGCGTGCGGGTGCTGGGTTCATAAAAGGCACTGATCAGGATCTTGCCGGTCAACGGGCGCTGGACCGGGATAGGATTTTTTTCATACTTGGCCGCCAGCCGGCACATCTGTACCACCATGTCACGATTAAACTGTCGTGCAGAGACAATGGATTGATTGGCCAGGTCCAGCAAGGGACCGGGTTTTTCCTTGATATAGTCGAGTAATGCTTCCGCCCGATCAGTATGTGGATTCGGTACTTCAGGCACCAACGGCTGGGTCTGTAATTCGTTTTCGACAGCTTCGACATCGATAGATTTATCTACCACAGTTTTTTACCCTTCCAGTCTCGAATTAATAACAGAATCAACACCACCGGTGACAATGCCGTGACAAAGACAGCAATACTCACCAGATAACGCAGAAAAGTTTCGGACACGGTCATGTTTGCCTCCGTCCATTTAATGTTTGCCAGTCAAAGCCGGCGGGCTTGAACACCATACCGGCCAATACGATCACCATGGAGACCAGTGCACCGACCAGTGCCGCCACATAGAAGCCGATGGCAAAGTAGCTGTATAAACCGAGCGCAGTCCCCAACAACATGGCCAGCGATGCGGCGGTGGCATTGGCCTTTTCCGAATAGAGACCGGCGACGATCGGCCATATGGCACTGGCCACAAACGGACCCATGAAGTACAGCAAGCCGGCCAGAGTAGTAAGGCGTGGCAGGCAGAGCAGCCAGGTCAACACACCAAGGCCAACAATGACAAATTTGGCTGTCTTGCGCAGTTCCGCCTCATCAGCCTGTTTGTTGAGATGACCGTGATAGATATCCTGCGTGATGAAATCACCGGTGGCGGCCAATAATGAATCAAGGCTCGATGCCAGCGCCGAGAATACGATGACAAACACCAGGACAGCGCCACCGACGCCCAACAGCTTTGCCGCCACCATGGGGCCGACCATATCGGCCGCCGGCACATTCAAACCCAGCGCCGGTGTGGTCAAGGCAACAAAGCCGGCGACGATGGGTATCGGCACCCACATCAGTCCGGCAAGCAGATAAGCGGGGAAACCGACACCTTCACGAAAGGCAAAGGCCCGTGACCACCACACGTTGGAGTGAAATATCTCGCCAATACCGAATAACAGGTTATTAAACAAAAACATGATCGCCGCCGGCATCAGCAGGTTAAGCAGTTCGGGACGTTCACGCAGTACGGCACTGTGCATATCCGCAAAACCCACCTTGTCGATGGCCAGCCATGCCAGTATGACTACACCAACCAGGATCAGGATCGTTTGTATGAAATCGGTTCCAATCACGGCCCGCAACCCGCCCAGCAGGGTATAGATCACACAGATGGTCAATATCACCGTCATGCCCAGCTGATACGGGATACCGGTTAATGCATGGATCAATACACCGCCGGCCATGCCGAGGCTGATCAACCAGCCAAAGGCATAACACAACGAGATCACCAGGAAGATACGCCAGGTGGTCTTGCCATATCGCAGGCGCATAAAGTCTCCGCTGGTATAACCGTGCGGCAATAATGTGCGTATCCGTCTCGCCATCGGGGCAAACAACATCAAACCGATGGAACCGAGTGAATAACCGATCATGCCCCAGATCCCCAACTGTAATGCCAGTTGCGGTGCAGCCATGGTGGTATTACTCGTTACCCAGGTGGCCATGGCCGTTGCCACACCCAGCGCCATACCCACGTTACGCCCTGCCAGCATAAACTCATCCAGCTGTTTGGCTTTTCTTCCCCAGAACCAGCCGAGAAAGATCCATACCACACTGAACAGGGCCAGGATAAGCCAACCGATCTCAGCGCTCAGCACAGCACTGTTAACGGGATTCACGGCGACACACCTCTTTGATCTCTGCGATGGCTTCCTCGGTCTGCATGACACGGGCATAACGATCCTGAATGGTGCGTATGGTCGCGTTATGCAGTTCCGGCGTCACCGTGGCGCAAGCGTCATTGATCAGAGTGGTGTAAAAACCCAGATCACAGGCATCACGCACGGTGGTGGAGACACACTCATTGGTATAGACACCAACCACAAACAGGCCGGTTATACCCATGTTACGCAACAGGTATTCAAGATTGGTGGCATTGAAAACACCACTGGCGGTTTTATTGATGATCAGTTCATCGCCCTTGGGCGCCACCGCTTCGATAAACTCCGCCTCTTTTGAACCGGGTGGTGCATGCAAGCCCAACCGCTTGTGACCCGGACTGCGTTCACGACCATCCCGGGTCATGGACATGATACGGGTGTGAATCACCTCCAGACCGCATTCGCGAAAGGCATTCTGCAACCGTGACACATTGGGCAACACAATATGATCCAGGCGTTTGAAATAATATTCCTGGGCTTCGACAGGCACGCCTGACTTTTCCACATCGGCAAACACACCATAGCCGGGCGCGGCATCCAGATATTGCAGATCGATCACCAGCAGGGCGGTATGGTGTTGTTCAATAGAACGCTGAACTTCCGGAATCTCAACGATCGATTCGCGATAAGTCTCTTCGAGTGGATCCACATTCAAATACTTCGGGTCCAGCCCCTTCATGCTGGTTTTACGCAAATCGTTATCGTTACTCATGCGGCCTCGCTTGCCAGTTTATGCAGGGTGTTTAACAGTACATTGGCGCCTTTTTCGATCTCTTCCCAGGGCGTCCACTCGGCCGGAGAGTGGCTGCGACCGGCCATACTGGGTACAAAAATCATGGCTGTCCGGGTGATGCCGGCCATCATCATGCAGTCATGCGCTGCACCACTGTGCATTTGCATGGTGTGATAACCAAACTGCCGGCTGATCGCGGTAATAGCTTCGACTATCCCCGGATCGCATTTCGCGGCTTCCAGTCGACTGACTTCTTCATACTCAAACATCAGCTTGTGACGTCTGGCAATCGCCGACATGGCCTTGCGAAAGGCCTGTGCCATCTCGTCCAGCACCGGCATATCCGTATCACGCATATCGAGAGAGAACTCGACACGCCCCGGAATAACATTGGCCGCTCCGGGAAAGCAATTGACATAACCGATGGTCGCGGTACTTCGCGGGCTGCCGTTTTCATCGAGAATGCGCGGCAGTGCGGCAGATATTTCCGCAAAACCCTGCAAGGGATCCTTGCGCATCTGCATCGGCGTGGTGCCGGCATGATTGGCCTCGCCGGACAGACGAATGTTCCAGCGTAATAAACCGGCAATGGCATCCACTGCGCCGATACACATATTGTGCTGTTCCAGCACCGGTCCCTGTTCGATGTGCAGTTCAACAAAGGCCTGAATACTCTCCGGCTTGCGGCGGGCACGCAGGATATTCATGGGCGTCATGCCACGCCTCTGCATGACCTCTGTCAGTGTTTGTCCATCCAGATCCCTGGCCTGGTGGATTATTTCCGGGGTAATCCGGCCACTCACCGCCTGTGAACCCAACATGCCGCCAAAGCGCCCCTCCTCATCGGTAAACGCAACACTCTCCAGCGCAAAGCTATACTCCTTGCCCTGTTCCTTGAGACAACGCAGACACTCAAGACCGGCCATCACCCCGAGTGCACCATCAAGGTGGCCCGCCCCCGGCACCGTATCCAGATGCGAGCCGGTCATAACGCTGGGGCGTGTAGCATCGAATGCCAACCGCGCATGTATATTGGCCGCTTCATCCTCATGACAATCCAGCCCGGCCGCTTCAATGCGTGACTTCAACCATGCGCGTGCCTGCATATCATTGTCAGTGAAAGCCATGCGATAAATGCCGAGGTCATCATCACTGCGACCAATGGCGGCAAGAGTTTCAATGTCATCTTGCAGACGCGGGAAATTTACTTTCAACAAGTCCATTCTCAATCAGCCCTGATTTTGCGCGAGGCCGTGAGAATGAAAAGCAGGATAAACAGAAAGACCACGGCCCCGGCACTGAAAAACCACCAGGCCCGGTGCATGGCATGATGTTTGACTTCAACCAGAATCGGCTGACTCCAGCCGCCGGGAGCGGCATCAGCGTAGGTTGAGCGTACGCGATAGAAGTAGTTGCCATCAGCCTTGCCGCTGATGACACTCGCGTGATCCGGCCCGCGGTAAATAATTTTGAATTGGTGAAATTGCCGGTGTGAAGCTTCCTGTAACTCGAAGCGGATATTTTTGTTTAAGGCCCCGGCGAGCCCCGGTTGCCAGGACAACCGATAATAACCTGCCGTGGCAAGCGTTGTATCTGTCGTCAGCACCGGTATTTCTGTATCGGCAGACAAATTAACAGGTGTGATTAGCAACAGTAAAATTGCACTACTCACCATTCTGCAGCATTCGCCCAACCATCCCCGGCTGTGCGTGTGAAATACCATTAATGAGATTTTTTCGCGTCTTTAATTACCTTAACATCTCAACTCGGTGCTTTCAAACAAACAGCCAAAAAAAAGCCTTTTTCTCGTGAAAAAGGCCTTTATCGATACAATGTCCCAAAACGGTGCAGGGCTATTCAATCATTTAACCACTATGAAAGCAGCGTATGTACAAAATAAAACATATTCAACAAAACGCTCTGCTGCAGCGCAGCGTCTAGTTATACAAACCGCGTTTTGCCGCTCTTTCGTATTGTTCCACCTGTTTCATCACCAGTGACATGGCATCGGCATAGGGCACGGTGCCCATCTTGCGGATGATTTCACGACCTTCATCACTCAATACAAAAGTGATAAATTCCTTGACCCGTGGGTCACTGATCTGGCGTTTTTGTGCCACCAGATAGAGCGGTCGATACAACATATAATGACCGCTTTTGATGTTGTCATAGGTCGGTGCATGACCTTCCAGTTGCAGGATTTTGACCTTGCGCCGCTTGGCGCTGCTGACGCCGGTGACAGCGATGCCGTTGCGGTTTTCCTCCACCCCTTTTTCCAGCGGGCCGGTGGATTTCTCCACATACTTGCCATGAAACTCCTGCTCGAAATTGGCAAACACCAGTTCGCGCAGGGTTCGTCCGACACCGGAAAGCTTGCCTTGCCGAATATACAACTCCAGCGGGCGATCCGGCCCGCCCAGCTCTTTCCAGTTTTTAATTTTACCCAGATAAATCCCCTTGAGTTGATCAAAGGTGATACTGTCCACCGGGTTGGAGCTGTGTACGATCACCACCAGCGCATCCCAGGCCACCGGAATTTGGTAGGCGCCGCGCTCCTCTTCGATAGTGTCTATCGCCGTCCGACACGCACCACCGATATTGATTTCGCCTTTCACCGCATCACGGATACCCCGTGTGGCGCCCCCGCCCTGCAAGTTGATTTTGATACCGGACTTTTTTTCGTAGGCCTTGGCCAGCTCGGTCATAAAGGCGTGTTTGGTAATGCCGCAGCCGGCCCAAACCAGTTCATTATTTTTTCCGATTGATGCTGCATGGACAGGACTTGCGATTAAAAACGCGGGAAATAGCAATGAATACAGAAACCGGCTCATATGACCTCCTCCGTATGAATCTGTGCGCACCAATTATACTAAGTCTAAGACAAATTGGGAGATGATCATTTCACATTCCAAAAAAGATCCTGTTTTCCCAATTAGTCGACAAGATTACATGGTTATTACCATGAAACAATGACGTTGTGATTTACCGGTAAGCCGGGTTTTGTGGATGTCTGATGAACCAGACAGAGAAGCGATAAAAGCAGGTGTAGAGGGTAACCGCGTGAACCGTCAGGTCCACGCGGTTATAAGAAAACCTTAGGGCTTCTTGGGAGTGCTGTAAGGTACTTCTTTTTGGAAAGTTTTCCAGGTGGTGTCATAACCAACAAAGAATTTTCCAGGAGTGATTTCTTTCTGAGTAGTCGTTACATACTCGGTCTTGCCTTCGGGTACCTTAGGTCTGGTAAATTCAGCCATTATCGTATCTCCTCAATGGTTAAAAAACGGGAGGAATATTAACAAAATTGTCAGCCCCTCCCATTAAAAAGCTGACTTAATGTATCACAGTTAACGCTTGTAGTGCGCCTTCTTCGGCAACACATGTCTCACCCCACCCTGCGGATTCTCCACATCACCCTTGTAGCGCGGGATGATGTGAATATGGACATGGTAAATGCTCTGTCCGGCGGCCTGTCCGACATTAACCCCGATGTTGTAGCCATCGGGTTTGAACTCCGCATCTATCAATTTCTTTTCTGCCTGGATCAGCGCCATACAGGCGGCGATCTCTTCCGGCGTCAGGTCGAAAAAATCGGCTACGTGGCGCCGCGGGATAACCACGGAATGTCCCGGACTCACCGCATAGCTGTCTCTGGCGCTGTATGCCAGCTCATTCTGTAATGATACGCCTTTGGCATCAGTACAAAACAGGCAGGGATTATTCGGGTCTCTCTTTACTGCAGATGACAAGATTGCTGCACCTTTGCACGATGTTGGCGGTTGCCTTCATTTTGCTGAAACACGCCAAAATCCGCCATAAAATCATCAACCAAACTTCTAAATTCAGCCGCCAACTTTACCTGTTTTGCAGCAGAAACATAATAGGAATATCTATAATATTTTTTTACTCAGGCATTATCCCAGCTAATTATCCGGTATTTTGTGTGGATTATCCGCAGAGTCGCAAAAGCCGCCATGTCCGATTTTTTTGCATTCAGCCCGCATCCGCCAAAACTATACGTTATAATTCGGTCCCCTTAATCCGGCATACATCAAACAGGAGACGTGCGTGGCTTCCAATAAAGGTCGAGCTTACTTTTCAATTGTTGGCTATCACTTCAATCCGGCACTGGTCACCCAACAGCTCGGGCTGGAACCCACCTCTACCAATGATGCCGGGACACGCAGCGGCCTCGATAAACCGGTTATCAGTTCCTGGGAGTTCTCTACCCAAACGCTCACATCTGATGAGCAGAATCTGGATATTTACAAACTCATCGACGATGAAATTCTGAAAAAAATAGAGCCCAGCAAGGACAAGATTATCGAGGTATGTAAAGCCCATAATCTGTCACCCAGAATCGGCATCGAACTGACCCTGTCGATTGATAAAGATGAAACCACACCCGCTGTCGGCTTTGGCTCGCGCGTGATCAAATTCTGTGCCGACATCGGCGCATTTCTCAACGTCGACTATAAGCTGTCTGAACGAGTCTGATTTCAGCGGTTACCGGCCGTAGCCAGTGCACGCATCTTCTCCTTCTGTGCCTCACAATGTTGGGCGCAGAGTGGTTGCAGTGCATGCGGAAAACATTCCAGGATAATTTCAAACTCATCGGCCACATCATCAGCAAGCCGGATATCATTGGTCAATTCCGCCAGTACGCCGCGTGCCGTCGACTTGTTTATCCGGCACAGTACCGAAAGGTGCACAGGAAGCTGCTGCTCCATACAGACAGTCCAGCCTTTTTCATAAGACCGTATCGCTTCTTCAAAGCGTGCCGGGTTTTCCTCTGATTCAGCCAGATTGTGCAGTGCGGCGCCACAGTTATTGTGTGCGGCGGCCAGCTCAAAGGCATAATTATCCGCATCGAGTTCGGCGATAGCGTTTTTGTAGGCCACCACAGATTTTTGGAAGGTACGATTGCCTTTCAGCAGGAGACCGTAACTGTGCAGGGAAATCCCCTGCTGAATCATCACCAGTTTCCATGCTTCAGGGTGATCCTTTTTGGTATACACCAGCAAGGCAGCGGTATAGGCATCAACCGCCTTGTTTAATAATTTGGCATCGGACATCAGGCGGCCCTGTGCCTGCAAGGCGGTAGCCAGATTGGCCTGCGTCTCGGCCCATTCAAGCGGGGTGTTTTCCTGGCTGTAGACTTCAAGGGCACAGTTAAAAGCGTTCACAGCACGCTCATAGAGAGCGGTATCATGCTGCAGCTGGCCTAATCCGCCGAGGATATTGCCCAGCCTGTTTTGCGCTTCAGCCCACTCCAGCGGTTTGCTTGCACGTAAATCTTCAGTCAGGACGGCTTGCAGGGCATTGCTCATGTCCTGATATACGCGGGTACTGAACCGCAGTTGCTCATAGTTGCCGCGTGTGTGAAGGAAATTATCCGCAATCGCGACACTCCGATCCGGGAACAGGAATTCGGACTGTTCCGCCGTGAGCAGATCCCGGGAATCGGAAACAGCAGTCTCCAGCGCCCTGTTAAGAGGGTATAAAATGATATTACCGGTATAGTTCATTGCGCTTTGCTGAGAATTTCGTTTATATCCGGATTGGCATCCGGCGGTCCGCCATGCTCGATCTCTTCTTCGGTCGCATCGCGTACGGTCAGCACTTCCAGTTTAAAGGTAACGGCTCTGCCACACAGCGGGTTGTTGCCATCAATCGTCAGGGTCTTGTCATCGAAACGGGTGACAATAAAGCTCTTCATTTCACCCTTGTCGTTTTCCATGGTGATGGTCATGCCGATTTCACGGTATTCTTCCGGCACATTTTCAATGTGGTCGGTGAATACCAGTGACTCGTCTCTTTCGCCATATAACAGTGTGGTGTCGATAGGCACTTCGATAATATCGCCCACCTTCTTGCCATACAGGTGTTTGGTGACTTCTTCTGACATCACATCATTGACACCATGCACATAGCCGATAGGATAGTCCACGGTAATCAGGATATCGCCGGTTTTGTCATCGACGACCTTATAGTTCAGTTCGACGAATTTTTCGTCTTCAATTGTTTCTGACATGCTACCAGTCCTTTCGCTAACGCTGTTACAAAACAGTCTCTAGAATAAAGTCGCGCCAAAAATTCTGACCTTCTCTTTTTCATAGCCCAGCACCAGTCTGCCCAGCCATTCTGCTTTGGTTTTTTTGTTCAGCACCTTATAAAGTACAGTGACATATTCACCACGGCGAATCATACCGAGATAGGAATAGTCTTCAGACAGGTTTTTGGCCAGGTCACTTCTCGCGAACTGTTTGCCCATTTCAACTTCGTTGGCACCCTTTATAAATGAAGATGAGAAGTTGCGCGTGAAGGCGCCGTAGTTTCCTTCATTGGAGTACTTAACCAGGTCAGCCCACATTGGATTGGCGTGCTGTAAAATTTCTTCATCTGTTAAATCGATTATATTCATCTATCAAAAACTCCATTAAAAAACAGAACAGAAGTGCTTTTTAATAAGGTCTGCTGTCTGTAAAAACAAGACACTGAATTGATCAAGAGACTGATAAAAAAAGGACTAACACTATTCATGTCAGTCCTTTTCAATACGCTAATAAACCCGGACCGACCTGCCGGGATAACCCCGGCAGGCCTGTAGCCCGAAATTTATTTAGTGATGGCCCTCTGCTTTCAGTTTGGCCAGGTCTTTGTCCTCGAGGTCACCAACCAGGTGATACAGAGGAGCCTTCTCCATGGTGTATTCGCCGGTCTTTGGATCGCGACGAGATACTGTCAGTACGTGCCAGTTCTTATCGTCCAGTTTCATGGCGTCACCACGGTAGTAGTAACCAGGCCAACGGGTTTCCTTACGGAACAGCGTGTGGTGGAATACCGCTTCAGAAGTCAGGAAACGATGCTTCAATTCCCATGCACGCAACAGTTCATGGATATCGGAAGCAGCAACTTTGTCCAGATCTTCACCCAGAATTGCCATCTTCTTCAGACCGATGCTCAGCAGCTTGTCGTTGGTCATGTAGTTAACACCGAAACCACCGCAGTATTCGTCCATCAGTTTCTGCAGACGATCCAGACCCTGACGCGGGTTGATGTAGTTCGGGTTTACAGAACCGGCAACGATTTCGTTACGGCCCACGGTGTAAGTTTCCAGAGGCTTGTAGATTTCCTCTTTACGCTTCTGAATCTGTGCATCAGAAACACGGATACCTTCAGCCTTGCCATCGTCGATGTACTTGCAGGCAGCCTTGGCAGCCAAACGACCTTCAGTGAATGAACCTGAAGAGAAGGCGTGCGGTGTACCACCGGCGGCGTCACCACAACCGAACAGACCTTCAACAGTGGTCATACGGTTGTAACCCCAGAAGTACTCAGGCGGAGAAACGTCTTCCGGACCTGATACCCACGCACCACAACCGGTGGCGTGTGAACCCATAACATAAGGCTCAGAAGTGGTCAGTTCAGGGTTTTCGTATTTCGGATCCACGTCTGTAGCGGCCCACAGTACAGCCTGACCAACGGTCATACCCAGGAAGTTGTGCCAGCCGATCTCTTCCAAATGCGGATCCTGGAAGGCTTCCATGGTTACCATGTGGATAGGACCGCGACCTGCATTCACCTCGTGGATGATGGCGTGGTTACGCAGACAGGTCGGAATCGGACGGTGAGTGCGGTGTGACGCTTCAGGGTCCAGATATTCCTTGCCTACCAGTTCTTGCAGACCGGGGAACCATTTTGATTCGTACTCTTCACCATAGGCGTTCTGGGTGTAGGTTTTCAGATGCAGGAAGTATGCACCAACCGGGCCGTAACCGTCTTTGAAACGGGCCAGTACGATACGGTTTTCCATCTGGGTCATCTTGGCGCCGGCACCGATCATCAGACCGTAAGCAGAACCAGAAGACCAGGGGGCGTACCATACACGACCGGCACCTTCACCAACTGAACGTGGTTTGAAGATGTTGGAAGCACCACCGGCGCCACAGATAACTGTCTTGGCCTTGAATACGTGGTAGTTACCGGTACGTACGTTGAAACCAACGGCACCGCCAACGCGGTTTTCCTTGGATTCGTCCATCAGCAGATGGGTTACGCAGATACGGTTGTATACTTTGTCAGCTGATTTCTTGGCAGCTTCAGCAACGATCGGCTTGTAAGATTCACCGTGAATCATGATCTGCCAACGACCTTCACGCAGGTAAGCGCCGGTCTTTTCGTTACGCATGATGGGCAGACCCCAGTCTTCGAACTGGTGAACGGCTGAGTCAACGTGGCGAGCCATGTCGAACGCCAGATCTTCACGAACCATACCCATCAGGTCGATACGCGCATAGCGAACATGATCTTCAGGTTTGTTCTCACCGAAGCGAGTACCCATGTAACAGTTGATCGCGTACAGACCCTGAGCAACGGCACCAGAACGGTCAATGTTCGCTTTTTCAGCGATAACGATCTTCTTGTTTTTGCCCCAATATCTGGCTTCGAAAGCAGCACCGGTACCACCAAGGCCCGCACCTGCAACCAGGATATCGATATTATCTTCAACAATTGTCTTGTAGCCCATTAGTAGTACACCCCTTCTTTAATATCCAGACCATTTGATTGCAGGGTATGTAAACCACCATCATCCATACGGATGTATTTAGGTTCGTTGAACAGCAGTTCGCTGTTGATCATATCCTGGCCGGGAGCTGATTCATTAGCAAGTTGTGGAATACATGTACCCCAGGGCTTGGTAGTGATCGGAGCCAGCAGGTCCATGTCTTTCTTGCCGTTACGGAACTTGATGCGCCATGCGATAACACCTTTTTCTTCATCACGGTGTACACGCACTGAGTGACCCAGTGGTGCAAAGTCTGCATAACCGCGCACGTCAATCGCGTGATGCGGGCAGGCTTTAACGCAGGAATAACATTCCCAGCACATGTTCGGTTCGATGTTGTACGCACGACGCAGAGTCGGGTCGATGTGCATGATGTCGGACGGGCAGATATCAACGCACTGTCCACAACCATCACATCGAGTCATATATACAAAAGTTGGCATGATATTCTCTCTCTAAATTGGTTGTTAACTATTAGTAGTGGTTGGCTGGTTCGCGACGGATACCAGGACCCATGTTTGGCGGATTCTTGCCCATATACATAGGTACATCGGGGAAGCGTGTGTGTACTGCCGGATCAGTCAGGTCATAATCAGCAGGCAGGTTCTCATTGGAACCATCAGCATGAGCAACGCGCTTCTGGAATGCAGCAGCAGGCTTGAAGAACATGTGAGCAAACTTGGACCACATTACGGTAGAGAACAGGAAAGTGGCTGACAGGATGAACAGACCGAAGAACAGAGCTGTTGTGCCCATATCGCCAACCTTGCCGCCTTTGGACTGCAGGTAAGACCAGATCAGACCAAAAGTTGACATCAGCAGCAAAGACACGATGAACATGTCTGCCTTGCGCAGCTGATACCATTTAATACCTTCAGAGTTAACGTCTACACGGATGAAGAACCAGAACCAGTAGCCGCCAACGGCCAGCATGATGGCGCCGATGTGCCATACCTGGGGCAGGAAGCCGAGCTTGGAACCGAAAATCATCATGGCTGTTGAACCAACGAAAAGGATAAAACCATACATGGTTAACAGGTGTGACATACGGCGTTTTGGATTAGCGAATTCACCGGAAGTCAGAACTTCGTTGACCACTGTTCCAACGGCAAGACCGATTTTTTCACCGCCGCCGACTGTGCGCTTGGCATTCTTCTTGGCTTTTTCTGCATTCATGAAGAAGTACTTGGCGCTCTTTTTGTGCATCATATCGAGCACGGTACCCAGGAACACCAGGATCGCCATTAAGATAACGTATCCTTGCATCATGTCAGTAGATATCAATGCTGTCAGAGCATCGAAGGGGTTGCTGGTAATCATAATGAAGCTGACCTCCAAATGTTAATATTTATATTTCAAGCGATTATCAATTATTCTGTTTACCGCAGCTAATCAATGATTTTTTGCAGTAAACAAACCTGTTTAATACAGTACGCGAGCGTACCAATATCATTCCTTAACAAAAATTAATTCTTGACCCTGTTGATTCACTGGCAAAAAACAAGGCTTGCTATTCTTGAGAAAGGACACGAGCAGTCCTTCTGGTACTCCCTGAATCCTTCCCCTAAAACCAATTAATTTATGGCATTATTTATTATTGCCTGGAAAGCCCATTTCCTAAGGTGCGTAAACTTAACGAGTTTTCAGTCCGAAATAAAGTTATTTTTTCCTGTCAAAACCAAAGTATTTCATTAATATGCATAAGTTGGATTTATGAAGCTCGCATTTTGTGCTGTTTTTGTTGCTGAAGCGTATTTCATGCCGATGAACATTTGCAACGCGGGTTTGGACTATCTGTCACAATGAGCCGGTATCAATAGTTAAATGCCGGTTCAGTACTGACTGCGACGGTGTTATTGGTTAATTTTCATCCAGGACACGGCAGCGGTATACGGGTATGCCTATACCTATATATATGCCGTTAAATATTACCGGAATTCTCAGGAATTGATCGGAACAGCGGTTGACGATTTCCTCGCGCCGGGCTTTATGCGCGGCAGATACTCATCCGGCAGACGCAATTTGTCTGCCTCGTTTGATTTTAGTCACGTTTGTTATGTGGTTATTGGCACAACCAGTTTGTCTCTGCACACCGCCCCGGTTCGCAATGGGAAATAGATGAGATAACAACATGTTAGCTTGTGATTCGCAGATACGCCCGGGTAAGGAGAAACAGATTCCCCGGCATGATTTCAAGAATATTAGAAAATGCTTATATATTAAATTTATTATGTCGTTAGAAATCCTGATTAGCTCATTAAGGGATCGCTTCCTATAATCCGATACCCTACCCAATCGCTCAAGGTCTACAGAAGGTTCTGATCCTATGTCAGCAATACACAACGCAACCGCCACTGACAGTGGCCGTATCGAAGTCAAGAATACGACCTGCTATATGTGCGCCTGCCGCTGCGGCATTCGTGTCACGCTGCGTGACGGCGAAGTGCGTTATATCCAGGGTAACCCGGAACACCCCCTCAACAAGGGCGTGATCTGCGCCAAGGGCGCCTCCGGGATTATGAAACAGTATTCCCCGGCCCGCCTGACCAAACCCCTGCGCCGCAAGCCGGATGCACTGCGTGGCGATGCCCAATTCGAAGAGATTTCCTGGGATGAGGCCTTCGGCATCATGGAAGAGCGTCTGGCTCACCTGCGCGCCACCGACCCCAAGAAATTCGCCCTGTTTACCGGTCGTGACCAGATGCAGGCCCTCACCGGCCTGTTCGCCAAACAGTTCGGCACCCCGAACTATGCCGCCCACGGCGGCTTCTGCTCAGTGAATATGGCTACGGGCATGATCTACACCATCGGCGGCTCCTTCTGGGAGTTCGGCGGCCCCGACCTGGAGCGCGCCAAGCTGTTCGTGATGATCGGCACCGCCGAGGACCATCACTCCAACCCGATGAAGATTGAACTGTCCAAATTCAAACGCAACGGCGGCCGGTTTATCTCCATCAATCCGGTACGTACCGGCTACTCGGCCATTGCCGACGAGTGGGTGCCCATCAAGCCCGGCACTGACGGCGCCCTGATGCTGGCCCTGATCCATGAGTTGATCCGCACCGGTCTGTATGACCGCGAATTCCTGGTGCAATACACCAATGCGGCGGAGTTGGTGAGTACTGACGAAGCGTCCGATGACTTTGGGCTGTTTGTCCGTACCGACATCCCCCTCGACCCCCACTGTTTTGACCCTCAGGATCGGGTCTGGTGGGATCGCCACCAGGACAAACCGGTGCACTCCCGGACCGAGGGTTGCGATCCGCGTCTGCTGGGTGAATTCAAACTGGGTGACGGCCGCAGCGCCAAGCCCTCTTTCCAGTTGCTGAAAGAACGCACCGACCAATACACCCCGGAATGGGCCGAGAGCGTCACCGGCATCCCGGCCGCCACCATCAAGCGGCTGGCCTATGAAATGGGCATCACCGCCCGTGACGAAAAAATCGAACTGCCCATCGCCTGGACCGACGCCTGGGGCAAGGACCACGACACCATTATCGGTAACCCGGTGGCCTTCCACTCCATGCGCGGCACGGCGGCCCACTCCAACGGCTTCCAGACCATCCGCGCCATGTCGATCCTGATGACCGTACTGGGCACCATTGATCGTCCCGGCGGTTTCCGCCACAAGGCCCCCTTCCCGCGGCCGATCCCGCCCTGCGCCAAGACCCCCAACAGCATTCACGGTGTCAAACCCAACACCCCGCTGGGCGGCATGCCGCTGGGCTGGCCGGCCGACCCGAATGATCTGTTCGTGGATGACGCCGGCAACCCGATCCGCATCGACAAGGGCTTCAGCTGGGAATTCCCCCTTTCGGCCCACGGCCTGATGCACAATGCCATCACCAATGCCTGGCGCGGCGATCCCTACAAGATCGACACCCTGCTGATCTTCATGGCCAACATGGCGTGGAACTCGAGCATGAATACGGCAGAAGTACGCAAGATGCTGAATGATCGCGACGAGAACGGCGAATATAAAATCCCGTTCATCATCGTGGCCGACGCCTTCCAGTCGGAAATGAGCGCCTACGCGGACCTGATCCTGCCGGACACCACCTATCTGGAACGCCACGACGTCATGTCCATGCTGGACCGCCCCATTTCCGAATACGATGGCCCGGTGGACTCGGTGCGTATTCCGGTGGTACCGCCCAAGGGCGAGTGCAAACCCTTCCAGGAAGTGCTCATCGAGATGGGCTCTCGCCTCAAACTGCCCGCCTTTGTCGATCAGAACGGCAAGCGCAAGTACCGCGACTACCCCGACTTCATCGTCAACTACGAGACCGAACCCGGTTCCGGCATCGGCTTCCTGGCCGGCTGGCGCGGCAAGGGTGGCGAGAAGTTCATGAAGGGCGAGCCAAACCCCAATCAGTGGGAGATGTACGAGAAGAACAATTGCGTCTATCACTACCATCTGCCCAAGTCCTACCAGTACATGCGTAACTGGAACCGCGGCTATCTGAAGTGGGCCCAGGAACATCGCCTGATGCGCTTCGCCGAGCCCATCAACATTCACATCTATTCGGAAGTGTTGATGAAGTTCCGCCTCGCCGCCCAGGGCAAGACCGAAGGCAAACAGCCGCCGGAACATCTGCGCAAGCGTGTGGAAACCTATTTCGATCCGCTGCCCTTCTACTTTGAACCACTGGAAGCGCAACTGACCGACAAGCACAAGTACCCGCTCAATGCGATCACCCAGCGCCCCATGGCCATGTACCACTCCTGGGATTCACAGAACGCCTGGCTGCGGCAGATCCACACCTATAACTTTATGTATGTGCATCCGAAAACGGCACAAAAGGCCGGTATCGAGGATGGCGGCTGGATGTGGGCCGAATCCATGCATGGCAAGGTACGTTGTCTGTGCCGCTACACTGAAGCCGTCGAACCGGGCACCATCTGGACCTGGAACGCCATCGGCAAATCCAAAGGCGCCTGGCGTCTGGATGACAACGCCAATGAATCGGAAAAAGGCTTCCTGCTCAACCATTTGATCTCGGAAGAACTGCCTTCCCATGATGCCGGTGAGCACGTCTCCAACTCCGATCCACTGACCGGACAGGCCGGCTGGTATGACGTACGCGTCCGTATCTACAAAGCCGGCGATAACGACGACAAAGTCAGTTATCCGCAGTTCGACGCCATGCCGGCACTACCGGGCACAGGCAAAACAAAGAAATGGCAAGCCTTCTTTGCCGGGTTGTTTACCGGGCAGAAAAACGGATAAGAAATGACAACGCAGAGGCACAGAGTCGCAGAGAACACAGAGAATATTAATTTTTATTGCTCTGCGATCTCGGCGTCCTCTGCGGCTCTGCGTTGAAACAGTTATGGATAAAATGCCAAAAAGACAACGCAGAGACACGAAGCCGCAGAGAACACAGAGGTTTTTGTATGTAATTTCTCTGCGATCTCGGCGTCCTCTGCGACTCTGCGTTGAAGATTTATTATATGAGTAAAGCGATATGACCCAACTAGCGTTAGTAATCGACTTGAATGTCTGTGTCGGCTGTCACGCCTGTGTGACCAGTTGCAAGGAGTGGAACACCTCCGGTCCGGCCGGTGCCATGTCCGATGACAATCCTTACGGCAAGGACCCCACCGGGACCTTCTTCAACCGTGTGCAGACCTACGAAATCGGTGAGTTTCCCCACACCGAGACCCTGCACTTCCCGAAGAGCTGTCTGCACTGTGAAGATCCACCCTGCGTACCGGTCTGCCCGACGGGCGCCAGTTACAAACGCGAAGAAGACGGTATCGTGCTGGTGGACTACGACAAGTGTATCGGTTGCCGTTACTGCTCCTGGGCCTGCCCTTACGGTGTGCGTGAAATCGACGAACACCAAAAGGTGATGAAGAAATGCACCCTGTGTGTGGATCGTATCTACAACGAAGCCTTCCCTGAAGAAGAACGCAAACCGGCCTGTGTGCTGGCCTGCCCGACATCAGCGCGCCTGTTCGGTGACGTTCACGATCCGGAATCACCGATCTCCGTTACCATCCGTGAAGAAGGCGGTTATCAGTTGATGCCGGAATGGGGTACCAAACCGTCCAACCACTACCTGCCGCGTCGCAAGACCCGCAAACACATCCACGAGGATGAATTGCAACGTGCCGACAACCCGCTGAAGAAAGAACAGCGCGGACCGAGCGGCCCGATCGACGCACCGACTCTGGACGATTCGACTTCATGGTAATGACATTGTTTACACCCCAACGCAGAGACACAGAGTTCGCAGAGAACACAGAGAATTTTAATTTTAAAATCTCCGCGTCCTCTGTGTCCTCCGCGCCTCTGTGTTGAAAAAAAGTTTGGAGTATTAGCACCATGCATCCCGCATTTAGCGTAATTTTCTTAACCACCTTAATCGGTGTTGGTCAGGGTGTGTTCCTGGCCCTGTTTACCGGTCAGAGTTATTCTGCGGTGGAGTTGTTGCCCACGCAAAGCAGCGCCACGTTTTATGGTAACGGCGCTATTATCGCCCTGCTGTTTTTGATCGGTGGTCTGATTTCCTCTTTCTTCCACCTGGGTCACCCGGAACGGGCCTGGCGTGCAGCGAGTCAGTGGCGCACTTCATGGCTGTCACGGGAAGTCATCGCCCTGCCGATCCTGATGGGTCTGGTCTTCGTCTATGGTGTGATGCATCACTTCGGCTGGGATATGGTACTCCTCACCACTGACAAGGGCGCGAAACTGTCACTGACCCTGATCGTCGCCACGCTGGGCATGCTGTCCACCTTTGCCCTGTTCCTTTGCACCGGCATGATCTATGCCTGCCTGCGTTTCCTGCAGGAGTGGTACAGCCCCCTGACCGTGATCAACTACACCCTGTTCGGCACCGCCTCAGGCTTCCTGCTCATGACCGCCTTTGCCAGCGTCAGCGCCCCGGACCTGATGGGCTTCTACGGCATCTGGACCATGATCATCATGAGCGCCGTCTTCATCACCCGACTGGCCAGCCTGATCCGCAACGCCCGCATCAAATACAAATCCACCATGCAAACCGCCATCGGCATACGGCACACCAGGATTAAACAGAAATCCATGGGCTTCATGGGCGGCTCCGTCAACACCCGCGACTTCTTCCACCACATGAGCCTCGCCTTCATGAAAAACATGAAATGGATCTTCATGGCACTGGTCGGCCCCATCCCGTTCATCCTGCTCTGGATCGGCATGAACGACAAAAGCACCGCTATGCTGCTCACCGCCTTTGTCGTCATGTACATCGGCCTGCTCGCAGAACGCTGGTTCTTCTTTGCACAGGCGAATCATCCGCAGAATTTATATTACCAGACGGTGTGACCTTTCTCTATCCCCTCTCCCTCAGGGAGAGGGCTGGGGTGAGGGGAATAAAAACAAGCGCCTGCGGGCGCTTTTTTATTCAAATAATCACATCCCCCGACGGGGGAGGGTGAGGGAGGGGCGAAAAAAAACAAAAAGCGCCAAACGACGTTCTTTTTATTTTCTTTTATCTCATAACGTGTCATGGGAACAAACCAGAACACCCTCACCAAACTCTTTCACCGCCAGTTTTTCCAGTTTGTCATAAACAAGCGAAATTTGCATGATATCTTCAGCACAATCCGCCTGTTCATCCTCATCAGCATTTTCGTCATCAATAACTTTTCTGCATTGTGACTCAAGCTCTCTTAATGCATGTAATGTATATCGTGCATTCCCTTCAGTTAACTCCAGAGTAATTGATTTTACAGTTGATTTCATAATTTACACCAATTGAATTTTCCCACCTTCTTTGACTTTAATATATTTCGCAGAGCTCACACCCATGTTCTCAAGCAAGCCTTTATATTCATCTAACGGCATATTTTTTATTGGACATAGCATATAGTGGCCTGGCTCATCATTGACTAATTTTAGATTAGCAACGACCTGGGTATTTTTCTTAAACCGCCATGCAAATCCGGTAAGACCTTTCTCCAAAACTTTTTCCAATGTATATAAGCTAACCCCTTTACCATTAGCTCTGATCATCGTAACACCGTTAATAATGTATGTATCTACTTCTCCGACTTTAATTTTTGTTAATCTGTGTGAATTGGAATTGCCCATACGATGGACTTCTTCAGGGAAAATTAGAAACTCTTCATTCAGGATTGTCATTTTTCTCCTCCATGTTCGACTGTTCTATTAAATAGATGGGTGGAAGTTTAGTGCCTCAAAACTTCAAGATATCGAAAGCAAATTGAGTATATTGCTTGAGATAGAATATTCCACATCTCAATTGATGGCAAATATTTCCTTATTATTATTCAGTCAATGTTAGTCATTCAATATACTTTGGTCAAAAATAAATCACATTTTCTTTGATTGATTCTAAATCTCATCAGAATATAGAATTTATTCAGATTTTGAAGGATGAGTGCTTCTTTTGCCACGCTTAGCATTGGACTGCTCGTACGTATTAGGTTTGGCGTATTAGGATGGGTGTCTCGATAAGTCGGCTTCCGGCCCGGCAGTTTCAGAAAATTAAGATGGATGACCAATTATTCGTTCGCCGTTTGAACTGTTTATTTTAGGTATAAAAACTGCAGGAAAAAAGTTTTCATTCGGTGTCTTATTTATTTGTTTCATAGAAAGGTATAGTGGAGTGCACTAGGCAATTTGAAACCAATCGAAATGTATGTTTAACTTAAATCTATCTATGACAAAGAATCGTCGTTCGAATTTGCACAAGATATAGCCAGTGATCCTTCATATGCCAGTTTGTCGAAATGTGTTCTGATCCCATAAATGTGACATAAGTGATACAAATACATATATTAAACTTAACCGGTTGACTTAGCGAGGTTGTTATGGGCAATAATTCATCCAAACCATCCAATGTGTTGAGAAATCTTGTTGTTAATTTTCTCATTTTGTTAGTGACCATTTCTATATGTACATATGTGTATATGAAAGTACCATCGGAAATGCAGCATATTGTTCTCCTTATTATAGTGATGCTGATTTTTGGTTTTTTGGAGAGGATATATCTGCATCGTAAATTCGAGAATTGGGTTGAGGATATATTAGAAGATCAAAAAAGCTCTTTATCCTCATTTAATGAGGATCTTTCTAGTAAATTAGATGAAATTAAAAAAATTTCAATTATATTTAACGATGCTTCAAATTGCGGATTGTTTAAAATTTACAAGGATCGAAGATCAGCGAAAGACGATATTCTGAATTCTATAATTAATAGTGAATATCGAGTTTATTTACTTGGTGTATCATTTTCTGAGGATATTAGTATAAAAAACTTGTCGGAAATACTAGCGTCAAAGATTAGTGACAAGCCCAGTTACACTGTCAAAGTCTTGATGCTAGATGCACTTAGAAGTCCAGCTATATATCGCTCCTTGGTAGAAAGTAATGAAGAAGATCGGGATAAGATTATTGAAGACAATAGAAATTGTGAGTTTGAGTTGAATAGGTATTTTGATACAAGAATGTATAAAGATTTTTCGGATAGCATTGGAAAACTTAAAAATATGCCTAATTTAACATCGTCAGTAAAATTTTATGCTCATATGCCTACATGCTGGATGGTTGTTGTTGATAATGCTGTATATTTTCAACCTTATACATTAGGCACCTGTGATAGATATATTGAAAGCCATAAAGAGAACAGATGTTTTGGTGCAGCTATGCCCGTATATAAATTCCTTAACACATCAAACTCAGACACCTATGAAATACTTGAAGATCACTTTAATAAGACATGGAGCACTTCTAATATTGATATGTTTCACGCAGGATACAGAGATGTTGGTAAAGTCGGGGCGCTTAAAAAGATTATTATGGAACGTGGCTCATGGTTTGAACATGTGTGTAAATCTCTATCAGAGACAAAGAAGTATGAAAGAATGCATATTCGACAAAAATGTCATACCAAAAACAAGTATCAGATAGAAATTGAAAATAACAATTGCAAGGTTTCTGGTAAGCTAGTTGATTTCTCAAGTGGAAATATAGGGGTAGAATTAACAGATAAAGATCATAAATTTACTATAAATGATGAAGTCGTAGTAACCAAGCCTATTGCGAAGAGTAGTGCGGCAGAATTTATATTTAGGAATTTAATAGACGACTGTGGAGGTCAATATATTGTTAAAAGGATTGAAGATGAATTATCAGTCATAAGCAAGAATAAAAAAATTGTAAAGCTAGGGCTTGAAGCAGCATTTGAATTAAACACAAAAAACAAAATAGACACACGTCTTAAAAGTCCATAAAGACAAGCAAAACCCCTTCACCATTGTCTGGACAACAAATAACAACAAATAACGGGACAACGGGGTCATGGGGACAACGGGGTCAGGTCTTGCACTGCCACATCATTCCTGTGATTTTGGATTAACAATTCGGCTCACTGTGCTGTAATGGCAACCAATATAATCTGCTATCTCTTTTAGTGTGTATCTACCTGTTCCGTAGGCAACTTGTATTGCCCGATGTTTATCACCAAATTCTTCCATATAATCGCAAAGTGGTCGTGCTACCTCACGTTTCTGTGCCAGAGGGACTTCCAGCAAGTCTGATGCCGTATCAATCCTTTGCTGCATTCGACTTACAAAGTTTTCATCGCCCAGGTAAATCTGCTGTCGCAGGTGTGTCCATACTGATGGTTGATTTTTCCCTTCTGCGATAAAGCGTATATAGCTTTGTTGTGCTTGAGTTCGACTGGAAGAGAATTGCTGGAGTAAATAATCAGTTTGAAGCCATGATGCGCTGGTTTCCTTGCCGATCATGTAACGATAGCTGCTCCATGGCCATTGCCCTGCTGTTTTGACCATCTGTGCCCTGACAGGATTCAGGACGACGTATCGGGCCAATTCCAACAGATAGGTTTCAGCCTGGACCAGAATTGACTTATAACGTCCCTGGAATACATGCCCCACCCGGCCATGACTGCGGTTGAATCGCTGTGTATAGACACCATTTAATTGCCGCATCCCTCTTGAAAGATTTGCAACCGGTGTCTCAATAACCAGGTGATAATGATTCGTCATAAGGCAAAATGCATGACAACGCCAATTATACTTGTCGCATATTTCACCTAAAAGCGTGATGAAACCTTCAAAATCTCTCTCATTTAGATAGATTGCTTCTCGTCGATTACCGCGAGAAGTGACGTGGTAAATACCACCGGGGATTTCCAGACGCAGAGGTCTTGACATGGCAGCAACTCCTTTTGCTGATTATTTTTTATACACCCGTTCCACAGGTGTTCTGATAGTTTTATAACACTCTCTGATTTGCAGGTCAAAACTCATGTGGCAATGCAAGACCTGACCCCATCATCACTTGAGCCTCGCCTTCATGAAAAACATGAAATGGATCTTCATGGCTCTGGTCGGCCCCATCCCGTTCATCCTGCTCTGGATCGGCATGAACGACAAAAGCACCGCTATGCTGCTCACCGCCTTTGTCGTCATGTACATCGGCCTGCTCGCAGAACGCTGGTTCTTCTTCGCCCAGGCGAATCATCCGCAGAATTTGTATTACCAGACGGTTTAATCAACGCCTGATGCCAGAAACAAGAAAAGCGCCGCAAGGCGCTTTTTTATTACCTGCATCATCTTATTATCGTCATTCCGACACAGGCCGGAATCCAGACTTCTCGGTTAGTTGTTAAATTTCTATACCTTGTATCGCAATAGCGTCACTGTAATTTGATGTCGGTTCTCGGACTAACGGCCGAGGTACTTTTTTCTCGTCAAAAGTACACAAACCACATTCGCAAATATTTTTGTTAAAATTCCAGCCAAAAATATTAATCTGTTACAAACCATTTTTCAAGGTGCTTTTTTTTATCATTATCCATAACATGTTTGATTATCAGAGAAGCATACAATTTTCTTTCATTTTGATCCGGAAAAACTCTGGATGCCGGGAAATACGGTTTCGCTACAGGCCCAAACACAACAGAATAAAAATATGCTTGCGTAATACTTTCCTGAAGCACTTTCACCAAATCTTCCGGTTCACTCATTATATTGGCCATAGCTCGCACTAATTGCAACCTGACATCTATTTGAATATCGTCTGATAACATTAATCCATCAACAAAATGAGACATAACAATATGCCTGAACATGGCAGCTGTATCAGGATTACTCAATAGTCTTATAAAAAATTCATAGTTTGAGTGCCCGATTGCCGTATATTGCTCGATTAAAAACCGGGCCATCAAAGGTCCAATCTGATTCCTGATATTGAATATGTCTTTCTGTAGTTTATCTGACATGAGGATATTTGGGTAATCGGTCAGTTTGGTTAGTGAATAAAGTTTTTTAATATCTTCTATCGCATGTGGGTAAGCATGATCAGGTTCCTGGATCATCAATTCACAGCCCTGTGCAATAGTAGTGTCTAATGGTTCTCTGGAGTCTTGCTGTTTACAAAATAAAAGGATCTGTTTGTTTCCGTCAAAGTCATAGTTTGACCATGGGCCATAGTTGCCGGAAAACCTGCCGTTTTTCGGCCGAAATTGAATCACATATATCTCGAAGGATTGATTTTGTTCCCGCAACTTTGGCCCCTTAAATTGTTTTACAAGTTTTAACGACATATATACTTTACGTTGTTCATTCAATTCATTACCATGATCATCTTCCCATTTCATGGGTGATGCTTGCTTTACTTCCACTAGCAATATCACAGCATAGCCACTTATTTCTGACGTGATTATATTGTTATTCAAAGCCTTTACCTCCTTAGTCAAGGCCATAGAAAATCCGAAGAGCACCAGCAGTATATATATACTATCGATACTAACATTTTTCATACCTATACTCTTCCATCATTTGCCAGCAAACTCAGACCTGTTGGTGGACGAACTTCACAGGCGGCATTATGATTCTCCTGCAAAGGATTGTGGGTGGATTGACCAGAGATAGTAACGCTCATGGGTGTTGCTACACTGACGATGTTTGCATGATTTATAGTCCACTCACCCTGCATTCTCCAATTATATGATCGTAGAACTGCATATACACGGTTTGCCGGGTCCGCATTAGCCGTCGAAACACCTGATTTATTGGTCCAGAAACTAAGGTATGCAGAAAAAAACAATTCAAAATGGTATCTGTTGAGCCTTGTTGCATGAGCCGGGTGAATTAGGGGAGCAGAGTCGCCGGGACTATCAATTGCTTCAACTATCCAGCGCTGACCCTGTGGCCTGTTGGTCCTGGACCTGATACGGCTCGAAGTTAACGTTGCTGTATCCCCGCCAGTACCTGCACTTGGACGTCCACTATCGAGCAACGGAGGGGCAACAAGAACGGGGGCGGGATTTGCCGGTAAAAATGTATGACCGGCTCCGGTTGCAACTCCACCATTACTGGCAAATATGCTGAACCTGCTGTGTCCACCATTATAATTCCCTATAATATTCTCATTCTGCGATTCATTGTTGATCCAGCCGGCAAAAACCCTGTCCAGTAATCTTCGGCCATCGGCACCACCACTAACAACATCTACTGTTGCGTTCATGTGTATTGCTTCTGTCGCTGGTGCACCAATATTAAAAGAGCCTGTCCTGACACCAAAAGAACCGCCGCCAACGCCCCCAACAACATGACCAACATGCGTCACACTGTTATCCGCAACCAATGTTGGCCGAACCATGACGATCGGCATTAAAAGAAACGGTGCTCCATCCCTGAATTTATTTATACCAGAACAATCACCAAATGCCCTGATAGAAAAAGATCCTGTTTCATCGGTTTTGAGCCTGGCTTTTTTATTGTTGGCAGGATCTCTTGTTATACGCGGCTTTCCTGTTCCAAGGCTTGCATGATCATCTGAAGCACGTACAGCATCCCAGGAAATTGCTACCGCAGCCGGGTCAACATCAACTTCCAGCTCCACTTCCTGGAGATCTGCGCGAATCAAAACCAGAGTTTTGTTTGCCGCCCATGTTTCAGTGGTTTCAGTGCTTACGAACTGGTGGTCGCCAGGTGCAGGTGTACCTGCCCTTGCAGTACGAGCTGGCGTGGCTTTTACAGTTGCGGTTATTTTCTTGACATCTACAACAGTTAATCGAATTGTAAAAGTTGCCGTATTCCCATTATGCTTATATTCAATAGAAAGCTCGCTATCGTTCAGGTTAGAGCTCGTAGTATTACCTTTAACTTCAACAATCTGACTGCTATTTGAACCGTTAATTGAAACATTTCCGGTAACTGTCCACTTAAATGTTCCTCCAGAAGGAATTCCTTCCGCCTTGAACTTTGATATTTTGCCTTTCTGGACCAGAGTACAGGGGGCACCGGTACCTGTGCCACTTTTAATAACGACACTTACACAAGACGTACAAGTACCCGATGCAGGTGCTCCACCATGACCTGCAGTAGGCGGAGTAGAGTTACAGTTTTTTGTCATAATCTCGCCTCATTGCGGGGTGCCGAAAGTACATGATCGAGCCAGGTAAGAGCTTTTTTCTCCAATCGTGCAGCCCTGGAAACTGAATCCTGAATTCGTTTATCAATCAATGTATTTCGAATCCATGGATAGAGGGGATCATTTGTACATCCATGACCAAAAGCAAACATTAAGATAATCAAAAGGGTATCCCCCCTTATTTCCGGAAATTCATATTTTTTCGCCAATTTACGTCCATTATCAATCAGTTTATTTAATCCATCATCCCCTACATATTCGGTTTTTTTTGGAAAAGCCATGACCAATTCCTGTTTAATTTCATTATGAAATCTCTCGGATGACAAGTTCATTGGCTTCCTGGAAAATGATGCCACTGATTCCAATGCGCTGAATACATTTTCAGCATTTGGTCCTGCTATATCCGCCAAATAGGTTGTTATTTCATTATGTAATTTTTCCGCCCTTACCATCTGATCATTATCTTCGTTTAGTATCAGATTAAAGATCGGGTATTGTGGATCAGTATCGAAATCACTGCCAAACAAATACGTCATTTCTATATAAAGACGGATTGGGCCACGATTTGTAAAACCATATTCAGACGCTCTTGACATGGCATGCTTTATTGCGATGCGAAGTTTTTCCTCTCCCAACACCTCACACAGCTTTGGCGTGAAATTTCGGCTATGCTCTACCATCTCGTTTTCAAAATTGTGCAAAGCTGCAATCTCGAAAGCCTGAATCTGTTCCTTACGTATCCTGAGCATTATTACACTCCAAAATTAGTAATATCCTGTTACTCTTATCCCTGAAATTGATGTGTTGTTATATTGCAGCCAGTATTGGTATTACTGAATTGCAGTAACTCGGTTGCTGTTTCCCCTTCCATCATGATCCTGCTGACCGGCCCAAACACCGCCTGTAACTCTTCCGGTGTACAGGTTGCCAGGTAGACTCTCATGACACGCGGGTCGTAGTATCGAAACAGCAGACGTTGACCGTCAGGGGATTCCACCATGGTCAATTTGCGGCAGTTTTGTTTTACGGCGAATAATGGTTTGGCGGGTTCAGTAATAAGAAATATCCCCCAGCTTTTGCCCCATGCTGCTTCGATAAGTCGTTTGGTAAATACTGCCTCCGGGGCAAGTTCAATAATATGCGGTGCCGCTGCACGCAGCTTGTCGGTCAGGGGTTCGTAATAGAGACAGTCATGGGGCAGTTTGCTCTTGCGCACCATGGGTTCGATTTTTTCGTCACGGGCGCCATCAAGCACCGCAAAAACACGGCGCGAGTTTACCGGTTGTCCTGCCGGCCACAGCTGTTGATGGATCTGTTCTGTTCTTGAGAGGTCCATTTGGGCTTTTTCAATCCTTTATTACATTCCCTTTATCAAACCGCGCTGCCCACAAAGGGAGTCCCGTTTTGCGCGGCGCACTCCATGCATTCGGCCTGCTGGTCCTGGGCCGGTGATTCGATGACCACCAAAGGCGGTTGTACCTCCGGCATGGGTGGCGTATTGGCGGCCGAGCCCTTGTTTTGCACCATCATATCCGCCAAACGAGGTACATTTTTGCCTTCCACCTTTACATCAAAGGAGTAGTTGATGTATTCAGCCTTGCCCTTGGTTTTGCCGGACACCACACCACCGGCAGAACCCGGTTCATCGCCGGTACTGGTGGAGAAATTGGAATCCTTGAGCATAATCGGATTACCATCCATCTTGACGTTTTTACTGCCCTTGGCAGTATCGGTGGATTGGGCAATATTCGGATAGGGTACAGGTACCGGTCCACCCGGTGTGGGAGTCTTGCAAACATCAGGAAAGGCCGTGGCGATGCCATTGCTGCCCTTGTGAACCACCGTACGCTTGTTAACGTTGATTGTTGCGCTCATTTGTCACTCTCCTCTTATCCATGACCGCTATGCAGGGTCAGGGCCATTCGTTGGCCGCCGTCCGATGCGGTCCATAACAGTGCCGCATTGCCCTGGTTGTATCCTTTTTCAAAGGCCTTGCTGGCACAGGCCAATAACAATCCACCACTGGCGGCGCCAATATCACCGCAATTCTCGGCAGGATGGATGAGTTGTTTGATATCTGCAAAGGAGTCGCCCAACCGTGACAACATCAAACCCCATTCAAAGGCGCTGTAGCTCTCGCCATTCAAATCACAATACACAGCATCGAAGCTGCGATTTTCTGTCTGCATTTCCAAAATAGTGCTGATGGCCGTCGCCAATCCCTCACCGCTGCTCTCTGTATTGGAGTTGATCGTCTCCGGCTCTGTACCACTGCCAATAGCACCGATACAACTCAATACCGGTATTCCGCGTTGACGGGCATGATCAACCGTCTCGAGTAACAGCATGGCCGCCGCCTCGCCGGGAATAAACCCATCCACATTGCGATCACTTTTAATACGCCAGGCCTCATCCATTAATCCAAGCCTTTGATCGACCAGCCAGCTATCCACTCCGCCGACGATGCAGTAATCCAGTTCACCGCCTGTTAACAGCTTGCCGGCCTCGGCGATAAGTGAAAAGACACCGGCGCGACCGGTCTGATCGATTTTTGATGCCCTAAATCCGGGCAAACCCATGCGTTGACACAGCTCAGAAATAAAATCTGCCTCCAGATGCCATTCACGCACGACATCATCCAGTTGCGGCAAGGCGAGGAACAAGCCGCCCCTGTTGGTATCAAGTTGGTTAAAGCGACCATTGTTAAACAAATCGGACAGTGCCGGAATGCATAATTGATAAAGGCGCTCTGGGCCGTCGAGATAAGGCTCAAGAGTTGGCACAAAAGAAGCGAACAGTGGCAAGGGCTCATCTTGCTCAGTTTCCATCGGTAGACATTCATAGTGTTCGTGTCGAGTTATATGCATAAGTCCGGCCCGAATACAGGCGCAGGTCATCTCTGCATTGGCGCCGACCGGTGAGATAACACCCAGCGCGGTAATGGCGATCTCTTCAGTCGAGCCGGACATAGTCAAACTTTCCCTTTCACTGTAATGCTGTCTATATACAAGAATTGTCTGGAGCAAGGTACCGTAGCACGCCAGGTCAAGAGCACGCGTTGCTCATCCGGCTCAATAACGAGGGTATCCAGTGTTGGTCTATATGATTGGGTGCGACCTTTTATGGAAACCAGTACAGCAAGGCGTATCGCCGGAAGCTGAAATGTCAATTCTCCCGATTCGGTAAGATTTGTCAGGTGAAAGGATTCGTCGGCCGGTAATGCAGTCTGGGCAATAAAGTCGGGATGAGCACTGTTAAAATAACGATCATCAAAATCCAGTGGTAACAACGGCAGGCGTTTTTTTTGCCATTGTTCATCATAGGTTCCGGCCAGTCCGAGCCGAGGTTGCCAGTTGCGTGCAATCGAACCAAAGCCTACAGGGACTGGCCTCTGCTCCCAATCCTGGATAAGGGCTGCCGGATCTTCGATATTGGGTAGAGGCAATCCTTCAGAGGGTTTGCACTTTGGACCAATAAAACCTTTGCCTACCGGATTGGTGGCGAGGAAGGTTGGCCCACCCTGCTCCTCTCTGGACTCGTCGACCCCGCCGTAGGCATATTCATAGCGCAGGGGCATTTTGGTAAACCGCACCGGCGGACTTGCCTGCCAACCAATCAGTGACTTTTCCCAGAAACGGTCACCGAATACGCGTCGCGACTTAGACCGATTACCGAATTGCAGGCTCACATCTACCGATGACGCAGGCCGGTTGTGTGGGGTATAGGCATGGCCGTTGAGAATAATATCTGTTGCCTGCTTCTTCCGTGAGGTGTCGGCTTCGTATTTAATGCTGGATTTGCCGGGTTCACCATGATATTCATCGGCAAGCAAGACTGGTTGTTGTGCATCAGACAACCGCAGAAGAGAGCGGTGCCGGATATCAAATTCCCCCTTAATTATCACTACCGCATAGCTGCAGCCTGATTGGTCGAGGGCCGGGACCATTCCGGTTGTCAAAGGGGTATGGTTCCGCAGATCCAGCATCATTCACCTCCCTGATGAAAAGTATCGAAAAAAATACATCCACTGTATTCATTGCTATTTGTATTGTTTGGATCAAGCGTCTACACGTTTGCTATTAATACAAGGGTATATTCCTCATGTCAACCTGATAAAATCGGTAATATAATCACTGGGCACAGTGCGCCTATTCAAGAATTCCAATTCCCAGTTCAATTCCGGCTTCATTACCAGGGATGTATTTATGGTTTTCTCTCTTTGTCTGTGAGACAGGACTCAAGCATAGCAGCAGCATGGAGCACGACACGTTGCAGAGGGCATGATTTCATAAAAGGGGTCGAAGTCGTCACTGAATTAAAGGGGACGGAGGGATTAAATAATGTACAGTTCTGCCGACTGGTTAAGAAATAATCCCTCCGTCCCCTTTAATTGTGTAATTGCGACTGAATATAAGAGATTTTACGTCAGGGATTTTTTTCCGGCTTCTGTTGCAGACCCAAATCCGTTCAATCAAAACTCATCTATTAAGTTTATCTACGAAACAGACGACCCTATAGCTCCTCAAGAACTCACAGTGAAACGAGCTAACTCAGAATGGTCAGGCTACAAGCGCCAACCAGAAAGAAAATGCTTCTACGTTGGGTTTACAATTTATATACCAAAGGTAGAAAGAAAGGATGCAAGTATATATAGGGGTAATTCAATGGTATTAACCAACCAACGGCCGATACCTGATGATATAAAAGTTTTGGTCGGTCGTATTCTAGGGCAACAATATGATGACCTACATTTCCAAGGTGTTCAACATGGTAGAAAATCTGGTGAGCTTGGGATTGCCGAACGATTTGGGCACCAATATTCAGAAAATAATATGGGTTTTGGTGAAGGACGAACTCTCTATTTAGTTGACCTATTAGAAAATTCCCCTGAACAAAGCTTGTTTGTTATTGAAGAACCAGAAACATCACTACATGAACATGCACAGCATGAATTGGCAAAATACCTTCTCGATGTTACATTTCGACGCCATCATCAAATAATATTATCAACTCATTCTGATAGAATTTTACATGCTTTGCCAAGTGAATCGCGCCTATTGCTACATAGAGATATCCATGGTGTCGCTGTATATAAAGGTCTTTCATCAACCCGTGCGCGTGCATTGCTCTCTCTCGGACACCAGCGAGATTTAGTTGTTTTTGTAGAAGATGACTTTGCAAAATTATTGATCACTGAAATGATAAGAAATATAGACAATGGTTTGTTACGCGCAATAAATATAGAGGAAGTTGGTGATACTAAAGCAGTAAGAAACGCAGTGCTTCTAATGACAAGAATTGGAAAAAATAGCATTGCAATCCGTGACGCAGATATTGGACCGGATGAAGCTAATGGAATATTTTCTTTCCCAGGCACAATGCCCCCAGAAAAAGAAGTATACCAATACAATGCAGTCAAAGAATATTTAAATACTGAATTTAATATTAATATTGATAATGAAATAGCGCAAAGGTCGATACAAAATCACCATAAACTAACAGCGGAATTATCGGAAGCAGCCAATACACTTCCAGATTATTTTAGAACTATTGCAATTAAAAAATATATCGAAGAAATTGGTATAGAACAATATCAAGGACTTGTGCAGTCTATTCAGCAACGAGCATAAATGAGCTAGCGGAAACTGGGGAAAAATTGGTAATAGGGGACAGACTGAGCTTCTCCCAATAAAACGGACGGTTTAATTCAGAATAAAACCGGGACAGTACACGTTTTCCGATACAAAAAATAAAAACCGCAGCCAGAAAACAGTTTTCTCTAATATTAGAAGATACTTGTATCTAACCCCGGTTTTTAAAAAGCACCGCATCAAAAACCTATCTGTAAAATTTTTCTATCCATTCATTCTTGATTAACGCAAAACTGGCACGGACATCATCGTGATCCCATCCTTCAGGAAGAAAAGCATTCATAATTTCGCCTGCCTGTATGGCAATTCTACCCAGCTCAGAAATCCCTGCTTCAAGGGTAGTTTCCTCCATGAATGGGCCTGTGACAATATCCCCACCTTTCTCTGGCTTCAGCATATGTTGCGAATGCATATTTGGATGTGCAGCAAGCTCTGAGAACATCTTATAGGCCTCTGCCCGTTTCATAGTATGAACTCCATCGCGCTCATCAAGAGCTTTTCTTACTGCCACCGGTGAAAATTCTTTGCGCTGCGTTTTTATATCTGCAAAACGCCAACGCTCAATTGTTGTGTTATCGGTTTTGAATAAATCCATGAGGAAAACTGTTTCAAGTATGTCACGCATAACCAAGCCACCATTTTGATGATAGCCGGAAGACATGAGTGTCAGGCTAGCTCCGAATGCGTTGAACATCCTTATACTGAGCATCTTTACTACCTTAAAATCTTCATCATTGTCCGGATAATCTACTACGACCTTAGCTAAGCTCATTGCACGCTCAACGGCGCGAAGGTGTAATGATAATTTTGGCTTACTTTGTATTATCTCAATGGCCTTTTCTCGAAGAAAAAGCTCTTGTTTATGAAGGCTATCAAGGTTATATGGAAAGCTAATCTTGGTCATGATGCTAAAGATTGTATATTTTCGTGGGCAGATTTGCACACCAAAAAACCATGGGTAGAACACAATTTTCTCTAATATTAGAAGATACTTGTATCTGACCCCGGTTTTATACGCCTTTAATATCATATCATTCCAACCAAGCTTCCAACGTACTGATTTTCTCCCTCAATTCCACGATCTGACAGTGCAACTGCCTGATCCGGCGTCTCAAATCAGATAATTGATCACTGCCAATACCATCATCATTGGCAAGTGTCAGTTCAGTACAGGCATGGCGCAAGGCCAGGCCATGACGTTCAAGCATGGCCAATTCCTCGAAATAACCACCAAGCTCATTCCGAAGCCTTGCTCTTGATTTCGATGGATTTTTGATGGTTCTAGTCAATGGCATACACATCCAAATACGCCAGGCTTGGCGTGTTTATTTGCAGTGCAATATGCCAAGCTTGGCGGCATTAATCAAGCAGGTTTTCAAATTAGTATGCAGCGACCAGATCCGTCTTCTCGATACTTTAAGGAATATTCCAAATTCCAGGAAAAACTACGCATGAAAATTGTGGCTCTTCGGGAAGAGAGCCGATACACACAAGAAGATATGGCAGACTTTGAACTCTCTTTACGGCAATACCAGCGAATGGAACAAGATCCCTCCGCCATTGTTTCGCTTTGGCAAGTCTTCAAAATTGCCAAAGCTCATGGTCTCACCATTAATGATCTGTTGGATATTTAGAAAACAAAAATTGCCTGCCACCCACCGTACCTGGGTCCATTCGGCATTACAAACCAAATCGCCTCAGCGCGAGGGCAAATGGACCGAGTCGTTGGCCGTCTGTACGAAAAACAGGGGAAGAGAACAATTATTTCTAATATAAGCCACTCAGAATATTAGAAGCGGTCTCAAAATGTCGCGAGCGCAGGTGATGCAAGGCAAATTGAACGAACAAAGTGGAGATTCATCAGATACTGTCCCCGGAATTTGAAGCTCGGCGAAGCATCTTTGAATACTTCGAGGTGTTTTATAACAGGCAACGCAGACATGCATCGTTGAACTACATGACACCCGTCGAGTATGAAGAGAAATATGTCTGAATTAAACCGTCCATTTTATTGGGGCGCCTCAGAGGGATTATTTATTAACCACTTCACCCGACTGGTCAAACTTTAATCCCTGCCTTTTATTATTTTAACTGCCTTGATATGAATGTTAATATTCCAGATAAAACCACTATTGATTCAGGTTTCTATCAATATTATGATGGGTGTCCGGATATCATCCAGTATAGTCAGGAAAGCCTATGAAGTTATTATTCGCTATCATTGTACTTCTATTTGCATCAAATACGTACTGCAAAGAAAAGTTACAAGAATTAATACCTGTTCTGGAATTATATAATCACAAAACACTCGGTATTAAAAATGAGGCATATTGTCGAACCTTATTAAGTGATTTCAAAAATGGGAAAATATCCATCCGGAGCCCCAGAAAAGTTCTGTCACGAGATGAATTATTATTATCAAACGAATATTTTGGAAAATGTAATCCAAAAAGTTTCGTTCAATACAGCAGCAGTGCAGGACACACAAAATATGTGACAACTCTGGATAAAATTGACAAAAAAGACAGTTACAAATTAAGCTGGAATCATGCGAATAGATACATAATTTTCAATGGTGACATTGATCATGATGGAAATAAGGAGTACATATTATATGGCTCATGCATTCATAAGGACACACCTTCAGCAGATGAATCATACGAACATGATGACTCATACGCATCAAAATGCAATATTACCTTTAGTAATATTCAAGCAATAAACACTTCTACCTGTAGACTGGACAGGTCAAACCAGGTATTTGATATTGACTCAAAGTATAATACCAGTGCATTTGTTGGTATATTCTCCAGAAACAACAAAGACTATTACTATGATGGACGATACGAGAAGCAGAGTAATTCCTATTACGTCAGGACTTTTAATTGGATAAAACGTAAACGAGGCTTGAAACCTGTAATCGGAGTTCAATGTTATTTTATGGCATATACTCCTGATCAGAAAATGAAATAAGGACCAATAGAATATAAATGCAAGAAGGTCAGACCACTTGAAACTTGCATCTTCAGGTAATCAGGTCAGAGTGAACTTCCCCCAGTTTAACGGACACTCCAAATAAGAGACAATAGTCTCGAGGGGTGTTCAATGACAAAACGAAAACAATACAGCGCAGAGTTTAAACGGCAAGCTGTTGAATTGCTGG